>ONKA01000023.1:0-11187 GCA_900318265.1 uncultured Bacteroidales bacterium | reverse complement strand
GACATACTCCAGTTTGCCGAGTTCATGAGAACTGAATACGATATCGAAGACCTGACCCAGGTGAAGACGACGCAGGTGAAGTCTTTCATTGTTCACCTTAAGAGCGAGGGGCTTGAGAATCGGAGCATCAACCGCAAGATGTCCACGCTTCGCACCTTTTATAAATACTGCCTGCGCGAAAACTTAATGGAGAAGTCGCCCATGACTGGCGTCAAGGCTTTGAAACAGCCGAAGTCACTGGTCAAGTTCGTTACTGAGACGGATATTAATAAGGTGTCGTTTGGCGACGAGGCCGATTTCGCGACCGTGCGTGACCATTTGCTCTTTGAAATGCTGTATCAGACGGGGATGCGTCAGGCCGAGTTGCGTGGACTGACCGACGGCGATGTCGACAAGATGGGCATGCAGGTGAAAATCCATGGCAAACGCAATAAAGACCGTATTGTTCCGTTATCAAGAGAGATGATAGTGTTGATAGACCAATACAAGACTTTGCGCGACGCCACCTTTACGGTGAAGGCCGACCGGCTGCTCCTGAACGACAAAGGGGAGGAGATGTCGCCATCGTATGTATATAATAAGGTGCATCACATGCTCGAAGGCGTCACTACCCTGAAGCAGAAGAGCCCGCACGTGCTGCGCCATACTTTCGCCACACATCTCTTGGATGAGGGCGCGAGCCTGGTGGCCATCCAGAAACTTCTTGGGCACGAAGACCTGGCCACGACCCAGATCTATGCCCACAATACCATAGAACAACTCAAGAAAATTCATAAACAAGCCCACCCGAAAGGGTGATTAAAAGAAAGGAGTTTATTATGAAAGTTATGATCAATTCAGTTCACTTCAAGGCTGATCAAAAACTTGAAGACTTCATCACGCAGAAAGTGGAAAAGCTTTGCTCAAAGTACAGCGAGGTGATCAACGCCGAGGTTTCGCTGAAGCTCGACAACACGGACACGCCCGAGAACAAGATCGCCGATGTCCGTTTGGTGCTTCGTGGTGACGACCTTTTTGCCAGCAAGCAGAGCAAGACGTTTGAGGAATCCATCGACACCTCGATTGATGCATTGAAGAAACAATTGGAGAAATACAAGGGCAAAACCATCAAGTAAACCCTTTCGGGGACCCGAAAAAACCCGCATTTAGCACATGAAGCCTGCCCAAAAACGAGAGGCGGGCTTCTTTTTTTGCAAAAAACGTGTTTATTTATTATATTGATTATCAATATTATATAGCATGCAAAAGAAAATTTTTTCGAAAAAAAGCAGAAAATGCATTGTCAATTGGAGAAAAGTTTCTATTTTTGCACACCTTTTCCGAGAGAAAAGGACGGCGAAAAGAAGCCGACAGTTCTTTCACATCATGCCGGTATAACTCAGTTGGTAGAGTAGCTGATTTGTAATCAGCCTGTCGGCGGTTCGAGTCCGTCTACCGGCTCAGTTAACACTGGGGGAGTCGCATAGTGGCAATTGCAACAGACTGTAAATCTGTCCGGGTATCCGTTCGGTGGTTCGAGTCCACCCTCCCCCACAGTCAAGCGGACAAGCGGAAGTAGCTCATTTGGCAGAGCGAAAGCCTTCCAAGCTTTAGGTGGCGGGTTCGAGCCCCGTCTTCCGCTCAGATGAACAAACAAGCCGATGTAGCTCAGCGGTAGAGCACTTCCTTGGTAAGGAAGGGGTCGGGAGTTCAATTCTCCCCATCGGCTCGATTTTTTGTGGATAAGAGTTCATAACCTTAAATAGAAAACAAAATGGCAAAAGAAAAATTCGAAAGAACTAAACCGCACGTCAACATTGGTACGATTGGCCACGTTGACCACGGCAAGACCACTTTGACCGCTGCTATCACCCTGCACCTGGCCAAGAAGGGTCTGTCAGAAGTGAAGAGCTTCGACTCCATCGACTCCGCTCCGGAAGAGAAGGAGAGAGGTATCACCATCAACACCGCTCACGTCGAGTATCAGACTGAGAAGCGTCACTACGCTCACGTCGACTGCCCCGGCCACGCTGACTATGTGAAGAACATGGTTACCGGTGCTGCTCAGATGGACGGTGCTATCATCGTTGTCGCCGCCACCGACGGTCCCATGCCTCAAACCCGTGAGCACATCCTGCTCGCCCGTCAGGTTGGTGTGCCGCGCCTCGTGGTGTTCCTGAACAAGTGCGACCTTGTTGACGATGAAGAGTTGCTCGAATTGGTCGAGATGGAAATCCGCGACCTCCTTGGCAAGTACGAATTCGACGCCGACAATACGCCTATCATCCGTGGCTCTGCTCTGGGTGCTCTGAACGATGACCCGAAATGGACTCCTGCCATCGACGAGCTGATGGAAGCTTGCGACACTTGGATTCCCGAACCCGCTCGTGCCGTTGACAAACCGTTCCTGATGCCTATCGAGGACGTGTTCTCCATCACTGGCCGTGGTACCGTTGCTACCGGTCGTATCGAGACTGGCGTCATCCACGTTGGTGACCCCGTCGATATCCTCGGTATGGGTGCTGAGAAGCTGAAGTCAGTCGTTACCGGTGTGGAAATGTTCCGCAAGATTTTGGACGAAGGTGAAGCTGGCGATAACGCTGGTCTGTTGCTCCGCGGTATCGACAAGGACGAAATCCGCCGTGGTATGGTTATTGCCAAGCCCGGTTCGGTGAAGCCTTACCACCACTTCAAGGGTCAGGTCTACGTCCTGAGCAAAGAAGAAGGTGGCCGTCACACCCCGTTCCGTAACAAGTATCGTCCTCAGTTCTACTTCAGAACCACCGACGTTACTGGTGAAATCACTCTTCCTGAAGGCATGGAAATGGTCATGCCTGGCGACCACGTCACCATCGACGTTAAGTTGATTGCCGACATCGCCATGGACAAGGGTCTCCGCTTCGCTATCCGTGAAGGTGGTCGTACCGTTGGTTCCGGTCAGGTGATTGAGATCATCGACGATTAATTCAACATCAAAACTGAGCATCGGTCTCCAAAACCGAGTGTCGAGAGTTCGAGCCTTTCCGCCCGTGCTTTTTATTAAGGTTCAATAGAAGATGAAAATTGTAAACTACATTAAGGAGTGCTACACTGAGCTCAAAGAGAAGGTCACTTGGCCGACTTGGCAAGAGCTGAGAAGTAGCGTGTTGGTTGTGTCCATTGCTTCCCTGATCATCGCCCTGGTGGTGTTCTTGATGGACATTTCATTCAAAAATCTGTTAGAAGCGTTTTACGGACTGTTCTGATAGATGGATTGAATCTTGATGAGCATTTATCGGCTAACTATTTAATTTGATTGGAAGATGAGCGACACGAACGAGAGGAAGTGGTATGTGGTGAAAGCCATCTCTGGTAAGGAAAAAAAGGTTAAGGAATACCTTGAGTCCGAAATCAAGAGGTTGAATCTGCAGGACCTTATCCCCACTATCTTGATTCCGACCGAGAAGTACTTCGAGGTGAAGAACGGCAAGAAGGTGTGCAAAGAGCGCAACTACCTGCCGGGCTATGTGCTTGTTGAGGCTGTTCTGGTTGGCGAGGTGGTTCATGTCATCAAGAATGTTCCTAACGTGCTAGGCTTCCTGGGCACGAATGGTGAGCCCGACCCGCTGCGCCCGCAAGAGGTGAAGCGTATCTTGGGCAAGGTCGACGAGCTCCAAGGCATGGGCGCTGGCAGCGATGTCACGTTCATGGTGGGCCAGTCGGTCATTGTCAACGACGGTCCTTTCAGCACTTTCCAAGGTGTCATCGAAGAGGTGAACGAGGAGAAGAAGAAGCTGAAGGTGGCTGTTAAGATTTTTGGTCGTAAGACCCCATTGGAACTGAGTTTCTTCCAGGTGAAGTTGGAAAGCTAAGCCGGTTTGTGCGAATTTAAATTGTTGCCTAATTACACTTAATTAAGGATTAAAGAAATGGCAAAAGAAGTAAGCGGATTAATTAAATTGCAAATCAAAGGAGGAGCTGCGAATCCCGCCCCGCCCGTTGGTCCCGCTTTGGGTTCGAAGGGTGTGAACATCATGGAATTCTGCAAGCAGTTCAACGCCCGTACGCAGGATCAGGCTGGCAAGGTTTTGCCCGTCATCATCACTGTGTATAAGGACAAGTCTTTCGATTTCATCGTGAAGGCTTCTCCCGTGGCTGTCTCCATCATTGAGGCTGCGAAGATCAAAGGCGGCTCCAAGGAACCCAACCGTTCGAAAGTCGGTTCGTTGACTTGGGACCAAGTGCGTGAAATCGCCACCAACAAGATGAAGGACATGAATTGCTTCACCGTCGAGTCCGCCATGTCAATGGTGGCCGGAACGGCACGCAGCATGGGCGTGAAGATAACCGGCGAATCACCTTTAAAGAAAGACTAAGATCTTTCGTGCATTTGTAGAACAACAAAAAAGTTAGTTAAATGTCAAAAGTATCCAAACAAAGGAAAGAAGCTTTAGCTAAGTTCGACAAAAGCAAGAGTTACTCCTTGAATGAAGCAGTTAATATCGTAAAACAGATCACTTACAGCAAGTTCGATGCTTCGGTTGACTTGAACATCCGTTTGGGTGTCGACCCCCGCAAGGCCAATCAAATGGTCCGCGGTTCGGTGACGCTGCCCCACGGCACTGGTAAGGTCGTCCGCGTCCTGGTGCTCTGCAACCCGGACAAGGCACAAGAAGCTTTAGACGCTGGTGCTGATTACGTTGGTCTGGATGAATACATCCAAAAGATCAAGGACGGTTGGACCGATATTGACGTTGTGATCACCACTCCTAACATCATGCCTAAAGTGGGTGCTCTGGGCCGTATCCTCGGTCCTCGCGGCTTGATCAAGAAGTGAAAGCCGGTAAGATCGACTTCAAGGTCGACAAATACGGTATCATTGCTGCTGGAGTCGCCAAAGTGAGCTTCTCTCCGGAACAGATTTTTGATAACGCCAAGGAGCTGATCCAAACCGTTATCAAGTTGAAACCAGCCGCTGCTAAAGGTACGTATGTGAAGAGCATCTATATCTCTAGCACGATGAGCCCGGGTGTGCAGATCGATGTCAAATCAGTGTCAAACTAAATTGAAAGGAATTTGTTGAAATGAGAAAAGAAGATAAACAAGTCCTCATCGACTCCATACTCAGTGAACTGAAGGCCTGCCCCAACTTCTACCTGACCGACGTCTCCGACCTCAACGCCGAGAAGACCAGCCAGCTCAGAAGGCAGTGCTTTAACAGTGGTGTGAAAATGATCGTTGTGAAGAACGCTCTGCTCCATAAGGCTATGCAGCAAATGGAGAAGGACTATGAAGGTCTGTACGACGTTCTGAAAGGATCAACTGCATTGATGCTTTGCGAGACCGGCAACGCTCCCGCCAAGCTGATCAAGAATTTCCGTAAGACCAGTGACCGTCCTATCCTGAAGGGCGCATTCATCGAGGAGTGCTGCTACATTGGCGACGACATGCTCGACGCTCTCTGCAGCATCAAGTCGAAGAACGACCTCATCGCCGACATCATTGCCTTGCTGCAATCGCCGATGAAGAACGTCATCAGCGGCCTGCAGTCAGGTGGACACAAGCTGAGCGGTATTCTCGAAACCCTGTCCGAAAGACCAGAATAATATATCGAATGTGTATCATTCAAACCATTAAAAGCAAGTATTAACAATTTAAAATAGAATTAAAAATGGCAGATCTTAAAGCTTTTGCTGAACAATTAGTCAATCTTACCGTGAAGGAAGTGAACGAACTCGCTAACATCCTGAAGGAAGAATACGGTATTGAACCCGCAGCCGCCGCTGTTGCTGTTGCTGCTCCTGCTGCTGGTGGCGCCGCTGCCGCTGCTGAAGAAAAGACTTCTTTCGACGTCATCCTGAAGAGCGCTGGTGCTCAGAAGCTGGCAGTCGTGAAGTTGGTGAAGGAACTCACCAGCCTCGGCCTGAAGGAAGCCAAGGAACTGGTTGACGCAGCTCCCAAACCGCTGAAGGAAGGCGTGAGCAAAGACGAAGCTAATGCACTGAAGGCTCAACTCGAAGAGGCCGGTGCAGAAGTGGAAGTGAAATAAGGATTCAATTCCCGTTCATAACGGCATTCAACCTCAGTCCCGAATAGGGGCTGAGGTTTGTGCCGATTTTTCGCTTTATGCGAAATTTCCTCTCTTCGTTCGTTCGTCTTTCCCATTACATCACTTAAAAACAATATCACCTTGGCAACAAAATCAACTGAAAGAATAAGCTTCGCGTCTATCAAGAAGTCTTTCGAATATCCTGATTTTCTGGATATTCAACTTCAGTCGTTCCAGGATTTCTTCCAGCTGGAAACCAATCCTGACAACAGAAAGAACGAAGGCCTCTACAAGGTTTTCGCCGAAAACTTCCCCATCTCAGACGCAAGAGGCAACTTTACTCTCGAATTTCTTGACTACTACATCGACGCTCCCCGCTACAGCATTGAGGAGTGCATCGAACGTGGACTCACCTATAGCGTTCCCCTCAAGGCTAAGCTTAGGCTTTCCTGTAACGACGAGGAACACGAAGACTTTGAGACCGTCGTGCAAGACGTGTATCTCGGCATGATTCCGTATATGACGCCTCGTGGCACTTTCGTCATCAACGGAGCCGAACGCGTTGTGGTCTCGCAATTGCACCGTTCACCAGGTGTGTTCTTCGGTCAAAGCCAACATGCCAATGGCACGATGCTGTATTCGGCCCGTATCATCCCGTTCAAGGGTTCTTGGATGGAGTTCTCGACCGACATCAACAACGTCATGTATGCCTACATCGACCGTAAGAAAAAGTTACCTATCACCACCTTGCTCCGCGCCATCGGCTATGAAACCGATAAGGACATCCTTGACATCTTCAACCTCGCCGAGGAAGTGAAGGTCTCGAAGGCTGGCTTGAAGCGCGTCCTGGGCCGTAAACTGGCTGCCCGTGTGCTGCACACGTATTTTGAAGACTTCGTCAATGAAGATACGGGCGAATGTGTCTCCATCGAGCGTAATGAGGTCATCATCGACCGTGACGTGGTTCTCGAGGAAGAGCACATCCAGAAGATTGTGGACAGCGGTGTGAAGACCATCCTGCTCCACAGCGAGGCCGAACGTGACGAGAATGATAGGATCTCTGACTATTCAGTCATTTTTAAGACCTTAGAAAAAGATACATGTAACTCCGAGAAAGAGGCTGTCGAATATATCTACCGCCAATTGCGTAACGCCGAGCCGCCCGATGAGGAAACGGCCCGTGGCATCATCGACAAGCTGTTCTTCTCCGACAAGAGATATGATTTGGGCTTGGTCGGTCGCTACCGCATCAACCGTAAGCTCAATCTCGACATCCCCGATGACGTCAAAGTCCTGACGAAGGAAGATATCATCGCCATCATCAAATACTTGGTCGAACTGCTGAGCAGCAAGGCTGAAATCGACGATATCGACCACTTGAGCAACCGTCGTATCCGCACCGTGGGCGAGCAACTGCAAGCCCAGTTCGGTGTCGGCTTGGCTCGTATGGCCCGCACCATCCGTGAGCGTATGAACGTGCGCGACAACGAGGTGTTTACGCCTATCGACCTGATCAACGCCAAGACGCTGTCGTCGGTCATCAACTCGTTCTTCGGCACCAACCAGCTGTCGCAATTCATGGACCAGACCAACCCGCTTTCTGAGATCACGCATAAGCGTCGTATCTCCGCTCTGGGTCCTGGTGGTCTGTCGCGCGACCGTGCCGGTTTCGAAGTCCGTGACGTGCACTACACGCACTATGGCCGTCTCTGCACCATTGAGACCCCTGAAGGTCCTAACATCGGTCTGATTTCGTCGCTCTGCGTGTTTGCTAAGATCAATAACTTGGGCTTCATTGAAACGCCTTACCGCGAGGTGAAGGACGGTGTGGTCGACTTTAAGAACGAACCCATCTACCTGACTGCCGAGCTTGAGGAAGACAAGATCATCGCCCAGGCTACCACTCCCGTTGATGATGAAGGTAGATTTACCGATAAGGATATCAAGGCTCGTTATATCGCCGACTATCCTATCGTTTCGCCCGAGGAGATCAATCTGATGGACGTTGGTCCCAACCAGATTGCCTCCATCGCCGCTTCTTTGATCCCGTTCCTGGAGCACGACGACGCTAACCGTGCTTTGATGGGTTCGAACATGATGCGTCAGGCTGTACCTTTGATGAATCCCGAAAGTCCTATCGTGGGCACTGGTATTGAACGCTCTGTTGCCAAGGATTCACGCGTTCTTATCACTGCCGAAGGCGAAGGCGAGGTCATCTTCGTTGACTCCAAGAAGATCACAATCAAGTATGATCGTACGGATGAACAACGTCTGGTCAGCTTCGACGACGATGTGAAGACCTATTATCTCACGAAATACGCCCGTACCAACCAGAACACGAGCATCAACATCAAACCTATCGTGCGTCGTGGCGATCACGTGACCTTCGGTCAGATCCTGACGGAAGGCTACGCCACGCAGAACGGAGACCTGGCTCTCGGCCGTAACCTGAAAGTGGCCTTCATGCCTTGGAAGGGTTACAACTACGAGGACGCCATCGTCATCTCGGAACGCATCGTGAAGGAAGACCTGTTCACCTCTATCCACATTGAGGAGTTCACCCTTGAGGTGCGCGACACGAAACGTGGTTTGGAAGAGTTGACCAACGACATCCCGAACGTGAGTACCGATGCCACCAAGGACTTGGACGAGCACGGTATCATCCGCGTGGGTGCCGAGGTTAAGGAAGGTGACATCCTTGTTGGTAAGATCACGCCTAAGGGCGAATCGGATCCCACTCCTGAAGAGAAGCTGCTTCGCGCCATCTTTGGCGACAAGGCCGGCGACGTGAAGAACGCCTCATTGAAGGCTGGTCCTTCGATGAAGGGCGTGGTCATCGGTAAGCGCCTCTTCTCGCGTCTGCAAAAGGACCGCAAGGCCCGCGCCAAGGACAAGGAGGACATCGCTCGCATCGATGCCGCTTGCAACAAGGAGCTGGCAGCCCTGAAGGACGTTTTGGTGGAGAAACTGATGACGTTGCTGAATGGCCGCACTTCTACTGGCGTGCAGAACAACTTCAAGGAGACCCTGATCCCCAAGAAGGCCAAGTTCACGGCCAAGGCTCTCTACGACATCGACTACCTGTCGGTCAACCCGAACAAGTGGACGTCGGACGAGAAGATCAATAAGATGATCGGTGCCATCATTGACAACTACACAGTGAAGCACAAGGAGATCGAAGGTAAGTTCAACCGTGAGAAGTACGTGGCCAGCGTTGGCGACGAGTTGCCGAATGGCATCGTCCAGATGGCCAAGGTCTATGTTGCTAAGAAGCGCAAGCTGATGATTGGTGACAAGATGGCCGGTCGTCACGGTAACAAGGGTATCGTTTCGAAGATCGTCCGTGCCGAGGACATGCCGTTCTTGGCCGACGGTACTCCGGTCGATATCGTGTTGAACCCGCTGGGCGTGCCTTCGCGTATGAACCTCGGTCAGATCTACGAGACCGTGCTCGGTTGGGCAGGTCACGAACTCGGACTGAAGTTTGCCACGCCTATCTTCGACGGTGCTACCTTGGAAGAGATCAATGGTTACATGCGCAAGGCAGGTCTGCCCGACAATGGCCGTATGCAGCTTTACGACGGCGAGACGGGTGAGCCTTTCGACCAGCCTGCAACCGTGGGTTACATCTACATGCTGAAGTTGCACCACATGGTTGACGACAAGATGCATGCCCGTTCTATCGGACCATACTCGCTGATTACGCAGCAGCCTCTGGGCGGTAAGGCTCAGTTTGGTGGCCAGCGTTTCGGTGAAATGGAAGTCTGGGCCTTGGAGGCCTTCGGAGCCAGCAATGTGCTTCAGGAGATCTTGACCGTGAAGTCGGACGACGTGAACGGCCGTGCCAAGGCTTACGAATCCATCGTTAAGGGAGACAACATGCCTGTCCCGGGTATCCCTGAATCCTTCAACGTCTTGATCCACGAACTCCGTGGATTGGGCTTGGAGATCACTTTCAAGGATAAGGAAGGCAAAGTCTTAAAGTCTTGAATTGAGTTTAATAATGCTAGGATAAAACAAACAGAAATATGGCAACTAACAATATAGTCAATAGCAACTTCGCTAGCATAACGGTGAGTTTGGCTTCGCCGGAATCGATCCTTGCCCGTTCACACGGAGAGGTGTTGAAACCGGAAACCATCAACTACCGTACTTATAAACCCGAACGCGATGGTCTGTTCTGCGAGCGCATCTTCGGTCCCGTGAAGGACTGGGAATGCCACTGCGGTAAGTATAAGAGAATCCGTTACAAGAACATCATCTGCGACCATTGCGGTGTGGAGGTGACGGAGAAGAAGGTCAGACGTGAGCGTATGGGTCACATCTCATTGGTGGTGCCCGTCGCCCACATCTGGTATTTCCGTTCGCTGCCCAACAAGATTGGTGCTCTGCTTGGTATTCCTACCAAGAAGCTCGACTCCATCATCTATTACGAACGTTATGTGGTGATCCAAGGCGGTATCTTGGAAGGCAAGGAGATTCCGAACGACAACGAAGGCCGTAAGGTCACGAAGTTGGAATTCCTCACCGAGGAAGAGTATCTCGACCTCATGGAGATGATTCCGATCGAGAACCAGTATCTGCCTGAAGACGACCCGAACAAGTTCATCGCCAAGATGGGTGCTGAGGCCATTTATGACCTGCTGGCCCGTCTGAATATCGATGAGGAAGCCAACCGTCTGCGTGCCGAAGCCAACGAGGTGAAGGCCCAACAGAAGAAGCAGGAACTGCTGAAGCGCCTGCAAGTGTTTGAGGCTTTCCGCGAGGCCAACACGCACATCGAGAACCGTCCTGAGTGGATGATTGTGAAAGTGGTGCCGGTGATTCCTCCGGAGCTGCGTCCCCTCGTCCCGTTGGATGGCGGCCGCTTTGCCACTTCCGATTTGAACGACCTCTACCGTCGTGTCATCATTCGTAATAACCGTCTGAAGCGTTTGATCGAGATCAACGCACCTGACGTCATTATGCGTAATGAGAAACGTATGCTGCAAGAGGCCGTCGACTCGTTGTTCGACAATTCGCGCAAGTCGAGCGCGGTGAAGACCGACTCGAACCGTCCGCTGAAGTCGTTGAGCGACAGCCTGAAAGGTAAGCAAGGTCGTTTCCGTCAGAACCTGCTCGGTAAACGTGTCGACTACTCTGGCCGTTCCGTTATCGTGGTCGGTCCCGACCTGAACATG
>ONKA01000007.1 GCA_900318265.1 uncultured Bacteroidales bacterium | reverse complement strand
GGCTGCAGTTTCTTGGGGGCGATAATGCGGATGTCCATACCCATCTTCACACCACCGACCATCAGGCTGTTGCCCATATTATAACGGGCATCGCCGATATAAGCGAACTTCACCTGGTTGAGGGGCTTATCGGTATGCTCCTGAATGGTGAGGAAGTCGGCCAGAATCTGAGTGGGGTGAGCTTCGGCGGTAAGACCGTTCCATATGGGAACACCGGCATATTTGGCCAGTTCCTCGACAGTGGCCTGGTCGAAGCCACGGTACTCGATGCCGTCGAACATACGACCCAACACGCGTGCGGTGTCAGCCATCGATTCCTTGATGCCGATCTGTGAGCCAGTAGGGCCGAGATAGGTGACGTGGGCACCTTGGTCCTTGGCGCCAACCTCGAAGGCGCAGCGAGTGCGGGTCGAGGTCTTTTCGAAAATCAGGGCAATATTCTTGCCCGTCAGTTTGGGTTGTTCGGTGCCTGCATACTTGGCGGCCTTGAGGTCGGCAGCAAGTTTCAGTAAGAACTTAATCTCTTCCGGAGTGAAGTCCAACAACTTCAGGAAGTTTCTGTTTCTGAGGTTAAAAGCCATACTTTATGATTTAAAGATTTAAAGATTTAAAAATTCAAAGATTTCTGCCGCTTCGCGTCATTGCGAGGAACGAAGCAATCTAGATTCAAATTCGCTGCAAAATTACTCATTTTCTTATCTCATCCAACCTTCAACACGATAAATCTTTTCCAACAGTTTGGTTTCTTTTCCAGTTCTCGCATTTTTATACCATACTTCGATACGAGCCACATAGTAATCTCCCCAATCGCCTTCGTATATTGTGAAATTCTGTTTGTCTGCAATCATACCAAATTCCGTATGGTCAATCACTTTTACAGTAGATGCTTTTCGCAATCTCGATGTAGACAATTCAATGTTTTCCGTTACCTCAAAACACCGCAGAAACACATCGCCATCAGGTAATTCTGGGTAGTAAAAACTGTATTGATACAAACCTCCTTGAAAATCGTTCCAAACTTGTAAACACTCTTTTTCTGAAAAACCATCAACGATTACCTCAACAGGAGCATTTTCATTTAGAGGAATCTCGTATTCCATTCCTTCGGGTATGGGATGTTCTTTGCCGAAAGGGTCTGGTTGTGAACTACTTACTATTAGATAAATGAATGAAATAATATAAAATGCAATAAAACAAACTATACAACCTATCGCTGAACCTACAGATTGCCACCATTCTTTTTTGCAAAGGCAATAAATGAATATGATTCCTTGAACAACCAATAATACAACAAACACAATAAATAATGCGGAAGTCAATCCCCAAAGGTTATGGTTGGCAGAAGGTACTATCAACAAAGCACTAACAAGATTAACTATAGGAAAAATCCACCAAAACTTCACGAAAAAGTTCCTTTTTTGTTTAAGGCATTTCTCGTTTTCATTTTCCATTTTTGTATTCCAATAGTTATTATATCAACGAATAATATATCAGATTATTGTTTTCAGTATCTTTGCGCCATGATTATCCTCGACAATGTCGTCGTCACCGACGAATTCCTGAATGCCCAATTCTGCTGCTGCCTGCCGAAATGCAAGGGTTGGTGCTGTGTGGCTGGCGATGCCGGCGCACCTCTCGAAGCCTCTGAAATTGAGCAAATTGAAGATAACTTAGAAGCCATTAAGCCGTATATGCGCCCCGAAGGCATCAAAGTGATTGAAGAAAACGATGTCTACGATTACGACGAGACAGGCGAACTCGTCACGCCCTTGGTGAATGGCGAGGAATGCGCTTTTGTCTATTTCCACGAGAACGGCACGGCGCTCTGCGCCATCGAAAAAGCCTATTTGGAAGGCAAATGCGACTTTTGGAAACCGATTTCATGCCATCTTTATCCCATTCGTTTGGTGGAGAAAGATGGCTTCACACATATTCTCTACCACGAATGGAGCGTCTGCGTACCCGCCAAACGAAAAGGTGAACACGAAGGTATACCGCTGTGGAAATTTCTCAAAGCCCCGATGGTGCGGAAGTTCGGGGAGGACTGGTATAATCGGTTGGAGAAGTTGATTCAGAAGTAATCAGGCACGCTTTGCGTCATTGCGAGGAGGAACGACGAAGCAATCTAGACATGGAACTTGTACCCTAGATTGCTTCGTGCCTCGCAATGACGGGTACCACCCCAAAACTAGAACTGGAAATAAATGAACGCCTGCAAGTCAGCGGTGATGAACTGGTAGATGATGAACACCACGACGACACAAACCAACACCATCACCGGGATAGGCATCTTGGCGAACCAAATGCGGTAGCGGCGTTTGAAGTTCTCGGGCAACCAGTGGATGATCATACCTATCACGATGAGGATGAACACGTTGCGGTAGTGCCAAACGATGTCGGGCACTTTGCTCCAATCCCAATGGCTACCCATTTGGTTGACCATGTTTTTGGCAGTGTTCCAAGCGGTTTCGTTGGCTACGGCGGGGTCGAGGTTGGAGCCGCTGCGGAAGAAGAGTCGGGTAAAGGTGATGAAGGTGAAGGTCTGGAAGACCGCCCAAGCGTCTTGTAACCACTGCCAGGCTTTCTTTCCGCCGAACATGTTATAGAGCATCCTGATGACATTGCCTGCCAACACAATCATGCACCATATAAAGAGCACATTGAACACGGGTTGCGGCACGTAGACGCATAACACGCGCAGCAGGAAGCAGGTTGCCATTATAAATAAGGTGCGTCCGTACACGCTCCAGTCTTTCCAGAAGTGGTAGAAAATCATGCCGATGCCGTTCAGTCCACCCCAAATCATGAAGTTCCATGAGGCACCGTGCCAGAGACCGCCCAGCAGCATGGTGTCCATTCGGTTGATCTCGGTGGTGATCTTCTTGCGTTTATCGGGCTTGAAGATGGCCACCAAGGTGAGGATGAGCGCCAACACGCCTACACCCAGTCCGACCCACCAGCTACCCGACAGGAAGACGGCGATGGCGGCAATCATGATGATGATGCAGAAGGTGCCAAAGGTGGCGTTGCGGTTGCCACCCAAAGGGATGTAGAGATAATCCTGCAGCCAACGCGAAAGCGAGATGTGCCAGCGCTTCCAGAACTCACCTGGGTTCTTGGCTTTGTATGGTGAGTTGAAGTTCTTAGGCAGATAGAAGCCCATCAGCATGGCCACGCCGATGGCGATGTCGGTGTAGCCTGAGAAGTCGGCATAGACCTGTAAGGAATAGCCGAACAGGGCCATCAGGTTCTCGAAGCCTGTATACAGCAAGGGTTGGTCGAAGACGCGGTCGATGAAGTTGACGGCGATATAATCACTCAGCACGATCTTCTTCACCAAGCCATTCATGATCCAGAACACGGCGATGCCAAACTGTTTGCGGCTGAGGAAGTATTTCTTGTGCAGCTGAGGGATGAACTCGTTGGCCCTCACGATGGGACCTGCCACCAGCTGTGGGAAGAAGCTGACGTAGAAGCCGAAGTCGAAGATGTTGCGGACGGGCTTGATACGCTTGCGGTAAACATCCATAATGTAGCTGATGGCCTGGAAGGTATAGAACGAGATACCCACAGGCAGCACGATGACGTCGACGCTAAAGCGGTTGTCGCCCGTAATTTGGTTGCCTACCCATGAGAAGACGTCGAAAACACGAAACTCAAGCCCCGTCAAGTTGTTGACGACATCGGTGATGAAATAGGCGTATTTGAAATAAAAGAGGATAGACAGGTTGACGATGACGCTGAGCCCTAAGATGGCATTGCGGCTGCCATCTTTCTTTCGAGAGTTAAGCCAACGTCCTGCGAAATAGTTGTATAAAGTGATAAAGACCAGGATGAGGACGAAGAGTCCGCTGGTCTTGAAGTAGAAGAACAGGCTGACAAAAAACAGAAACGTGTTGCGCAGTAGACACTTGTTTTTGACCAGGCAGAACACGGCAAACACCAAGGCAAAGAAAGCCCAAAAATAGAATTGAGTGAACAACAGGGGGTGTGCCTTGTCGAACGAGAACAGGTTGCTCAGAAAATCCAATGCTATGTCAGTGAAGCTTGTCGTCATTGTTGTTTTGCTGTGGCTTTAACGTGGTCCATGTAGCGGCTGATCAAGGCGTTGTATAGAAGGTCGCCAATGAGTTTGTAGCCGTCGTTGGTGAAGTGGACCTTGTCAGTCTGGGCCAGTCCGGCATGTTCCCAGTTCCGCATCGAGTAGAGCCCTCCCATCACTTCAAACTGGTCCCAAACGGCGGCGTTGTGCTTCTTGCCCAGCTCCAAGAAGGCTTGTTCGACGAAAAGGCCGTTAGGGTTGACGTTATAGCGGGTCTTGCGTTTCACCTTCACGCGCTTGTAGCTGTCGTTGTTGGTCACGAAGAGCAGGGCGCAGTCTGGGTTGACGCGCTTGATGATGCTGATGAGTTCATCGTAGTTTCTCTTGAAGTAGGCGACATCGAAATCAGGTCCCGCTGCGTCGTTGATGCCGATGCCGAAGATGACGAGGTCGGGACGGATGAGTTTGAGGTCGCGCTCGAAGTCGTCGCAGCGCAAGTAGGAAGGCACGGCAGCTCCGTTGACGCCCACGCCGTGTACGCTGATGCCTGGCATGCCGTTTTCCAACAACACGCCCGTGAGGGTGAACTCACCTGGCATGGCTTCAAAGAAAATGTTGATGGAGTCGGTGAGGGCGGGCAATTGGAAGGTGTAGGTGTCTTGGCTGTCGTCGTGTATGCCTTTGAGGGTTGTGCCTTTGTAACCAAGCACAGGAGTCACGTTTTCGGTCTCCGAGTAACCGATGAGTGTCACCTTGTTGAATTCAAACTTTGGGCTGGTGGCAGTGAGTCGGCGTTCGCGGCTGACGATGCTCACCGAGGCGTTGGCATCGCTGGTGGTGATGGCTGAACCAGCCAGTCCCATGCGTTTGTCGGTGTCTTTGCGCACGGCGTTGCGGCAGTAAGCCCAACCGCCAGTATAACTCACGCGGTAGTGCGAAGGGTTGTTGGTGCCGCCCGCAGCAAAGGGGAAGACGAAGTATTGTCCGCCAATCAGGTCGGGAGCGATGCTGAGCAGGTCGTTGCGAAACTGCTGGGTGAACGTGCCGGCTTGCACGTGCGAGCCACCGATGTGCATGATGCTGATGTTGCCCTGACCAAGGAAGAGTACCGAGTCCATTTTGGTGAAGAATTGTTCCATTGCGAGGCTGTCGCCGGGATAAATGAGTCGGTTGCGGTCAAGGTTGGCAAACTCTAAGTCGTCGACAGGCTTCAATAACGACCCAATTTGGGAAAAGGTCGGTATGGAGGCCAACAACAATCCTATGACAATCAGCAGTTTCTTCATTTCTTCTTAATTCCGTATGGATTATAGCTTGGTAGCTTGATGCGGCCTGCCGTGCGGATGGAGTCTTCTTTCTGGTCGAGGTTGACAAACTCGATGACCTTTTCGCTGGGCACGTGTTGGCGCAGTTTGTAGAAGTCGTAATAGGTCGTGAACGAACGGGCGAGGTCGGAGCCGATCTCCTGGGCACCGGTGAAGGTGAAGTGGATGTAGTCGGGACCGGCCAAGGCGGGTTTGTGTTTCACCCATTGTGCCATTGAGCCTTCGCCCCCCATTACGTGGAACATGTCCCAATAAGCCACCTTGTTGCGCAAGGCCATGGCACGGAGCGAGTCGTTGAGCTCGGGCAGACCGTGCCAGGTACCCATCTTGCCGCCATAGCTGCGTCCCATGTCGGCGGGGCCGATGAAGAGCAGGGTGGCTTTCGGGGCGACGCGGCGCATGTATTGGATCTGCTTTTCGAGTTCACCCATGTAAGGCGTGATGCTCTTCGGGGAAGTGATGCCCGGCATACGGTTGCCGCCAAACTGCAAGATGATGAGCTTGGTGTCCAAGAGTTTGAATGCCTGTCGGGCAACGGATTCGTTCATACGGGTAAAGATGGTGCCTGAGCAGCCGCGCAAGGCCACGTTATCGATGGCTACGCCCGGGTCGCCATCCAGCAGGATGGCGTAGATTTCGGCGTTACCCTTGAAGCTGATGGTGCCTTTCTGGATGTCCTTGGGCAGTATCCAAGTGATGAGTGAAACGCTGTCGTTGGCAGGTAGCACCTTGGGCTCGGTGGCGATATCGCCACAGCGTAGTGTGGCGGTGAAGTTTTGGGTGTTTTTGCCCAATAGCACCGAGACGGTCGAGATCTCCTTGACCTTATCAAACGCTTGTGAATGATAGGTCTTGCTGAAAGTGACCGAACCACCGCCTAAGACCTGGCAGAATTGTGCCATCACGCCATAGCGGTTGTGGTTGGCGCGTTGGTTGGAGGCGTCGCCATACACGGCATAACGGTTGAGTCCCGAGGCAGATTGCGACACCGAGATGGTGGCCACAGGTTGCACGGCGGGAATCATGTTGGGCCCTGAGCCGCCAAAGAGATCTTGTAGCTTCTGGCGCAACACCGACGAGATGCGGTCCATCTCGATTTGTGAGTCGCCATAGTACATTACGCGATAAATCTTGCCTCGTTCTTGAGCTTCTTCAAATTGGCTGAACAACGGGTCAAAATAGGTGTAGTCGTCGTTGGGCAGATAGATGCGGTTGGGATTCTCTTTGAGATATTGGCGGAAGAAACGCATGCTGTCCAAGAGGTTGTCGGAGCAGCTCATTTCAAAGCTCTTCGTCACCTTGTTCAGTACTGCGTCGACGTCGACTTCGGCCTCGGCAGGCTTGCTGTCTTCGGCCAACGACGGGAAACGCAGCGTGTAGTCGCCCAAGGTGATGCCCTCGGCGGGGAAGAAGAGCCAGCCAGCGCCTAAAATGAGAACTATCGTCAGGATAAAAGCTAATGTTCGGATGGATTTCATTTCTTGATGATTAAAGTTTGGCCTTCACGGATTTTGTCGCTTTTCAGCTTGTTCCATTTCTTCAAGTCGGAGACTTTGACATGGTATTTGGCAGCGATTTTGGTTAGCGTGTCGCCTTTTTTGACCTTGTATTTCTGGGTTTTCTGGGTCCCCGAGTTTGTCGAAGTGCTCGTTTTTTTGGTTGTTTTCGTTGTTTCGACAGTCCCGGCAACATTGTTTTGCTCGGCAGTCTTTTCGGTTTTCTTGACGGGAGTGGTGGGAGCAACCCTCTTGATGGCGGGTTCGTCGATCTTGACGAGGTGGAGACGGTCTTCGTTGCCCAAATAGACACTAGCGATAAAGTCGCCGATAACTTGGGTGTTGGGCAAGAGGTCGTTGTCGCGGAAGTCCCAGACCGTCGGCTTCTTGCCGTTGCGGATCAAGGCATGCTGCAACGCCATGGGGCTGTTTGTATAGGCCAAAATGCTATACCACCAGTCGCCATATTGTTGGTAGAGTTCGTTCAAGCAATCCAAGGCGGCATGGGTGGAGGCTTCCACGTCGAAACGCTCATCTTTCTCATCGTCGATAGTCAGCCCATAGTGCATGGCTGTCAAGGTGGGAAGTTGCCAAACGCCGCAACGGTCGCCTTGGCAGTAGTTGCGCCGCATCCCGCTGAGGGCCAAAGGCAGGTACCTCAGTTCCAGCGGCATGTTGCGTTGCACCAAGGCCGTGTCGATGATGGCGGAATAGGTCAGGAAATTGTCGGAGAGCTGTTTGGTGGCAAAGAGGTTTACCATTCTTTCCAAGCCTTCATGATAGGGCAGGGGGATGGCTTTTTCATACTTTTTCAGCCCTTCGGCGATCTTGTCGGTGTCCGACGACACGCAACAATTGTTCACCGCAAAGCAGAAAATGCTCGTCCACAATATGAATAACACCTTGAATTTCATATAATTATGTCGTTCTTTTGTCTTGTGGGACAATGTTATTTGCCCCTTAGGCATAGAAGCGGCAAAAATACGGAATTTGTTTGGATTGGGCACGTGTTTTTTTGCTACTTTTGCACGCTCAAATCGAAGATTGGCTTGCCAAATCTGAGATTCAACGTAGTTAAATCGAAACAGGATGCCACAGATTGACAGAACACGGGAATTGGAGACCTTGAAAATCAGCCGTCTGTTGTGGATGTACGCTTTGCCCAGCATCGTCAGCCACATCATCGCCTCGATATACAACATCGTCGACCGTGTCTTTTTGGGACAATATGTGGGCGCGCTTGCCATCGCTGGTTTGGCCATCACCATGCCCATCATGAACATCATCCACGCTTTCGGTTCGCTCGTGGGCGCAGGTTCGGCGGCACGCATGTCCATCATCCTAGGTAAGAAGGACTACAAATGGGCTGAGGACATCTTGGGTAACAGCCTTTTGCTCACTTTCTTCTTCGGCTTTCTCTTCGTCACGGGTGGCTATCTCTTCATGGACCGCATCTTGACGGCTTTCGGTGCTTCTGACGACACCATCGCATACGCCCGCGAGTACATGAATATCGTGTTGCCTGGCATGTTTATGACCACGCTGTCATTCAACCTCACCGGACTGATGCGCGCCACAGGCTACCCGAAGAAATCGATGTGGATCATGGCTGGCGGTGCGGTCCTCAACATCTTCTTGGATGCGCTGTTCATCTATGTCTTGGACTGGGGTATCGCTGGCGCTGCTTGGGCCACCACCATCTCGATGACGGGCACGGGTATCCTCGCAGTTTGGCACTTCCTGCAAAAGAGTTCCTTCATCCGATTCCGTCGACATGCCTGGAAGCCCAAACTCTATATCTTCCGCAACATCTTGCTGATAGGTATGAGTCCTTTCTCAATGAACCTCGCGGCTTCTGCAGTGGTGGCCTTGCTCAACAACCAGCTCATCCGCTATGGCGGCGACTTGGCTGTGGGAGCCTACGGCTTGGTCAACACTTTCGCCAGTCTTAGCGTAATGCTCATCCTGGGCTTGTGTCAAGGCATGCAGCCTATTGCGGGCTACAACTATGGCGCAGGTCATCCTGACCGGTTGAAGTCGGTTTATACTTTGACGTTAAAGATCAACGTGTTGATTGGCTTTGTCGGGGCTGTGCTCGCCTTGACGATTCCCCATGCTATGTTGCGCCTCTTCACTAAGGAGGAGGACCTTATGCAGATTGGCATCCCTGCGATGCGGTTCATCATGGTGATGTTCCCCTTGGTGGGCTTCACCATCACCAACTCCAACTTCTTCCAAAGCATCGACAAGCCTTGGATTGCCATCGTCACCAGTCTCTCACGCCAGGTGTTGTTCCTTGCCCCGATGATTTACCTCATTCCGCCCATTTTCATCAACGCAGGCGGTGCGGGTCTCACGGGCGTGTGGGCCTCAATGACCATCTCCGACGTGTTGGGCGCGGCCTTGGCTTTCGCCTTGATGCTTACCCAACGTCATGTTTTCAGGACTGTCGAACAACCCAGGCCTAAAAGGATCAAGGCCAAAGGTCCGAAAACGAATTGAGCATGGATCTCTCTAACGCAAAAACGGCACCCGATGGTACCCACATCGTGGATTCCTGTCTCGTCAAGAGCAAGCAGGCCATGCGTGAGTATCTGAAACAGGTGCGCGAGGCCGCTGCCCCTGAAATGGCTGTTTGCCAGCGAGATATCGAGTCGCAGGTACATGAGTGGCGGGCGCACAACTTTTTCTATAAACTCCACGTGTTTCGCAGTCGCACCCGCGACGTCGACCTCGAACTGAAACAAAAATGGTATCGTGAGTTGTTTTGCCGCGTGGTGAGTTTCTTTTATTTTTGGGATAGGAAATAAAGCGGAAATCCCTATCTTTGCGCCATCAATCTCTATTATTATGAAATGTAAGAATTTACTAGTGACCCTTTTGGCCCTTTCCCCGGCCTTCCTCTTTGCCGGCGAAGGCATGTGGATCCCCATGTTGCTGCAATACAACGAGAAAGAGATGCAGGAGATGGGCATGAAAATCACCGCTGACGACATCTACAGCATCAATCACAGTAGCCTGAAAGATGCCATCGTGCTCTTTGGCGGCGGCTGCACAGGCGAGATCGTCAGCGACCAAGGCCTGCTGCTCACCAACCACCACTGCGGCTACGACTACATCCAGAAACACAGCTCGGTGGAGCACGACTATCTTACCAACGGTTTCTGGGCCATGAACCGTGGCGAGGAACTGCCCTGCCCAGGCCTTAGTGTCATCTTCCTCCGCGAGATGCGCGACGTGACCGAGAAGGTGCTCTTTGGGGTCACGAACGAGATGAAGGAAGAAGAGCGTGAAGCCAAAGTCAATGAGAACATGAAGAAGCTCATCGCCCAAATTGAGAAGGAAACCCCATATAAGGTCAGCATCAAGCCCTTCTTTTTGGGTAACGAATACTATATGCTCCTCAACGAGGTCTACACCGACGTGCGTCTCGTAGGCTGCCCGCCGAGCAACATCGGCAAGTTTGGCGGCGACACCGACAACTGGGTTTGGCCTCGCCACACGGGCGACTTCAGTATCTTCCGCGTCTATGCCGACAAGGACGGTCATCCAGCTGTTTACGATAAAGATAACGTTCCTTACAAGCCTGCCAAACACCTCGATATTTCATTAAAAGGCGCTGAGGAAGGCGACTTTGCCTTCGTGTTCGGCTATCCTGCCCGCACCAACGAATACCTGCCTGCCGTGGCCGTCGACCAAGAGGCCAACCTCATCGACCCCATCACCGTTGACCTGCGTGGTAAGGTGCTCGACATCTACAACAAATACCAGGAACAAGATCCCAAGGTGCGCATCCAATATGCCTCCAAGCATGCCGGTCTGGGCAACGGCTGGAAGAAATGGATGGGTGTGACCGAAGGTATCAACCATTTTCACGGCGTAGAGAAGAAAGAAGCCTTTGAAAAGGACTTCCAAGAGTGGGCTTTGGGTGCACGCAACCGTTACATGTACATCGACCTGCTGAAAGACTTCAAGAAAAACTATAGGGATTTGGAGCCTTATCAATTGGCCTACACCTACATGGCTGAAGCAGGTATGCGTATCGAGTTGGTTACTTTTGCAGGTCGTTTTGCTAAACTCTCCGAGGTGACCAAGGAAACACCTCAAGAAGACATCGACCGCATGTTGCACCAGTTGAAAGGCACTGCCACCAATTTCTTCAAAGACTATTATGAGCCCATCGATAAAGAAGTAGCCGTTATGGCGCTCAATGAGTACTTGAAGGCCCAACCCGCCGACTTCCGCCCTTCGTTCCTTAACGACATCAAGGATGTGAACCAATTTGTAGACAAACTCTTCGCCAAGTCGATGTTTACCGATCAAGCCAAGGTGGATGAAATCTTGAACGACTTCAAACCAAACAAAGCCAAGAAACTGGCTAAAGACCCTGCTTTGCAGGTTTACCAGAACTTGATTGGTTTTTATCGCGACAATGTCTACGAACACATCTCGAGCATCACCAAGGACAACGACCGTCTGCGCCGTATCTACATGAAAGGCCAGATGGAGATGCAAACGGAAAAGCGTCTCTTCCCCGATGCCAACTTCACGTTGCGTGTGACCTACGGCAAGGTGGAAGGCTTCAAGCCGCAGGACGGCAAGACCTACCGCCACTTCACCACGCTTGAAGGCATCATGCAGAAAGAGAACCCCGATATCTACGACTATGTGGTGGAGCCGCGCTTGAAGGAGTTGTACAACAAGAAAGACTACGGCCGTTATGCCGACAAGGACGGCACCATGCATGTGGCTTTCACGGCGAGTGTACACACCACGGGCGGCAACTCAGGTAGCCCCATCTTAAACGCCGAAGGCCAACTTCTCGGCCTCAACTGATGAGCGACCTCATCTACGACCCCGACATCTGCCGCAACATCAGCGTCGACATCCGCTATGTGCTTTTCATCATCGACAAGTTTGCCGGTGCAGGGCATTTGATTGACGAGATGACGATTGTAGAATGAATGAAAAAAGGCGGCCAAGCCGCCTTTTTTTATTTGTCTTTCACCACGACACGCTTTGCCGCAGTTCCTTTGTCGGTTTGGATTCTGACGATATAAACTCCAGGTCCTTGTGGACCGAAATCGTATTCAAGACGGTTGCCCATTGTTGAGGCTTCGTAAAGCTTTTCACCCAACAGGTTAAAGATGCCGATGGCTTCGATGTTTTCGGCTTCAATACAAAGAGTTCCATTAGTCGGATTGGGATAAACAGAGGCCATCTGTTCATCAAATTCCGGTACTTTGCTGCAATCGTCAACGATTGTGGTGAAATAGTCGTGCCACTCTGAGTTCTCGTAAGCAGAAACGCAACCGCATGGAACAGTGAGCTTTGTGCAGCTGAACCCTGCAAACACATCTTCAAATGTAAACACGGGTGGTACCGTAGCCAAGGAAACGACTTCGGTAAACCCGCTGCAATTGCGGAAGGTCTCCCCGCCAATGCTGTCCAATGCCATGCCAAGCGTCAACGTGCCCGTGAATCCGCTGCAATTGCGGAATGCATTAGGCTCGACAATCGTTACAGAATTTGGGATGGTCAGTGAGCCGGAAAAACCGGTGCACCCCCAAAACGCGGAAGTGGCGATGGAGGCCACGGCATCGCCTAGGTCCAAACTGGTAAAGCCGTTGCACTTATAAAACGCCGCATTTTCAACGCGTTTCAACCCGTTTCCGATAGTCAAGGCACCGGTAAACCCAGTGCAACCATAAAACGCCGCAATCTCAATAGCCCGCACCGAATTGGGAATGGTCAGTGAGCCGGTAAAGCCTTTGCAGCCATAGAATGCTGCGGGCCCAATGGTGTCCAAGGCACTGCCCAGGTGTAATTCTGTAAGTCCGCTACACGCCAAGAAAGCGTTTTCACCGATGGAGGTAACGGTGTTAGGTATGGTTAAAGGACCGGTCAATCTTCCACACGATATGAAAGAGTTTTTTCCAATCCTGGTCACGGGATAGTCGTTACCATTGTAATTGATGGAGGTCGGGATGATAAGTTCACCAGCCGCTTCCATACCGTCAACATGACCGATAAGCGTTGCAGAAATGCTGTCGGCATTGATTTGAAAATACAACTGTCCAATAGTGAAATACGTTTGGGCATGCACATGCGTCGTTCCCATCGCTCCCAGAACGAAAATGGATATAACCGCGCATAATGCTTTTTTAAAAGGTAAAAAACTGCTTTTCATAAAGGTGTGGTTTTAGTCGTGCCTACCATAGAAGGTGGGCAGTGGAAGAGAATATTTCGGAAGAAGAAGGCATTACTGCCCGAGGATGCTTCCCAGGATGCTGCCAAGTCCGCCCATGCTGTTGCTGTTGCCTTTCGACTGCGTGCCGCCCAGGATCATACCCAGCATGCTAGCTAGTCCGGCTGCATTGGTGCCGCTGCTCTTTTGGCCTTTGCCCAACAGGGCAAGCAGACTCGGAGCAATGGAGGCAAGGATGCTGCCCACGGCGTTGGAGCCCACGCCAGTCGACTTGGATATACCTCCCAGCACAGATGACAGTTTGCCGCCAAAGATGTGGCTCAGTATCTTCTTGCCGTCAACGAGGTCGGCGGCTTTCAGGTTGTCGACGATGTTTCCTGCGTTGTCGGCATGGTAGCCCAACGCATCGGCCAACGAGGCCGCTCCGGCTTGCGAAGAAGCGTTCTGCTGCATGGCACCCAAAAGATACGGCAAAGCAGCGTTGACGACCGACGACACTTGACGTTGGTCGATTTTGAGGTTTTGGGAGACGGCGTTGATGGCATCGTTGCCCGTCAAAGCGCCCAAGATGTTCGTTAAGTCCATAATCAATCAGTTATTAGTTGATGTTGTTATCAACTGCAAAAATAGCAAAGGAAATCGAAATAATGAAAAAAAAGTGTATTTTTGCCAACGCAAACAAAACCAGACAAAATGAAGAAGATAGCTATTCTCGTCATTCTTGCAGCGATGACGATCGGCGCCACGGCGCAAGACTGCTGCTCAAAGGCAAAGAACGAAACGAAAAAAGACTGCTGTGCCAAATCAAGTGAAACCAAACAATGCAAAAACATGAAAACTTTAGTGACTTACTTCTCGGCCTCGGGTGTGACCCGCAGCGCCGCTAAAGAACTGGCCAGCATCATCGGTGCCGACCTCTTCGAAATCACCCCTGAAAAGCTCTACACCGATGCCGACCTCAACTGGCGCGACAAGAAATCACGCTCGACCATCGAGATGAACGACAAGACCTCGCGTCCGGCCATCAAAGACGGCGGCAAGGTGAAGAATCTCGCCCAGTATGAGGTGGTCTATGTGGGCTTCCCCATCTGGTGGTACACTGCCCCGACCATCATCAACACCTTCATCGAGGCCAATGACTTCGCGGGTAAGATCATCGTGCCTTTCGCCACCTCAGGCGGTAGCAGCATCGACCAGGCCTGCAAGGACCTCAAGGCTGCCTATCCGAAATACAAATTCGGTGAAGGCAAGCTCTTGAACCGCATCAACAAGGCCGACGTCGAGAAATGGGCTGCAGCAGTGAAATGATTTGATTTTTTTGAATCCTTGTAGGGCTGTCGTATTACGGCAGCCGCTGTGGATTGAACCAGCGGCTGCCACAATGTGACAGCCCTACATGTTTTTATTCCGACAACGGCAAGGCATACCACAACGTGTCCATAGTGCGTCCCCCCACAATGCCATACCCCCCTTTCACATTGGTATAGGTCTGGATAGGCTCGGCAAAGAACGTGATGATGTCTTCGCCTTGATCGCAGGTGTTCAGGTAGTTGTAGTATTCCTTGCCGAGGTGTTGCAAACTGATGGGCAATTGGAAGAAGTCGGGGTCGTATTCATTCTCGTATAGGGAAATAGGAATGTGCAACTTGAATCTAAGCTGGTATGAACGGCCATCGAAAAGCACATCGGTAAACACGCCCTCGGGTCGGGTGTCGAGGTCGCTGAAATCGACGATATCATTGTCGGGCATTGCCGATCCGAAGACGGGGTCGTCGTAATCAAAAATACAATCAAAGGAATTTACCGCTACACCTCCTTCGCCATTTGAAATAAGGACCCTGAAGAAGTCGGTTTGCCCCGGATTGGGGTCGGTAATGTTGAGGGTCAGATTGACATACGCACTGATATACAACAAGCTGTCCACTACTATCGTATCATTATACATGTAATTATAGTAAGAGCTCCATCTTGTCACCTCCGAATTAAGCTGCACATTCAAATCATTGGGGATGGGGCTGGTGGTGGCCTCCACATCGTCGAAGCCATTGGCCGAAGCGGTGATTTTGATGACGTCGCCTGAAACGGGACAATAGTCATGGGTGTAAACTTTTTGTACACGCCCCATGTTTGGTTCGTTGGGATTCCAAATATCATAACTAACCACGGTGTCGTAGCTCAACGTCATCTCGCCAAGAGACTCGCCGTTCACGTAGAGCATGGCTACCAGGTCGTTGGGGGCTTCTGTGTCGGCTTCGTTGTCGAGGAAGAAGAAGCTCTTGCTGATATTGGCCTTGATGGGCTGCCCAGGCTCTATGAGACTGTTGATAACCAGCTTCGGGTCGGTCTGTGAGCCGTTGAATTCGATTTCCTTCTCGCAGGAGGAAAGGAGTATTGCAGCTGAAATTGTAATCAAGGTTAGAATGATGTTTTTCATTGTTGAATTGGGTTTTTACTATGGCTTATGGCCTATGACCATGGCCGTTTCACTATGGGTTAAAGCGGCCATGGTCATCAGCCATCGGCCATGGTCAGATTTAGAATTTATAACTATAACTCACCGAAGGAATGATTGGGAAGAGACTCGCCTGCATCAGCACTTTGTTCTCCGTATATGTGGCATCGTCCCATTTGTAATCGGTGTAGACAAGGAAAGGATTGTTGTGGTTGTATGCGTTGTAGACGCTGATATTCCAGGTACGGACGCCGTGTTTCTTCTGTTTGTGGAAGTTCATGCCCACGTCCAACCGGTGGTAGCTTCCCATGCGGAAGTTGTTGCGTTCCAACGCATTGATGGCTGGTAAATTGCCCCAATCGGAGATTAGGCCTTCGTAAACCTGAGTGCCGAGTGTTCCGCAGTTGCCGCTGCTGAAAACCCAAGTGCCGCTGAGGTCGAAACGCTCGCTAAATTTGTGTTGCACCGTGATACTGAGGTCGTGACGGCGGTCGTATTTGGCTGGAAACACCTTGCCTTGGTTGATGACTTGGCCCTCGCGGTCGAACTGTCGTTTGGCATGTGCCCAGGTGTAGCCCACCCAGCCCGTGGTCTTGCCGAAGCTACGCTGCACGAGGAACTCCACACCGTATGACCAGCCTTTGCCTATGCAGACTTTCTGGTCCCAACGCTCTGAGGAGCCGAAGAAAGAGGCTCCGTCTTTGTATTCCAATAGGTTGTCCATCGATTTGTAGTAACCCTCCACAGAAATGTCGAACAAGCGCGGCAACTCATAGAACGCGCCCAACGACACTTGATGGGCATTCATTGGGACGATGTTGGCAGTGACAGGCACCCACAGGTCGGTGGGTAGGCTGAGGCTGCTGTTGGAGAGCAGGTGGACATATTGCGTCATATAAGCATATCCTGCCTTGAGCGAGAGGTTGGAGGCCAACATCACACTGGTGCTGAGGCGGGGCTGCACACTCTGATAGGTCTTGCCCTCCACGGTGAATGTTGAATAATGCACTCCTGCGTTCACGCGGAAGATGTCGCCGAAGGTCATGTTGTCCTCGGCATAGAGGGCGGTCTCGTGGGCAAATACTTTGGGCGCGCCTGCCGTGGTGTCCATTTCTGTTTGGTTGCCATTGACAATCTTCATGGATTGTACTTCGGGCCTAAACTGATGGTAGGTGTAGTTGCCGCCGAAACGGATTTCATGGTTCGGCAGGGGCGTATAGTCGAAGTCGACTTTGGCGGTCAGGTCGTTGATGCCCGACTTGTAGGCCAGACCATACTCGTTTTTGTAGGAGACGTCTTGGCCATGATAATGATCCACGATATCCTCCTCCGTGATGCCCATGCCGAGGTCGTGGCGGTATTGGGTGTAGTTGACCGAGGCGTCCATGAAAAGTTGTTGCGACATGACATGGTTCCAACGCAAGGCCGACACTTTGTTGCCCCATTTCCAATCCATGTTGATGTGGTTCTGGTAGGTGACTTCGCCCATAGTATAGTCCCTGTTTTTCACTCCAAAGTAGATGGCGTCGTCGCCCGAGTAGAAACTCAAATAGAGGCGGTCTTTGTCGGAGATTTTCCAATTGAGTTTGCCATTGAAGTCATAGAAATAATAACCGGCTTTCAGCTTGTTGATTTCCTCCAGTTGCGACTTGGCAATCCAAAGGGCAGGCTTCATCAGCAAGTCGCTGTAAGTGCGGCGGAAGGAGAGGTTGAATGAGAGCTTGTCCTTCACGATGGGGCCTTCCAGGTTGACTTTCGATGAAATCAAGCCCACGCTGACATTGCCATGATATTTTTGCATGTCGCCTTCTTTCATGCGGATGTCGACCACCGACGAAAGTCGTCCACCGAAATGTGCCGGGAAGCTGCCTTTGTATAAAGTGACATTCTTCAAGGCATCGGGATTGAAGACGGAAAAGAAGCCCATCGCATGGTTAACGTTGTAGACAGGCACGCCGTCGAGGAGCAACAGGTTCTCGTCGGGACCACCACCGCGAACGTACATGCCCGCCGAGCCTTCCGATCCGTTTTGCACGCCTGGCAGCAACTGGATGGCTTTCAGCACGTCAGCCTCGCCAAATAAGGTCGGGATGCTTTTGATTTGCTGCACGGGCAACTCCACCACGCTCATCTGCGGACTGCGGGCGCTCACCGTGGCGCGGGCACCTTCAACTACTACCTCTTCCAAGGTCGTGTTGGTCTCAAGCAAGAAGTTAAGGCTGAGGTTCTCCTTCAAGTCGAGGGAACGGTTTTGTTGGGTGTAGCCTACATAAGAGACTTGCAGCTCCACTTGGCCTTGGTCTAAGGTTAGAGTGTAGAAGCCATAACTATTTGTTGCACAGCCTTTTCCTGACATCTTGTCAATGATGGTAGCCCCGATAAGGGTTTCCTTGCTGGCAGCGTCCATCACATAACCGCTGAGGGTGCGTTTCTGGGCAAAGGTGGACAAACAGGCCAATAAAAAGCCGATGGCGATCAACCATCGGCTCAAGTAGTGTTGTTTCATTATACTGCGTTTATGATGGTTTGTTCAACCGTTTAACGTAGTGCTAACTGAATTATTGCATAATCCAGTCCGCAGCCGTTTCAATCACGTTGTCGAGGCCTAGGGCTGTGGCAACAGGATCGAGGATGACGCGCACATCGGGCGGCACGCCGTTCTCGTAGTTTTGTCCGTCGGGGGCTATGGTACGGCTTGTGCTGAAACGATAGGTCCAGCCATTGGGCAAGGTGCCGCCGTTGGGCAGACCCATGCCGCCTCCGGTGTAGTCGCCAAAGAGTTTGATGTTGTCGTAGCCTTGCGTGCAGACCGAGAAGAACGAAGTGGCGCTATACGAACCACGGTCGATGAGCACGGCCACAGGCTTGGTGTAGGCGTTGTTCTTTCCCAAGATGCTGCTGTCGGCGGCATACACCTCTTGATAGTCGGTGAATTCGTCGTGGCCAGGACCTTTCTTCACTTGGGTCTTGTAAAGCAGTTGTTTGTGGTTGTCGAAGATGCTGAGCAGGTTGGCCACGTTGGCAATGGAGCCACCGCCGTTTTGGCGCATGTCGATGATCATGCCTTTGCAGTCCTTGTAACGATCCACTAAATATTTCAGGGTTGCCTGGTCAATGTCGTTCGAGAATGAAGTATAGCGGAGATAGGCCACCTTGCCGTCTCGGATGGCGTTGTGAGAGAAACTGCCCGTGGAGTGGTAGTTCACCGTCAGGTAGTTAAGGACGACAACTTCCGTGTTGATGTTCTTCTCAGCGTACATTTTGTAATAAACGGAATCGTTCTTCGACTGGTCGAAGTCGGAGAATAGGTTGGTGTGGCCGTCGCGGAGCGTGTTGAGCATAGCTGCACATACTTGGAACAACTCTTCATTGCTCATGTTGTCGTTCACCATCGGGCGATACACTTCGCGGACTGAGTCCCAATTAATGCCTTTCACATCGAAAAAGCTGTAGTTTTGGTCCACTTGGTTCCAGAGGTAGTCAAAAACGTTGACGGGGTTTGAGGGTTCGTCGTTTTCCATAAGGGCGCGTTCGCACGAAGCGAAGGCGAAGACCGAAGCCAAAAGGCTAATGATGAGGATATGATGTTTTTTCATGGTTATAATCAATTGATTCTGAACATAAAGGAGAGGTTAAAGGAATGGATGGCATTGTCGAAGCGATAGGTGCCTTTTTTGCCCGTGGTGAGGTAATCCCAGCGGTAGGTGAGGCCAATGCGGTTGCCGTTGAGCAGGTTGAGGTAAAGGCCTAGGTCCGTATTGAGACCGGGGATGAACTTGCCAAAGGTTTCTTTGGAGCCAAACAGTGCTTCAGTGATTTCTTGGTTGATGGTAGGGTTGCCTATGTAGGCAAAACCGGGACGGTTGGCCAAACCATACAAAGGCACATTCAGTTTAAAGTATGTGGTCAGCCAAGGGTGGTTCTTGCTCTTGTTGAAAGCAAAATCGTATTGCAACAAACCAGTCGCACCAAAGTTTCCAAAGATGGAAAGGCATGTGGAGGCATTCTGCAAAGATGGTATGTTCTTAACGTCGATAAAACCATCCAAAGTGGCACCTGCCCAAAGGTGCAGGCGGTTGCTCTTGCTGTCATAGACACGGTAGAGGAACTCTGTTGAAAAATCAAAATCCTGTGCGACACCATCAGGATTTTTCAAAGTGTTGTTGAATGTGCGCATTGCCGGACGCAAATGGCATTTGCCCCATTCGATGTCAACGCCCATGTCAATGTTGTTGCCACCTCCCATGTACTTAAAAGGCACAGTGCCAACATCATAACAATCAGCGTAATTTGCTCCGACCGAAAGGTCAAGCCAAATAGGTACTCTAGCCTGTTGAGGGCTGTAGGTCAACGGGACCATCGGTTTGTCGCCGTTGTTTGAGGGTGTCTGGGCCATGCCTTGGGCGGCCAACAATAATGCACCCAAGAAAAGTAAAGATTTGAATTTCATAAAATTAAAACGATTTGAAATTGGGTTTGATTCGTCGGCAAAGATATGATTTATTTGGATGTGTTTCCCCGCATTGCAAAATGTTTTGTATTTTTGCACCCGCTTTTCAAATCAACTACACTATGGAATCAACGAACAAACCCTCAATCCGTGAAAACGGATTTAAGCGTTACACTGTAACCACGGCCTTGCCTTACGCCAATGGCCCCGTCCACATCGGTCACCTTGCCGGCGTTTATATCCCCGCCGACACCTACGTTCGCTATCTGCGAATGCGTGGCGAGGACGTCCTGTTTGTCGGTGGTTCCGACGAGCATGGCGTGCCGATTACCATCAAAGCAGAAAAGGAAGGCTGCACGCCTCAAGACATCGTGGACCGCTATCACGAAATCATCAAGAAGTCGTTCGAGGAGTTGGGCATCAGCTATGACATCTACTCGCGCACCTCTTCGAAAATGCACCGTTCCACGGCCCAAGAGTTCTTCAAGAAGCTTTATGACGAAGGAAAGTTCATCGAGAAGGAAACGGAGCAATATTTTGACCCTGAACGTCAGAAGTTCCTTTCCGACAGATATATCGTGGGTACTTGCCCGAAATGCGGTGCCGATGGCGCTTATGGCGACCAATGCGAGAAATGCGGCTCTTCCTTGAGCCCTGACGAACTCATCAACCCGCACTCGCAACTCAGCGGAGCGGCCTTGGTGAAGAAGCCGACCAAGCACTGGTACCTGCCTCTCGACCAATATGAGGGCTGGCTCCGTGAATGGATTCTCGAAGGCCACAAAGAGTGGAAGAGCAACGTCTACGGCCAGGTGAAGAGCTGGCTCGACGGTGGCTTGCAACCTCGTGCCGTCACCCGCGACCTCGACTGGGGTGTCCCCGTCCCGATTGAGGGTGCCGAAGGCAAGGTGCTGTATGTGTGGTTCGATGCGCCTATTGGCTACATCTCCAACACCAAGGAGATTTGTGAACAACGTGGAGAAGATTGGGAGAAATGGTGGAAAGACCCCGAGACCAAACTTGTGCATTTCATCGGCAAGGACAACATCGTGTTCCACTGCATCATTTTCCCCTGCATGATGAAGGCCTACGGCGACTATATCATGCCAGACAACGTTCCCGCCAACGAGTTCCTCAACCTCGAGAACGACAAGATCTCGACCTCGCGCAACTGGGCCGTGTGGCTGCACGAATACCTGCAGGAGTTCCCTGGCAAGCAGGATGTGCTGCGCTATGTGCTTACCGCCAATGCTCCCGAGACCAAGGACAACAACTTCACTTGGAAAGACTATCAAGACCGCAACAACAACGAGTTGTTGGCCATTTTCGGCAACTTCGTCAACCGCACGTTGGTCTTGACACATAAGTATTATGAAGGTGCTGTGCCTGCTTTAGGCAACCTCAACGACACCGACAAGGCAGTCATCGAGGAAATGAACGCTTATCCGCAGAAGATCGGTCATTTGCTGGACACCTACAAGTTCCGCGAGGCCCTCTCCGAGCTGATGAACCTCGCCCGTCTGGGCAACAAATACCTCACCGACAACGAGCCTTGGAAGCAAATCAAGACCGACCCCGAGCGCGTGAAGACTGTGATGGCCCTGTCGTTGCAGATTGTTGCCCATCTCGCCATTTTGAGTGAGCCTTTCCTGCCTTTCAGCGCGAAGAAACTGCAACAGATGATTGGTCTGGAAGTAAAGGGTTGGAACGATGCCGAGAACACCATTCTGCTGCCTGAAGGCCATGTCATCAACCAACCTGAACTGTTGTTCGAGAAGATCGAAGACAGCGTGGTGGCAGCCCAGCTTCAGAAGTTAGAAGACACCAAGAAAGCCAACCAACTGAATGCTTGGAAGCCCGCTGAGGTGAAGCCTGTGGTCAGCTTCGACGACTACATGAAGGTGGATGTCCGTGTGGGTACCATCCTTGAGTGCCAAAAGGTGCCGAAGGCCGACAAGCTGTTGCAGTTCCTCATCGACGACGGCATGCAGAAACGCACCATTGTGAGCGGTATCGCCAAGTACTATACTGAACCCGAGAAGCTGGTAGGCAAGCAGGTGTGCTTCGTCGCCAACTTCGAGCCGCGTAAGCTGAAGGGTGTGGTCAGCGAGGGCATGATCCTTTCCGCCGAGGACAAGGATGGTCGCCTCGTGTTGCTGACGCCCAGCGACTTGGTAGCTCCGGGTTGCAGCGTTGGCTAAACCTCTTTCTGGATTTTATAGGATATTTAACCGGTTGGCATCCTGTTTCACGAAAATGGCCAGCATCATGGTAAATGCCAGCATGCTCGAGCCACCATAGCTCAAGAAAGGCAAAGGAATGCCGATGACGGGCACCAAACCGATGGCCATGCCAATGTTGATGGCCACGTGGACAAAGAGGATGCCCGCAATGCTGTAGCCATACACACGGCTAAAGGTAGATCGTTGTCGCTCAGCCAAGATAATAATTCGTATCAGCAGCGAAATATAAAGTAGCACCACTATGGCTGTACCCAGAAAACCGCCTTCTTCTCCTACGGTGCAGAAGATGAAATCGGTGTGTTGCTCAGGAACAAAATCATACTTGGTTTGTGTGCCTTGGAGGAAGCCTTTGCCCGTGAAACCGCCCGATCCGATGGCAATCTTTGATTGGTGCACGTTGTAACCCACACCTTGCGGGTCGTCGAGTTGGCCAAGGAGAACCAAGATGCGGTTGCGTTGGTGTTCCTGGAGTACTTTATTGAAGGCATAGTCGACCGAGAAGACGAAGGCAAACATCACGGCAAAAACCGCCAGCATCTTGACTATGCCTTTCTTCTTGGTAATCAGGTAGTAAGTCAATGTAAGTACGAGAAGACTGCCCAAAATGATGTACATGACGGTTTGGTTCCACACCAAAGTGAGAACAAACAAAAGTATGGCTGCCACTCCGCCAACCATTACTAAACCTGTACCTGGGAAGCCTTCGCGGTAGAGCACAAAGATGAACGATACAAAGACGATAGCCGATCCGGTGTCGTTTTGCAGCAAAACGAGGGCCATGGGCGCAAGCACGAGGAGTGCAGCAACGATTTGGTTCTTACGCTTTTGCAGATCCACATCCAATCGACCGAGATAACCCGCCAACGCCAAAGCGGTACCCATCTTGGCGAACTCAGAGGGCTGGAATTTGACTCCCGCACCGAGGTCGATCCAAGAAGTGGCGCCTTTAGTGGCTTTGCCATAGACCAGCACGACGAACAGGCTGGCGAGGAAGAAGAAATAGATCCACAGTGAGAAGGCATTGAAAAACTTGGCGTCAATCAAGAGGATGATGAACCCTATCAGGAGGGAGGCGCCAATCCAGATGAGCTGCTTGCCGTAGACTTGCGAAAGGTCAAAAATGCTGGGGTGCATCTCATCGTATTTTGCCGAGAAGATGCTAAACCAGCCAATGATGACCAAAGCCAAATAAAGGAAAATGGTCAGCCAGTCGATTTTTCCTATGATGCTGTTCCTTTCGTTCATCGTTCGTTCTTATATGAGATTCTGCCTTCCATCATGCGTTTCTCCAGGTCCTCGCGTACGGTGTAGCCGCGAATGTATTTCTCTATCATCAGGCTGGCAATGGGTGCAGCCCATGTGGCGCCGTAGCCGCCGTTCTCAATAATGACGGCGAGGGCGATCTTGGGGTTGTCGACGGGAGCGAAGGCGATGAAGTTGGAGTGGTAGTTGCCGTGCGGGTTTTGCGCGGTGCCGGTCTTGCCGCATTGGGGGATGTCCTTCAACTCGTAGCGGCGTGCCGTACCCGCCGGTCCGCTAAACACGGTGCGCAGGCCATTCTTCATCGTACGGACGTATTTCGGGTCGATGCCAGGGTCCACTTTGGTAGTCATCACCTCGGGGATGGCGGTGCTGTCGCCGAAGCACTTGATGAGATGGGGTGGGTAGTAATAGCCTTCGTTGGCGATCAAGGCGGCGATGTTGCAGAGCTGCAAGGGCGTCACCAGCACCTCGCCCTGTCCGATACCTAACGAACGGATTGTCACTGAGTTCCATTGTCCGTTGTACATCTTGTCGTAGTATTCACGATCGGGGATGTTGCCTTTTCTTTCGTAAGGGATGTCGGTGTCGAACTTGCGTCCGAGTCCCATCTTGTAGGTCATTTCCTTCCAATACTGGTAGCCTTCCTTGATGCCTCCGAACTTCGGGTTGTTGATGGTGGCCTTGAACGACTCATAGAAGTAGGGGTTGCATGAGTTCATGATGGCGTTGGCGAAGTCGGGGCTTGAGCCGTGCGAGTGGGTGCATTTGATGGGTAACGATCCAGTGCCGCTGCAGTGGAAACAGGTTGCGGGCGTGATGCTGCCGCTCTGCATGGCGATGAGACCCACGACAGTCTTGAAGGTGGAGCCGGGAGGATAGGTGCCACTGATGGCACGGTTGATGAGAGGCTTCATTGGGTCGGCCTGCAACTCCTTATAATGTTGTCCGCGTTCGCGGCCCACCAACAGGTTAGGGTCATAGGTGGGGCTAGTGACGAAGGCAAGAATCTGTCCCGTGGAAGGCTCGACGGCCACAATAGAGCCTATCTTGCCTACCATTAGCTTCTCACCGTAGGCCTGGAGCTCGGAGTCCAAGCCGAGGTATATGTCTTTTCCAGCCACGGGTTCCTTGTCGAGTTCGCCATCCATGAAGCTGCCCATCTCGCGGTTGTGCACGTCAACCATCATCACCTTCAGGCCTTTCACGCCACGCAGTTCTTTCTCGTACGACTTCTCGATACCCGACTTGCCGATGTAGTCGCCTTGCCGGTAATAGTTTTCCTCCTCCTTGTCTTTCTCCAATTCCTTGGCGCTGATCTCGCCGATGTCGCCTAAGGTGTGGGCGGCAATGGCGTTGGGATAGTGGCGCACGGTACGGGTCTGGAAATAGAAGCCTGGGAAGCGGTAGAGCACCTCGGCGATGTGGGCATAGTTCTCTTTCGAGACCTGTGTCATAAAAGGCGAGGGCTTGAGGTACGACTCTTTCTTGGCCTTGTTCATCCGTTCGATGAACGAAGCCTTGTCGATTTCCAGGAGGTGACAAAACACCACCGTGTCGAAGGGATTCAACGTGTCCTTTTTCATGGCCTGCTTAGGGATGACCATAAGGTCGTAAACGGCCTCGTTGAACACCAAGAGGTTGCCGTTGCGGTCGTACACCTTGCCTCGGGCGGGATATTGCGTCACAAATCGTAGCGCATTGTTGTCGGCTAGTTGCTTGTAGTGCTTGTCGAGCACTTGGAGCGAAAACAACCTGATAAGATATATCACCCCCACGGCGATGAAGATCCCCATCACCAATAACTTCCTGTTTGACAGACTGTTGTTGCTCGTTCTCATCATGATTTTATGATTTACAAAAGTATAAGTTTTTCTTGAAGGTGGAAAGGGTGAGGAAACGTTTTTTTCAAAAAAAATGCAAATCATTCAAAAAGCAAGGCAAATATTGCTGGAATGTCTTTTTTTTGCCTATATTTGCACGGTTTTTTATGCATAGAAAATGAAAGGATACCGCATTTTGGCTTTGGCTTTGCTCATGTGCTTTCTTGGGTGTGGGCAAAAATCAAACAACAAGGAACTCATGCAACGCAGTTTCTATGAAACTATTTGGGAACGTTTTGATTACGTGACAAAAGACGTTGAAATCACCAAGCCTACTACTTACGACCTAAGCTTGAGAATGAGCTTCACCGACGATTATCCTTACAACGACATTTCATTGATTTTCACGGTTTTCGATGAGAACCAAAATCCCTATCGTGCCAAGGGTTACAAGTTTAACCTGAAGGACGCAGAGGGCCATTGGAACGTGGAAAAGGTGGATGGATGTTACACTTTCAACCTACCCATCAACAAGCAACTGACGATCACCGACCCAGGCAAATACCAGTTCAGACTAGAACAGAAGATGCCTATCACCCCCGTTGTGGGCGTCAAAGAGATGGTCATGACCAATAATTAAGCAACCGAAAAACAAATAATACAATGAAATACATGAACAGATTTTTGAAGATTGGCTTGGTGGCGATGCTTTTCACCGTGGCCTTTGCTTCCTGCGTCCCGCAGAAGAAGATGTTGTATTTGAAGGAAGCCCAGATGGCTGCCGAGAACATTTCAAAGGAGTATGTCAACGACCGCACCATCGACTATAAGTTGCAGCCGGGCGACAACCTATTCATCCGTTTTCTCAACACCATCGACCAACATAGTGCCACAACACTTACGGGAGAAAATGGAGCAAGAACTTACATGTCGTCAGATGCTGGCATTTATCTTCAGTCTTATACTTTGGACGAAGAAGGTTGTATAGAACTTCCTTTGACAGGAAAGATTAATCTTAAGAATTTGACAGTTGACCAAGCAAAGGAATTGTTGCAGGAAAAAGTATCCAAGTTTGTCAACCAGACCACACTTATTGTGAAGTTGTCGAACTTCAATTTGACTGTTTTGGGCGAGGTGTCAAAACCTGGTATGTACAAAGTCTACCAGTCACAAATCAACCTTTTCGAGGCTATTGCCATGGCGGGTAACATGACCAATTTTGCCCAAAAGGACAACGTAAAGATTGTACGTCAGACGGAGAACGGCTCCGAAATCGTCATGGTCGATATGGGTCAGGCCGACATTCTCTCGTCGCCCTATTACTATCTGAAACCCAACGATATCATCTATGTGGAGCCACTTAAGATCAAGCAATGGGGCTTCACCACCTTCCCCTATTCGACAGTCATTTCCATTGTATCCATGGCTGTCACTCTGATTACGCTTTATACAAGACTTAAGGATTAAAAACCAAAAACTATGGCTAACGAAAAACAAGCATACCTTCCTCAACAGGTAAAAGAAGAACAAAGTGTTGATATCAAGCAGTTGATTTTTACTGCTCTTCACCATTGGTACTTATTCGTTATCTTTGTTGCAGCCGCTTTGGTGGTTGGTTTCGTCATCAACCGCTATTCAACAAAAATTTACCAAACCTCAGGCACCGTACTCATCAAGGAAGGACGTGGTGGCATAAATGCCACCTCCATTATGACCTCTGGGAGTTTTGTCAACACTCAGAATGTTGACAACGAGATGGCCATTCTAAGATCCTATTCGCTCACTGATCGTGTGGTAAAAAAGATGGGTATTGAGGTGACGTGTATGGAAAAAGGCCGTGTTGCCACCACCGAGATGTACAAAAGCGCCCCATTCCACGTTGAATTTGAACGTAGCGTGCCGCAGGCTGTGGGATTGACTTATGAGATTTCTTTCCTTGAAAACGGAAACTTCAAACTCCATGCCGTGGGTGAAGGTGTTAGAAAATATGACTATATCCTTTGCCAGTATGTCGAAGGTGTTTCTTCAAAAACCGTGGATGTCACTGAAGAATACAAACAAGGTGAATGGATTGACAATGGGTATAACCGCCTTCGCATCACTTTGAATGAGAACATTGAACCTAAATCTGTTAATGACCGCAAAATGTCATTCTGGTTTAACAGCTATCCGAGTCTGGTAAAGCAGATGAAGACATTTACCGTGAGTACCCTCAGCAAGCAGTCCTCTGTGGTTTCTGTGGTTATGAATGGTACAGATAAGGGGAAAATTGTTGAATTTGTTAATCTCCTTCTGGACGAATATGTATCACGTGGTTTGGAAAAGAAAAATCTTGTTTCTGAGAACACTATCGAATTTATTGACAATGAGTTGAGCGGTATCCAAGAATCGCTGAGCCAAGCTGAGACCGAGCTGAAGGACTTCCGCCAGAAGAACGATCTTATGAATCTTGATCTACAAACAAATCAGGTCTATACCAACCTGCGTGCTTTGGAGAAGGAACGTGCCGAGAAGGCCGTCAATCTTAAAATTTACAAACGTTTGCAAGACTATATCAAGGTGCAGATCGACGATCCTGAGAACCTCGCTTCGCCGAGTACGATGGGCATCAACGACCCCTTGCTTAACCAATTGGCTCGTGACCTGGTGACGTTGTCGCAGGTCAAGGCCACCAAGCTGCTCACCCAGACCGAGCAACACCCCGAGATCATGAAGCTCAACGAGCAGATCATCACTACAAAGAAAGCTTTGCTTGAAACCATCAACAACCTCGTCGACAATGCCCAATTGAGCATCAACGAAATCGACCGCCGTATCGGCTCGTTGGAGGTGGAGTCGCGCCAGCTGCCTGGCAAGCAACAGCAACTCATCAACTACCAGCGTAACTTCGACTTTACAGATGATACTTATAAATACTTGATGCAGCGTCGTGCCGAGGCTCAGATCTTGCGTGCCTCCAACACGCCCGACAACGAGATTCTCGACGAAGCCCGTTTGGAGCGTACGGTGAAGATTGCACCGCGCACCTCAATGAACTACCTCATCGCCATCATCATCGGCCTGTTGATTCCGGCTTTGTACCTATTCCTGAAGAATTTCTTCAATACCACCATCAGCGACCGCAAGGATGTGGAAAAACTGACCCACTATCCTATCATCGGCCAGGTGGCGCAGACCAAGGACAAAGACCCGCTGCTGGTTGTCAACAATCCCAAGTCGCCCGTGGCTGAGTCCTTCCGCTCAATCCGTACCAACATCGAGTTCATCACACAAAGCAAGACGCCTTGCACCGTGATGGTCACAGGTGACGTGCAGGCCATCGGAAAGACCTTTAACAGTATCAACGTCGCTTCCATCTATGCCCTCTATGGCAAGAAGACCGTGCTGCTGGGCTTCGATATGCGTAAACCCAAGCTGTTCCAAGAGTTTGGACTGAGCAATAACATTGGTTTGAGTAGTTTCTTGGGTAACAAGGAGCCTTTGGATGCCATCATCCAACCCTCGGGCAAGATACCGACCCTCGATATTATCACCAGTGGTCCCATCCCGCCCAACCCGTCAGAGTTGATTGCCTCGACGAAGTGCGACGAGTTGTTTGCCCAGCTGAAAGAGCGTTACGATTACATCGTCATCGACACGCCGCCTATCGGCCTCGTCACCGATGCTTTGCTGCTCATGCGCCATTCCGACGCCAACCTCTTCATCGTGCGTCAAGGTGTGACCAACAAGAATGCCTTTGCCAGCATCATCAAGGACCTCGACGACCGCGGCATGAAGTTCTGCATCGTGGTCAACGGCCTCCAAGCTGAGAAGGGCTATGGATATCGCTACGGCGGAAAGAAGTATGGCTATGGTTACGGCTACGGTTATGGCTATGGCTACGGCTACGGTTACGGGAGCGATTATTACGGCGAGAGCGAAAACGGAGAGAAGAAGAAGCACCACTCCCATCGCAAGGAATGAGAATCATAAGGTATGGAAGTACCTGATGCCATAAACAGTCACGACGAGAGGCATTGGCACGCCCTCTACGTCAGGTCGCGGTCGGAGAAGAAGGTCCTGTCGCAGTTGGAAGACCATGGTTACAAGGCCTATCTGCCCTTGGTCACTCAGATGAAGCAGTGGAGCGACCGTAAGAAGAAAGTGGAAGAGCCATTGTTCAAGTCGTATGTGTTTGTCTTTTCTAACGACAAGGAGTATATACCCATCTTGAACTTGTATGGGGTGATCAAGTTTGTCTGTTTTGAGAAGCAAGCTGTCATCGTCCCCGAAAACCAGATTCTGGCCATCAAGAAGTTTGTCAGCGAATACGAGAGAGGCGATGAATTCAAGATGCTGAATAATGAGGAACTGAAGGTGGGGCAGATGGTGAGAATCATCAACGGACCGCTGAAGGGACTCACTGGTAGGCTGGAGACCATCCGCAACAAGCGCCATTTGATCGTCTATATCGACGTGGTGGGGCAGACCATTCCCGTCCACATCCCAAGGGCAAAAGTGGAACCTTGCGGTAATGTGAACTAAAAAAATGTTGGTTTTGAGGATTATTTATATTTTTGCAACATAAAACTACGAATCGAAACAAAACAAATAAGTCATGGATTCAGAAAATAGGAAAAAGACAAACCAACCCTTATGGCTCTATGCCCTTTTGGGTTTGTTGGCTATCGCCTTGGTTTTCTTCATCGTGCGTAATTCATCGCTGAGAACCGATAAGGAAGCCCTCGAAGCCGAAAAGGAAATGCAGCGCCTTGACTTTCAGGCCGAAGTGGACAGCCTGATGAAGGTGCACAACGATTTGAAGGAAAGCTATGGCGAGTTGAGCCAGGAGCTGGCCGAAAAAGACAGCATCATCCAAGCCGATGCCGTCGAGATCAAGAAACTCTTGGATTCGCAATGGGACTACAACCGCATCAAGAAGAAAATGACGCAGTTGCAGGAGATCTCACAGCGCTATGTGCGCCAGATGGACTCGCTCTATACCGTCAACCGTGAACTGGTGGCTGAAAACGAGCGCATCCGCGAGGAATACCAGAACGAACGCCGTCAGAACACTAACCTCACCCGTCAGAAGGAAGAGCTCACCAACAAGGTGAACCAAGCTGCGACGATGAGAATCTCCAACTACACTGCCCAAGCCGTGCGTTTCAAGGGTAGCGGTAAGGAGAGCGTCACCGACAGGGCTAGCCGCGCCGAACGCATCAGGATCGACTTCACCGTGGCCGCCAACGAGCTAATCAAGCCAGGAACGAAGTTGTTCTATGTGCGCATCGCCGACCCCAAACGTGCCATTATCAGCAAGGGCTCGGGCGACGAGTATTCCTTCAAGGCCAACGGTGAGACTTTGCAGTTTACCGAGAAGGTGAGGGTCAACTATGACGGCAAGGAGACTGCCGTGCGCGCCTACTATACCAAGCCTGATGCGTACGAGTTGATGCCTGGCACCTATTTCATCGACGTTTACGAAGAAGGTGGCAAGGTCATCGGACAAACCACTGTAGATTTGAAATAAAGGCAAAACATTTCGTGAAATCTTTGTAGAGACGCAAAATTTTGCGTCTCTACTTTTTTTATTCCAAAACCGTTTTCAGCACTTCGTGTGAATGGAAATCGTTCATCACAGGAGCATGGAGTCGCATGAACACGATGAGCCCGTCGAGTAGGGAACGACGTTGGCTCACATGTAATGGGATCCGGCACGTTTCGTCTATGCCTGCGTTGAGCAGTTGCGAAAGTAGCTGTGCGTCCTCTGCATCGAAATAGTAGGGGTGCAAGGGGTGGTCATGGCTAAAGGAGCCTTCCATCATGTCAAAGCAATAGCCCGACTCGTAGTTAGCTTTAGGATAAAAGCCAAGATGACGTGTCAGTTCTAAGGTAAAGAATAAGGGGAAGTTGGCATAGTCTTGATGGACCAAGTCGAGCCAGAGCATTGACCTTTCAATGAAGTCGTAGAGTGGCTCATTTTGCTCCTGCTCCGTGATGGTTTTTGAAAGCAACTCGCTGATGTACATCAAGATGGCGCTTTTGTTCATCACAAAAGGGATGCTTTGGTAGACTGTGGTGAGCTGCACGTCTTTCATATAACCCAAGCTGCTTTTGTTGGGCTTGCCTGCTTCCACATAATTAATAAGGTGTAGGTTTTGGAACAAGGCGGCGCGGCTCTTCGAGTTGCGGTTGAAGGCGCCTTTCACCATATAGGAACGCAAGCCAAGGCTTCGGGTGAACACTTTTACGATGAGGCTGGTGTCGCCGTAGCGGATGGATTGCAGGACTATGCCTTGGATTGTGTCGTCCATTAGTTCATGATCAGGATCTTGGTGGCAAACTTGTCAGTGCCTTGCTTGGTGCTGACGAAGATGAGGTAGACGCCGGGCTCCACTTTCTCGCCGTTGATGGTGGTGCAGTCCCACACGGCTTGACCGCCTTCCGAAATCAATTGGGTGACGAAAGTGCCGTCGACGGTGGTGATTCTCACTAATGAATTGGAAACCAAACCCTTGATGCCGACGAAGCCATTGTATCCAGGTCTCACTGGGTTAGGATAGGCAACCACGTCGGTGATGATGGGATCGGGAGTGGCATACTCGCCGCGATAGGAGATGACACCACTGGCCGTACCGAAAAACACTTCACCGCTCTTGTCGACTGCCATGGTGGTGACGGCGTTGTCAAGCAAAGGACTGTTGTCGGTGTTGAAATAATGGATTTGTTTAGGTTGGCCGTCAAACGACATGAGATAGACGCCTGATTCGAGGCCGAACCAAATTTGGTCGGCGCCTTCCATGGCAGCCATGGAGAGTACACTGGATTCGGCAAACAAGTAATCGAATTGTTGGGTACCGTCGTTGCGAGGCACGCGTACCTGCGTGGCATCGAAGTTGGAGCCGTTGAAGATCTTTCTTGAGTCTTCAAACAGACAAGGGCCTTTGTCGGTGCCTGCCCAAACGTAGCCTTTGTTGTCGACGGCGAGGCAGCTGACCGAGCCGAGCAGTTTGCCGCTTCCTGTTGCCGAATTCAGGTTGACCGCCTGGTCGTCGGCAGGGTTGTCGAGGGTGCCATTGTCGTTGAAGACAATAACTTCGCCATTACGGCGTGTGAGCCATTTGTAGTCGTTATGGTCGATGAGCAAAGTACCGATGTCGATGGCACTGAGGCTACCGCCCAAGTTGTAGGAATGCCAAGTGCCGTTGGGCTCCATCACGGAAAGTAGGTTGGGGGCGCCGGTATTCGCTACCCAGAGGTTGCCCTTGCTGTCGAAAGCCAAGCCGCTGATGTTGATGAGATTCGGGTCGCTAGCCCAAGGTTCAAGTGAGCTGTTCTCGGCGTTATAAACCTCCACCAGTTCGTTGTCCTTGAACTTCAAGATGCCGCTGCCCCAGGTGCCCACGTATGTGACCGAAGGGTCGTTTGGGTTGGTGGCGGTACACACGTAATCGGTGTAGTTGGTGAGGTCAGGAAGGGTGTTTTGGTTGATGATGGTCCACAAGCCGTCGAAGCGTGCCACGCCTTCGCGCATGTAGCGTTTGCCCCAGTTGGAGGCATGGCCTCCCGTAGCAATCCAAACTTGGTCTCCACAAGCCTTAAGCTCGAAGACGTTTTTCGAAGCCGTGCCGTTGGGTTTCACATCCATGTTGTTCCAACCATCAGAGGTCTTGATGAGACCACGTTTGTTGTCGCCAATCCAATAGTTGCCGTTGTTGTCCAAACCCACGGCCCAGGGCTCGATGTTGCCACCAGGCGAGTGGATGGAATGTTGCTGGTTGAGGTTGAGGTCAAACACCGAGACGTTATAACGGTTGGTGAGCAGGAAGCGGTCGCTGTAAGCACGCATCTGTCTCTTTTCGCTGACGTTCTCTTTATCGAGATAACCCCAATGGTTGCCATCGAAGACAAAGAGGGTGTCGGAATTGAAGCCGCCATTGTAGTTAAGTATCAGCTTGCCGCCAAACACCTCCATCTCGGTATAGGCTAGATGGGGATGGATGAGGCTGTTGTCGAAGTGCCATGCGGCATAGTTAGCCAGGTTTTGTGCGTCAAGTGAGGCATAGTACATGCCGTTGTCGGTGCAGGCGTAGAGGCGGCCGTTGTATTTGGCCACATCGGTGACATTGACCATATCGCCTTGGCTTCCAATGTAATAGGTGTCTTTAACTTCTTCCTTTTTCAAGTCGAAGACCACGATGCCGAAACCGCAGGCCACGTAGGCCAAGTCGCCATCGAAAAACACATGGTTGATGCTCTTGTTGCCTACGATGTTCTTGTCCTTGATGTCGCTCATGTTGTGGATGTTGCCATCATGGTCGATGAGGTCGACGTTGGCATTGGTATAGGCCACGAAGAGCTTACGTTGGCTTTCGTTGTATCCGATGGTGCTGATGCCGATGTCCGACAAGCCGTTGATCTTGTTGAGGATATTGATGGAATTGTCCTGCGTGTCGTAGTAAAACAGCTCATACTGCGTGGCGGCATAGATCTTGTTGCCTATGGGTTCCACGCCAATCACTTTCTGATAGGGTAGGTGGGTGCGCCAATTGCCGATGGAGACGCCGCCTTGGGCCATGGCGAAGGTGGAGATGAGCCATGCGGCTATGAGGAGGGTAGATTTCAGTTTGTTCATAGAGGTAAAATTTGGCTGTAAAATTACGAATTTATAAGGAGATAACGCGATTTTCGGCGAAATGTTTTATAACTTTGCACGGAAAAACCGAACAAAATGAAGAAATCATTATTTTCCTTGTTTGCCATCGTATTGACATTCAATTTGATGGCTACCAATGTTTGGGACGGCTCTTCTGAGCCTTGGACCCAAGGTAACGGCACGATGAACAATCCATACCTTATCGAGACGGCGGCTAACTTGGCCTATCTTGCCGAGAAAGTCAACGAGGGCTATCAATCTTCGGGACAAGGTGTTTTTGAGGACGAGTATTTCCTGCTTACCGACGACCTCGACCTGAACAACCTCGATTGGACACCCATTGGCAATGTGAATTATAGCATGAACGGCTTCTATTTTGCAGGCCGTTTTGATGGTTGCTATCATCAGATTGAGAATTTGCGAATCCAGTCCAATGCCGATTTGACGGGTTTGTTTGCCGCTGTTGGTGGTGAAGACCATTATGTCATGAATCTTTCAGTGACCGGCACGATCATCTCCACGGGAATGGGTGCTGCAGGCGTGGTGGGCGGCATTGCTGGCGATGCTTTGGTCTACCGATGCAGCTTCTCGGGCTCGGTCAGCGTGAACAACAGTGGCACGTTTTGTGGTGCTGCCGGTGTGGTGGCTGGTGTACAAAACGGTCGTGTGGTGCAATGTTCGTCGTCAGCAACCGTGACGGTGACGAATAGCAACTTCATGGGTGCCGCTGCGGCTGGTGGTGTGGTGTGTTTTGCGCGTGAAAATGCTTCCATACAAAGGTGTTACAACACGGGCACAGTGAATGCCAATGCCGTGCTGATGGGCATCTCGGGAGGTATCTTGGCCGCCACGGTGGAATCGGCGGAAGTGTCTATCTATTCTTGCTATAATGTCGGGCAGGTCAGCGGTGGCACGTCGGGAGGCATCTTCGGCATGGTCAGTCCCATCGACCCGACTAAGGGCGAAAATGCAATCAATGTCAGCAATTGTTTCTTTTTGACCTCTGCTGGCGGCAACAACGGCTATGGCGCGGGCATGACTGCCGACGAGATGAAGACTGAGCAATTCAAGAACCAACTCGACCAAAGTTCGCACTCTTTCGTAATGGATAATGGCACCAACAATGGCTATCCCATCCATGGCTTGGCAAGTTTCATCCTTTATGAAGCCTCCGACATTACCCTGCATTCAGCCAAGCTGTCGGCATGGATTCATCAGGGCAACGACCATTTTGCCAGGGCTTATTTCAAGTACCTGAAATGGGATGAAACCGAATGGATAGAGGTGGAGGTACCGACCGACGGCTATGTGGAAGCTGTGCTTGAAGGTTTGGAGGAAGACACCTATTATGAGTATATGTTTGCTTGTGAGTTTGACGATGGCACTTGGATTGAATCGGGACAACCGAGGGCGTTCCAAACGGGATATGATGCTGTTGAAGAAAACGGCTCTTCGACGGGCTCTGTGCCTTTGACGGTTTATCCGAATCCTGCATCGGAAGTGTTAAACATCCAAGGTTTTGATCCTGTTGAAGTGCAGGTTTTCAATGCTTTGGGTCAGTTGGTGAAGACCATCAAAAACGAAAACCAAATCAACGTCAGCGACTGGGCAGAAGGCGTATATGTGTTGCGCATCGCTACTGCTGACGGGAAGACTTTTGAGCGGAAAGTGACTGTGAAACGATAGTGATCGGTAATGAAATAAAAAGCCTTGCCTTTCATGAAAGGCAAGGCTTTTTTGTACCCCTACTAGGACTCGAACCTAGATTTAAAGTTTAGGAAACTTCCGTTCTATCCCTTGAACTATAAGGGCATGGATGTTTTTCCGCTGCAAAGGTACAACTTTTTCCGAAAAGGAGGCAAGTGTTTTTGAAAATCATGCCAAATCGAGCATGATGGGGCAATGGTCGGAATGCATCACCTCGGGCAGGATGCCTACACCAGCGATGCGGTCCTTCAGGTTGTCGGTCACCATGTGGTAGTCGATGCGCCAGCCGAGGTTCTTGGCACGGGCACCAGCGCGGAAGCTCCACCAGCTGTATTGGTTGGGTTCTTTCACCAGTTGTCGGAAACTGTCAATGTAGCCGTCGCTGAGGAAATCGGTCATCCACTGGCGTTCCTCAGGCAGGAAGCCAGATGAGGTGTCGTGCTTTCGTGGATTGTTGATGTCGATGTCCTCGTGGCAGATGTTGTAGTCGCCGGAGAGCACCAATTGCGGTCTTTTTTTCCTCAATTCGTTGACATACTTGCGGAAGTAGTCGAGCCACACCATCTTAAAGGCTTGGCGCTCGTCACCCGTAGTGCCCGAGGGGTGGTAGACACTCACCACCGAGAGGTCGCCGAAGTCGGCACGGAGGAAGCGACCTTCGTTGTCGTACAAAGGTTCATTCATGCCATAGACCACGTTGTCGGGCTCCTGTTTTGTGATGAGGCCTACGCCGCTGTAGCCTTTCTTCTGGGCGGGGAACCAATAGTGGTGATAGCCCATCATCTCGAAGTCCATCAAGGGAATCTGGTCGGGGGTGGCTTTCAGCTCTTGGAAACAGAGCACATCGGGGTGGTAGTCGTTGATCCATTGCAGCAGGCCTTTGTTGATGGCCGCGCGGATGCCGTTCACGTTGTAGCTGACGATTTTCATGCTGCTTAAGTTATGGGATACACTTCGTGTAGAAATCAGTCAAAAATCATTTTTAAAATCGTTTAAAAACAAATGTCGTAATCTGGTACGGAGAAGATGATTTTTGGCAGATTTTTATTCTCTATTTTTGACAGATTTCTTGCGAAGCAATCACTATTCACGGTGCGAAAATAGTGAAAAAGACGTTTCTTTTTTATTCGCTTGTTACTTTTTCCTATTTTAGCGGCCGAAAAAAGTAAGACAGTGGGTAAAGCCAAAGACAAAATCAACGGATGGATTGACCGCTTCAACGTATGGCGGACGACGCACATGACCGACCGCCGTTTCATGCTGATACTCAGCATCCCGGCGGGTTTCTTCGCTGGTGCTGCCGCTGTCGTCATCAAGAAACTGGCCCACGGCATCCGTGATTTGGTGTATAACCATGTCATCAACGCGTCGTTTTCCTACTCCCATCTGCTGTATTTCGTTTGTCCCGCCATCGGTATCCTGCTGACCATACTGTTTTGTAAGTTCGTCTTGAAGAAGGATGTCGGCCATGGCATCCCAGGTATCCTGTATGCCATCAGGAAGAACAAAGGCAAGGTGAGCCGCAGCAGCACCTGGTCGAGCATCGTCACTAGCGCCTTGACGGTCGGCTTCGGTGGTTCGGTGGGATTGGAAGGACCTAGTGTGTCGACGGGTGGCAGCATAGGCTCTAACATCGCTCAAATCCTGAAACTTGACTACAAGCACACCATACAGCTTATCGGCATGGGAGGCGCAGCGGCCTTGGCAGCCATCTTCCAGGCACCCATCACGGGTATCGTTTTCGCCCTTGAGGTGTTTATGATCGACTTGTCGCTCAACGCCTTGGTGCCCATTATCTGCTCCTCGTTTGTCGCCATCCTGACGGCTTATTGGTTTCTCGGACAGACGGTGGAATATCCAGCGGTCATCGCCGAGGGCTTCATTCCGAGCAATGCCTTGTATTACATCGGCTTGGGCCTCTTCGCGGGATTGGTTTCGGCCTATTTCCTCAAGGTGACTTTTAGCGTAGAAAAGAGGTTCAAGAAGGTGCAGTCGCCTTGGGTGCGTTTCATCGTTGGAGGCACGCTGTTGGGTGTCCTTATCTTCTTGTTCCCTGCCCTCTACGGCGAAGGCTACGAGGCCATCAACTCGGCCTTACGCGGCGATTATAGCGCAGTCTTTGGCAACCCGTGGTTTGCCCGCTTCAAGGACTTCGACCTGGTGGTCATCATCCTCTTTGCGGGCATGATTCTGCTGAAAGCCTTTGCCACAGCCTTCACCTTCGGGGCTGGCGGCGTGGGCGGCACCTTCGCTCCGGCTTTGTTCATCGGTGCCTTCACGGGCTTATTCTTTGCCACCACGGTCAACTACTTGGGTATCGGCAATTTGGATCCGGCCAAGTTTGCCCTTGTGGGCATGAGTGGCTTGGTGGCAGGCATGCTCCATGCCCCGTTGACAGGCATCTTCCTCATCGCCGAAATCACCAATGGCTATGCCCTTATTGTGCCCTTGATGATCGTGTCGGCCTTGGCCTATGCCATCAACAGGCTGTTTTTCAGCCATTCCATCTATACTAATGCCGTGGCGGAACAAGGTGTGGAGGTGACGCACAACAAGGACAAGAGCATTCTCAACATGATGGCTATCAACCAGTTGATAGAAACCAATTTCAGCCCTATTGATCCCAATTGCACCTTTGGTGATCTGTTGCCTTTGGTGTCGTCATCGAAGCGCAACATCTTTCCTGTGGTCGACAAGGAAGGTTTCTTCTGTGGTCATGTGTTGTTCGACGATGTTCGCGGCATCCTTTTCGATGCGAGCCATTACGACCAATCCATACAAAACTACGCGGTGTTGCCCGATTATGTCATCCACCCCGATGAGCCCATGGAAGAGATTGTACATAAGTTCCAGCAATCGGGCAAATACAATATTCCTGTCATTCAGGGAGGGAAGTATTTGGGTTATCTCTCTCGCGCCAATGTGTTCTCGGCGTATCGGAATATGATGAGCGAGATATCGGAGGATTAAGCCGCCTATGTCATTCCAACGTAGGCAAGCGGGCGGCGGGGAATCTATAGGCGGCTGGGTTACAGAATATGTGTTTTGACGTCTTTTAAATGCATAGATTGACTACGTCGAATCTTCGATTTCCATGCCACCGCACTGCCTGTCGCAGGAATGACATGCATTTAAAAGTCTGCTTATCTCTTCTTCTTGAAAAACTCAGTCAGCAGCGAGAGGCACTCCTCTTGCATCACGCCCGTTTCGGTCTTCGTCTTGGGATGAAGCATCTGTCCGAAACGTGAGAAGCCGTTCTTGGGGTCATTGGCGGCCCAGACCACCTTGCCGATATGGGCATGGCTGAGGGCTCCGGCGCACATGGGGCAGGGCTCCAAGGTGACGTAGAGCGTGCATTCGTCCAAATATTTGGCGCCCAAAGCATTGGCTGCTGCAGTGATGGCTAGCATTTCGGCGTGCGCGGTCACGTCGTTGAGGGTCTCGGTCTGGTTGTGGGCGCGGGCGATGACCTTGTTGTTACACACCACCACGGCGCCGATGGGAATCTCATCGGCCTCAAAGGCCTGCTGCGCCTCTTGGTAGGCCTGTTTCATATAATATTCGTCGGAGAAAACGGAAAGCATGGTATTTGTTTTGGAACAAAACTTACAAAACCAATAAAACCTTTTTTAAGGTGGGGAAAGCTGCCAACCGGCGGCTTTCCGGCGGCCACACGGTTGTGTAGCCGCCGCACACTTTTTCTTGTGGTTTTGTAAGTTTTGTGGGTTTTGTGTTATTTATGTATTAATGTTGAATTGATCCCAATCTGGTCCCAAGGGGAATTTCTGTCTAAACCGTGCCAGCTTCTCGTAATCCAAGGTGCAATGCAGCACGTTCTCTTGGTAGGGTTCTGCTTTGGAGATGACCTCTCCCCGAGCGTTGATCACCTGCGACTCGCCACTGTAATGCAAGCCATTGGCATCTTCGCCGACACGGTTCACGCCAATCCAATAGGCTTGGTTTTCGATGGCACGGGCCACGAGGAGCGTGTTCCACACCACCATCCTCGAATCGGGGAAGTTGGCGAGATAGAAAGCCAGATCGTATTCATATTGGCCGTCAGTATAACGGTTTCTTGCCCACACTGGGAAGCGGATGTCGTAACAGACCATCGGCCTGATGCGCCAGCCGTTCAATTCCACAATCAGCTGTTTTTCACCGCGTTCCACCAGTTTGTCCTCACCGCCCATAGTGAAAGTATGCCGTTTGAAGTACTTTTCGTAACTCCCATCGGGACGCATCCAGACGAGGCTGTTGTAGTAGTGTCCGTCGACCTCCAAGGGGAAGGTGGTGACGATGACCGCTTTTTTCGCTTGGGCTTGCTTTTTAAGCCATTGCATCGTTGGGCCGTCTTCCTTTTCGGCGAATTGCTTCGGGTCGACAGGAAAGGCCGTGGTGAAGGTCTCGGGCATGAGGATGAGGTCGGTGTCGGGCCGCACTTGCTCCAACAGCTGGCCGAAACGCTCCAAATTGGCGGCCTTGTCCTCCCAGGCAAGGTCGGCTTGGATATAAGCTAGATTAAGGTTTTGCATAATAAAAACGGCCCTTCGACTGGCTCAGGGGCCTAAATTGATGCAAAAATAGAAAATTAATCTTACTTTTGCCGAAAATAAAGGTCAGATGAGTTATATCTACGATTATCCGCGTCCCTGTGTCACTACCGACTGTTTGATTTTCAGAAAGATAGATTCGGTATGGAGCTTGCTGCTCATCGAGCGTGGCAATGAGCCTTTCAAAGGTTGTTGGGCTTTGCCGGGTGGGTTTTTGGAGATGGAGGAAGACCTCGACACCTGTGCGGCACGGGAATTGCAGGAAGAGACGGGACTGACGGGTATCAACTTGCACCAGCTCTATGCCTTCGGCGCGCCCAACCGCGACCCACGTCATCGCACCATCAGCATCGCCTTTTGGGGCATTGACGACACGCAGCGGCAAGCTGTAGGCAGCGACGATGCCGCCCAAGCCCGATGGTTCGCCTTGGACCATTTGCCGAGTTTGGCTTTCGACCATGAGCTGATCATACAAAAAGCCTTGTCAAACAATGAGATAAAAGAAGAATTGAACAAGTAAAAGAACGAAAAACCAATGAAAAAGCTACTCCATATCTTCCTGTTTCTGTTCATCCTATTCGGTTTTGCCGCTTGCCACAAACCGACGGAGATCAGTTACGATGCCTCCATGCTCTATGGCAAATGGCAGGAAGGCTCGGTCTATGAGCGTTATTATGAATCGCTCATCGAGCGTGTCCTGTTGAATGGCGACACCGTGCATGTGAACGGCACCACTTGGGATGAAGCCGATGATGTGACCGAGGAAGAAGCCCAACTCTTCAATTGGACCTTGACGGGCACCACGCTCAAGCACGAGCATGTGGGTACATTCGTGATGGTCCCGAAAATCTATACCATTACCATGCTCACTTCCAGTCATTTGGTGTATAAGGATGACTACGGTAAGACGCATCATTTCTCAAAGGTTGAATAAAATGAAAAAAGCACTGAAGATAACCGGCATCGTCCTGGCCTCTCTCGTGGGCGTGGTGCTCATCGTGGTCGGCATCGCTGTGGGCATGCTCACCTCGTCGGGGCGGCTGACCAAAATGGTGAAGAAATACGCGCCGCAGTTCATCACCTGCGAGATGGAACTGGGCAAGGCCGACCTCACCCTGTTCAAGAGCTTCCCCAATGTGGGCATCGATATCGAAAACGTGGCCCTCATCAACCCGATGGCGGGCTCGCCCTCCGACACCTTGGCCAACATCGATGACTTGACGGTGGTGCTCGACCTCAAGAAACTGCTGAAAGAGAAGGAGATTGTCATCAGGAAGTGCATTCTCGAAGATGCTTTTGTCAATCTGTATACCGACACACTTGGCAATAACAATTTCAATGTTTTCAAGACGAAGGAGGATAGCGATACCACTAGTTCTTTTGACTATTTGGTTGATATCGAGGAGGTAAAGCTGAAAAACAATACCTTGCTCTATACCGACGACCGCAATCAGATGACCGCGCAAGCCCAAGGCCTTAACCTGGACCTGAAAGGCAAAATGCAGGACAAGGACATTGATGCTGACCTGACCCTGAATGCCGATGATTTGTCGTTGAATATGAAAGCCATCCAGTTGGCATTGAAGGCCGTGGACCTCGATTTTGACGGTGAAGTCACCCAATACGACCAAATCGATGGCACACTGAAACTGACTACGCCCGACATCAGTCTCAACCTGAACGAGCCTTATCTAGAAAATGACACGCTGAACCTGAACTTGCCTGTGCAGTTCAGCCTGAAAGACATGAAGGGACATCTTGACAAGGCACAGATCGGGCTAAACCGCTATCTCATTGATGTGGGAGGTGATGTGGCGATTGCCAAAAACGGCGATGTCGATTTGGATTTAGCCCTGAACACCAATACCTTGGTGGTCGAAGACGTGTTGACCTACCTGCCCGAGAAGGTGCAAAAGAAGCTCAGTAGCATTGAGTATACGGGCAAAGCGACCCTCTCCGATGTCGAGGTGAAAGGCACTGTCAACGACAGCCTGATGCCACTGATCAAGGCCAAGGTGCTGACCGACAACCTGAAAGTCAACGTGAAAGAACTGCCTTATCCCTTCACTGAGGTCAAATTGGATGGCGATTTGGACTTGGACCTCAACTCCGATGCCAATAGCTTGACCGTCAATAGTGTGAGCGCCAAATTCAACCGTAGCAGCTTCACGGCTGATGGCGTGGTGGATGATTTGTTGGGTGACATTGGGTTGAAACTCAAGGTGAAAGGCGATGTGCCGCTGACGGATATCAAGAGTTTCCTGCCCAAAAACGTCAAACTCAACGGGCAAACCAACCTCGACCTGACGACCAACTTCACCGTGGAGCAGCTGATGAAGTCGCTCGACGACTACAACCTAAACCGCCTCTCGGCCAAGGCCAACCTGAGGGTCAACAGTTTCACCTTCGACATGGACACCATCCATGCCTCAGCGCCTTCGCTCAACGTGGGTCTGACCTTGCCTGCCTCGGCCAAGCAAAAGGGGCAGAAAGGAGCTTACATCACCCTTACTACCAGCCAGTTGGATGCTAGGGTGGGGAAAGGCATCAAGGCCAATCTGAAAAACCCCGACATCAAATTGGCGGCCGACAGTTTCAAGGGCGGTTTCGAGAAGATGTTGTTGAATGCCGACATGAAATTCAGTCATCTGGACGTGGACTACGACACCATACACGCCAACATTGATGCGCCTGCGCTCACTTTTGTGACCACGCCAGGGAAGACGGCCAAGGGCTTGAACGCCCGCATCACCTTGGATGGCAAGGACGTGGTGGCCAATATGGGCCAGGCTTATGCCTTGAACTCCAACTCACTGAAAGTCAATGCTGCGGTGAGTCAAAACAAAGCCAAGAAGGACTTCCTCAACCAATGGAATCCTTCTGCGGACTTCGTTTTGGGTACCGCCTTGGTAAAAGTGGACGGCATCGACGAACTCATCCGCATCAGCAATATCGACTTCCTGTTCAACTCGCATGAGCTCGATTTCAAGAGGAGCACCTTCCGCATCGGGCAGTCCGACATGAGCATGCAAGGCAGCGTGGTTGGCATCAAGGAGTGGATCGAAGACCATAAAAACTTGATGAAAGGCGAATTACAGGTCTCTTCCGAGTTTTTGGACATCAATGAGATTATGGATTTGACTAGCGGTTTGGGTAGGACTGAAGAAAACGGCGCTTCGACGGGCTCAGCGACCGATTCTCAACCTGAAAAAAAGGAAGACAATCCTTTCATGGTGCCCGAAGGCATTGACTTCAACTTCGTTCTCAACACCCAGCGGGCCTTGTACGACAACTTCGACATGAACAATCTCAAAGGCACCATGACTGTGAAGGATGGCACACTGCTCCTGCGTGAAATCGGCTTTACCAACAAGGCCGCTGAGATGCAGTTGACGGCCATGTATCAGTCGCCGCGCAAGAACAACCTCTTCCTTGCCATGGATTTCCACCTGCTCAGGGTGCAGATCAACGACCTGTTGACGATGATTCCCTACATCGACACTTTGGTGCCTATGCTGAAGACCTTCGACGGACAGGCAGAGTTCCACATCGGAGCCGAGACCAACCTAAAGTCGAACTACGAGCCCAAGATTTCTACCTTGCGTGCTGCTGCCGATATTGAGGGTAAGAACCTCACTGTGAACGACAAGTTCACCTTCACGAAGATCACCGACATGCTCGACATCAGCACCAACGGCTCCTATCGTGTCGACAGCCTCGACGTGCAGCTCACCGCCTTCAAGAACGAAATCGACCTGTGGCCTTCACAAATCGCCATCGGAAAATACAAGGTAACGGTGGATGGTCGCATGACCCTCGATAGGAACGGCGAATACCATCTGTCCGTGACGCAGTCGCCGCTGCCGGTGCGCTTGGGTCTGAAGATTTCGGGACCGTTCAACAAGCTGGAATACAAGCTCGAAGACTGTAAATACCCCAATCTTTATAAGCCCAACAAGCGTAACGACACCGAACAGATGTACTACGAATTGAAGAAGAAAATCGCCGACCGCCTGAAATCCAACGTGAGGTAAAACGACCTTTTTTCAGCAAGCTTGCTTGGAGCAATGGGTTTTTTCCTATTTTTGAAGTCTCAAACAAATCTAATACGTTATGAAAAAACTGTACAACTTTAGAAAAAGCATGGTCGCTGGAGTCCTGCTCGCCGCCATGTTGACCAGCGCATTGACCGCCAATGCCCAAAAGAAAGAGAAGGTTATCCTCGACACCGACATGGTTGAGGTGTTTGACGACGGCATCGCCATGATGATGCTCGCTACGGCACCCAACATCGACTTGATTGGTGTGACCACTGTCATCGGCAACACTTGGGTGCCCGAAGGCATTGCCTATGGCATTCGCCAGTTGGAGGCCATCAACCGCACCGACATCCCCGTGGTGCCGGGTATTCGTCAACCCATGTATCCCAACCGTTTCGAGACCATCAAGAACGAGCGCATCCTGTTCGGTATCGGTGATGCCTACGTGGGCGCCGCCGGTTATCCCGAGCCCAAGTCGTGGGAGTCGGTTTATCTACAGCATTACGGCAAGGAGCCTACCGTGAAGCCGCTTGACGTGAAGGCCGTCAACTTCATCATCGACCAGGTGAAGGCCCATCCTGGCGAGATCACCATCATCGCCATCGGCACCTGTGTCAACATTGCCACGGCGGTGCGCATCGCTCCCGAGATTGTGCCTTTGGTGAAGCGTATCGTCTACATGGGTGGTTCCTTCTTCCAGCCGGGTAATACCACGCCTACCGCCGAGTTCAACTGGTGGTTGGACCCCGATGCCGCCAAGATGGCTGTCCGCTCGCCTTTCAAGGAGCAGATCATCGTGGGCTTGGATGTTTGTGAGACCATGCCTTTCCGCAAGGACCGCTATGACCACATCAAGTCCGTCACCAAGAACCCCATCATTCAGAACATGTTGCAACGCAACTTCCTGAACCAGCTCTTCATTGACGATGCCAATTACACCCATTACATTTGGGACGTCATTGCCGCTTGCATCGTCATTGATCCTACCTTGATCAAGGACGAGGTGACGCGTTATGTCGACGTCAACTCGCAATTCGGATTCTCCTACGGTCAGGCTGTGGCTTTCGACAAGAACCAACCCGTAGGTTCGCAGCAAGCCCGCATCCTGCTGAAGGTCGACGGTGAACGTCTTTGGAGCATGGTGGAGGACTATCTGAAGAGATTCTAATCCTTGGGTTTGACGTTTTGTCAAAGGAAATAAAAACGGAGGAACCTCAGTTCCTCCGTTTTTTGTCTGGTATTATTGTACCATGAATTTCCGTGTCTCGCCCGCAACGGTAATGAAATACATTCCGGCAGGCAGGTTTTCGATATTAATCTGTTGCGTCTCAGCAGTTATTTTGCCTTGTAGCAAGGTTTGTCCCATGAGGTTGGAAATGCGGTACGCGGTTTGGTCTTGTAGAGACGGTGCATGCACCGTCTCAACGAACAGGACACCGTTAGCAGGATTGGGATATAAGGAAAACGAGGTCGATGCCGAATATTCATCTAGTCCCACATGATTCTCGTATTCAGCAAAATAAGTATTCACTCGGTTTGATAGGAAGTCGTCGATAAGGGTGCAAGCCCAGTTCCAATAATTGACATGGGATGGATAGCCAAACCTGAAGGATTGTGCCGTTATTTCCGGATGCAACAATTCTAAGATGTGATGATAATACGCCCCCGTTTTTTCATAGGTAAGAACCTCGTTGCACAATTGCGACATTCTGCTTTCGAAACGGGATGTAAACTCATGGTTTTCAAGGCATCTCCTAAATAGTAGGGTTGCTTTTCGGCTTGATGGCCAGTTATATTCTCCTGTGTAGGTGGCGTTGCCGAAAACATCGAGAGGGATGGCGTTGCCGAAAGGATCGAGGTTAAAGTTGTTGAGTGCGGCGTCACCGTCAAAGAACATCCAACGCCATCTGCCTTCGTCCATTTTCCAACACCGCATATTGTTGGCGGGCCAGTCGTTGTTGGCGATGAAAGTTTCCAGGATGATGTAGTCTATGAAGTTGTCGATGTCGATGAGTTCACACAGGTGTTGATAGTCACTTTCTCTCGAAAGGTTAACCGTCTCAAGCCAATCCATCATGTTCGCAAACTCGATGTTGTCGCCATAGTCGTCGACTTGACCGCCGTATTGGGCCAATCCGTTCCAGTTGCTAACGATTTGGCAATGGTCTATGTCAATCCCGAAATGGTCTTCAAGATACCGCTCATCCGTTTTCTCCTGTAGGAAATAAATGCCCCAGTATTCGCCGTTAAGAAAGAGCACGACAGGTCGCGATAGTCCTGCCTCCAAGCCCATGTCGATAGCGGTCTGGCTGCAAATATAGTCTTGAATGCCAGTATAGGGATAAAGTGACGAATAGGGCTTGATGACCAAGTGTTTGAAACTGTTGAGCGGGCTGTTTTCGAAGAATGGGTATGTGAAGCGTTTCTTACCGTATTCCTCGCGGGCATAGATTTTCAAGCCTTTTTGTGGATAGCGACGGGCACGGTTGCCGTGGGTTCTTAGCCCACAGGTCTGGTTGATGCCGCTATTGTTGGCAGGATCATGATATTCCACATTCACAACACGTTCCCATTCCCTTCCCGTTTGATAATAGTTGCCCGAATGGTCGAGGTTGGTGTTGTCGAAGAAAACGCCTGGCACCATAATGCCTTGCTCGTTGTCAAACAGGTCGAGGGAATCAGCACAGATGGAGAGCATGGGGAGTTGAGTGTCAATGTTGTCCAAGTCACGGATCAGATAGGATTGGGTTGTGGTCGCACTAATGCAACTGTCGTTTTCGTCGAATACGGCGGCACGAATGACGATGCAGTGTTGGACGGAATCGGGCAGGTAGAAGATGTTTTCCGGACCAGTTTGGATAGTGTAGATGTCGGAATGCGAGTATAGGCTCTTGTCAAGCCAAAGCGGTTGTTCGTACAGACGGGAAGTGGTGTTGGGTGAGGCTCCGTTTGTGGTGTATCGCACGTGGTGTAGGGCGGACAGACATTCCAACGACAATGAAAAGCTGGTCTCATAAAAACCTCCTGGAGCGGAGAAAACAACCTTCTCCGTTTGGCCGAAAATATTCATTGAAACTCCTATTAATATTATGAAAATCAATGATTTATGTTCTTTATTTTCCATTCTTTTCAGTTTTGATTATGACATAGTTCTAGCTAAACAGCCACCAATTTGGTTTGTTCCTTTGGGACTGTTATGTGAGAGTTGCGCCTCGGTTTTAAATCATTTGACTATAAATTTCCGTGTCTCGCCTGCAACGGTAATGAAATACATTCCGGCAGGCAGGTTTTCGATATTAATCTGTTGCGTCTCAGCGGTGATATTGCCTTGCAGCAGGGTTTGCCCCATGGGGTCGGAGATGCGGTAGGTTTCCGCTGGTAGTGACGGTGTGCACACCGTCTCTACAAAGAGGACGCCGTTGGTCGGATTGGGATATACCGCAAACACCGCATCATCCGTCGGCTCGTCGATGCCATTGTGGTATTGCTGATACACCTCGTCGCAATCGTGGTCGCCGAGTTTGAGCATGAGGTCGCCGTCGAGCCAGTAGCAGCGCAGGCCATCCACTTGGTAGCCTTTGCCGCGCGTCATCAGTTTTTCGGGGAAGAAGCTGGTGAGGTGGCCGATGGTGCTGATGAGTGTGCCGCTGAAGAGGTTGTTGGCATCGCCAATGGTCATTTTCTTGTAGGGAATGCCTTCTATCAGATAGTTCTCAATCTCGTAGACTTTTGTGGCGATGCTATCCGAACCTACCAGGATCTCCCATTCGTCGCCCACCTCAGCGCCGAAGTCGTAGAGCACGGTGAAAACTTGCAGTTCTTTGTTCCACCAATACACCTTTCCGTCTTTTTCATAGACGTATTCGTGTGTCACCTCGGTGTGTTTGCCACGGTCGTATTGCGTGTTGCTGCGCACGAGGACCTTGGGCCGATCTTCGTTGATGGTGGTGTCGCCTGTGCACTGCAAATGCTGATAGCAGATGGTACCATCGTTTTCCACGATTTCGTAATACCATTCTGCGCCCACAAAGATGAGGCCGTCGGTGCCAAAGATGGGATAGCCGTCGTTTACATAGGGCTCGTGGTCTTTCATGAACACGGAGCTGCCGTTATTGAGTTGGTTGACAAAAGCCGCCGACTTCATATAATCGTTGTCCAAGGGAATGCCAAAGCCGTCGTCGGGAGCCACGGTTTCGTCGAAATAGCAGTTTCTGACAAGGGTCATGTTGGTGTTTTGGACCACGATGCCTCCGCTATTGTATGAAGTGATCGAACCAGTGTGATAGCAGTTCTTGACGAAGAGCGTGGTGTTGGGATGGGCCTTTCCGATGATACCGCCCGCATAGGATTCCATGTCTTCGGCATTGGCGGGCAAGGAGTCGTTTGAATAGCAGCTGATTACAGATAAAGTGTCAATATCAAGCACATTGCCCACAATACCACCTAAGCTGATCATCTTTGGTTCATTTCCATGGATGCAGTCGCCGAACACCATTCCTTTACTGGAACATCTTTCAAGTTTTATTGATCCCGAACCTTCTGCACTGCTGGCACATAGTCCTACAATTCCACCTCCATCGGCCTCTGTCATGAAACCATGGGCCTCTAAATTGCCAGTGAAACTGCATCCAATGATACCATTGTTTCCGGTGGGTTCCTCATCACATAGGAAAACACCGACCACGCCTCCAACACCATTCTTGCTGGTTGAGGATGAACCGTAAACAACTTTTATTCCGCCTGAATTGCTGCAATTCTCGATGAGGCTCTTTTCGGCCACGCCTACGATGCCTCCAACGGAGGTGTTGAACACGTGTAAGACGTACTCTTGCTCGAGAAGTCCGCAACGGAGCCACTGTCCACCGTTATGACAGTTAATCAATTGGGCGTTGACGGCTTTTCCTACAAGGCCTCCAATGCATTTGTTTTGTTGATCTTCAACTTCAATGACAACGACTGAAGTGTTAATGTTGGTAAGGCTACCGTTCATTACGATTCCGAACAAACCATAATAATAGTCGTTTGTGGTAATCGCATAGTTTGTTGGTATGTTAATCTTAAAGTTCCTTATCTTGTGGCCGTTGCCGTCATAATGTCCACAGAAATAGGTGCAGTAGTCGATGTTGTCTCCATAATGCATGTTGCCGATGGGATCCCATAAAAAGCCATAGTCTCTTTGGAGGTCGATGTCAATCACCTGTCGGAAATAGATGCCCTGATAGGCCAAAACGTCATGATATGTGGTGTCGACTTGCATATCGCCATTTGTATTCAAAACCGTGTCGATGCTGATGTTCACAGCTTGGTTCACTGATTGGGCCAACCACGCTAGATTTTCGGCCGACTCGATAAGATAAGGGTTTTCGCGGGTGCCGCTGCCTTTGGTCCAGGGCTCGGCGGTGCCGTTCCAAATGGATTTTTCGATGGTTCTTTGGTTGAAACGCGACCAGCCAGGTGCGTTTTGATAGGCTTCAATCGTATTGTAGGGTACAACCAGGTAAATCCATCGGGATATGCCCTCAAAAGCGCTTTCGTCTGTGGAGGGTGGCACGATGGCCTTGCTGCAGATACTGCTGATGTCCGACATGCCTTTAAATGCCTCTGTTCCGATGGTTTCCAACGTTACTGGGAGCAGGATTCTGCCACTGAACCCGCATTGTTCGAAGGCGTTGTTGCCGATATAAGTGGTTCTGCCGGGGATGACCAACCTGTCGGACAACCTGTTGCAATGATAGAAAGCCTTGTCGCCGATGTAAGTCAACGAGTCGCTTAAAAACAATTGTCCCGACAGTTTTGAACAATCGTAAAATGCTTCGTTTCCGATATGTGTCACCAAGGTTGGAATGTTCAAATTGCCGTTTATGTTGGAGCAGCCTTTAAAGGCTCCGTCTCCGATGGCGGTGATGGTTTGTGGCAATGCAAGCGTGCCTCTCAAGCCTGAACAACCACAAAAGGCGTGGTCACCGATGGCAACAAGGGTGTAGGTTGTCCCCTCATGGGTAACGCTGTCGGCGAGGATGAGCTTGCCCTCGGGCTTGTCGTAGCCCCACCAATAGTTGTCGCCGTTTTGGCAAGGGTAGGTGGCTTCCACCCAATGGTTCACTGGGTCAACAATGCGGTAAAAAATCTCATAGCCCGTCGAATTGATGACCGAGAAATCGAAATGGACTTCTTGCGCGAAACCATTTATGGCAAAGAAAAACAAGATGTTGATTAAGGTTAGCTTTTTCATTGTATGGTGTTTTTATTCGTTCATATCTCGTTGATTATCTCCTCAAAGCTCCGTTCGTCTTCCAGCCCGTTCATCTTCTCTTGCTTGATGCGCGACTTGCGGCGGGCGTAGCTGTTGGTTTGTAGGTTCATCAGGATGGAGATGACCTGGTTGCTGAAGCCTTGCTTGGTGAGGCAGCAGATTTGCAGGTCGCTCTTGGTAAGGGAGGGGTATTGTGTCGTGAGGCGTTGGGTGAAGTCGCCGTACACCTTGTCGATGAGCACCACGAAGTCGTCCCATTCGCTGTCCTTCAGGTCGAAGTCGAGGGTCGAGGCTGTGATTTGCTCGGTGAGGGCCAAGGCGGTAACGTAGACCTTGTTCTTTTTCAGCTCGGTCTCCAACTGGTTCTTCATCTCTTCGGCTTTCAGCTTGGCACTGAGCGATTTTTGTCGCAACAGCAGCAACACAACGGCCAAGGCCACCACCAAGCCGCCTAAAATGAGGTAGAGATAGAGGCTCTTCAGTTTTTGCTCGGCTTGTAGGCTGTTTTTCTGCATTTGGAGCTCATATTCACCTTTGATGCGCTGCACCTGCTCGCTGCGATGCTCTTGGTCGGCCTGCATCAGGTTGTTATAGAAAAGCTCTTGGCATTCAAGAGATTTTTGGTAGTCTTTTGCAATTTGGTAAATGAACGACAGAGTTTGGTAGGCCGACATTCGGGTGCCGGCTTGTTTGCTCTTGGTGGCTTCTTCGAGATGCAGCATGGCGAGGCTGTCGTGGGCCAAATAATAGTGTGCCAAACCCAAGGTCAGGTGGCAGATGTCGGCATCGGCTCCGCCTTCCAAAGCTTGGGTGACGCATTTCACCGAATGGTTGTAGGCTCCTTTGGGTATGTACACATCGCGGCTCAACTCAAGCAGGATGTCGCTTTCCATGGATTTGTCATTCAAGGCTTTGGCGATGGCAAGGGCTTCCTTGTAATGCTGTTCTGCCGCGTCGATGTCGCCCGACGAGGCCACAGCGCGACCGCTGTTGCGCAGGGAGGTCATCAATAGTGTGGAGTCGTTGAGTTCGCGGGCCCGGGTGGCGGCGTCGGCATGCAGCGGCAGGGCTTCCGCAAACAGCTCGTGTTTCCAGTAGCAGAAGCCGAGGTTGTCCTCGATCTGGGCTTTCAGCCGCTGCACCTCAGGTTGTTCCGTGTCGCAGCGTTCGATGGCGAGCAGGGCCTGGCTGAAGCTTTCGGCAGCGGCCTCCGTATGTTTGTCGGCACGTTGCTCTACGCCTTGTTGAAAGAGCGTCTCGGCTTCTTTTAGGCTACGTGCGCCTTGCTGGCAAGACGCGAGGCCCACCAACAGAAGGACTGCCATGATGATACATCGTGTTTTCATTGTTTCACAAATTTCTGCGTCGTGTTGCCCACGCTGAGGAAATACAATCCTGCGGGTAGGGATGCTATATTAATCTGCTGGATTTCAGCGTTAATCGAACCTTGCAAGAGGGTTTGTCCCATGATGTTGGTGATGCGGTAGGTTTGGTCTGGTAGTGACGTGCCATGGCGGGTCTCTACAAATAGGATGTTGTTGGCAGGATTGGGATAGACCGTGAAATCACTCGCTTTGGTTTTTTCTTCTTTTTCGTCGATGCCTTCATACAGGGTTTGCCAGATTATTGTGGTGTTCGTGAAGCTGTGATGAGTTACCCTGATCAGATTGTCTTCAGTGCTGAGCGATTCATCCCAAAATATGCGTTCATTGTTTCCGCCAACCCCATTCACTCCTGCCATTCCATACACCCAACTATCTCCTGACCACACCAATCCAACCAAACCTATGCACAGTCCGTTTTCATATTGGTATTCCACCCTTTTGCTGTTGGTGAATAGGCTATCGTTCCACACTTCGTATGTGATACTGTGCATGGTGTCGTCTTCATCCACTTCCCATCGGGTTCGTTGTGCGTTTTGCCATTCGTTATCAACCCATATTTGCGCAAGCTCTTCTGTCCTAATCCCTATATCATTGTATTGGAAAATAAAACTTGAATCGTTGACCCAGCAACTGTCGGCAACAACCCATTTTTGCCGTGTTTTGGTTTGGCAAAGTCCGTTTTCGTATCCATAGGCTATAGTATAACCCGCCCATAAATAGTCATAACCGTTATAGCCTTCATTTAGGAAGTATATGATATGGTCGTTTAGGTCATAGTGGGAGGTTTTGCGGTAATAGACTTTCCCATTACGAATCTGAGTTTCAGTCTTTATCTTTTCCGCCCCTGTTTCATCATAAGCGATCTCGGTAACTATACTTGGAGAAGAAGGCCAATGCAAATCATCAGGGTTTCTGCCGTATTGCTCTTTTCGTTTTAGAGTACCATCGTCATAATAATAGTAAGCTACGCTATCTGTATAGTACCATCCTCCCCATTTGTTGACATAAAGCTTTTTGGAATAAGATAGCAAGTCGTTATCATATACATAGTAGACGCTGTCGTCGCCAATTATACCGCCACCATCATACCCGCTAAATGAATATTTGATAATATGCGAGTCGTTGTCATACCAATAGTTTTTTCTGTAATATTCGTTGCCATAGCTGCCATATTGTATTGAGCATTCATAAGATGAGACCAAATCATGGATGTTGTAATGAAAAGTCCCTTCTAGTGTCATTTCTTCTGTAATGGTATCGTTGTTAAAGATATCGGCATAGGTGTAGCGTTTATAAACCCGTTCTGGCTTTTGAATGGATTGAGCCTCAAGAAAGCTGAAGCAGCCGAGGGCAATGATTAAGGTAATGATTGTCTTTTTCATGGTATTGGTTGTTATAGTTGTTTAGTTATCGCTTCATATCGCAAAGGTAAATAAGTTTTTATATGGCTGGGTATTCTATATGTTTATTCCTTCACCACCTTCCGCACGCACCTGCGCCCTTCCTCGTTGGTGACGTTGACAAAGTAGACGCCTGCGAGCAGCGCAGCCATGTCGATGCGGAGCTCGTTGCCCTCGCCCTGCACGCTGAGCACCTGCTGCCCGAGCATGTTGAGCACTTCGGCCTGTTGCAGGTTGTCGCCAGTGATGGTTACGAGGCCTGTGGTGGGGTTGGGATGAATGGTGGTGAAGGTGGATGGGTTGTCATTTTCATATATACCCGTGAAGTTTGTTTGGCCCCAAACCAATGGATAATCCTGAATTGTGCAGAAAGCGACCCTATCAACGCCCCAATAAACTTCACGAAGCCCGTTTTCTATGACTTCTTTCTTAAAGGTTTCAAACCAGCCGTACAAATACCCGTCGTTATGTTTATAACGAAAGGCATAACAATCATTGGCCCGTACAACCCACTCGCTAACATCCGTAACCCATGCTTCATTGTTGGGAATAACGTAAACCGAATCAATTGCGCACAGCTCAAGAACATCTGGTTTATTAGAATGAATGTGCGGAGAAATTATACCCAATCCTCCTCCGATTGTATAATACAATTCTATATCTGGCGAACCTTCTCCATCAAGGTCAATCGTCATAGAACGGATATCGCTCCATAATTTCAATGTGGAATCTGGCTCGAAATCCCTATAGATGATTTCGCCTTGCTGGGCTTTCATGGCGAAAGCGGACAACAATAAAACGGCTAAAGAGATTAGTTTTGTTTTCATGGTATGATTGTTTTTAAGTTGTTTAGTTACCGCTTCATATCGCAAAGGTAGATAAACTATTTCATGGCTGCATTATCTTTACTATTCTTTCACCACCTTCCGCACGCACTTGCGCCCTTCATCGTCAGTGACGTTGAAGAAGTAGACGCCTGCGGGCAGTGCAGCCATGTCGATGCGGAGCTCGTTGCCCTCGCCCTGCACGCTGAGCATTTGCTGCCCGAGCATGTTGAGCACTTCGGCTTGCCTGAGGTTCTCGCCTGCGATGGTGACGAGGCCTGTGGTGGGGTTGGGGTGGACGCTGGCGAAGGTGTTGGAATAGTCGTTTTCTTTTATGGCCAATAGTTCGGTTTGTCCCCACACCAAAGGATAGTTTGGAACGGTGCAATAGACATATTTGTCGAAACAAACATGACAAATAAACGGATTAAATGTCACATAGTTGTATGCCTCAAACCAAGTAAATATGTAATTGTTTCCGATTTGTTTTCGCGCGGCAAAACGACTTTGGCCTTCATCATCTAACCATAGATAAGAGTGTCCCCAATGGTCAATGTTAGGTATGGTGTCTGTATCGTCATCATCCAACCATGTTATCTCCCAGTCATCTGAGGAGATGATTTCTGGCCAATATCCAGTACTTGTATAATCCATTTTTAGACAAATATCGCCATTGCCATCATCGTCAAAATCAACCCAAAGTTTAGTGTATTGGTCTGTGATACAGGAGTCTGGATCATAATCAGTATAGATGATTGCGGGTTGGGGTGGAATCTCTGTTTGTCCCCAAACCAAAGGATAATTTGGATCGGTGCAATAGGCCATTTTATCTAAAGCAACCCATGGATATGGACTTGGCGGACAACGAGTGATATAAACCCTAAACCATCCATAGTAATAAGCGTCTCCTACTTTGTGCCTAACAGCAAACTTGTCGCTTATAGTATCTATCCCGTTACAATAATCCCACATCCAGGCAATCCTTGTAGACCAATAATGCTCTGGTTCATTCATTGGTGTCAGCGTGTCGCAAGGTCTGAATTCGTGTAATTCCCATTCTGGTTCATAACAAATCATATCAAACCAACCTCCTGCAGAGTAAACATAACTGGTGATTCTTATATCAGGGTGACCATCGTAATCGAAATCTATCATCATTTTGCTCTCTGGATAGAGGTCGTATTGCTTAAGTTCAACTAAGGAGTCAGGTTCAAAATCTATGTAGATGATTTCGCCCTGCTGGGCATTCAATGCCAATGAAGTCCAGGTTAGGATGGCTAAGAATATCAATAGTTTTTTCATGGTATTAGTTTTTTGGCTTGTTTATCTCACAACAAATTTTCGTGTCTCACCTGCAAAGGTAATAAAATACATGCCCGCAGGCAGCGATTCTAAATTAATCTGCTGGGTCTCATCGGTGATGTTACCCGAAAGGAGGGTTTGTCCCATGATGTTGGTGATGCGGTAGGTTGGATCTGGTAGAGACGTGCCATGGCGCGTCTGTACGAACAGGACGCCGTTGGCGGGGTTGGGATAGACCGAAAAATCATTTTCTATTGTCTCTTCTTCCATGCCTTCGGTAATATTGGTTTGCCCCCAGACGATGGGATAGTTTGGTATGGTGCAGTAGCCCATGCCGGAGATACAAAACTGGCGATACCCGGCGTTTTTGATATGCGCCCAACCATAGTGTATGCCATCCTCGGCTTGGTGCCGAAAAGCAAAATGCCACCATTCGGGTTCTTCATAACCATTGATAAATGAATCTCCGGCTTCCCAATATAAAGATTCATCTATCGTTGTGGTGTACGTCAAAGGTTGAAAATGAGTTTGATCGATTTTTATGGAGTTGCTCCATTTCCAATTGGCTTTGGGCTTCATGAATGTCATATAACCTCCAGCAGAATGCCAAACCAAATAAAAGTAGATGTCTTGGTTCCCATCTTGGTTAAGGTCCCAATAAATAGTGTCTTGATAGTTTAATGTGAAGCAGGTATCTGGCTCAAATATGGTAAAGATGATGGGCTCTTCTTCGATGAAGTTGGTGAAATAGTTCCACCCTTCGGCGTTTTGATAAGCTTCGGTGCAGCCGAAAGGTATATGGATCGGGATGTTGGGGTCATATCCTTGGAAGGCATTGGAAGCCAACGTAGGCGGCAATCTGTTTGGAGAATAAATCTCGTTGAAAGAAGTGTTAATGAAAGCCATTTGATCAATCAGTGTAAGAGAGGCAGGTAGTCTTAATGTTCCTGTTAGATTGGTGCAATCTGAAAAAGCGATGCTTTCGATAGTAGTTACAGATTCTCCTAATACAAGTTCTGAAAAGTCGTTTTCAGTAAAAGCAGCACCAACAATAAGGCTTACAGAATTTGGTATGACGAGCGTTCCAGAAAAATGGCATCTCGCAAAGGCGCAATTCTCAATTGTAGAAAGCGAAGAAGACAGTGTCAAGCTGCCACTAAAATGACAGCCATAAAAAGCATGATGTCCTATTTCTGTCACCGAATTGGGCATGGTCAATGACCCTGAAAAACCGCCTACATAGAAAGCCATTGCGCCTATGGTTTCCAACGATTCAGGGAGAGTGAGCGAACCCGAAAAATGATTATACGCAAAAGCATATTCTTCAATAATTCTAACAGAATTGGGAATTGTCAAAACACCACTGCTGCCCATGCAAAAGAAAGCGTTCCGACAAATAATCTCAATGTCTTCAGGAATTATACTTGCCTTGCATCCCACTACTAACGCATTGTCTTCCCTTCTGATGATGGTGTTGTTTTCCGAATAGTATGTCGGGTTTTCTTCGTCCATAGAGATGGATTCCAAAAACTCACAAGATGAAAATGCTCCAGGAACGATATTGTTTACGCTGTTTGGTATAAAAATAGATGTAATGAGGCAGTCCCAGAAAGAACGAGAATCAATGGCTGTTACTGAGTAATCAATGCCGTTGTAAGTCACTTCGGAAGGGATAACGATGACACCTTCTGGGTGGGGATGATACCCGTAATAATCGCCCTCGAACCCGGGGTCGTTTTCCGAGCAAGGATGTGTTAAAGTTACGGTGTGCGTTTCCGCATCGGTAATGCGGTAGAATAATGTTTGTCCTGTCTCACAAACAGACGAGAAATCGTATTGGTTTTGCGTGAATCCATTTATGACCAAGGCCATTAATACAGAAATTATAAATAGCTTTTTCATGGTATTAGGTTTTTTTGTTTATTTCACGACAAATTTTCGTGTCTCACCCGCAAAGATAATGAAATACATTCCCGCTGGCAGAGATGCTATATTAATTTGTTGTGTTTCGGCGGTGATGTGGCCTTGCAGCAGAGTTTGTCCCATGATATTGGTGATGCGGTAGGTTTTGTCTGGTAGAGACGTGGCGCGCCGCGTCTCTACAAACAGAATGCCCTTGGCGGGGTTGGGATATACATTAATAGTTGACCCCGTGCGGTCTTCAACCGACAAATAGACCGGCTCATTCATCATCTCCATGGTAAACACAAATTGGTTGATGTTTCCATAGCCGTTCATCTCCTCATACACAAAATAGCCCAAGGCACTTTGTTGGGCTTTTAGGTTGGAACCGAATAATATGGTATGCCTGTTGAAGACGTCCCATACCCATTCGCCACCGCTTTTCTTATAAAACGAAACCGTATAGGTTTGTTCTGGTTCCGAGGTTTCGAAAACGATTTTGTGTGTGGGGTTCCATTCGGAGTTTTCGGCGTCCCATGTGCAGTCGAGCTGTTCGGTGATTTGCCCCTGATTATCATACGAATAGCGCGTAATAGAGGAATTGTGCCATTCGTCTTCGATAAGTGTCTGTGTGGTTTTCGTCTCTAGCAGTCCGCTGGCTGAATAGCCATAGTCAGTCCGTGTGGCTGAAGTCAATTCTCCTGATTCACTGTAGTTCTCCGTATATGTCGAAGACAAGACGAAATTGTCGTCATACTGTTTGGTTGTCTTCTTTCTCAGGAGCATTCCCTGCGAAGGCCACGACGTGCAATACGACTCTACGACAGTCTTGCCTTCGTTCTCATACTCGTACAGCCAATGCGTGTGGAAATCGTTCTCGTCTTCTTCCCTGTAGTCCTTTCTTTCCAGCCGGCCATCGGGATAATAGCTGTAAACCCAAAACGAGCTGAAGCCCATTTGATCCATTAAATGGCTCATGGTCTTGATTTGTCCATTCTCATAGGTGTAGTGGTTGTTTTCTTCGAATAATGGATGGCCTCCATTGTGGACAATGCGTTCGTGTTCGAGGTAATCATCGGTATAGGTGTAGGTGGCTGTCAAGTAATACTCGGGGATTTCGTAGCGCGACAGCTTCCCGTCTTCGTAATAGTGAAAGTCCGATGCAAACTCCTTAGTGACCTCTCCGTCAGAGTTGATCCTCCTGGCGACGACGTGAGTGGGTTGGGTTATCGTGCCATCCAAATACTGTGCATGACCGATGCTGACGACCATGACTGCGATGATAATTGTGATCATTGATTTTTTCATAGTGCAGTGTTTTTTTGAAGGTTTGTATTGTTGTTTTCAAATGTTTGCACAAAAGTAGAACAACAATTAGCGCTTGTCAAGGCCTTTTGGGGGCTTGTCTATCATCTCGCAAAGATAGTAAAAAAATAAAAGATTGGATTTCAATTTGTTAGAAAATCGAAATCCAATCTTTGTCTATAGGGTTGTCTATGTTATTGCGGCGCTACCAGTCCGAATCCCAGTCGGTGCTGCCGCTGTCCCACGAGTCGCTACCGCTGTCCCAGTCGCTGTCGTTGTCCCAAGAGTCGTTGTCGTCGCTGTGGCTGCCCGAGTCGTACCATGAGCTTGACTCAAAGTCCTTGCCGTAATGCTGGTCGGTCTGGAAATCCTTGGCGTTTTTCTTGTCGATGTCGATCTCCTCGGTGGACGGGAACCAATCGTCTTTCTCCTTGTCGTAGTAGTACCACGACGAGCCTTGGTGATAGTATTGGGCACCGTTATAATGGTAGTATCCATTAGGCGGTGTTTTGTCGAAGATGGCGCCCAAGATGCCTATGACGCATAAGATGATGATGGCAATTAGGCAGCCTTTTTTCTTCTTTTTCTTTTTGGTGTTGTCCACCACGGGCTGTTGGCTGCTTGGACGATTGCCCTTCTGGTCGGCGATCTCGGCCTTCAGGCGTTGGTACAGCTCGTTGACGGCATACTGCTCGTCAGCACCTTTGTAGCGGATGGCGCGCTCGCCAGTCGACTTGTTCTTGTAGACCACGAAGTCGCCGTTGTCGTCACGGTAGATGCCGAAGGCCTTCGGCTCGGTGATGTTCTTGCCGATGAAGAATCTTGTGATCTCCTCGGGCGGCAGATGATGCGCCACATACCATTCCTGCAGCTCCGCGATGGTCTTAGGCTGCTCCTTGGCCGTACGGTGAGAACCAGAAAGCGGCGCGCCGCATTTCGGACAAGTCTCGCTCGTCTCTTCAATCAGCGCGCCGCAGTAGTTGCATTTAATCTGCATTTACCTCTTGGTATTAATAGTCAAAAACGGTGACGATCTTCTGCCAAAGCTCAGGCAATTGGTCGGCGGTTTCGGTGGAGCACAGGACCTTACCATCAGGATCCGACAAGGTGTATTTGTGCTCTACGTTGTTGTTGGCATATTCTTCAGGAGCCATGATGACGCGGAGTTCTTCCTGCATTTCCTTCTTGTCTCCGTTAAAGAGGCTGCGGCTGATGTAATACTCGACAGCCGAGTTGCTGCCACCTTCGATGAAGCTTTTGGTCTGGGGTTCAAGCATGGCGTTTTGCAGGGAGGAACCGTCGACGAGGACGTACTTCTGGTCGTTTTCGTTCCACACCAACAGGCTGTTGGCAGTGCGAGGCACGCCAGGTCCGATGTAGATGTCGGTAAGGCCGTCGAAGTTGGCATCAAGGAAACGCACAATGGGATCGTCGGAGGCCAATTCGTCAGAAGTAACGGTTTGGATTTCCTTGCCATCGTAGCTGATGGTGGCCGTGGTGAAGTCCTCGGAGACCTTCACAGCAAGATGGGGGTCGGTTTCCGGGAAATCCTCCAGGAAGATGAAACCTGACTCGTTAGCTGCCACTTGAGGTGCAGTCATGACCAGTTTTGCAGGTGCTTCAGGAGTCTCAGGTTTTTTGTTGCTGTTGTCACAGGCCGTGAAGAGGCCCATGCCGATACATAAAGCTAATGTACCAAGTAATAAAGACTTTGCTTTCATTGTCTTAGTTTGTTTAAGTTATTGAATGATAGGATTATTTCTTAGGTTTTAATTCATCGAAGATCATGTTGCGAAGGTTCTCGATTGGCACGCGCACCTGGGCCATTGTGTCGCGGTCGCGCACGGTGACGGTGTTGTCCACCAAGGTGTCGTTGTCGACGGTGACGCACATCGGCGTGCCGATGGCATCTTGTCTTCTGTAACGCTTGCCGATGGAGTCTTTCTCCTCGTATTGGCACATGAAGTCGGCCTTTAGCGAGTCGATGATCTCGCGGGCCTTCTCCGGCAGACCGTCTTTCTTGACCAAGGGCAGCACGGCGACTTTGTAAGGTGCAAGGATGGCCGGCAACTTCAGCACCACGCGCTCCGAGCCGTCTTCCAGCTTCTCCTCGGTGAAGGCGTTGCTGAACATGGCGAGGAACATGCGGTCGAGGCCGATGGAGGTCTCGATGACGTAAGGTGTGTAGCTCTCGTTGGTGTCGGGGTCGAAGTACTGGAGTTTCTTGCCCGAATACTTGGCGTGCGCCGAGAGGTCGAAGTCCGTGCGGCTGTGGATGCCTTCCAGCTCCTTGAAGCCAAAGGGGAAGTCGAACTCGATGTCGGTGGCGGCGTTGGCGTAGTGGGCCAGCTTCTCGTGGTCGTGGAAGCGGTATTTCTCGGCGGGCAGACCCAGCGAGAGGTGCCAAGCGAGGCGTTCCTGCTTCCAGTGCTGGAACCATTCAAGCTCCGTGCCAGGACGGACGAAGAACTGCATCTCCATCTGCTCAAACTCACGCATACGGAAGATGAATTGACGGGCCACAATCTCGTTACGGAAGGCCTTGCCGGTCTGGGCGATGCCGAACGGGATCTTCATGCGGCCGGTCTTCTGCACGTTGAGGTAGTTGACAAAGATGCCTTGGGCCGTCTCGGGACGCAGGTAGATGGTGTCGGAGCCATCGGCCACGCTGCCCATTTTGGTGGCGAACATCAGGTTGAACTGACGCACATCCGTCCAGTTGCGGGTGCCGCTGATGGGGCAGACGATTTCTAGGTCGAGGATGAGCTGCTTGATGGCGTCGAGGTCGTTACGCTCCATGGCGCCATAGAGGCGGTGGCTGATTTCCTCGATTTTGGCCTTGTGTTCGAGCACGCGCGGGTTGGTGGTCACAAACTGTTCCTCGTTGAAGGCATCGCCGAAGCGCTTGCGGGCTTTCTCCACCTCTTTATTAATTTTCTCCTCAATCTTGGCCATATAGTCTTCGACGAGCACATCGGCGCGGTAGCGTTTCTTGCTGTCGCGGTTGTCGATGAGCGGGTCGTTGAAGGCGTCGACGTGGCCCGAGGCCTTCCAAGTGGTGGGATGCATGAAGATGGCGGCATCGATGCCGACAATGTTCTCGTGCATCTGCACCATGGCCTTCCACCAGTATTCGCGGATGTTCTTCTTCAACTCCACGCCGTTCTGGCCGTAGTCGTAAACAGCTGACAGTCCGTCATAAATCTCGCTCGAAGGGAAAATGAAACCATATTCCTTCGCATGAGCGGTTATTTTCTTGAAAAAATCTTCTTGGTTCATTATTGGTAGTTATTTAAGATTCAAAGATTTAAGATTCAAAATTGGCTTTAACTACGTTGAATACTACGTATTTCAGCATTCAGCAATCAGCATTCAGCCAGCAAAACTGAGCTGATAGCTGACTGCTGATGGCTGATAGCTAAATGATTAACATCGCATCACCGTATGTGAAGAACCGATACTTCTCAGCGATAGCTTCCTTATAAGCCTTCATGAGAAGATCATAACCCGCGAAAGCGGCCACTTCCATCATCATAGGTGACTTGGGCAGGTGGAAGTTGGTAATCATGGCATTGGCCACCGAGAAGGTGTAAGGCGGGAAGATGAACTTGTTTGTCCAGCCTTTGAAAGGCTTGATCTTGCCGCTGATGGTCTGGGCAGTCTCCAAGGCTTTCAGCGAGGTGGTGCCCACGGCAAAGACGGTGTTATGGCGTTGGTTGGCCTCGTTGACCAAGGTGCAGCACTCTTCGTCGATGTACATCTCCTCCGAGTCGGGCTTGTGTTTGGTGAGGTCTTCCACTTCGATGTCGCGGAAGTTGCCCATGCCGGGGTGTAGGGTTAGCTCGGCGAAGGAAGCGCCTACGATTTCGAGGCGTTTCATCAGGATCTTGCTGAAGTGCATGCCAGCGGTGGGTGCCGAAACGGCGCCTTCCACCTTGGCGTAGATGGTTTGGAAGTCTTCGGCGTCTTCGGGACGTTCCTCACGGTTGAGTTCCTTTGGGATGGGCGTGTGGCCAAGCCCCGAGAGGGTCTTCTTGAACTCGTCATAGGTGCCGTCATAGAGGAAACGCAGCGTGCGGCCGCGCGAGGTGGTGTTGTCGATGACTTCGGCAACCAGTTCGTCGCCTTCGCCGAAGTAGAGTTTGTTGCCGATACGGATCTTACGGGCCGGGTCGACGAGCACGTCCCACAGACGGCTCTCATGGTCCAGCTCACGGAGCAGCAGCACCTCGATCTTGGCGCCGGTCTTTTCTTTTTCGCCATAGAGTTTGGCGGGGAACACCTTAGTATTATTAATGACGAACACATCGCCGTCTTTCACATAGTCCACCAGGTCCTTGAAGACACGGTGCTCAATCTTGCCGGTCTTGCGGTCGACGACCATCATGCGGGCTTCGTCGCGGTTCTGCGTGGGTTGCAGGGCGATGAGTTCGCTCGGTAGGTTGAATTTGAATTGCGAGAGTTTCATTGTGTATGTAGTTTGATATTCTTTTACTTAAAAAAGGGCTGCAAAGATAGTGCAGGACAAAAGTTTTGTCAAGTGTTATTTATTAAGATGTTGATTTTTAATACGATATTTTATTGTTTTATTATTAATACCATAGATATATTTGTTTTTGCAACAGCACAATTATTGCTCGTAATGGTTTTTGTAAATAGACATATCCGCTATCAAAAACTCGAAAAGTCTTTGCGTAATTGGAAAAAATGTTTATTTTTGCCACGACAACTAGCATAAAAACAATCACCAACATGAAATTATATTGTATGTTAATGAAAAAAATCCTTCTCTTCATGCTATTGACAATAGTGAATTTGGTAATAGCACATACGAAATAACAATATAGTAATGAAAATAAAAAAAATCGTCTTACTAATTGCGTTCCTTTTAGCTGTTGTTAACTCCTTTGCCCAACTACGCATTGATTGGCAGCAATGCTATGGGGGATTGGGATTTGATGAACCAGCCGGTTTCCTACCTAAAAACGAAGGCTACATCATATTGGGATCCTCTGATTTAGGGAGTGGAATGATTGTTTGCGGTGACCAAGGATCAACTGGTTCATGGGTCATAGAAATTGACGAGGATCATGAAATTGTCAATCAAGACTGTTCCCAAGGCTATCATGGCATCTTGAAAGCAAATGACATGGGATACTATATTTATGGGAAAAAAGTGTTCCCTTCAACAGGTAATTCAGGAATTCTAGTAATCCGAACGGATGATGATCTCAACATCATTTGGGAACGTATTTTGGGGTGTGAGGAACACTTTTTCCCATACGCAGTTCATGGAGTTATCACCGATGACGGTGGCATTGTTTGTACCACGGACAAAGGTGAATGGGCATGTGGAGATGTCAGTTTATATTTTGGCGGTTTGGATATTTGGGTCGTAAAATTAGACGAAAATGGTGAATTGGAATGGGAAACGACTTTGGGGACAAATGGAGATGAAATGGATAATAGAGTTGCTATCGCTGATGATGGCGGTTTATATGTTCTTGGTGATGCAGATAATCAATCGTGGAACGGTAGCATAGAGAATTGTACCCGACCTGGTGGATATTCCGATGGTATATTCGTCAAGATGAATGCCAATGGCGAAGTGGAATGGAATCGTTGTTATGGAGGAAACAATCATGATGTCGTATCCAGATTCATGGAACTGCCTGATGGCTATTTGTTGGGTGGATCTTCATCGTCATCAGATGGCGACCTTCAAGGTGCTGGCTATCATCTTGGGCATTGGTATGGACAACCTTACATGCCTTTGACTTCCGATATTTGGTTGCTACGTACTGATTTGGATGGCAATGTGCTATGGAGCAAGTGTTATGGGGGCACAAAACACGAAAGGTTTGTCGGTTTCTTCCAGAATGAAGACGGGGGATTTACCGTTTTTGGAACCACTATGTCATTGGATGGCGACTCCCAAAGTGCAAATAACTTGAAGCCTGCTTGGAATCTTGAAATTGGAAACAAGTTGTGGGTTTTCCGAACTGACAGCAACGGTAACCTACTTTGGGAAAGAGCCATAGGCACTCAAACGGAATCTGATGAATATTTAGAAGATGTTATCAAGCACAATGATAGAGAATACACCATTCTCGGGCAAGCAGATAGTTCAGGAGGTGAGATGCCTTGCGGTGACTATAACTGTTCAAACGACACAGCCTATTTAATGAATTCCTATAGTAACTATTGGGTGCTTCATATTACGGATACGGTGGATTACAGTACCATAGGCATACATGAATGGCATGAACAGCCAACACAAACAATTCAGGTTTACCCCAACCCGAGTAGCAATACGATAATAATTGAGATGCCCCCTGAGTCAATGGTTTCAGAGTTTCGGATTTACAATGCCCAAGGGCAGTTGGTGAAAGTAGAGCATGGTACGAATGTAATTGATGTTGCAGGTTTACCTAAGGGAATATACTTGCTGCTCATCACGGATAAGAACAAAAAAAATTATGTGAAGCGTATACCGATGATACAGCAAAAATAGGTTTAAACTCATTTGCGAATAGCAATTGTTCCATCAAGACATTTTTTCTTCCAGGCCTTATACTCATCACCCGTATCAACAATATACTGTCTCAGCTTCTCCAAAGGCCAGGCGTCTTCCACACAGAAGTCACCAATACGGGTGCGGCGCAGCGCGGTGAGACAGGCGCCGTTGCCCAACGCCTTGCCGAAGTCGTTGGCGAGGCTACGGATGTAGGTGCCTTTGCTGCAGGTGACCTCGAAGTCGAGTTCAGGAAAGCGGTCGAGGTTCAGTTTGAAGTCGTCGATGCGGACATCGCGGGCTTTCAGCTCGATTTCCTCGTCGGAGCGGGCATAGTCGAAGGCACGTTTCCCCTTGATTTTAATGGCGGAATACTTGGGTGGATATTGTTTGATGTCACCGATGAACTGCTGTCGTGCAGTTTCAATCTGCTCGGGCGTGATGCCGTTGGTGGGGAAGAAAGCGTCGGGCTCGCTCTCCAAGTCGAAGGTCGGGGTGGTCTGGCCGAGCAGGATGGTGCCCGTGTAGGTCTTCACCTGCGCCTGGTAGTTGTCGATCTGCTTGGTCATCTTGCCCGTGCAGAGGATGAGCAGTCCGGTGGCCAAAGGGTCAAGCGTGCCGGCATGGCCTACCTTCAGCTTGCGGATGCCGTAGCAGCGGTTGAGCAGGGAACGGATGAAGTTGACCGTGTCGAACGACGTCCAGTCCAAGGGCTTGTCGATGAGGATGACCTCGCCTTCTTCGAAATTGAACATTATTTTGGAAGCAAATCTTACGTAAATCTTGAATCTTTTCCTATCTCTGTCTGTCGGCTTGCCCTTATCGGGCTGCCGACGATGCTTCTTCGAAGCAATTACTTGAGGATATAAGGTAGAACAATAGCCAGTATACCTACGATAGCGCAATAGATAGCAAACCAAATCAGTTTGCCTTTCTTCACGATGCTGATCATCCACTTGCAGGCGATGCAACCGAAGATGAAGGCTGCCAGGAAGCCCACGATGGCCGCCACGGGCGAGATGCCACTCATGGCCTCGCTGAAGCCGACTTCAAACATATCCTTGACGTCGAGTAGGGCCTCGCCGAGAATGGGTGGGATGACCATCAGGAAGGAGAACTGTGCCAGCTTTTCCTTTTTGTTGCCCAGCAGCAAACCCGTCGCGATGGTACTACCCGAACGTGAAAGACCTGGCATCACGGCGCAAGCCTGTGCGATACCGATGATGAAGGCGTGCCAGCCACTGATGTTTTCCTTCTGTCGCGGTTTGGCGAAATAGGAGAAGGCCAACAGCGTCGCAGTGATGAGGAGGCAGATGCCCACGATGAGCAGGCCCGATCCGAAGACTTCTTCCACCTTGTCCTTGAAAAACAGACCGACGATCATCACAGGAATCATGGAGATAAAGATGTTGAAGACGTATTTCGTGCCATCGTTTAGGTTGCAGTATTTGCGCCACGACTGTTTGGCAAACAGGTCCTTGAAGATCCACACGATTTCCTTCCACAGGATGACCAAGGTGCTGAGCACGGTGGCCACGTGGAGCAAGACCGTGAAGGCGAGGTTCGATTCGCCGTCTTCAAGGCCGAAGAGGGCTTGACCGATGGCCAAATGGCCGCTGCTGCTGACGGGCAGGTATTCCGTCAGGCCTTGGATGATACCAAGAATTAATGCTTGTAACCAATCCATAATGATTTGTTTTGTCACAAAACTCCCAAAACCTTCAAAACATCATTATTTTGTGTCCGCGGCACCCAACCGGGTTGCCGCAGGAAAGCGTGCCAGTTGGCCGCTTTCCTAAACAATCCAAATTAGGTTTTGTGATTTTGCAGGTTTTGTGATTATTCTTTTTTATTTTTTCCCTTTCCAAAAGATTGCAACGATTTCCACGACAAAGCCTGCCAATACCAATATGGGCGCCAAGGTGAGTCGTCTGAAATTAAACATTTCCTCGTTGAACACGTCGGGATTCGACGAGCCGCCGCCAATCATGAGGATGAATCCCAGGGCAATGAGTGCGATGCCGACGATGACGAGGATGTAGTTCATTCTGCCGAAGGGCATGACCTTTTGGTTGTCAGCCGCATCGGTGGTTTTTGCTTGTGGTTTTTTTATGTCTTTTGCCATATTGTGTTGATTTAATATTCAAGATTTAATATTCAAAATTCAGGCTCAGGAGCCCTTGGTTTTATGCGTATAGTTTGTCGACATCGGCGTTGAGGTATTTGCGTAGGGCGAAGCGGGTGGAGAGTCCACCAAGCAGGATGCCAAGGACGATGATGCCACCAAAGATGCATATAATGATGGTATAGTCTTGTACTAGAGTCAATTCGGGCAAGCGTTGGTAGAGGCCGTAAAGCAGCAAGGCCAAGAAAGCATCGGCAATCAAAGCCCCGAAGAAGCCCTGCGTGATGCCGCTCCTGATAAAAGGTCGGCGGATATAGGCCGGCGTGGCGCCTACGAGTTGCATACTGCGCACGAGGAAACGCTTGGAGTAGATGCTGAGTCGTATGGTGTTGCGTATCAGTGTGATGGCGATGATGAGCAGCACCAAGCTGGCAATCATCAGTCCGAGACCAATACGGTTCATGTTCTGGTTGATAAGGTTGACCAACGACTTATGGTAGTAGATTTCCTTGATGTCTTTGTTTTTCAGTAGCTGGGCTTGGATGAGTTTGAGGCTGTCATTGTTGGCGTAGTCTGCCTTGAAACGCACGTCGATGGAGGGAAGCAAAGGGTTGTCCTCGTTGCCAAGCCATTGCAGGAAGTCCTCGCCGAGGTCCTCGCTCAGGCGGCGGATGGCTTCGTCCTTGGTGATGTAGGTCGTCGACTTCACGGCGGGCATGGCATCGAGTTCTTTTTGCAGCTTGAGGATGTTGTCTTCGTTGGCATTGCTGTTCATCACCACTTCGAAGCCGATGTTTTCCTTGAGATGGTTGGAGAGTTTCTGCGCATGTAGCATGAGCAGGGCAAACACGCCAAGGAGGAAGAGTACCAGCGCGATACTCATCAGCGACATGAAATAAGATCCTGCCACACGGCGTTTGCTTGAACTCTTTTCGGACATGTTCATTATGAATGAAACGGCAAAGATAAACATTTTATGCGCTGTACCAGAAAATTTTGATTTCGTCGTAATAAAAATTCCCTATTTTTGTCGTTTCAAACTCACTCTTATGCAAGTACTGAAATCCAACATACGCACCGACTCCGAGGAGTTCAAGCAGAACGAGAAGAACTTCCTTGCCTTGATGGCGCAATACCGCGAGGCGATGTCGGCCTCCATGCAGGGTGGTGGCGAGGCGGCCGTGGCCAAGCACAAGAAACGCCACAAGCTCCTCGCTCGTGAGCGCATAGACCTGCTCATCGACCCCAACACGCCTTTCTTGGAACTCTCGCCAATGGCGGCATACGGCACCTACAACAACGACTTTCCCTCGGCAGGCATCATCACCGGCATCGGCGTGATTCAAGGTAGAGAAGCTGTCATCGTGGCCAACGATGCCACGGTGAAAGGTGGCACCTACATGCAGTACACGGTGAAGAAACATCTTCGCGCCCAAGAGATTGCCATGGAGAACCATCTGCCCTGTGTCTATATGGTCGACAGCGGCGGCGCCTTCCTGCCTGAGCAGGACACGGTCTTCCCCGACCGCGACCATTTCGGGCGTTTCTTCTACAACCAGGCGCGTATGTCGGCCATGGGTATCCCGCAGATTGCCATCGTGATGGGCATGTGTACCGCTGGTGGTGCTTACGTGCCTGCCATGAGCGACGAGACCATCATCGTGCGCAACCAAGGCACCATCTATCTCGGCGGTCCTCCGTTGGTGAAGGCTGCCACTGGCGAGGTGGTCACAGCGGAGGAACTAGGCGGTGGTGAGATGCACACTTCTGTGTCGGGCGTTGCCGACCACTTGGCTGAGAACGACCAACACGCCTTGCAGATCTGTCGCAACATCTTCAAGACCTTGGAAAAGAGTCACCGTCAGAAGCTGGACATGCTGCCCGTGGAGGCTCCTTTATACGACCCACACGACCTCTATGGCCTCGCGCCCATCGACTTCCACAAACTTGTCGACCCTAGGGAGATCATCGCCCGTATCGTCGACGGCAGCCGCTTCCAAGAGTTCAAGTCGCGCTATGCCACCACTATCGTCTGTGGCTTTGCCCACCTCATGGGTTTCCCTGTAGGCATTATCGCTAATTTTGGTGTATTGTTTTCAGAGTCAGCACTGAAAGCCACGCACTTCATCGAGTTGTGTTGCCAACGCAACATCCCATTAGTGTTTTTGCAGAACATCACGGGTTTCATGGTGGGTAAGCAGTACGAACAGGGCGGCATTGCCAAGGACGGCGCCAAGATGGTGCATGCCGTCTCCAATGCCAACGTGCCCAAGTTCACAGTCATCTTCGGGGGCTCGTTTGGTGCAGGCAACTATGGCATGGCTGGCAGAGCTTATAGTCCTCGCTTGTTGTTCATGTGGCCCAACGCCAAGATTTCCGTCATGGGTGGCGAGCAGGCAGCCAGTGTGTTGGCTACGGTGAAGGAAGACCAATACAAGTACAAGGGTTTGGAGGTGCCGACCGACGAAATCGCCCAGTTGAAAAATGACATTTTGGCCAAATACGACTATGAAGGATCTGCATTTTACAGCACTGCCCGTCTTTGGGACGATGGCATCATCGACCCCATGGATACAAGAAAAATATTGGCCTTAGGCATCGCCGCATCCTTGAACCAACCCTTCCCGCCACAACAGTTTGGTGTGTTCAGAATGTAGTTTTTTTGTGAGTAATGGGAAAATAGTGTATTTTTGCGCGCTTTTTTAACGAAGAAACGCTCCTGATGGTGGAAGAAAAGAAGACTAGAAAAATCGGAATGTGGACGGCCTCTGCCTTCGTCATTGCTAACATGATAGGCACGGGCGTGTTCACCTCGCTTGGTTTTCAGCTGCTGGGAACGCATCAGTTGGGCGCCGTCATGATGCTTTGGCTGTTTGGCGGCGTGGTGGCACTTTGTGGTGCGCTCACATACGCGGAATTGGGCTCGGCCATGCCCCGTTCGGGCGGCGAGTACCATTATCTCGGCGAGATATATCATCCTTCGGTAGGTTTTGTTTCGGGTTGGATTTCGTTGATTGTGGGCTTTGCGGCTCCTGTGGCACTCACTTGCATGGCTTTGTCGTCGTACGTTTGTCGCATCTTTCCCGTCTTGGATCCCAAGTGGATTGCTTTGGGCGTCCTTACCTTAATCACTTTGATGCACACCCGTGATTTGAAGTTCAGCGGATCGTTCCAGAATATCTTCACGGTGTTGAAGATCATCATGATAGTCATTTTCATCGTCTGCGGGTTCATCCTTCCCGAAAACGTCCAAGACTATAGCACCCAGCATCTCGAATCCAAAGACATCTTCAATCCAGGTTTCGCCATCTCCTTAATTTGGGTGTATTACGCCTATTCGGGTTGGAATGCTTCGACCTATATGGCGAGTGAGATTGAAAACCCAAGGAAGAACCTGCCATTGTCGCTCATCCTTTCCACCCTCATCGTGACGTTGCTCTACTTGTTGTTGAACTATGTCTTCCTGCGTTCCACCCCCATGGCCGATTTGGAAGGACAAATCGAGGTGGGACTTATCAGTGCCCATAACATCTTTGGCAACAACATCGGTAATATGATGGGTCTGATCATTTCGCTCCTGTTGCTTTCGAGCATCAGCGCCATGGTCTTCATGGGGCCGCGCGTCGCACAGGTGATGGGTGAGGACCACAGGATCCTTCGCTTTTTGTCGTACAAGAATAAGAGGGGCGTGCCCATGGCAGCCATCCTCTTCCAATATGTCATCAGTTTTCTGCTCATCATCACCAATTCGTTTGAGATGATCACCAAGTATACGGGCATCCTGCTGTCGATGTGCTCGTTACTCACTGTGTTGGGCATCTTCAGGCATCGCCGCAAGTTCCCCAACATTGAGCGCAAATACAAGACCTTGGGTTATCCCGTGACGCCCATCATTTTCTGTTTGCTCATCCTTTGGAGTATCGTTTATCTGGTGTATGAGGACTATATCAAGTTTGCCAACGGTGAGCAACCCGTGATGTGGATGACCCTCATGAGCGCCTTTACCCTTGTTTCCGGAATCATCGTTTATTTCATCAATAGAATAATTACTAAAAAACAAATGCAATGAGAAATGTTACTTTTCGCATAGTGGTTATCGCTGCTTTGTCGTTCGTGTTGGCTGGATGCGACGGCTTCAATTCTCGCGGTGCTTCCCAAAACCCGCAAACCGATACCATCACCGTCGTCGATACCATGCCTGTTGAGAAAGAAGTCGTCAAACTTGTGGGTGATCCTCTTCTCAATTCCTTGGCACGCATTTTGGCTGGAATTCCTTTGCAGGAAGGCGACACGCTGTATGCCATGACTCAGACAGAAGAGTGGAAGAACCATTCAGCTGAATTGAATCGTATGTGGGCCAACAGCCAGGAGACGCTTAACAAGGTGGAAGCCATCCGTACAAACGATTTGGGTGATATCACCGCACGTGCCAAAAACGTCTTCTATTCCTTCAGCGGTCCCGATTTTCCGTTTATGGCGACGTTTTTCCCCAAGGCTGAGACCTATTACATGATGGGCTTGGAGCGTGCAGGTTCGCCGATTACGGCCAAGGAGTTTGGCAAAAAAACCTACGAAAAGTATCAAAAGGCCCTTCTCGACTTGTTGCGTCGCAGCTATTTTATCACGAGTTACATGAGTTCGGACCTTCACAATAGCGAGATTGACGGCACCGTTCCGATTTTCATGGTGCTTATGGCAAGGATGGGCTATGAGATTATCTCCATAGACTTCCAAACCCTTAACAAAGAGGGCGAATGGGTTGCGACCGAAAAACGCAGTCCCTTTGTGGCCATCCGCTTCTTCCATCCCGAGGAGAACAAGGAGAAGACCTTGTATTATCTCTGCACCAATCTGTTGGACAAAGAGTTTGACCCGAATGTTCAGGCGATGATCGACAAGATCAATCCGGATTCAACGGTCTCCTTCGTCAAGTCGTGCTCTTATTGCCTGCACTATGGTACATTCTCACAAATCAGAGAGGATATCCTCAAACATTCGTTTGCCGTTGTCCAAGATGACACAGGCATTACCTACAGGACCTATGTTGATAGGGGATGGCAGACCATTTTGTATGGCACCTACACCCATCCTATTGATTTGTTCTCGAGCAGTGTGTACCAGAAGGCGTTGAACGATGCCTACACCACCCGTAAGGACATCCGTCCCTTGGGCTTCCGCTTCGGTTACAACTATAAGGGCTCTTCGCTGATTGTGGCTTTGAGGCCTGAAACAAAGTCAGAGTAAGTTTTTGGTAGACAACAGCCCACACGCGGCATCGATGTCTTGCCCGCGTGAGGCACGTATGGTGGCGATGATGCCCTTGTCATTCAAGGCATCGCGGAACCATGTCATCGTGGCGGCATCGGGACTCTTTAGCGGGATGCCTGGCACAGCGTGATACCTTATTAAATTAAAGCGGCAACGCGTGCTTCCCAACAAACGTGCGATTTCCTTGACGTGGTCCTTGCTGTGGTTGAGGTCCTTAAAGATGATGTACTCGAACGAGAGACGACGTTGTCCATGCCAGTCGTGTTGCTTTACGGTATGGATCACCTCCTTGATGGGATAGCTTTTTTCGACGGGCATCAGTTTGAGGCGCTCGTCGTGGAAGGGGCTATGCATGCTGATGGCGAGGTTGCACTTCGACTCTTCGAGGAAACGTTTCAGATTGGGAATCAGGCCACTAGTCGACACGGTGATGCGGGTGGGGCTCCAGCCGAGGGCCCATTCCTGCGTGAGGATGTCGAGCGAGCGCATCAAGTTGTCGTAGTTGGCCAAAGGCTCGCCCATACCCATGAAGACGATGTTGCTCAGCGTGTCGAACTCGGGCAGGCTGAGGATTTGGTTCATGATCTCGGCCACGGAGAGGTTTTTCTGGAAACCTTGTTTGCCCGTGGCGCAGAAGAGGCAGTCCATCTGGCAGCCCACCTGTGTGGAGACGCAGAGTGTGGCGCGATCGCGGTCGGGGATGTAGGCAGCTTCGATGAAATGATTGCCAGCAGGGAAGAGGTATTTCTTCGTGCCGTCGGTCGAGACCTGTTCCTTGACGGGAGCTTTCAGTCCGGTTTCATAGTGTTCGGCCAATAATGCCCTTGTGCTCTTGCTGAGGTTGGTCATATCCTCAAACGTGGCGCAACGTTTCATGTAGATCCAGTCCACCAATTGCTTGCCCGTGAACTTCGGCAGCCCCAGCTGCTCGACGACCTCCTGAATCTCGACAGGGGTCATGCCTAAGAGTATCTGTTTTTCTTCCATTTGCTTCGTTTCTCGTGATGACGTGGCAAAATTACGAATCTTTTTCTTATTTTTGTGCTTTCTATTACGACAAACCCTAATCTGAAACATGATGAGAAAACTTCTATCACTTATCGTATTGGCAGTTGTTTTTGCTATACCGTCTTATGCCGATGGACCTGTCAAGCTGCAAAGCCCCGACGGCCAACTGGAACTGAAATTCGAAGTCGTCGACGGCATACCGCAGTATTCCCTCGACCGCGCCGGGAAACCTATCGTGCTGCCCTCCAAGATGGGCTTCACACTCGAATGGCGCGACGACCTCGCCCATGCTTTTGTGCTGAAAGACACGAAATACAGCACCTTCGACGAGACTTGGGAACCTGTCTGGGGCGAAGAGGCGCAAATCCGCAACCACTACAATGAGATGCTTGTTACCTTGGAGCAACCTGTTGGCTCTGTGGAGAGCATGGACCACTCCACGGAGAAACGGGCCACGGTGATGCAGATCCGTTTCCGCCTCTACGACGACGGCCTCGGCTTCCGCTATGAGTTCCCCATCGAGAACGCCTTGGTGTGCTTCTGGGTTAAGGAAGAACTGACCGAGTTTGCCATGGCGGGCGACCACAAGGCCTGGTGGATTCCTGGCGACCTCGACACGCAGGAATACAACTATACCGAGTCGCGATTGTCTGAAATCCGTGACTTATGGGAGGCTGGCCACAAAGATGGCGGCTGGCCTTGGACAGCATTCTCGCCCACGGGCGTGCAGACCGCACTTCAAATGAAGACCGACGATGGCCTCTACCTCAACATCCACGAGGCCGCTACGCTCGACTTCCCCACGATGCATCTCGACCTCGACGATAAAAATATGGTGTTCCGCGCTTTCCTTTGTCCCGATGCCACGGGCTATAAAGGCCGCATTCAAGCCCCTTGCGTTACACCTTGGCGCACGGTGATGGTTTGCACCTCGGCTACCGATGCCTTAGCGTCACGTCTTATTCTCAACCTCAACGAGCCTTGCGCTTTGGAGGATGTGTCGTGGATTCACCCTGTGAAGTACATGGGCGTTTGGTGGGAGATGATCTCGGGCAAGAGCACTTGGGCCTACACCAACGACTTCCCCTCGGTAAAACTCGGCCAAACCGACTACGAACACGCCAAGCCCAACGGCACGCATGGTGCCAATAATGCCAACGTGCGCCGCTACATCGACTTCGCCGCTGCCAACGGCTTCGATGGGCTGCTCATCGAAGGCTGGAACATCGGCTGGGAGGATTGGTACGGCAAGCAGAAGGAATTTGTCTTCGACTTCCTCACACCTTATCCCGATTTTGACCTGCCTGCGCTGAACAAATACGCCCACGAAAAAGGCATCCGCCTCATCATGCACCACGAAAGCTCCGCATCTACGGTGAATTACGAACGTTGGATGGAAAAGGCTTACACCTTGATGAACCAATACGGTTACGATGCCGTGAAAGGTGGCTATGTGGGCACCATCATTCCTTTCGGTGAAGGCCACTATAGCCAGCCCATCAATAACCACTACCACTATGCCATCGTGGAGGCGGCCAAGCACCACATCATGGTGAATTCGCATGAAGCGGTAAGACCTACTGGTCTTTGCCGCACTTGGCCCAACATGATTGGCAATGAGAGTGCGATGGGCACCGAGTTCCGTGAGCGCATCAAACCTGGACACACCACCATTCTGCCGTTCACACGTCTGCAAGGTGGCCCGATGGATTACACGCCTGGCATCTTCGAGCCTGACATGGGCAAGATTGTGTCGTGGGGCGGCAAGATGCGCCACACCATCTGCAACCAACTGGGGTTGTACGTAACCTTCTATTCGCCTTTGCAGATGGCTGCTGACTTCCCTGAGCATTACGAGCCTTATATGGATGCCTTCCAGTTTATCAAGGACGTGGCCGTCGACTGGGACAAGAGCTTGTATCTCATGGCTGAGCCTGGCGATTATATCGTCACCGCTCGTCACCCTAAATTGTCATCCTTGAATAAGGCTGCTGAGGGCGTAGGCACTTTGTCCGACGGCAAGAAAGGCGTTATCTCCAATGTCACCCGGTTTGTTTACAATATTCCCGACGATGTAGAGACGTTTCAGGAAACGTCTCTACCAGAGCCGCACGATGTATGGTACGTTGGTGGCATCACCGACGAGAACGCCCGTGAGGTCACGGTGAAATTGGATTTCCTCAAACCCGGCGTGAAATACGAGGCGACCATCTATGCCGATGCCAAAGACGCCAGCGGTATCCCCGATGAAAACTATAATCCGCAGGCCTACACCATCACGAAGAAAACTGTTACCTCAAAATCGATGCTGAAGCTGAAGATGGCACCTTGCGGTGGCTTCGCGGTTTCGTTAAGGTCGTTGTGATTACAAATTTAGAATAAACCAAAAGATGAAGAATACAATGTTATTAATGTATGTGTTGGCGGCATTGTTTGCCCTGCCGTCGTGTGGCTCTTCAGAGAGTCAAGTTACTGAGCAAGAGAATAAAAACACTATTGAAACGGTGACTGATACCGTTACAACTATTCCTGCCGATTCGGCGACGTTTTATTCCGAAGTCGTCAACAAGAAAAACTGCTTCATTGTCATCTCGAAGCCTGAATATAGACTGTATGTCTGCGAGGTGGTGAACGGCGATACGCTCAAGCGTGTGCATTATCCCGTTTGCGTGGGCAAAAACAAAGGCCAGAAACAAAAGCCAGGCGACATGAAGACACCGGAATGTACGGCAGCCAAACCATTTTCCATCACGGAGATTGTGGATGCTTCGAAATGGACCCACGACTTTGGTGACGGTCGTGGTGACATATTGGCCTACGGCGATTGGTTCATGCGTTTGAAGACACCAGGCCATACGGGCATCGGCATCCATGGCAGCACCAACAACGAGAGTTCGGTGCCGGGACGTGGCAGCGAAGGCTGCATCCGATTGCGCAACGACGACTTGAACGAGTTGAAAGCCAAATATGCTTTTGTTGGAATGCGAGTGGTCATCCTCGCTGACGAATAAACAAAAAAAGGTTCCGATGCTTCGGAACCTTTTTTCGTCTTCAGGTTGCTGAATTATTTCATAGCCTGTTCCACGGCGACGGCCACGGCGACGGTGGCGCCCACCATCGGGTTGTTGCCCATGCCGAGGTAACCCATCATCTCCACGTGTGCCGGGACGGATGAGGAACCTGCAAACTGGGCGTCGCTGTGCATACGGCCCATGGTGTCGGTCATGCCATAGCTAGCCGGACCAGCAGCCATGTTGTCGGGGTGCAGGGTGCGGCCCGTGCCACCGCCAGAGGCGACGGAGAAGTAGGGCTTGCCTGCCAACAGGCGTTCTTTCTTATAGGTGCCCGCCACGGGGTGCTGGAAGCGGGTCGGGTTGGTCGAGTTGCCCGTGATGGACACGTCGACGTTCTCCAGCCACAGGATGGCCACGCCCTCGCGGACGTCGTCGGCACCGTAGCAGTTCACCTTCGAGCGTAGACCCGTCGAATAGGGGATGCGTTCCACGACAGTCACCTTGCCGGTGTAGTAATCGAACTCGGTGCGGCAATAGGTGAAGCCGTTGATGCGGCTGATGATCTTGGCAGCGTCTTTGCCGAGGCCGTTGAGGATGACGCGCAAGGGCTTTTGGCGCACCTTGTTGGCCATCTCTGCGATCTTGATGGCGCCTTCGGCAGCGGCGAAACTCTCGTGGCCAGCCAGGAAAGCGAAGCACTCGGTCTCCTCACGGAGCAAACGGGCGGCGAGGTTGCCGTGGCCGATGCCGACCTTACGGTCGTCGGCGACGGAACCATCGATGCAGAATGATTGCAGGCCTTCGCCGATGGCTTCAGCAGCGTCAGCAGCGTTCTTGCAACCCTTCTTGATGGCGATGGCGGCACCGCAGGTGTAGGCCCACTTCACGTTCTCGAAGCAGATGGGCTGGGTCTCCTCAGCCATCTTGTAGGGGTCGATGCCCTTGGCTTCGCAGATCTCGTCGGCTTCTTCGATGCTCTTGATGCCGTATTGGTTCAAAACCTTCAGGACATTGGCCATGCGGCGTTCCTGACTTTCGAATTTCACTTCTCTTCTTGCCATAGTCTAGTCCTCCTTATTCTTTACGTGGGTCAATATATTTGGCTGCATCGGCGAAACGGCCGTAGGTGCCGGTGGCTTTCTTCAGGGCTTCATTGGCATCGTCGCCTTTCTTAATGAAGTCCATCATCTTGCCGAGGCTGACGAATTCGTAGCCGATAATCTCGCTGTTCTCATCGAGGGCGATACGGGTGCAGTAGCCTTCGGTCATCTCCAGGTAACGGGGACCCTTCTCGAGGGTGCCGAACATCGTGCCGATCTGGCTGCGCAGGCCCTTACCGAGGTCTTCGAGTGAAGCGCCGACGAGCAAGCCGCCTTCGGAGAAGGCCGACTGGGAGCGACCGTAGACAATCTGCAGGAAGATCTCGCGCATGGCGGTGTTGATGGCGTCGCACACGAGGTCGGTGTTGAGGGCTTCGAGAACGGTCTTGCCAGGCAAGATCTCAGAAGCCATGGCGGCTGAGTGGGTCATGCCAGAGCAACCGATGGTCTCCACCAAGGCCTCTTGGATGATGCCGTCCTTCACGTTGAGGGTCAGCTTGCAGGCACCCTGTTGGGGGGCGCACCAGCCGATGCCGTGAGTGAAACCGCTGATGTCTTTCACATCTTTGACGCGCACCCACTTGCCTTCCTCCGGAATCGGAGCGCAAGGATGGTTGGCGCCTTTCTTCACGCAACATTGGTGTTGCACTTCTTGTGTGTAAATCATTATTTCGCTGTTTAAGTTGATTCTAAAAATAGGCCTGCAAAGATACGGATAATTCCTTTTCCTTGCATGATTATTAATGGGCCAGGTCCCAAACTTCCTCCAAGTCAATGTCCCAGCCGGCTTTGAGGTCGAGCGGGTCTTTGTAGTCGAGGATGGTTTCGGGTAGGGTGTGACGGTGATAGTTGCCAGTGCTCCATTTGCCGTTGCCGTCGGCGTCCAATAGGGCGCGGAGCTTGTATTTGGCAGGCATGAGGTGGTCGAACATCACCTCTTGTTTCTTGGTGATGGCCTCTTCTTTCAACACCTTGCCGCTTTCGTTAGTGAGTTGCACCACGACCTGTTTCATGCCTTCGGGCGGAACCACGGTGATGTAGATGTTGCCGTATTCGTCGTCCTTCAGCACGTGGAAATCTGTCTTAATGACGTCGTTGGTGCGGCCACGGATGCTCCAAAACACCGAGTCGGGTATTTCGAAATGGTAGCTCGAATCGGCTGAGAAAGGCGTGGTGAGGCGATATTTCATACCATATTCATCGGCAGGCTCAAAAGCGAGTCGGTCGTAATAGGTCGCTGAGTCGCATTTGAATACGGCCGTATCACGCATCTGGTAGCTGATGATGGGTTCAGAAAACTTCAGTATGAGGTCTTGACCAGGGATGAGTCCGCCGCGGCCGAGTAGGTTGTTGTTGACAGTCAGTTTTTTAGGTTCTGCCTTGCGTCTTCTGTTGCCCCCCGCTTCCTTGAATTTCAAGCTGTAACGCGACGAGTCGTTGATGACGGTGTCGTATTTCACCTGCACCCACAGGCTGTCTTTGACGTTGGGTGTGAAATACCATAAAATCGTATCGTATTCGGGCGAATGCATCGTGACCAAGTCAAAGGTGTCAGGCAGCATCTCCGGTGTCATCACTAGGGCCTCCTTGGCGGGATGGCGAAACACGAAGCGCAACAAGCCTTCCTCAACGAGTTTCTTCTCCAAAAGCACCTGCGTGGAGTCTACTTCGGTGAACATATACAACGTGAGGTCTAAGGCGTTTGGGTGGTACATTGTCGCCGATGTTGTGTCGAAGGCGATGGTGTCCAGCGGTTTTGCAATCGTGTCAAAAGCAAGCGAATCCATCTGCATGGCCAAGCTGTCCTTCGCTATCGAATCCACCACAGGCGGGGCGGGCTTTTTCAGACATGAAGCCTGCACCAACGTGTCCAAATAGGCTACCTCCTCATTGGGCAAGTCGAAATAGAGGTTAGCGTTGGCATCCTTCAAGGCAAAGACGAGGTATTTCTTGTCGGCCAGGCCGTTGAGGCTGAACTTACCCTCTTTGTCGGTCTTGGTGATGTAATCGGGAATCGTAGTTATCGGCAAGGAATCCAGGTTGTCGCGGTCGGCGGCATACAAGGAGACGTAGACTCCGTCAACGGGTTTCTTATCACTGGCATTCAGTACCTTACCTGCGATGGCAAGGGTGTCGATATGGTCACCCGTTGAGAAGCTGTACACATAGTCCTTGAACTGGTTGCCCTCGTGCAAGTCCTTGATGGCCGCACCAAAGTTAATGGTATAGGTGGTGTTGGCTGCCAAGTCTTCCTTGAACTTGATGACGACCGTCTTGTTTTTCAGTTTGATGTCGGGTTTCTCGCTCAAAGGCGGCGAAATCATCACGTTTTGGCTGGCGTTTTCGAGGGTGATGTACTCGTCGAAGGTGATTTCTATCTTTTTGCCGTTGAAGTTGATGCAATGGTTTTCAGGCACGGCTTCGACGACCACGGGCGGTTTGTCATCCTTGGGTCCGCCTGTGGGTGCCACCGCATTGGCGCAACGCTGGGCAAGGAAGGCCGTGAGCAGCAGCGCGAGGCAAAAATATAGGTATTTCACTTTCCGAATCACGGGGCAAAAATAATAAAAACTGACCTACTTGCGCACCATTCCGAAATGAATTAGTATCTTTGCAAGTTTTATTTCGACAAGCTCAATAACATAGTCTTTGAATTTTGAATTTTAAATCTTTAAATCTCGAAATATGTACAGAACACATACTTGTGGCGAACTTCGTCTTGCCGACGCTGGCAAGGAAGTGACATTGGCTGGCTGGGTGCAGCGCACCCGCGACAAAGGCTCCCTCGTTTGGATTGACCTCCGCGACCGTTATGGCATCACCCAGCTTTTCTTGGATGGCAGCAGCGACCCGAAACTCATCGAACAGGCTCGTACCTTCGGTCGTGAATTCGTGATTCAGGCCAAAGGCACCGTCATCGAACGTGAATCAAAGAACCCGAACATGCCGACAGGCGACATTGAGCTGAAAGTCAATGAGTTCAAACTACTTAATAGCAGCAAGACCCCGCCTTTCACCATCGAAGATGTCAGCGACGGTGGCGACGACCTCCGCATGAAGTACCGTTATTTGGACATCCGTCGTAACCCTGTTCGCCAGAACCTCGAACTGCGCCACCGCATGGCCATGCTCGTGCGCAACTATTTGAGTAACCTCAACTTCCTCGAAATCGAGACCCCGATGCTCATCAAGAGCACGCCCGAGGGTGCCCGCGACTTCGTGGTGCCGAGCCGTATGAACCCTGGTGAGTTCTACGCCCTGCCGCAAAGCCCGCAGCAGTACAAGCAGTTGCTGATGGTGGCTGGCATGGACCGTTATTTCCAAATCGTGCGTTGCTTCCGCGATGAGGACCTCCGCGCTGACCGTCAGCCCGAGTTCACGCAAATCGATTGTGAGATGTCGTTTGTGGAGCAAGAAGATGTGCTCAACACCTTCGAAGGTTTGGCCAAGCACCTCTTTAAGGAGATGAAAGGCCTCGAATTTGGCCAATTCCCACGCATGACCTGGCACGATGCCATGAAATACTATGGTTCCGACAAGCCCGACATCCGTTTCGGTATGAAGTTCGTGGAACTCAACGATGTGGTGAAAGACAAGGGCTTCGGCCTCTTCGACAACGCCGATCTCGTGGTAGGTATCTGCGCCGAGGGCTGCTCGGAATACACCCGCAAGCAACTTGACCAGCTCACCGAATTTGTGAAGCGTCCACAGGTGGGTGCCGGTGGTATGGTCTACATCAAATACAACACCGATGGCACCTTCAAGTCGTCGGTGGATAAGTTCTACACGCCCGAAGATCTGAAGGTCATCGCCGACAAGTTCGGTGCCAAGCCTGGCGACCTGATGCTCATCCTCTGCGGTGATGCCATGAAGACCCGCGTGCAACTGAACGCCTTGCGCTTGGAGATGGGTAACCAACTCGGCTTGCGCAAGCCCGACGAATATGCACCGCTGTGGGTCATCGACTTCCCGTTGCTCGAATGGGACGAGGAGACGCAACGCTACTACGCCATGCACCATCCCTTCACCGCTCCTAAGCCCGAGGACGAGGCCTTGCTCGACGACCCAACGAAGTGGGGCGACATCCGCGCCAACGCCTACGACATCGTGATGAACGGCGTAGAGGTTGGTGGCGGCTCTATTCGTATCCACGACCGCACTTTGCAGAACAAGATGTTCCACACCCTCGGCTTCACCGATGAGAAGGCCCAGGAGCAGTTCGGCTTCCTGATGGGTGCCTTCGAGTACGGCGCACCGCCTCACGCTGGTCTGGCTTTCGGCTTCGACCGTCTCTGCTCGCTCTTCGGCGGCGCCGACAGCATCCGCGACTTCATCGCCTTCCCGAAGAACAACGCTGGTCGCGACGTGATGAGCGGCTCGCCCGCCCCGATTGCCCAAGAGCAGCTGGATGAGCTGCAGATTGCGCTGAATTTGAAATGAAAATGGATTGTAGGGCTGTCATAGTATGGCAGCCCTACAATTATTATAAAAAATGACCATGAAAACAAACATAAAAACATGTCTCTTCATCCTGTTGGGTTTGTTGACCTTCTCATGTTCAACCAGCAAAAAGACAGCGACTTCAAAAAGAGATACAACCGTTGCCACAAACGCCCCGGATTATAAACAGATCAAGAAAGCCATTAATTCAAAGGCTGGCGAGTTCTATTATCCTGAGTTATTGAGACGTTTCCAAGCGGCGGATACGACATTGAATCTTGAGCAATTACGCCATTTTTATTTTGGAACAGCCACCCGGTCGGATTATAATCCTTATAAGATGCCCAAATTTGATGCTCTGCGTGAAGCATTTGAAAAGGATACCTCTGGGAAGGAAGACTGGGAAAAAGCTGCACAGGAAATTGATAAGGAGTTGGAAACGGACCCGACTAATCTCAGATTTCACCTGTATAAACACATTATCTATAGCAACTTGTATGGTCCAGAGTCAGAAAAGACCTTCGATGCCCATAATCAAGTTGTTATGCTCCTTTCGGCGGTGACCTCAACGGGCGATGGTAGCTCGAAAGAAAAGGCATTTCATGTGATCAGCGTCGCTGATGAATATGGCATTTTGGAAATCTTTGGTTTGTCGCCCACGATGCAGTCGTTGGTGGAGGACAAAGGCCAATCATACGATGTGATGGACTTGCAGGAGAATAAATATGGATTGAAATCCATGTACTTCAACATTACGGCGAGCATGGCAGCGATGAACAAAATGTTTGGATTTTGAGTTTTAAATAATAACAACTAAAATATGAAAAGACTACTCGTATTAACCGGTGGCGGCGATTGCCCAGGCCTCAACGCCGTGATTCGCGCCATCGTCAAGAGAGCCGCCCAAGAGAAAGATTGGGAAGTGCTCGGTAGCATACAAGCCTACAACGGCATCCTGTGGGAACCCACCGAGGTCGTCAGGCTGACGCCAGAAGTGGTGCGCGGCATCCACTTCCGTGGCGGCACCATCATCGAGACCACCAACAAGGGCGGCCCGTTCAACTGGCCCGTCAAGAACGCCGACGGCACTTGGACCACCGTCGACCGCTCGGATGAAATGCTCCGTAAGCTGCAATACATGGGCATCGACGCAGTCATCAGTATCGGCGGCGACGGCTCGCAGCGCATCTCGCAGAAACTCTACGAGAAGGGCTTAAACATCATCGGCGTGCCCAAGACCATCGACAACGACCTCTCATCGACAGAATGCACCTTCGGCTTCCAGACCGCCGTGCAGATTGCCACCGAGGCCGTCGACAAACTCGTCACCACGGCCGCTTCGCACAACCGTGTCTTCGTACTCGAAGTGATGGGTCGCGATGCAGGCTGGATTGCCTTGCATTCTGCTATCGCAGGTGGTGCAGAGGTATGTCTGTTGCCTGAGTTCCCATACGACATTAATGTGGTGAAGGCTCGTCTGGAGCAGCGTTTCAACCATGACCGTGGCTTTGCCGTGGTGGTGGCTTCGGAAGGCGCACGTCCTAAGGATGGCCAGCAAGTGTATGAGATCAGCACTGAGGTCGGTTACGAAAACAAGAAACTGGGCGGCATCGGTCGCCGATTCATCGAGGAGATGAAGGCGGCGGGTTTCACCCACGACATGCGCGAAACCACTCTTGGTCACTTGCAGCGCGGTGGTGTGCCGATTGCTTACGACCGCGTTTTGTCAGCTGAGTTTGGCGTGAAGGCCTTTGAGATGGTGCTTAACGGACAATTTGGTCAAATGGTGGCTTACCATCATCCTGATGTGGTGGCTGTCTCGCTCAAGGAAGCCATCTCCAAGCCCAACCTCGTCACCATCGACAGCGATTTGGTGAATACCGCGCGAGGATTGAACATCTCTCTCGGTATATGAGAAAAGAGTTGTATTTCTTAGTCGTTTTGTGTGCGTTGGTCTCCTGCCAAAAGCCGGAGACCCCACAAGGCGGTGAGCCGCATGAGCCCTATCAGCATGTATACGAGGTAGGGGAGTATTACCATAATGACACCTTGGAAGGGATTGTGTTTTGGAATTATGGCGACCATAACGGCTTGATGGTCAGCCTTGACGAGGTTTGTGTGTCATGGTGTGTGCCTGGTAATATCAATTGCCTGACGGGTGCCACCAATCCCTACGAAGGGTGGAATAATACCAACATCTTGATGGATGTGTACGACATGAGCCGTTATCCGGCCATTCAATGGAGTTACCTCAAAAACACCTGGCATCTGGTGAATTATCCCCATAGGAAAATCATCAACAAGCAGTGGTACGTTCCTTCGACGACGGAGATGCGCTACCTCTTGCAAAACCAAGAGGCTGTGAACGCCACCTTAGCCGCGATGGGGTATCCGACTTTGGAAGGCAAGACCTATTGGTCGAGCACCGAGACGGGCACAAGAAGTGCTGCCGCCCTGCAGGTGCAAGACAGCAGTATTGTCATTAAGGAAGCTGTGAAAGACCAGGTCTTCTATGTAAGGGCTATAAGGAATTTTTGAGATCATCCAACACTGGACCGTTCAGGCCTCAACAGGTATGTCATCCCTGCGAGGGACTGCGCGGTGGCTTGGGATCTATGCCTGTTGAGACTGCCCATAATAAGTTTTGCCTCTTATACCGCCTCCTATAGATTCCCTCTCACCCACATCCCACTGCAGGAATGACATAGGAGGCTGTCCGAAATGACATGGGAGGCTTATTTCTTCGCCACTGGGTCGCAAGTCAGGCCAATACCCAGTTTCTTGAAGATTTTTTGGTCCACTTCGCTGAGCATCACCGTGCTATGCACTTGACAACCATTAAGTTGAGGCAGGCATTCCAAGGCTTTCTTGCAGTTCTCGTCCCAGAGGCTGAGCATCGATAGGGCTACAAGCACCTCGTCGGTGTGTAGGCGTGGGTTGTTGCCGTGCAGATAGTTCACCTTGGTGGTCTGGATGGGCTCAATCATGGCTTGCGGGATGAGTTTCACCTCATGGGGTATGCCAGCGATGTGTTTGGTGGCATTCAGGATCAATGCGGCGCTGGGGCCGAGCAGGTCGCTGGTGTGGGCTGTGATAAGGGTGCCGTCTTCCAATTCGATGGCGGCAGAGGCCACACCTTCCTTCTCCTTCCTCTCCTTGGCAGCGATGGTGGTCTTGCGCAAGGCAGTGGTGATCTTGGCTTGTTTCATCAGCAGGGCAATCTTGTTCACCTCGCTCTCGGTGCCTTTGCCTTTGGCCAGGTTACACAAGGCGGTATAGTAACGACGGATGATTTCTTGTTTCGAAGCCTCACAGCACACCTCGTCGTCGCTCAGACAGTAACCCACCATGTTGACGCCCATATCGGTCGGCGACTTGTAGGGATTCTCCCCGTAAATGCTTTCGAAGATGGCATTCAGCACAGGGAAGATTTCGATGTCGCGGTTGTAGTTGACGGCGGTCTTGCCATAAGCTTCCAGATGGAACGGGTCGATCATGTTGACGTCGCTGAGGTCGGCGGTAGCGGCTTCATAGGCCACGTTGACGGGGTGCTTCAGCGGCAGGTTCCACACGGGGAAGGTCTCAAATTTGGCATAACCCGCCTTGATGCCGCGCTTGTTCTCGTGATAGAGCTGGCTGAGGCAGACGGCCATCTTACCGCTGCCAGGACCTGGGGCGGTGACCACCACCAACGGGCGTGTGGTCTCTACGTAGTCATTGCGACCAAAGCCTTCCTCCGAGTCGATGAGGGCAACATTGTTTGGGTAGCCTTCAATAATGCGGTGGTAATAAACTTTGATGCCCATACGCTCCAAACGCTTGCGATAGGCGTCGGTGCTGGCCTGTCCGTTGTAGTGGGTGACCACCACCGAACTCACCATGAAACCACGGTTCATGAATTCCTCGCGCAGGCGAAGCACATCCACATCGTAGGTAATGCCCAAGTCGCCGCGCACCTTGTTCTTCTCGATGTCGACGGCGCTGATGACGATAATGATTTCAGCCACGTCAATCAGTTGAGAGAGCATTTTCAGCTTACTGTCGGGCTGGAAGCCGGGCAGCACGCGGCTGGCATGGAAGTCGTCAAAGAGTTTGCCGCCAAATTCGAGATACAGTTTATCGCCGAATTTCGCAATGCGTTCCTTGATGTGTTCTGACTGGATTTTAAGGTATTTTTCGTTGTCGAACCCGTATTTTTTAGTGGTTTTCATGGTTATTGAGCTTATCGAAATATGGTGCCTAGGAATTAAAAATACGGGATGCAAAGATAGGAGTTTTTGGAACATCAGAGACAATCTGGAACAAAAAAAGTCGCTCCATTGGAGCGACTTTTTGACGTTTTCTTGTCTTTGCTGGGTTTACCAAGCGAAGAGCGGATAATCCTTCATCATCTTGTTGACCTCGGCGCGGACGGCGTTGATCTTGGCCTCTGAAGCGGTCTTGGTCTCAGGATTGATGTCGCTGATGACGTCGTCAATCAATTCGACGATGACGGCCATCTTGTCTTGTTTCAGACCACGGGTGGTGATGGCAGGCGTGCCAACGCGCAGACCAGAGGTCAAGAAAGGCGAGCGGGTGTCGAAGGGCACCATGTTCTTGTTGACGGTGATGTCGGCAAGGACGAGGGTGTTCTCCACCATCTTACCGGTGATCTCCGGGAACTTGCCGCGGAGGTCGATCAGCATGGAGTGGTTGTCGGTACCACCGCTGATGACATCGTAGCCCTTATCCATGAAAGCTCTGGCCATGAAGGCGGCGTTCTTTCTCACCTGTTGGATGTACTCCATGTACTCGTCGCTGAGGGCTTCGCCGAAAGCAACGGCCTTGGAGGCGATGACGTGCTCCAGAGGACCACCTTGGATGCCCGGGAACACTGCGCTGTTGATCAAAGCCGACATCATCTTCGTCTCGCCCTTCGGGGTCTTGCGGCCACGCGGGTCTTCGAAGTCATGACGGATGAGGATCATGCCGCCACGGGGACCACGGAGGGTCTTGTGAGTCGTGGTGGTGATGATGTGGCAGTACTCCAACGGGTCATTGAGCAGGCCCTTGGCGATGAGGCCAGCGGGGTGGCTGACGTCGGCCATGAGGACGGCTCCCACCTTGTCGGCGATTTCACGCATGCGCTTGTAGTCCCAGTCACGGCTGTAAGCAGAAGCACCAGCGATGATGAGTTTCGGATGGCACTCGAGGGCGATTTTTTCCATCTCGTCGTAGTCGACGCGACCGGTTTCCTTGGCCACGTGGTAGGCGACGGGCTTGTAGAGCATACCCGAAGCGTTGACCGGGCTGCCGTGTGAGAGGTGACCACCGTGCGAGAGGTCGAGACCCATGAAGGTGTCGCCGGGTTCAAGCAAAGCTTGCATCACAGCCATGTTGGCCTGTGCGCCCGAGTGGGGCTGCACGTTGGCGAAGGTGGCGTTGAACAGCTGGCAGGCGCGGTCGATGGCGATTTGCTCGCTCTGGTCGACGATTTGGCAGCCGCCGTAGTAACGCTTGCCAGGATAACCCTCGGCATATTTGTTGGTCATGACAGAACCCATGGCTTCCAGCACTTGCTCGCTGACAAAGTTTTCAGAAGCGATGAGCTCGATTCCGTGCATCTGACGCTCTTTCTCTTGGCGAATCAGATCAAAGATTTTTTCGTCTCTTTTCATTTGTTGATTATTGTTGATTTGATTGTTGTTCTTTTGACACTGGACTGCCAGAGGCTAATTCCGCTGCAAAGTTGCGAAAATTAATTGAGTCTTCGACAAAAAATCTAACTTTTACTACCTTTGTCGCCCGAAAAATGGTTTACGATATGAAAAACCTTCGTTTATTCGCCCTAAGTTTGGCCATTTTGGCCTCATTCTTCGTGTCTTGTTCGGAGAAAAAAACGACAGAAGCCGCCATTGTTTCCATTGACTATTCCGACACCGCTTATTGGTACAGTTGTGGCGACACGACCAAGACTGCCGATGTGTTTTATGTCTATCCTACTGTATCGACCATCTCTTTTGTCGATAACGACTCCTCGTGGTTTGCAGACATCACCGTGCCCGAAGTAAGGGAGGAGGCCAACGGCAACCAACGGTTTAACAAGATGCTTTATGGCGATTACAACTTTTATGCGCCCTATTATCGACAAATGATTTTCGAGGCGTATAGCCAGCCTTCACCGGTGTTGGACTCGTTGGCACAAATTGCGGCGAAGGATGTCACAGATGCCTTCCAATATTATATGACGCATTACAACCACGGCCGTCCTTTCTTCCTGATGGGGCACAGCCAAGGCTCGCAGATGCTCATCGAGTTATTGAAAAATGGCATGACCGAAGAACAAAGAAAACTGATGGTGGCTGCCTATTGCATTGGATATCACGTTAGTGCAGAAGAATTGGCTGCCTATCCCAAGGCTTTGCAACCCGCCACTGATAGTACGATGCAAGGTCTTGTCGTCTTCAATTCCGTGACCGATACAACGGCCATCGGCATGGTTTCGCGCGGCGATGTGGTTGGTGTCAACCCTACGACTTGGACGATGGAGCCGGACACCGTTCCAGCCGAGTTCCACTTGGGCATGGCCAAATACAACGAGACCCGCGACAGCGTTCTCATCGTGCCTTGTCCGACGAGGACTTATCTATACAAGCACAACACGGTCTGTCCCGACCTCGATCCAGAGATGGTCTTCATCCCGGCTTACGAGAAGATGTTTCCAAAAGGAAATCTCCACTTCGCTGACTCCTGGTTGTTTGGAGGCAACGTAGTGGAGAATATGAGATGCAGGTTAGATGCTTTTTATCGCATCCAACCCTCAACGCGATAGACCTTTTCCAACAGCTTGGTCTCTATCCCAGTGCGGGCATCCTTGTGCCACACCTCGATGCGGGCGGCATAATAGTCATCCCAGTCACCTTCGTAGATGGAGAATTGTTGCTTGTCGGCAACCAAACCGAAGGCAGTGTGGTTCTTGACTTCCACTGTTGAAGCTCCACGCAGGCGTGAGGCCGACAATTCGATGTTTTCCGTGGCCTCGAAGCAACGCAGGTATACTTCGCCGTCGGTCAATGCGGGATAATACAGGCTGTAATTGTAGACTCCGCCTTGAACGCCATTCCAGAGTTGCAGGTAGCTGTCATCCGACAGGGTGTCAATGGCAGATGCAGGTGCGTTTTCCTCCATGGGGATTTCGTAGGCCATACCTTGGGGTATGGGATGGTCTTTGCCGAACGAGTCGTTTGAAGGACCACAAGAGGTCAGGACTCCAGTTGAAGCAAAACAAACAGCGACGCATACGATGAGAAGCGCCCGTCCATGTTTTGCAAAAAAGCTATTCTTCTTCATATTAATAATTGTTCTTGGTGTTAAACATGCTAAGATTTCCGAGTATCTTCCGACGAATGATGCTCGGAAATCGTTCGGATGAGGTCAGGTAACTTTACTTGCTTTTTGGTGTGAAGCCTTTACCGTTAAAGGAGAAGCCTTTGCCGTTCCATGTGAGTTTTTTCTTCGAACCGTTAGCGTAGGTCACTTCGATGTCCTTGCCCGTGCGAGGCAGGCTGAAGGTGACCATTCCATGGGTCTCTTCACCCAAGCCGAGCAAATCCTGGTCAATCATATAGAGCTTCTGGGTGGCATTGTCGTAGACATAGATGTAAAGGCCAGAGAACTCGGTGAAAACGGGCTTGTCGTTTATGGTGATGCCAACGTTTTCGGCAAACAGTTTGTGGAGGCCGTCGGCGCAGTTCCAATAGCAGTACTCCACGTATGACTTTTCGTTCGATTTCTTATCGACCCGGTCGTAGCGCACATAACCGTTGTTCTTGTCCACGGTGAAGGTGACGCCTTTGCTGAGTTTCTCGTTCTTCAGATATTTTTGCCATTCGGGGGCGATGCTGCCTCTCAGCTCGTCGTCGGGGTTACTCAGATAAACAGTGACGAAATCAACGATGTCGGGCACCCTGAAAGTGGCGACGGCAGGGTTCTTTTTCAAGTCCTTGAAAGGATCCTGGGCATTTGCGACATTGGTGACGAATAACATCAAAACCATGGTTGCAGCGGTCAATAGAAGCTTGTTTGTTTTCATTTTGTTGAGTTTTAAAGATTTATAAATGTGTGTTGTTTCCTTTGCAAGGGAGACATCATAAGTATATAAGTGCAAAAATAGTGCAAATTTTGAATTTAATGGAAAACCCCAATTATTTTCCGTGAATAAGTCCTCTTTTTGGTGAAAAAACTCAGCAAATAAGCCTTTAATCTTCTGAAAAGCCCAAAATCTTTGTATTTTTGCGCCCAAATTATTACGACAAGCGCAATAACCTTAACTAACGATGAAGAATTTTGTTGAAGAACTCCGCTGGCGCGGAATGCTGGCACAGATCATGCCAGGCACGGAAGAACTCCTCCAGAAAGAAATGGTAACGGCATACCTCGGCACCGACCCGACTGCCGACTCCTTACATATCGGACACCTTTGCGGCATCATGATGCTGCGCCATCTGCAACACTGCGGCCACAAGCCCATCATCCTGGTGGGTGGTGCCACGGGCATGATTGGCGACCCCTCGGGCAAGAGCCAAGAGCGTAACCTGCTCAACGAAGAGACCTTGCGTCACAATCAAGAGTGCATCAAGGCCCAGGTAGCAAAGTTCTTGGACTTCGAGTCGAAAGAACCGAATGCCGCCGAGATGGTGAACAACTACGACTGGATGAAGGACTTCACATTCCTCGACTTCGCTCGAGAGGTGGGCAAGCACATCACCGTGAACTACATGATGGCCAAGGACAGCGTGCAGCAACGCCTCAACGGTACCGCCCGCGACGGTCTCAGCTTCACCGAGTTCACCTACCAGCTTCTGCAAGGCTACGACTTCCTCTGGCTCTACCAGCACAAGAACTGCAAGCTGCAGTTGGGCGGTAACGACCAATGGGGCAACATCACCACGGGCACGGAGCTGATTCGCCGCACCTTGGGCTTCGAAAACGAAGCCTTTGCCCTGACTTGCCCGCTCATCACCAAGGCCGACGGCAAGAAGTTCGGCAAGACCGAGAGCGGCAACATCTGGCTCGACCCGAAGCGCACCACGCCATACAAGTTCTACCAGTTCTGGCTCAACGTCAGCGACGAGGACGCCGAGAAATACATCAAGATCTTCACCTCGCTGGACAAAGAAACCATCGACGCCCTGATTGAAGAGCACAAGAAAGACCCAGGCATGCGCGTGCTGCAAAAGCGTTTGGCTCAGGAAGTCACCGTGTTGGTGCACTCGCAGGAAGCCTTGGATGCCGCCATCGAGGCCTCCAACATCCTCTTTGGCAAGTCGACCAAGGAAGGCTTGGAGAAGCTCGACGAAGCCACCTTCTTGGACATCTTCGACGGCGTGCCGCAGGAGCACATCGCCCGCACCGACCTCGAAGCCGGCATCCCGATTGTCGACTTCATGGCCGTCAACACGCAGATCTTCCCCTCAAAGGGCGAGGCCCGCAAGATGACCCAAGCCAACGGCGTGAGCGTCAACAAGGAAAAGGTCACTCTGGACAAGGTCATGACCACCGACGACCTCATCGACGGCAAGTACATCCTTATGCAGAAGGGCAAGAAGAACTATTACCTCGTGGTGGTGGGGTAATCATGGAAAACACGGATAAGCTACACGGCCTTTGGTTTTTATGCTTTGCGACCATGAAACGCTTGTTTTTCATAGGACTTTTGCTTTTTGTCGTGTTGATGTCCGCCTGCTCCAAGCACGTAACGCCTCCACCGCCTGAGGAAGACATGCTTTATCGCGTGGAATGCTTCTATCCAAACCATCCCGACAGCGCTATGCAAATCCTTGACACGTTGAACCTTTCGGTGCTATCAGAGAAGGAACGGGCGCATTATTGCTTGGTGCGGATGTGGGTGAAAGAATTGAAGAATCAATATGACTCGGAAGTCGATTCTTTATTGCAAGTGGCTGAGAATTACTTTGTTGGAAGTCGTGACAAGTATTATGAGACCATGACTTTGCTGTCGCTTGCCAGACTGAACCTATTTAAAGGTGGAACCCGACAAACCGTTCTCGACTATAGGCAAAAAGCCATGCAAAGCATAGAACTCTGCCAGCATGTTGATGAGCGTTTGTTGCGCTACTCGGAGCCGCCGATTGGTGAACAAGAGAAAATCGACAAGGTTAAATATGCCATCCATCAGAAACTGGGCATGTCATACGGGAGCACCGGCTATCACAAGGAATCCATTGAGCATTTGAAAGCGGCGCAAAACTATTATGCTGAAACTCAGAATCATAAGGAATATATGGTGTGCACGTTTCCTTTAGGCATGTCTTATCTTGCTTTGGAGGAATACGACAGCTGCCTTGTGTGTTTCCAAAACGGTTTGCACGATGCCCAAATCTATGGTAGCATCAACGACTGTGTCTTTTATTATAGTTGTCTTTCCATTTATTGTATGCAACGGGTTGAGAAACAAGCTTTTTCAAACGAAGAAGAACGCGAAGGCCTATTGCGTCGAATGATAGCGGAAAGTCGCAAGGGATTGGCGCTTTTGGGCGATACCATCGAAAGCATTTACAAAAAGGGGTTGGTTGAAAACTTGGCCGAAGCCTATTACGAACTCCATCAATACGATTCGTGTATTTATTATGGAACACAAGCCTATGAAATGCCCGACCGCCACGAACAGGGTGGTTTGCTGTACAAATGGCTGTTCTACTCCTACAGGGCATTGGACGACAATGAAAAAGCCAGTTTTTTTGCGGAAAAACTGATTGTGGCACAACAAGAAGAGATTGAAAACAAACAATCTGTCGCTGAGGTGAAAGGTGAATACGAGAAGCAAATGGAAGTCAACAAAGTGCAAGCCGAACAGCAAATTAGGCGGTATAGGCTTTACCTATGGATAGCTTTGTTGCTGGCTGTCCTGCTTGCGGTGATCGTCTTGGTGCTTCGCTATCGGAAAGCCAAGGAGTTGGAAGTCCTGAGGTCGCGCGAGGCTCAGCAGAAACTGCAATTGGAGTTGGATCATGCTGCACAGCATTCCATGCAATTGTTACAGCAACGAGCATTGGCCATTTACCAATCTGACCAAGACGACAAACTGAAACGTATTCTCGACGCATTCGATTCCGCCTATCCGCAAGCCGTGGAGAACCTGAAAAAAGACCATCCCGACCTGAGCGAGACGGAACGCCAACTTGCCCTGCTCAATCTCCTCCGTTTCCGCTCGAAGGAAGAGGCCGACTTGCTAGGCCTAAGCGAAAACACCGTCCGTAAATACCGTTCCAACCTCAGGAAAAAGTTGGATTCCGATGCGTTTTCCACCTTTGGTGGGTAGGAAAAATGTGTATTTTTGTTTTTTCTATTTTGTTGAATATCAATTTATTGTAATTCCAACAAAAGTGTATTTTGTGTATTCCCATGCCTCGTTAAGGGTGATGGCTGGTTTTTCATTTAATTTTGCGTAAACCAAATTCAAAAAGTATTTGCAATGAAAAAAGTAAAGCTTTACACCCTGCTTGCGCTCCTGCTGATGGTGGGAGGGGTGACGATGCAGGCGCAGGAGATTCCCAGTGACCTCACGACGATATACGAATCGGATTCCGTTTGGCTCAATACCATAAGGAACTATAACGAAAAGACTTTTTTAGCTTTCGGTGGTAACCAAGAGGAAAAATGTAAGGTGTTGAGAATGAATTACGAAGGTGTTGTACTCAACGAAGCCCCTATCCCGAGCCATAGGATGAGCCAGTGGAGACACGGCGGGTTTTATGACGGTAAGTTCCGCTATGCGTCGTTCCGTACGGATGATAACGACACGTTGCCCAAGCTTTGTGTGATTGAATTGGATCCCGAGGACTTGTCGTGGACCTATTATCCTTGTCAATGGGAAGGCCTCGACTTCAACCATCCTGACAATACTTTTCTTTACTCCGAAATGATTCATTCCGTGTTCTCAAAGGACGGCAGCTTGTTGATTTCCTATCCTGTTGACAGCGCTTGGCACCTCAATGAAACGGAAGCCATGCATTTGTTCAAGTTTGACAGCCAAGGCAACCAGGTGAGCGAGCGCATTTTTGATTCCATACCCTTTTCCCTCTCGAACCAATTCTTTTCCGCTCCCGATTCTTTGGGATGCCGCATAATTTTGCGGAACCCCGTGCAGTATGCATTTGATTGCCATACCCTTGATGACGAGTTCAACACGGTCGCCGTCGTGGAAGACGCGGGGAAGGTCTACGAGTCTCATCCTTACATCAGCGGTTGGATAGGAAATTTCGAGTGTCCTCACTTTGTTCGGCTTAATCCTTACAACGGGTTGACTTATTCAATTGGATGTGAAGGCCCTTTGAGCAAAGATGAAGCAAAGGCGGAAAACAAGTCAAGAAGCGATTTGGATGTCTTCATGAGGGTCTTCGACGAGGAGTTTGCCGTGTTGAATTGGGATTGGGGCATCATCAACCCTAGGATGAACGACGAAGGTTATGGCATGGCTTTCAGTCCCGAAGGCACCGTGTATATGATGGGTTGGATGGACGTCAGCGTTGCAGGCAGCAATATCAATGATAATTTGTATGTGGCCCAAACGGATGAATTCCTGAACAAACAGCATGAGATTTATTTCAAGCCCACGGGTTATCATGTTATCCCCCATACTATCGATTTTTGTCCCGATGGAGGTTGCCTCGTTTACGCAACTCGTAGGAATACCGTCACGGGCTATCGCGACTATTGCATCTACAAAATCACGCCAGAGGATTTCGTGAGTGTCGAGGAAGCCCATTTGCATGGACTGGCCGTTGCCACAGCTTATCCCAACCCAGGTGGTAGCACGCTCAATATTCGCACTACAATGCCAAACGCCCGCGTGGAAGTGTACGACATGAACGGCAGGCTCATCCATAGTCAAGCCCTCACGGAGAATGTGACGGCGATTGATGCTGAGGATTGGGCTGAGGGTGTTTATGTTTGGAAGGTTTATACAACGGGCGTTTCGACAGGCTCAACGACCCTCGCGAAAACAGGAAAATGGATAAAACAATGATACAATGAAAACAATGAGATTTTACACCTTGCTTGCGCTCCTGCTGATGGCAGGAGGGGTGACGATGCAAGGCCAGGAACAATGCAACACGGATAGGCCAACTGGTCTGTTTGCGTGTCAAAAGGCTCCAAATGCCATTCCTTTCAAACAGCCCACTGTCGTTTCTGTACAAGATGCTTGGCTCCATTATGGCAGCGAAGTGTATGGTAGCAACCTTGCATATAGTCCCCAAGAGATTCCTTTCTCATGGGCGGTGTCGTTTCCACCTTCTGTCCTGCAATCCTACGACGGGTTCACCCTGACCCGAGTGGCCATATATGAAAACTATTATATCATGGGAAACTTGATTTTGGGAGTTTACTATGGCAACGAATTTATGCCTCTTACCTTGCTTGACGAGCAGGTCTTTGCTCCGACAGGCAATGAAGGCTTTACCGATATTGTCTTGGACAACCCCGTTGAACTTGATGTCACGAAGCATCTTTGGATTGTCTTTTCCGAGACCGACATGACAGAGACCTTTTCGGCTGCAGTTTGTTACGACGACAACCCCGACCCCAATGCCCGTTGGGTACAAATGGAGGAAAACAAATGGGCTGATGTCGCCAGTTATGGGCCGTGGGAACGACTTCAGTTCATGATTTGGGCATATATCACCGACGACCCATGGGGCGTGGAAGAATCATTATTACAGAATACCTCAAGTGTCTATCCCACCCCAGGCGGCAACACGCTTAACATCCGCACGGCCTTGCAGAATGCCCGCGTGGAAGTGTATGACATGAACGGCAGGCTTGTCCACAGCCAAGCCCTAACGGAGCATGTGACGGCGATTGATGCTGGGGATTGGGCTGAAGGCGTTTATGTTTGGAAGGTGTATGTGGGCGGCCCTTCGACGGGCTCAGGGACCGCTGTCTCAGGGACCTTGGTGGAGAAGGGGAAGTGGGTGAAAGAATAAAAGCCGAAATGCTGGTTCGACCGTTCGAAATAAGCCAAGAATACCGCATTTTGATGGTTTCTTAAACCAAAAAAACATGGACAAACCCAAAAACCGATTTTTCATAAACATTTGAACGTCAATATATTGAAAATTTCAAAATCGAAATAGATAGGGACAAAACCGTTTTAGGGCTTGACAGATGGCTTTTTTGGTGTTTTTTTGAATAATTTTGCGTGCATAACGCAGAAAAACACATTGAAATGAAAGCAACAAGATTTTTCACCCTGCTTGCGCTCCTACTGATGGCGGGAGGGGTTAAAACACAAGCGCAAGAGTATGAGCCTATGATCCAGGAGGGCAACGAATGGTATACGCTTGATGCTATAGTGTGTAAAGATACTGAAGGTCATTACAACACTTTAGTCAATTGGCTTTCAGGTGACACACTGATTAACGAAGTGAGATATACGAAAGTCATGGAAACCCTGAATGGTGAGGGCACTCCCTATCAGGTTGCCTTGCTTAGGGAAGAGGATGGCAAGGTATGGGAAACCTATAATGGTAATTCTGAAATACTGCTCTATGACTTCACTGCCAATGTAGGCGATTCTTTGGTCTGTGGCTATGGAGATTATTTCGTTCTTGATTCTATCAGCATAGAGCAAATCGGTGGGGTTGACCGGAAAAAGTTTTGGTTCGGATTAGAATATGACTTTACTGGAGAGCCTTACGCTATGGAAACATGGATAGAAGGTATAGGCAGTGACTTAGGATTGCTCTATTGTGGTTCCTATTATTTCTGTGGAGGTTACTATAGAGCCCTTTGCTTCCATCAAGACGGGGAACTCATTTGGCAAAATCCGGAATACGACGCATGTGTTATCACTTCAGTCGAAGAAATCAATGAAAAAGTGATTTCTGTTTATCCTAATCCTGCTATGGAAATAGTGACGATAGATGGTGTTGAGGCTGCCGAAGTCCAGGTTTATAATGGGCTTGGGCAGATGGTGAAGACTGTTCAAGGCAGCAACGAAATCAATGTAAGTGGTTTGCCTGCGGGCATCTACTCGATTCGGGTCACAATGAATGACGGAAACCTATTTTTGAATAAAATCATAAAGTTATAAAACCATGAAAATCTTGAAGAAAACAAACCTATTTGCATTCGTTTTGTTGCTCCTGACTGCATTTTCAGGATGCGACAAAAAGAAGCCAGAAGAGCCAGTGGTTATCTCGCTCGTTTCCGCGACGGAAGTCGAAAATGCCGATGGGACGATTGTCGAGGCCTTGTACTCCGACAGCACAAGATTGTATTTCCGACTGCTCGACGAAACCACTGCCGAGGTGGTCAGTTACTACGACTTCTACGACTATGAGCATGAATCGGCGGGGTGGATCTATCGGGGCAAAGTAACCATTCCCGAAAAGTTTTCCCATTCTGGGAAAGACTACACCGTTGTGGGCATTGGCGACCATGCCTTTGGCTATTTCTTTGATGGGCATAGTCTCTATTATGCCAGTTTTGTGACCGAAGTGGAATTGCCCAATACTATCACCCGTATCGGTGACCAGGCATTTTACAGCTGCGACGAATTGGTTTCCATCAATCTTCCCAACTCTTTGACTTACATTGGCTATGCAGCCTTCGACAGAACAGGTCTGACTTCTGTAGAAGTGCCTAATTCAATGACGGAAATCATGCACAGTTGCTTTGCAGGTTGCGAACACCTGAGCACCGTGAAACTGCCCAATACAATCGTGTGGATAGGCGACTGGGCTTTTGGCGAATGTCCTTCCCTTACCACCTTCGAGATTCCAGAATCAGTTGAATCCATCGGCATGGAAGTGTTCATGCATTCCGCACTGAAGTCCTTGACTTGTCGCCCCATGACACCCCCAGCAAAATCTCCGTATGGTATCATTTATGAAGGTCCTTTGTTTTTAAGCGACTCGCTCGAAACCATCTATGTGCCTATGCAAAGTGTTGAAGCTTACAAGAACGACTATGTTTGGTCGCGCTATGCCGACATTATCACTGGATTTTAACCACATAAAACATTGAATATGAAAAAGATGAGAATAATAACGAGTATCATGCTTCTATTGCTTGCCTTGGTCGTTACAGGATGTGTAAAACAAGACGAGAATAAAACCCTCAAAATCGTTTCCACTAAGGAAGTGACCAACGACGGGCGTATTATTGTGGAAGCTACTTTCGAAGACGCAACAAGAATGTTTTTCCGTATCATTTCGGCAACGGAAGCCGATGTGACATACGCCAACATGTTTTATTTCGAAGATGAATCAGATTGGAAATATGAAGGGGATGTCGTTATTCCTGAAGAGTTTACGCATTTCGGACAAACCTATCGTGTTGTAGGCATTGGTGGAGGTGCGTTCAATGCTTGCGAAGGTCTGACATCTGTCGAAATTCCAGAAACGGTCAACAAATATATTTATGGCGGCGCGTTTGCGGAATGTAGTGAGTTAGTGAGGGTTAAGATGCCTTCCCATATCGAGGAAATCGATGATGCTGCTTTTTATGGATGCAAGAAACTCACTTCCATCACCCTTCCCGAAGGAATGAAAACGATTTATAACTATACATTCCAAGGTTGCGAGAGTTTGGCTTCAATCAACGTTCCCAATTCCGTTGAGACCATTGGCCTTATGGCGTTCGCCTTTTGCAAGAACCTGACATCGGTCGAGATGCCTTCGGTGTATTCTTTGGCTTCTGGGGCGTTTACTTCTTGCGAAAACCTGAAAGAAATCAAGATGCCAGCCATGAAACATATCAACAGGACTTCTTTCGGCAATTGCACCAATCTGCAATCGATTGAACTACCTGAAACTCTGGAGGAATTGACGGATTATGCTTTCAGGGACTGCACGTCCTTGACGTCAGTGACTTGCCATGCGACCACGCCACCCGTAACCAATTATCCTCCCCAGGCCAGTGACAACCCGTTTTTAGGCTGTCCTTTGCAAGAAATCAAAGTGCCATCAACAAGCGTGGACGCCTATAAATCCGCTTGGGGATGGAGTCAGTTTGCTGATATAATTGTAGGGTTTTAGATATGATTTTGCTTACTTTTGCCAATGAAAACCAAACGCTAATGAAAAAGACACTTTTAATCATCGTTGCATCATTTCTCTTTGTCGGATTCTTTGCATCTTGCACTGCCAACAGAGGTTTTGTTTCCTCGTTGACACATGCCGACATTAGACAGGTGCAGCAATTTGAACCACTGAATTATGTCGGGATCATCGAGAAGGGCAACAATATCACCTACAGTGACTCGCTTACGGAAGTCGCCAAAACGCTTTTTGAGAAAGAATTGTCACGAAGCAAAACTTTGCCTGTCAAAGGGCACATCGTCATAGAGGACACCGTTGTCAACAACAAGGTTCAGTATGAAATTTACATGTTGATGAACTATCTCGAAAACGACGTCAAGGCAAAGGACATCCCGATTCCGCCAGTCATCGATTCTATCCTTGAGGCTCGGAACGAGCGCTTCGGCTTGTTGGCCTACAATTGGGGCTTCACCAGAACCGGAGGCAACTATGCTGGAGAAATCGGGAAAGGTGTGCTAATCGGGGTGCTTACTATGGGAACCATGTACACCGTACCTTATAAAGACATGAGCAAATGCGGCCTCATCATCGTCGACAGCAAATACAACAACCTGGCATACGTGGCCACGGCGAACCGCGAGAGCAATCCGCTGAAAGACGAGACTTACCGAAAGCAAATGGAGGACTTACTGAAAAAATATAAAAAATGAAAGCAACAAGACTTTACACCCTGCTTGCGCTGATGATGATTTTTGCCGCAGGCTGCACGAAACCCGATGAGCCGAACAATGGCGGCGACAACAACGGGGGAGATAACGGAGGAGGTAACAATGGAGGCGGCACGACGCCAGTCATGGAGAGTGTCGACCTCGGGCTGCCGAGCGGCACGCTGTGGGCCACCTGCAATGTGGGAGCAGACACACCTGAAGGCTATGGGGATTATTATGCTTGGGCTGAAACCAGCCCAAAAGACCATTATTATTGGAATACTTACCGATACTGCAAGGGGCTGATAGGAACCCTCACCAAATACTGCAACGTGGCGACCTTCGGCTACAACGGCTTCACCGACGACCTGACTGTGTTACAGCCCGATGATGACGCTGCCACCGTAAACTGGGGAAGCGACTGGCGTACGCCAGATTTGGAGCAATGGGAAGAGCTGATCAACAACACGACTTACGAATGGGTGAGACAAAACGAGGTGTGGGGACTGGCCTTCCATGGGAATGGACATAGCCTCTTCCTGCCCGCTGGTGGCTATTTCGACATACGCGGTCATACTGAACTTGGGGAGTGCGGCTATTATTGGTCGAATTCGCTTTGCGCTGACGACCCCGTCTATGCGAATTATTTCATCGTCAATACGAATGGCGCTTTCACCAGCGACTTTTATAGACGCTGTTGTGGCTTCTCTGTCAGGGCGGTTCGTTCTGCAAAGTAAACACAATCTTTGTCAACGAACTATTGAATTGAATCAAAAAAGATAACTACAATGAAAAAGGACTACAAACAAAAAGGTACAGCAAATCCGCTGAAGCAGGGCCAAGTCAAGGCATGGCTCATCGTCCTGTTGAGTGTGTTCTGCACTTGTGTCTCATTCGCCCAAATGCCGACTATCAAGCAAGGCCCTTTGGCCAAAGGCGTAAAACTCACCAATCAGGCCATGTATATAGGAGAGGACGAGTCTTGTTATTATTTCTTTGACTGTTCCATTAAGACAGCCGTCCTTGGTTTCAGCAAGACCGACTTGTCGCTGAAAGTGGAGAAGGAATACAAGTCCAAACTGTCGGTGCGTTTCCCCATTTATGGAGGTGTGTTCGGCGAGAACATTGAGCTGGTTACCGCAAAGTGCGAGCCGGAGGGCTATCGCCTCGAAAAATTCACGATAAAAAAGTCGGACATGACGTTGGCCTCGACCGAGGACATCGGATTCTCGCCTTTCGAAGACGGGAAAAAGCATGTCATCAACATGGATCCCATCAAGTTGAGCGATGCCATCACGGTTTCCAGCAAACTATCTCCTGACCAATCCCATCGTGCGCTTGTGCGGCTTGACCAGTGCAAGAATGGCGCACCCAGCGTGTGGAAGGTCGTGATGTTGGACAACAAGACAGGTGCGACCTTATGGAGCAGGGATACGGATCTCCATTTTGCCGATTTCGTGCCTACTGACGACGGCAAGGTCATATTGGCAGGCTATTATCTTGCCGACTCCAAAGACAAGGCGATAGCGGCGCTCGTGGTCATGTCGAACGAAGGAGAAGAACAAATGGCATTCCCTTTGCCCGTCAATATCGGGAGTGCGGAACTTGCATTGAACGGCAATCGTCTTTGGGTTACAGGCTCGCTGAAAGGCAAAGACTATGGCGAAAGGATGTTTTTGTTCAACAGAAACGCAGCCCTTTGCGGGATGTATGTTACCGTATTCGACCTGAAAGAGCAAGCCGTTGTTACTTCCGATACGTATTCTTTCACAAAAGAAGACGTAGATGTTTACCTCAACGCCAAGGAAGGCAAGAGCAAAGACAATGAGGTCCATTGGATTGATTTTCATCCCTATCTCATGAACGACGGCCGCGTATGTGTGACAGGCGTTTACAATTATGATGAGGTCATTAGTACACATACGGGTGCGTATTACCAGTTCGGAAAACTTGGAGGCATTCTAAACATGTTCGATGCTGACGGAAAACTGTTGTGGAGGAAGCCTTACAGGAATGGAATTATTGGCCCCAAAGAAGTTGTCACCGATGAATTGTTTGACATCAACGGTAACCTTTGCTATTATTCGATGGTCTGCTCCAAGTATAAATATCCATCGGATGTGGCCGCCACACAAGACCCGCGACTGTTGCAGACCAAGCTCCGCGAGATCATCTTGGATAATGACGGAAACGAGACCGTGAATGTCATCGACGGCAAGGGCGTTGCCGGCATCGCTGCCCAAAGCTATGCCGCATCCAAGACGAAGCGGGTGTTTCTGCTGATGGAGCAAGGTTTGATCAAAAGCGATGTGCGGTTGGTGGTGGTAGATTGATATTTAGATAAAGCCATCGAAAGCTTAGCCATCCCATTGGCGACATGGAGACGGTTTAAGGCCTTTGGTGGCTTTTTATATAATATGCTGGATTTTGAGTATTTTTGCCGCGTGAAACGGTGTTTGCACATAGTGAGCTTTCTGATTGGGCTGGCCATGCTGGTGGCTTGCTCCCAACCAACTAAAGTTGAGGTCCCTGAGCTTGAGGTCGCTGAGCCTTGTCGAAGCGTCGAAGGGCCGACCATAGCATTATCTCAAATCGACACCCTCATGTGGCACCAGCCTGACAGCGCCTTGGCGGTGATGATGGAGTTTGCGGCAAGCCCTGAGGCGGATAGCTTGGATGTGTTTGAAGGACATTATTGTCAGGTGCTGATTGCGGAGCTGCTATATAAGAATGACTATGCACAAAGCAACCGAACGGAGGTGCTGAAGGCGGTGGGGTATTTTGATTCCATCGATGACGGGTTTTTGGCGGCGCGGGCGCATTATATGAATGGTGTGGGATTCTATGAACGGGATAGCGTGGTGGCGGCTTGCGGTGAGTATCTGAAGGCGCTGGAGATTATGGAGACGCATTTCCCGAATGTAGAGACGGTGTGCACACCGTCTCTACCAATAGCCCACCTGCCTCGGTTTATGGCGTTGACATACGGGCGGCTAGGTGATTTGTTTTCGAAACAATATATGCAGGAACCCGCCATTATTTGTTACAAGAAAGCCCTCATTTTCAATAGTATAGAGCCAACCTCTCCTAATGGCACGGCCAAAACGTGGAGTCTCCTTACAAAACAATACTACAAAATAAACCAATTGGATAGTGCCAAGTATTGTCTTGACGAGTCCTTGAGGCTGTTGTACGATACAAACAATATGATTTACAGGGATTTGATTTCGTTATCAGCCGTTGTTTATTTTGATGAAAACAGAGGCGGCGAAGAACCTGTAAATGATTTGAAACGTATGGCGGTTCAATCACCTACTGAAGACGAAAAGTTGACACGATATAATACCATTGCAAACATTTATTATTTAACCAATCAATATGATTCTGCATTGGTCTACTTTACTCAAGTATTTGAAAACAAAGGTGATGCTGCAATGAAAAGATCTGCCGCCAGATTTTTACGCGACATTTACCAAAGCCGAGGTGATACACTAATGGCTACCCAATATGCTGTATATCAAGTGGAAAATGCAGTTTCTCAAGCGGAAAGCAACGCACAAGTCTCACAACTCAACGAATTGTTCCAGCAGCATTTGCAGTGGGAGCAAGAGCGAGCCGAAGCCGAGAGGCAGCAGGCGGCGCGGCAGCGGAGGAACAGGATGATCGTCGTGGTGAGCGTTCTGGTTGCGGTGGCGGCGCTGTTGGCTTGGCTGCTGATTAGGCGCAGGATAAAGCAACAGCGCGACATGGCGAGCCAACAGATGGAGGCCGAACGAGAGGCGCACCGCTTGGAGAAAGCCTCAATGTCGGGAAGGCTGAAACGGAGCAATCAGGAACTGCGCGAGCTGAAGGACCAGATGCGGCAACAGGCGGGCAACGGCGCTCCGAAACAGGAGGCGCAAGCGGTGTCGTTCAACGAAGGGCAGTTCAAGGCGCAGATGGACTGCAAGCTCTATCAGGACTATGCCTTGGGCAAGGAGCAGGTGATGGCCTTGCGCGAGGCTGCCGACCGCCACTTTGGGCAGTTCACGAGCCGACTGGCCAAGGCCTATCCAGAGCTCACCCGTGGTGACCTGGACTATTGCTGCCTCTACCTGCTCGGCCTTTCGGATGCCGACATCTCCGCCCTGATGCAGCGCGCCTACAACACAGTGAGCGAGCGCAGCCGCAAACTGAAAGGCGTTTTTGGCAGCGAGGAACCGCTTTCCGTGACGCTTCGAGGCTTTGTGGGCGAATCTGCATCTAATTGATTATCGGTACGATAGCCAAAAACCCGCACAAATCCGCACATTGTTTTTTGAGGTTTTGGAAATAATGTGTATTTTTGCACAAATGAAAAACGATGAAGTGCTTTCAAGACCTATATGAGGCAATTGCTAATGACGGCTTCACACAGTCAACACTTCATATCATCGATGAACTTGTAAACCAGATAGAAGATGGATCCACAGACCTTCCTCGATTTAATCTTCGAGAGCATTCA
>ONKA01000025.1 GCA_900318265.1 uncultured Bacteroidales bacterium | reverse complement strand
ACCGCGTGAAGGCTGAAGTGGAAGCCAAGTTCGGTGTCAAGATCAGCTACATGTACGGCACCATGATTGAGATTCCTCGTGCTACTTTAGTGGCCGACCAGATCGCCAGCGTAGCCGAGTTCTTCAGCTTCGGCACCAACGACCTCACCCAGATGACCTTCGGCTTCAGCCGCGACGACGTCAACGCCATCGTGAAGGACTACATCGAAGAGAAGATCATCCCTGCCGATCCGTTCAACACCCTCGACCAAGAAGGCGTTGGCCAACTCGTCAAGTTGGGTGTGCAGCGTGGTCGTAGCCAGCGCGCCAACCTGAAGTGTGGCGTCTGCGGTGAGCACGGCGGTGACCCCGCTTCGGTCCGCTTCTTCTACAAGGCCGGTTTGAACTACGTGAGCTGCTCACCGTTCCGCGTGCCCGTCGCACGTCTGGCTGCTGCTCAGGCCGCTATCGAGGAAGAAAGAGCAAAGTAATTTTGAGTTAAGACTCAAAAAAACGGAAGCCTTCGAAACATTCGAAGGCTTCTTTTTTTTCAATAATCACAAATAAAACGGAATTTATTGCTTTGAAATGATATTATTGTCTATCTTTGCGTTCGGATAACTTGATATTACCAGCATGAAAAATGCATTCGTCATACTATTATTACTAATAGTCATCCAACTCCAAGCACAACATAGAATTGGGTCAGACGAAGCCTTTACCACCGCCGAGCGTTTCATGAAACAAAACACAAAGCAAAGCGCGGTCACATTGGTGTTGACGGAAGAAATCAAAAGCAAGACATCGAAACAAACCAACCTGTTCGTGTTTTCGATAAAGCCAAAGGGATTTGTCATTGTTTCGGCGAACAACGAAGTGTTGGCCTATTCCCATACCTCTACAATGCCTCGAAGCGAAAACCTTCCCAATCATATAACCTATTGGCTCGACCTCTACAATGAATCCACCGACTTTTTGATTGCCCATCCAGAGGCAAGACGAAAAACAACAACTTTCAATCAGGAAGTCGAACCTTTGACGACATCTTGCTGGGGTCAAGGTTGCTTCCACAACGAAGCATGTCCCGTTGATAGCATTGGACCATGCGACCATGCATCGGCTGGTTGTGTAGCCATCGCCATGGCTCAAATCCTGTATTACCATAAATATCCTTTGACAGGAGAAGGAGAGGTTTCCTATAATTGTTCACCTTACGGAACCCTCAGTGCCAATTTTGGGGAAACAACATATCATTGGGACGAAATGGCTGACACCCTTCATGACAGCAATCCCGCCGTTGCCCAATTGATTTACCATTGTGGCCTCGCCGTGAAAATGCATTACAGTGCGCACGAAAGTTATTCTTATTTCTCCACGGCCAATAATGCCTTAAGAAATCATTTTAGGTTTCCTACGGCCAATTTACAATTTCGAACCAACTACGACGATGAAAGATGGATGAAACTCATCAAGCAGGACCTCGACAAGCAACTACCCGTATACTACCGTGGTGTTTCGTCATTAGGTGGACATGCTTTCGTATGTGATGGTTATGATGCCAACGGATTGTTCCACTTTAACTTTGGCTGGGATGGCGTGGCCGACGGTTATTATACCCTTAGCAATCCTTCGGGGTTCTCTTCGCAGCAGGTCATCATCCACGATATTTTACCCATCAATAACATTCCCATACATAGCGACGAGCACAACATCGTCTATGTCTCGCCTGACGGCACTGGCGACGGCTCATCATGGGTTGAAGCAACTAACGACTTACAAGGAGCCTTATTCAAATCCCATTTCAACGACTATGTCATTTGGGTCAAGGAAGGCTCATTTAAAGGGGATCCTTCAAATGAATATGCATTCCTATTGATGCACAACAGTAGAATCTATGGAGGTTTCAAGGGCGACGAGCCTTCCGACTACGACCTCTCGCTCCGTGACTTCGAAGCCCATCCATGTATCCTTGATGGCGACCATCGACAAGGGGTTATTAATGTTCTACCCTATGTCAATAGCAACGAGGTCGTCATCGATGGCTTCATCATCCAAAATGGGGTAGCGAACGAAGGTGGAGGTCTTCTCCTATCAAGTCACACAACCCTAAGCAATTGCAAGATTTGCAACAATAGTGCCTTTCAAAACGGGGGCGGCATATCCACTTCGCTCAACAGCGTTGACATCCAAGTCATCAATTGTGATTTTTTTGGCAACGAGGCCAAGGACGGTGGCGCAATTCATGACAAAGGCGGCATCACATTCCGCCGATGCAACATTCACGACAACATTGCCTCAAACAATGGTGGAGGCATCAATAGCTCTGGAAGCAGCGTCCCTAGTGTCTACATCAACTGCACCGTCAATAACAATTCAGCCGTAAAGGGCGGCGGTATCTATAGCAACCAATCCAGGTCATCCTATTGGAGTTGCTTGCTCAACAACAACACAGCCGAAAACGGTGGTGGCTGCTATGGAGAGTCCAACTTCTTCAACTGCACCATCGTGAGAAACAAAGGTTCTGAAAACTATGGAGGTATATACAACACTCAAATAACATCACACGAAATCAAGAATTGCATCATTTGGGGTAACGTCAGCCAAGGCGAATACGAGCAAATCGGCCCTATCATGAATCTTATTGACTGTGCCGTGCAAAACGAGTATCTAACCCCTACATCCAATTTGTGGCTTGCTACAGAAAACGACGGTGATTCTCCCAATTGCTACGTCAGATTCGTTGATCCCACTGTTGATGCGGGCTGTGAAGGTCATGGCGGCAATTGGAGACTGCAATCTCGTAGCACCTGCATCAATCGTGGTGACAGTATTTCCCAACAACCCGACACTGACATGGACGGGAACCCTCGCCTCAGACATGGCAAGGTCGACCTTGGCGCCTATGAAACGAATACCGCCAGTCACCTTATTAACCTAGACTTTTGTGAAACCGCACCCTATTATCATGACAGCGTTTACATCCCAATGCCTGGCACCTACACTTTCCTATATCCAGGTGCGAGTTACGATAGCCTGGTCATCCTAAACATGACTGTTGAAAACATCTTATTAAAGGAAGAAATCTGTGAATTAGAAACCTATGACTTTTTCGGCGAAAGCCTCAATGAAGCGGGTTTATATTCCACCGTTTTCGATTGTAAGAATTACCAACTCGAATTGACTGTGAATCCCGTATTTGAAGGCAACATCACAGAAATCACCCTATGCGAAGGTGACACCTATGACTTTCATGGTACCATTCTGAATGAAGCAGGCTTATACACCGACACCTTAGATTGCGCCATATACAAACTCGACTTGACCATAAAGCCCACCCCCATCTATAACACCGAAAAAAACATCTGCGAAGGCGAAAGATACTATTTCTTTGGTACGCTTTTGGACGAATCCGGACACTACTACAACGAAGTCCCCTGCACAGGAAAGTATTACCTCGACCTGAACGTCCAGCCCCTTCCTTTGCTACAATGCAGCAACGACACCACCGTTGTTTTAGGTACTCCTGCCATACTTGAAGTTGCCGGAGCAGATAGTTACCTTTGGTCGACGGGCGACACCACAACAAGAATTGTCGTGTATCCTGAAGTAGATCAGTATTACGAGATCACAGGTAGTTTCGAGAACGGATGCAGCAGCAGTAAGCGGATAAGAGTCAAAGTCGTAGAGGAGAACAAAAACGAGGACATCTGCCTGTTTCCCAATCCTGCGAACGACAAAGTGAACATATACAAAAAAAATATCGACGAGGTGACAATCTTTAACGTATTAGGCGAACCCGTCGAACGAATCAGCGCTCATCGCGTCAACACAATCTTGGATGTCAGCCAATATGAAAGTGGCATTTACATTGTTATGGTAAGAGTCCTCAACAACCGATACTACACGAAACTCATCATCCAACATTGACATCAGGTACGCCATCAACCTCAATCTCAGAATCCGCTAAATAAACCAAATACGCCCGAATCTCCTTGTCCGTCATTTCCCTCAAAGCATTGGCGTAAGTACGAACCTGATTAAGGTGCTCTTCTTCCTTCTTACCCGTCTTGTAATCAATCAAATAGATGACATCGGAAAGCTCGGCGTAGCGGTCGAGGCGGATGACTTTATCCTTATAGGAGGGATATAATATCTCACATTCCGTCTTCACCTTGGCAGAAAGATCAAAGGCTTGGGCAATCTGTGAGTGTTGGGCCATCTGCAGAAAACGATCTTTAATCCATGTAGAGGTCTCTTGATTGATGGTGCCGTCATTTAGATAAGGCTGCAACACGGCTTCGATTTCGCTGGACGTACGGATTTTCGCCAAGATTTGATGTACCAGCTCGCCAAACTCACGTGGCAACAACTTGTCGCTCTTCGATTGCCAAACCATCGTCGGATTGGAGTCAACCTTGATTTTACCAAACCAATCCCCTGCCACAGACTCGGTCTTCAACTCCTTCACCTTGTCCTTCTCCTTCTCTTTGGGTTTCATAAAATCGGGATTGCCAAATCGATACACCACGGCCTCATTCCCTGACACTTGATGGTCATTATCTTTAAGGAAATCGCGAATGATATTGGGCTTGCCAGCCTTGCCCAGCTTGGCGATGACATAGAGTCGCTGCACGGCACGGGTGAAGGCCACATAAAGCAAATTGAGGTTGTCCAAACGGTTGCTATCTTTCTCTTTCTCCACCTTATCCAACGCTTCCTTGCCCATACTCTCAGCCTTTGAGTCCAACTTAAACAGCACCTTATCCAAATTGGGAATGGCCTCAAAGCCCAAATCCTCGGGGCGTAGCCACTCTTCAGCCGACTTACTGGCATTCAATTTTTCGTCCAAGTCGATGATGGCCTCAGGATAGATGACTACCGGAAACTCCAGTCCTTTCGACTTGTGTATCGTCATAATCTGCACAGCATTGCCATTTGCCGACATTACTGCGAGCTTGTCCTGCTTGGTATCCCAATAGGTAAGGAAATCTGCAACGCCCTCTTTGATGCCATATTGCGATTTGAACACCTCTTCCATGAAATAGTTGAGGAAGGCATCGTGAATGGTGTCGAAATGGAAGATACGGAGCAAATTGGCACAGAGGTCATAAAGGCAGGTCGACTTGGCAAGGGCAGCCTGCAACAAACCAGCCTCACCCAAGCCCATCACAGATTCAATCGCGGTCTCACCTTTGGCAATGGCTTTTACTGTTCCGAACATCTGGCTAAGATCGCCATCAAAATCGGGCTCCTGCGTTAGTTTCCAATAAAACAACATGTTGGCGACCACGGTTTCGTTATCGCCATTGATCAGATAACGCAAGGTGTTCACCAACAACTGCACCTTGTCGGACGACTTGAGCAAAATCGAGTCTTGCGAGATGACAGGAATTCCATGATTATTCAGATTATTCGCCATCTCTGAGCCATAGTCCGACTTACGGGCGAGCAAGGCAATGTCGGAATACTGGTAACCTTTTGTCTCGGTAAGGTCTCGAATAATAGCCTCTACCCTATCAAAGCAGTAATTTGGCTGGTTTTCGGGGTCATAGAGCTCAACTTGCACCAGACCCTCATCGTCGAATTTGTCAATCTTTTGAATGATTTCAACCTTCTCGTCGGTGCCAGGCTTTTCTGCCACATACACCTTTTGCAAATCTGGCGACAGGTTGGTGTAAACCGATTCGAAAAACGCATTGTTGAAGTTGACCACCTGTGCGAAGGAACGGTAGTTAGTGTCCAGGTTCTTGAAGGCAAAGTTATCCTTGAGATTCTGCTCAAACTGTTGGAATGCAGCGTTGTTTTGAGGCTTACCGTAGATTTCAGGCAAATTCGCAATTTGCTCCACCTCGCCGCTGCGGAAGCGGTAGATGGACTGCTTGCCATCACCCACCACCATGCTCATGTTGCCCGCCGACAAGCCATTGTCGACCAACGGCAGAAGATTGTGCCATTGCAAAATAGAAGTATCCTGAAACTCATCCACAAACACATGGCGGAAATGCTCTCCGATACGCTCATACACGAAGGGTACCGAGAAATCGCCCATGACCGTGTTGAGCAACTTGTTGAACTCGGAAATGTGAACAATCTCTTCTTCCAAGGCCAAGGCATCAAACTCCGTACGAATCTGCGCACGAAGGGCATACAGATAGAGCAAATCCCTTTGCGACTTGTAGAACAAGAAAGCCCCCAAACCCTTACCGATTTCTTCTTTCATCGCACGAAGCACCGGCAATAAAGCAGCATTGATGACATCGGTCTGAGCCTTACCCAATTGTTTCTCACCTTCTTTTGAGAAGCAGTTCCCTTTTTCAAGCACAGTATTGAAACGACTGCTAGGCTGCTCATACACTTTGGCCGACAGTTTTCTGACGTAGGAGACAAAGCCGCCCTTCCCGTAGGCAAATTGCTCTTCTCTGAGAACATATTGGCTTTCGAGGTGTTCGAAATCATCCAAGTGTTTCCGAATGCCTTTTTCAAAGCCTTGCATCTTATCGTTCAAGAAATCAAGGGTTTTCTTATATTGTGAATAGTCCTTGATGTTGTTTTTTGCATCTTTTTGATAAGCCTTTTCGGTCATCAGCTTGGCGACAAAGTCAGCGAGCTGGTTTTCGAGAGCCGTTGAGCGTTGGCTGTCGAACTGGTTATTGCTGAAGTCGATGAGCAAATCGGTAAGGTAATCACCCTTTTTCGTGATTCTCAAGCCCAAACGCTCCGTGATGGTTTCCGCCACCTCGTCCGTGTCAATGCTGACCGAGTATTGGCTGGGCAACCCCAAATCATGGGAGAAGCTCCGCGACAGTTTCTGCACAAAGGCATCGATAGTACTCACGCAGAAGCTGCTATAGTCATGTATGATTTGTGTCATCAGGCGCTGTGCATTACGCTTCAGTTCGGCATCGGTAATGTCCAATTCCTCTATCAGCTTAGCCTCCATCGACTTGGGATCGACCTCCTTGCTCTCAATGATTTTTTGAAGCGTCGTTACGATTTTGGATTTCATGTCGTTGGCCGACGCGTTGGTGAAGGTAATGGCGAGGATGTTCCTAAAATTACCCACAGCGCCCTCGTTGGCCAAGCACAATTTCAGGTACTCCTTGATGAGCGTAAAGGTCTTCCCCGAGCCTGCAGAGGCCTGAAAGACTTTGAAATTAGCGGCGTTATTCATGGCAAGGTTTTGTTTTCCTGATTCCTAGGCCTGATTAAGGGCTGGTTGGACTGTTTGCTTTGCCTCCTAAACAAATCGCGGAATGTGGGGAACGATCGGCTATACGAAAGACCAAGACCCTGCGTGTAAGGCGCCCGCTTGTCGATGGCAAAGCTGTTGAAATTGGAGTTGTAGTTGGAGTGGTTATAGAAGTGCGCTTGCAGTCGTCCGTCCTTGCTCAGTTTGTAATACAGGTCAAACTCACCGACAATGTTAGATGCACCTCCAGCTTCAGGGTTATTGCTCGACATGACACCTACATTGGTCTCGATGGTCAAACGGTTTTCGAAGAGTTCGGTACGCAAGGCCACCTGGTATTCGTCGTAGGAATCGAGATCGCCCGAATGGTAGCTCACACCCACGTTCATGTTTTGATTGATGGCGAACTGATAATTCGCCGAGAACAGGCCGGCAAGGCTCATCGTTTGGTCAGCACCAGCCGAGCCTCCAGCGTAGGCGAATTTACCAAACACCAGCAAGGATAGTGCCTGATTGGCCATCACCATCTGGTTGGTTGTGTCGACAGCCGAGAAGACGGTCTGCGTGATATCTTCGCTTGCATTGGGCAACCTCATGCCGAAAGTGATGGTCGGGTTGAGCAAGGCTTCCTTCAGATGGATGAGACATTCGACATTGACATTATTGCTCGTCATAGCCGTCGAGTCGATCTGGAGACCCAAATCGGCCAAAGAAGCCTTAACGGTGTACACACCAGTGGCATTGATGCGACCATCGGTAGGTTTGCCCGACCAAGATATGGATCCGCCCCGTTGCAGCGAGAAGTTGCGCGTCACCAAATTCATCAGCGTCAGTTGGAAACGGCCCGAAGAGATGGTATAGTTACCATACATGGAGAGGGCTTCGGCCGTAGAGGTACTCAGTTTCACGTTACCATTGCCTGTGGCATCGATTGTGCCGATGTCACCAGGAAGCATAATCTTCAACTTTGCCACATCCGTAGCGTCGACATCGAGGTCGAGGGCAAAATTACGCTTTCTCTTTATCATTTCCTCCTCAGGCAATTCCCCAATGGTGTCGGTAGCCGGTGTGATGAATATGATAAAATCGTTGTCCTTCACCGTCGAAGTGCCGTTAAGCGGAATAGTGAGGGCGGTACCATTTTGCGTCCGTGCCTTAATGCCCAGATAGATATCACTGAAAGGTCCTTTGATGGTGACCAAGCCATCGGCAACGGCTGTGCCATAGAAGGTATCATTGTCCTTGCTAGTGGTAGCCAAGGCAAGAAACTCTTTGGGATAAAGCTTCAAATCGAGATAGAAGTCCTTAAACCTATCATGCTTGATCTCTCCCACGACTCTAGCTTGGTTACCCAAAGTGTCGGTCAACACCATGTTTTCAAAGGCGATGGTCTTGTTATCCACCAAGATTGTGGGGCTGAAGGTGTAGAAGGTGTTCAGATAACCGATTTTGCAGCCGCCGTCAGTAATGCTGATCTTACCGCTGATGTCGGGTTGCTTTATTGATCCTTTGATGTCAACAGTGCCATTTCCGTAGCCTTGCACACGCGAGACAAAGCCACTCAACAAGGGGCTGAGCGTCGACAGCCGCAAGGAGTCCAACACGGCGGTGAAATCGAGGTTGTTGTCTTCCTTTGCCGTGTAGTAGGAGCCGAAGGCATACAACATGCGCTTATCGTCATTGAAGATGTTGGCCTCCAAGTCGACGGACTTGTCCTCATTATCCCAAGAACTCTCAACCTCGACATCGCCTACACGGTCACCGTTCACCCCCAAACGGTCAATCCTAAGGTCGGCCAAGACCATGGGGTCGGCTTTCAGACTGCTCACCAATGCGTCACCAGAGATGAGACCATCGATATTGAGGCCCATATTCGCCGTGAGGACATCGAAATTGGAGATGTCGAACTTGCGCAACTGCAAAGAGATGGTGTCGCCTTCGTTCATAGGCACATAGCCATCGAATCGCAACGACTGCTGATTGTGGCTGAACATCAAGTTGGAGATGTTGACACGGCCTTCCAAGATATCGATAAAATTGCTGGGAGACACGTTCCATAACGAGTCGTTGATAACGATGTCGGCACTGCTGATGTTGACGGTTCCTCCGTTTTCGTGCGGATGGAAGCTCGTCTCTATCAAAGCCTTGTTATGGTCCGACAGGTCCTCGTCGTCCCATTTGATACGCGTAGCGATAGTGTCGTTGCCCATCTTGGCAAAGAGCGAAAGGTTGTCGAGACCAATCGCCATCGTGTCGGTAGCGGTGATATTGGCCCATTCCACCCGACCCACCGAAAGCGATCCGTACGAGAACTCACGGTTGTTGAAATTACGCAGTTCAACATCATCGATTGACACCTTCCCAATCTCAATGCCTTTGGTTCGTGCAGTAAGGTTAAGCTGCCGCGAACGAGAAGTGAATGTGCCGTTTATCGAAGTATTCTTGGCGATTTTCAGATTGGGCATAAAGAGTTCGCTCAGCGTCTTCGTGTCTTTCAGGACAAGGCTGACGATGAAGTCTTGGTCGACATCATGGGTACGCGCATAATTCTGGAAGGCTTCCCTGTTTTTTTCAAACCTCGGGAAATGGACGAAAGAATCTCCGTATTCATTCAACACGGGCATAAGGCTGGCAAAATTCATCTGACCGGCCATCTCGAAGTTGAAGAAGTCACAGGTAACGTTGATACGACGCTGCATGAGGTTGTCGTTGAGGATGGATCCGTCGAAATCGTTCATGACATAAGTGCCTCGACCATCACGATAGACGGTATTGTCAAGGTGAAGCTCACCCTCCATATTGTCAATATCAAATCCTTTCAAGTTGGCGATAATGCTTGTGCTGATTTCAGAGATGGAGTCGTTTTTCATCAATTTCAAGGCCTTCAAATCAGCATGGCTAATGTCAGCCCTGAAGTCGGCAACAGGAAATTTCTTGTTGTTGAAATCGACCAGACCATTGAAGTCGAGGCCAAGCACCTTGTCGTCGACAGAAATAACACCCTTGAAACGGTTTTCTTTCAAATCGCCGTTGAGCACGATCTCGTCGATGGTATAGCCCATCAACTCGGCCTGATAGACATTCCCTTTCATGGTCAAGTCGACATTGCCCTTCTTGGGGAATCGAACCACAAAATCAGTATTCAAGTCAAGACTGCCCAAGTATTTCTCGGCATTGGCAATCATGCCTGCATTGACCCTGTCAGCAAAGATGCGTCCCGTGAATACATTATCTCCATTCCCTGTTTTCTGGCGCGACACGTCGAGGTCAACATTACCGATGCCCGAGGTAAGATGCACCTCAGAATCAAAATTATTGTAAGAACCCTTGAAATTCAGCAAAGCCTTGCCCAACTTTATGGGGCGCAGCGATTCGGGCAGTGGTATCGTCTTGGTAGAGGATGGGATATAGAAATTGACCAAATCATCGTAGGTGAACTCCAGCCGTTTGATGTTCATCTCATGCTCACCATCGTTGAAGTCCAAGGGGTGCATGCTCAGGCTGCCCTCGATGACTGTCGACTTGCCAAATTCAGCCTTAAGGTCATCGACGCTGAAATGCTCAATCGGACCCGTAAAACGGCCCTCGAAGAGAACCCTGTCAGGCATTTTATACATGACCTCGGCGAATACACCAACATCAGAAAGCATGATATCGGTAGGCCGTATCGTTGCGTCAAAGACAACCGAGTCAACGAAACTACTAAAGGCCGTGTAATCATGATAAAGCATGCGTACGTCGGCATCAATATGGGTGTCGTTCAGCTCGGCATCCAAGCCTTCGAGGAAGATACCTTGCGAACACACCACGGCATCGGTCGTAAAGCGCTTCAAATCCAAGCCGCTGATGTCTTTTCCATTCAGCGCATTGATCTTGGCATGGATGGAATCGCCATACAGGTAGAAATCTTGCGCCTCTAAATTGATGCCTTCGATGTCCAAATGGGCATAATCCATCACATGTTTCGAGGTTTTCTCTGGATGGTCTTTGTTTTGGTTCCAGAAAATGAAGTCGAGGTTTTTTATGTCAATATGGTCAACGATGATGCGAAGAGGCTCTTTGTCGGGCTTTTCGGTGTCAGTCTTGAAAGCATCGGCAAGAAACGCGAAATTGAACTTGTCTTCGTTCACATATTGAATCAGATTCGCCCTCACGTCGTTCAGTTCTACTAGTTCAAGATGGATAGTGCCATTCAAGACCTCACTGATGTTCATCTTGGTACGCAAGGTGCCAACACTCGCCAAGTAACTGCCATTCAAGTCTTTGACAACGACTTCATCCAAAATGACACGAAAATCCGGTGTAATCAGCAGACGACCCACCTTGATGTCGCCACCAGTTTTTTCCGAAAGGTATCCGCTGGCATAACGGGCAGCAAACTTCTGAAACACAGGGTCTTGAATAGCAATAAAGAGACTAGTTACGATGCCCAGCAGCACCATAATCACAATCAAAATGCTATGGATAATCTTTTTTTTAATAATTTTGACCCTCCAAATTGAGACCCATGAACGAATACATTTTAGGCATCGAATCTTCGTGCGACGACACCTCTGCCGCAGTGCTTCAAGGCACGCGCGTACTCTCCAATGTCATTGCTAGTCAGAAGGTTCACGAGCAATACGGCGGCGTCGTCCCCGAACTCGCTTCGCGTGCCCACCAACAAAATATCATCCCCGTCATCGACACGGCCTTGAAGACTGCAAAAATAGAAAAAAATCAGTTATCCGCCATTGCTTTTACGCGTGGTCCCGGACTTTTGGGTTCCTTGCTCGTCGGGACCTCGTTTGCAAAGGCTTTCGCGCAGACGCTGAACATCCCCATGGTGGAGATCGACCACATGAATGCACACATCTTGGTGCATTTCGCCACCGACGAAACCCACACCGAGGTGCCTGACTTCCCGTTCCTGTGTCTCACCGTCTCAGGTGGCCACACCCAAATCGTGGTGGTGAAAGACTATTTCGACATGGAAGTCATCGGCAAGACCATCGACGATGCCGCAGGTGAGGCTTTCGACAAGACGGCCAAGATCCTCGGCCTGCCCTACCCTGGAGGTCCCGTCATCGACAAGCTGGCCAAGATTGGCAACCCCGAGGCCTTCACCTTCGCCAAGCCGCAGATTCCCGATTTGGACTACAGCTTCAGCGGGCTGAAGACCAGCATCTTATATACCGTCCGCGACAACCTGAAAGTCAACCCGAACTTCATCGAGGAAAACAAGGCCGACCTCTGCGCCTCGGTGCAGAAGACCATCATTGACATTCTGATGAACAAATTGGTGAAAGCCAGCAAGCGGACCGGCATCAAGACCGTGGCTATCGCTGGCGGCGTGAGTGCCAACAGCGGCCTCCACGACGCCATGCTCGCCTTGGGCGAAAAATACCATTGGAAAGTGTTCATCCCGCGCCTCAGCTACTCCACTGACAATGCCGCCATGGTCGCCGTGGCCGGCTATTTCAAGTTCTTGAAAGGGGAGTTTGCCAGTCAGGATTTGGTGCCATACGCGCGGCAGAGTTTGAAAGATTAAACAAGAACAACGCCGACATTGCTGCCGGCGTTATTTGTGTTTAGGTTTGATTGGTTTAGTTTGCGTCTTTGACTAGACGGACGGAAAAGCCATTATAACGGTGATAACCTCCATACGCCCCACCAACATCCCAAAAAGCATCTGCATATGCAGATTGTTCCCCACATGCATGAGCCGTCCAGTAATAACAGCCCTCTCCAGCAGATATAGTAAGAGTGCCAATACGATAACCCGCCGCAGGCAAAAAGACTGCTCCTTTTGACTCGAACATGCACAACCAGTCTGCCAAATCAATTACATTGTTTGAATATGCAGCGCCCAAGTCATTAGCGTCGCTTAAAAAATAATAATACTCATTCCAATCATCAGGCAATAGTATTACACCATTAATCCCGTTCACAATAGCTTTGGCATAACGAATACCAGAAGCAGTAACTCGATCCCAAACAAGATGTCTCCATTCATACTGGTTTAGTGTTCTCCATTGACCCGCCATATTACCGCCGTTACTGATGGGATTATAAACGCCCCAATCAGAATTACGACAATGACTATTATATATATCATAAGGCCCTAACGACCCATACAATCTCCCATCAGAAGCATCAGAATCCCATGGGTGATAATAAGTGTTTCCACTATCCCATCCACTTGTTCCCCAGCCAAAGAGATCAATCCATCCAGAATAGTCTTGAGAAATATCATTATTATCACTTTCTATAACGGTTCCTCCAAATGAGCCATACTCGTCTGGCATTTGAGTTCCAACATAATCCCATTGAAGTTCAGCAAATCTCCAAGTATTAGTTGAGGCTTGATACTGCAAATTCCCTTTCGAAAAATAAACTTGATCACCGTTAACATTGATGGAGAACAATCCACCAATTGCACCTTCAGGAAACTCGTTTGGAGGTGTGGGAGGCGTGGGCGGTGTGGGAGGCTCCGGCTGCTCATAGAACTGCGTGTGGAAAGTCTTGCTCTCCGTTTGGGTGGTTGACCCCACATCGTTATTAACAATGTAGTAATAATAGCAATAGAGTGTGTCGGGAAGCAAATCGGTGATGGTTAGCTCAAAATAATCTTCACGCCTAATCATCTCAACCCTTGAATAGTTTTGAGGGACTTCCGGCGACAAGGCAAGGCGATAATTGAAATACACCTTTTCCAAATCATCCATGTTGCATCGGAAGTACTTCACATGGACATCCTTTACGCCCACCATTAAGATTTCATCGTTTGCATCCCCAATCTCGGGATGGACTTCCTTGCTCTTGGTACACGACAGCATTATCGCCAAAAAGCATACTATTAATAATAATGTTTTTTTCATGTTGCTTAGGTTTTAAGGGTTTGCATCTTGGACTAGACGGACGGACCTACCGTGACTTCTATTTCCTCCAATATCACCATGAACTCTAAGACCGCCCGAATAAAAGTACAAATACATGGAGTAACTATCATATTCATTGCTTTTTGTAGCTGTGGAATAATACCCCCCAGTGCGCAGGTAAGCACAAGCAGTTCCCTTGCGGAAACCTGCCGTGGGCAGAAAAACCGCCCCATCTAGTTCTAATCTTAGCCAATCTATAAGAGGAATTTCGTTATTATGATAGTAATAAGGGTTGTCATTCCCGGTTCCATTTAAAGGATATGCAGATAATTCCCAATCATCGGGAAATATAATTACCCCATTCGTCCCATTGACTCTTGCTCTCGCAAAACGCACACCCGAGATTGTTGAACGGAGAAAAAGCAAATATTTCCATTCTTCACCGGTCATGGTTCGCCATTGGCATTCATCATTCGATCCATTAATAATTGGATTATAACCCCAATCTGCTTGCATAGTTTCATCATTAAGATTTTTATCCACAGATCCATACGCATAATATTGTTCGTCTTCTTGAGCGATAGACCAAGGTTGATAACTAATAGCTCCATGATTATAGCCGCTTGTGCCCCAGCCAAATAGGTCTATCCAGCCATCATATGTAGATGATATTTTTGTATTATCACTTTTTATACCATCTACATATACGGTCCCGCTTTGTGTTCCAGTAAGACTATCAACCCCGCCAACATAATCCCATTGATGTTCTGCAAACCTCCAAGTATTCGTAGAAGCCTGATACTGTAAATTTCCTTGTGAGAACTGTACTTTTTTCGTAGAACTAACTGAAAATAGGCCGGGTAAAACTCCATTGTCAAAACTGTTGGTACCCGTTATTACAGTTGAAAAAGTCTTATCCAATCCATAAGCGATTCCAGCTTCATTAATAGCATATGCACGCACATGATAGACAACATTCGGTTTCAAGCCGTTCAAAGCAGCAGTAAATGCACCCATTCCCGAGCCGACGTCAATATGACTATCGTCCATAGTAGGATTATCGTTCGTGCTCCAGCAAACTCCCCGCTCCGTCACTGCGGTGCCGCCGTCATTGGTCACCTCACCACCGCCCTTGGCAGAATTGGTGGAAATTTCAGTTACCTCTGCAGTTATTACCGTGGGAAGGGAAACGCCACCGGGCAAAGCCTCGGTATTAAAAGACTTCAAAGCCGTCCGCATAGAGTTGAAGCCGTTGTGGAACTCATAGTAATAGTTGTATGTGGTGTTTGTCTTCAAGCCCGTCAGCTCGACATAGAGTGTGTTCTGCACCACGCGCATCTCGGCTGAGGTATAGTCTGCCTCGTCCGTGCCTTCACCGTAAAAGAGATAGGCTTTCTTCAAAGTGGCGATGTAATTGTAGTCGCACTGGATGTTGGCGGTGGTGGTGCCAACCGTCACCAAGTCGCGCTCCACGTCCACGTATTTCAGGTTCACCTCTGGAGTCTTCTTGCAGGAGGCCATGGCCGCCACAAGAACCAATATCATTATGCTTATCTTTTTCATATCCAATCGGTTTTAACGGTTTTCAAAACTATAGCCCAATCCAATCCTACCCTCAAAGATGCTGAAGTTGGTCGTCACGGCATCCAACGAGAGCACGAAGCCTCCGAAGTTGAACATCATGCCAACAGAAGCATCCACTCCCACGGCAGAATAACCGCTGTTGCGCACCCAACGGTCGTCCAAGGTCTTCCACGACAGCGAGCGGTTGCCGAAGCCCACGCCCGCCTTGAGGTACATCATGTCGTTCAGCCGCATCACGCCGCCGCCCATGATGGAGAGCACGGTCTTGGCGTACTCGTCCTTGTAGAAAGGCAAGTCCTCGCCTACGAAGCCCTCAGCGTCGCTGACGGCAGCGGGGGCCAGACCTGCGAAGTTGAAGCCGCTCATCACCGTGGCATACCAGCCGAACTTCTGCACCTGGCCGAAGGTGAAGCCGATGGAGGGATTCTCTGTGTTGGTGTAGGCGCCGTTCAAAGTAGCGAATGTGATCTTCGGGATGCGTTTCGGCCTTGGCGCTTGCTGCTGAGGCTCCTTGGTCACGAACTTGAAGCGTATCTCGGGATAGTCACCATAGCCCAAGTCCTTGAAGGCCTGCCAACGGATGGTACGGTTTTTGCCTTTCGGCACCACACGGTTGACATAACCCGTCACCTTCATGGTGTCGGTATAGGTTTGTCCGTCATCGAGGGAGATGAACAGGCGGACATCGGAACGGACGTTCAAATCGTAGGTGATGGTCACCATCTTGTCGTTTTGCTGGGCGCGGATGTTGGTCACATGCTCTTGCGCCACGGCCATCTGCAAGCCTATGAAAAGGCAGGTTACTAATAATATAATTTGCTTCTTCATGGCTCTTACGGGTTTTCAGGTTCAACTTGGTCAAATACGCCACGGATGGTCATCTCCACCGAGACGCGACGGTAGCCGCCGCCACGTTCCGTGTTTTCGACAGCGAAACTCTGGAAGGCGTTCTCGGTGTGCTTCAACGGCTCCACCTGCGTCTTCAGGAAGTCTTCCACGCCTTGGGTGCGCATGAAGGCCAGCTGACCGTTGGTGGTGATGCCCGTCTGCCGGGTCACGGTCATGTTGTAGGGCGACCCGTTCAAGGTGATGGGCTTGTCGGTGAAGTCGCCATACTCGCCGTTATAGGCGATCTTGGAGCGGATGGGCGTGCCGTCGGTGGCTCCAGTGATCTTCACGTCAACTTTGGCGCCTTCCGTAAGATAGGCGGAGAGGTCGCTCTCCAGCTTGTCCTTCAGAAAGTTGCACATCAGCATGCAGGCGTTGGAGTTCTGGATGGTGTACTTGCCGAGGGCATAGTCGTCAGCGGCATCGGCCACCACAAGAGTCTCGTAGGCAACAGAGATGATGAGATTGTCGTCCTGCACATCAGTTTGGACTTCAATCTTCACGTTGTCAGAGACGCGCTGTCCTTCAGCTAGGTTGGCTTTCATGGCCGCCAGTTCCTCTTGCCAGTTGCGCTGGCGTTCCTCGTTGTCCTTTTGGATTTGTTCCTTGGTCTGTTCCTTTTTCAGGTATTGGTAATGGAACCGTTCCGACACCGTCTCGACCTCCTGCCCGAAACAAAGCGCGGACAGGGCGATTAGGACTGTCATGAGTAGGAATTTCTTCATATAAAAAGATGATTTGATTGGCTTGATTTAGCGCACAAATATAGAAAAAATTATTTTTCAAAAAGATTTTTATCTCACCAAATCCACACACACCGGCAAATGGTCGCTGAAGCCACCGAAATAGCGCGGCCCGATGTAGGTTCGGAAGAGTTTCTTGCCATGGTAGGTCTCGTCGTCCTCCAGCATGAAGTCGGCATGGAAGATGCGGGCACTACCTTCCTTATAATGAAGCCCTTCTCTTTCTCCAAACAGGCCTGGCGTAACGATGATTTGGTCGAATATCTGCCAATCGGTTTGGTGCTTTAGCGTGCCTTCAAAGCCCAAACCATCATTCTTCCCAAACAGGTTGACAAAGCATCCCTCCTCCATCTCACTAGGATGGCGCGCCCGCAGCACATCGTAGACGCTAGGATCGGTGGGGCAGTCGTTCAAGTCGCCCATCATGATGACTTTGGGCTGGTAGCCTTCGGGCGCCGCCGCCATGATGGAATCGACCTTAGCGCGAAGGATGGCTGCCGAGCAGGAGCGTGAGCCCACCGTCTCCAACTCGCCGCTGTAGCGCGAAGGCCAGTGGTTGACGAAGACGTGAATCGTGTCGACCAAGGTCCCTGAGCCTGTCGAAGGGCCGTCATTACTGATGAATTTTGCATACAAAATATCCCTCGAATGATAAGCGGTATCCTCAGGATTGTAATAAGGTATCACTGCGCTCTCCACCAGCATGAAATGGTCGAGCGAGTACACAATAGCGGGGTCTATGCCACGCTTGTCGGGGCCTTCGTAATGCACCCAGCGATAGTTGTGCTTCTTCAAAGGCGTCTGCTCGAAGAGGGCACTCAGTACATACTCGTTCTCCACCTCGCACATACCGAGAATGCCAAGAGGACGGTTCTCTGACATAGCCAAGACGGCCTTGTACATGTTGTTGCGCTTACGGTAGAAGCGGGTTTTCGTCCAATGCTGCATACCGTCCTCAGTGAAGGCATTGTAGGTCTTTGTGCTGTCCACGTATGGGTCGAAGAAGTTCTCCATGTTCCAGAAGGCCACGCGAACAGGTTCGTTTTGGGCAAAAGCAGCTGTTGTTATCACAAAACATACAAAACAAACCAAAACAATCTTTTTTATAGAATCATAGGAAAGCTGCCAACTGGCGGCTTTCCTGCGGCGACACGGTTGTGTAGCCGCCACTCCTTGTAAAAATGTTTTGCAAGTTTTGTAGGTTTTGTGATAAATATCCATAATACCCTTTCTGTTACCGCTGCAAATGTAAGAAATTGTTTCTATTTTTGCGCCATGAAATCGAAATTGCTTATCCTGCTGCTCCTACTCGTCACCCACCTCGGTTGGGCGCAAAACGCCCATTTCTGGGATGGCATTGAGTCTTTTGACGGCCCAACGGATGAGAATCCGGTCTTGGCAGCACAGATTGATTTCTATTTCGACAAAATGGTCGCTCCCCTACCCGATTCCATCACTCCCGAAATCGACCGATTGGTAGAAAGAACCAGTTTCAACCCCGACCTACGTGATTTCATCCTCTGGCATCTGCTTGAGAAATACCGCCATCCTGAATACATGAGCCAGGACCAAGTGTTCGTTTGGCTTTATGACCACTACTTTTCCCGATTGGAAATCAAAGATCTGAATGCTGCAAATTTGGCTATGATCCGCGACAAGGCTGAGACATTTCGGAGACTGGCCTTATTCAATCTCGCGCCCGATTTCGCAATCAATGACTCTGTTGACTTACATTCCATTGAAAGCGAATTCACAGTATTGTTTTTCTACGACCACGACTGCGATGTATGTCAGAAGGAAATGCAAGATTTGGATTCCATAACCGTCCAACAGCCTGAAATCAAAATCATCACCATCGACATGAACACCGATGATGCCCGCGTAGATATATTGTATAACCTCTACGACATTGAGACCACGCCGTTGATTTATGTATTAGACAAGAACAAACGCATCATTGCAAAAAAAATACAGGCGAAACAAATACCATTGGTGTTGTAATTGTAGAGATGCACGGCCGTGCATCTCTACAAAAAATACACACCCAACATTTGTTTCATTTCGGGCAGGCATTTTACCGCCTCCTCAAACAATTTCCACTGCGCCCGTGTGCGCACCAGATTGTGGGTAGGATACTGAATCTTATAATAGGTGTTGCCGTTGATGTAATCCGTCAGGAAACGCACCGCCTGCATGTAAGGGAACAAGGTCGCCGCGTATGGCAGGTTTTCCTTTTCAATAGGCAAAAGGAACGACTTCGTCCCTTCCAAATAGCCTTCCGCAAAGGATTTGAAGATCTCCATATTGAAATGGATGTTGTCCAAATTGGGGTCGTCCTCGGCACCCATATTGGCCGCTGAGCGTAAGAAGTCACCAAAATCAGAGAAAACGAAACTCGGCATAACAGTATCCAAATCGATGACACAAAGCACGTTGCCATCCTTGTCGAAGAGCATGTTGTTCACCTTAGTGTCGCAATGGCAGATGCGCTTCGGCAATTTGCCTTCACGATAGAGCCGTTCGCCCAAACACATCTCATCGGCCACAGCACGAATCCTGTAGACGTATTTCTGCACCTCCACTTCACGCATCATCCCAACACGGTCTTCGGTGACGGCCTCGTCCAACTGTTTCAGGCGGAACTCGATGTTGTGGAAATCAGGGATAATCTCCCCTATTGGCGCCTCCAAATCCGTCAGCAGCGACTCAAAATCGCCGAAAGAACGACCCGCATAATAAGCATAGCCTGGAGTAACAGCCTCGTAGGTGTAGCTGTCGGCAATGAAATCCATCACGCGCCAATACTTGTCATCTTCAACGACGTAGGTCTTTCCCGTGTCGGCTTTCAGGAAATGCAACACCCTCCGTCCGAGGTCAGCAACGCCCTGTCTTTCATATTTCTGCCGTATGTGGTTCGTCACTGCCTCTATATTTTTTTGTAACATTTCCACATCTGTGAAAACAGCATTGTTGATACGTTGCAACACATATTTCGGCTGGCCTTCCACAATCACCTTATAGGTGTCGTTGATAAGTCCGTTGCCCAAAGGTGTAATGTCTTCGATGATGTTCGGATCGATGAAACGACCCGCGATGGCAAAAAGTTCGTTCATAAGTGGAAAATTTTGGCGAAGATAGAAATTTTGAATGTATATTTTCTAATTTTGCAATGATTTTTCGGCACGAGGTTCGCCTCGTGCCGAAGGCACGATACCTTATTTACCCTACACAAACGCAGTGCAGTGTAGGGATTCCAAACACATAAATCACATGAAAAACAGAATCTACCACATCCTCCTCACCCTGCTCCTGCTAGGCACCGCCCTCATCTGCAACGCTCAAAGAGGAGCTGACACCCGCAAGGGCAACTATGTCATCGTCGACAACAGCATCCTTTTTGATGAGCCACTGCGCATCGAAGGGCAGAAAAGCGTCCTTCAGCTCGCCGTAGCCCCCATCGAGAACGTCCGCATCGGCTTCATCGGCCTCGGCATGCGTGGTCCCGATGCCGTCGACCGCATGACCTACATTGACGGCGTGACCGTCGTGGCTCTCTGCGACATTGAGCCCGACCGCGTGGAAGCCGTGCAAACCAACATCCTTGAAGCGAAAAAACTGCCGCGTGCCGCTGCCTATACAGGTCGCGACGGCTGGCGCGAGCTCTGCGAGCGCGACGATATCGACCTTGTCTACATCTGCACCAACTGGCAAACCCACGTGATGATGGCCACCTACGCCATGCAACAGGGCAAGCATGTGGCCTTGGAAGTGCCTGCCGCCACAACCATTGAGGATTGCTGGAAACTCGTCGACGTGGCTGAACAGACCCAACGCCACTGCATGATGCTTGAAAACTGCTGCTACGACTTCTTCGAGCTGACCGCTCTCAACATGGCCCAGAAAGGCATGTTCGGCGAACTTATCCATGGCGAAGGCGCCTACATCCATAACCTGGAACCCTATTGGCGCGAATACTACGAAAACTGGCGCCTTGAGTTCAACCAAGCCCATGCCGGCGACGTCTACCCCACCCACGGCCTCGGTCCCCTCTGCCAAGCCTTCAACATCCACCGCGGCGACCGCATGAAGACCTTGGTCTGTATGAGCACACCTTCCTACAATGGCAAAAAGATTGCCAAGGAACTGATGGGCGTCGACGACTTCGCCAACGGCGACATGACCACCACGATGATCCAAACCGAGAAAGGCAAGACCTTCCTGATTGAACATAACGTCTACACCTATAGACCTTATAACCGTTTGTACCAACTCACCGGCACCGAAGGCTTTGCCAACAAATATCCCATCGAAGGCTTCACCGTGCTGGAGGACAAGTTCCCAGCTGGTTTCCTGCCTGAAGGCGCAAAACTCAACCCTCATGGTTTCGTTCCCGCCGAGGTGCGCGACAAGATCATGAAAGAATACCTCCACCCCATCGCTGTGGAGATTGAAAAGAAAGCCAAGGAAGTGGGCGGTCATGGTGGCATGGACTTCATCATGGATTACCGCCTCATCTACTGCCTGCACCACGGCCTGCCGCTCGACCAAGACGTCTACGATGCCGCCGAATGGTCGTGCCTCGGCGAGCTGACCGCTGCCTCCATCGCCAATGGTGGCATGCCGGTACAAATGCCCGACTTCACGCGCGGAGATTGGAATAAAGTACAAGGTTACAAACACGCAAAATAACCCCGATACATAAAAAAACGTAGGGCTGCCATGGTATGGCAGCCCTACATTCGTTTTATTTAGGTTTATTTTGCTGCTACAGATCTAAAGAACAGTTCAGCATCCTTCCAAACAGTATAGTCGCGGGCATAAAGCAAATTCATCTGGTTGAGGACATCGGTTTCGACATCCTTCTCCATATAGGATGCAGGATTGTAGATGCCCTTACGAATCTTTGGCAACTTTTGTGCCTCGTCGGCAGGCGAACAATAACCCACCCAGGTACGACGACCCAACAAGACCAACACAGCGTTTTTCAGGAACCTCACGGGCTTCTTGACCACCAAAGCCAAAGGCAACCAGAAGAGGATGCTGAAACCGCTCATCACCACGTCGAAGAGGCGTTTGTTGCGGCGGTTGGCCACCGTGTCGATGGCCTTGATATCGACAGTGTAGAGGTCACCACGCGTATTGATGCTGTTGCTACCGATGATGGACAAGCTGTCCTCAGGTGCAATCTTGTAGTCCACATTGGTGGCGTGCCAGTCCACCATCTTGTCGATGATGACCTGATGCGGCACGTCCTTAGAGCAGAAGATGACTTCCGTGATCTTATAGATCTCAATGATGTCGGGCACCTGCGAGAGGTTGCCGATAAAGCCCTCGGGAGCCTCACCTTGCGTCTCCGAACTCACCAAACCAATGAAATCAGGTTTGATAGAAGTACTCTCCAATATGGAATTGACACGTTGCACCTCCTCTGGACTGCCGATGACCAAAAAGCGTTTCTTCTCGGTCTTCTTCGACTTGAAGTTCTCGTTGCCTGTCAGGACACCAATGAAACGTGTGAGACTCATCTCTATGGCAAGCCACAACATTCCGAACAAGATCAAGGCACGAGAGAAACGCAGGCTCAAGGGCAGCAAGGCATACAGCACCAAGATCACGGCGCTGCCGAAAGCCACGCCAAGCACGGCTTTGCCTATGTTGTAAGGTTTATCGTAACCTCCAGTAAAATAGGTAGATATCAACCAAATCAAAATATAGGCGGGCAACACGGCAGCGAAGAGCAGGATGGGATAGCTTCCTCCGCCATCATAGATGGTGCCACGACCCCAGAAATAGCTGATGGCAGCCAAACCGCCATAACCCAACACCGCATCAAGGAAAGGCACAGCCGCCTTGTGGAAGAACTGCGACACCAAGGCAAAAAACGCCTTGATATAAATGGCCAAATTGATGAGGAATGAGAACGACTTTGCCCACGATTGCCCGAAGTGTTTCTTGGCAAAGATCTCCATGGCGCGATAGAAAACAAACACGTAGTTAACGCTGGTCTTCTTGGTGCTCTCACCCTTGTAGTGGATGATGCGCGTCTCGGGGAAATAGTAGTTCTTGTAGCCGCCTTGTGTGATGCGGTACGACAAGTCAATGTCCTCGCCATACATGAAGAAGGTTTCGTCCAGGAGGCCAACCTTGTCGAGGGTCTCCTTGCGCATCAGCATGAAAGCACCAGCCAGGATTTCCACCTCGTTGGTTTCGTCGTTGGAGAGGTGACCCATGTAATAGTGCGCAAAACGCTTGCTGTGCGGAAACAGCTTGCATAGGCCGAACATCTTGTAGAAAGCCGTTGCCGGCGTAGGCAGACCGCGCTTCGACTCGGGCAGGAACTGTCCCTTGCCGTCCACCATCTTCACACCGAGACCGCCCGCATCAGGATGGCTGTCCATAAAGGCAATGCACTTCGAGAAGGTATCGTCCTCCACCACCGTGTCGGGGTTGAGGAGCAGCACATATTCTCCCGTAGAGATGCGGATGGCCTGATTGTTGGCGCGGCTGAAGCCCACGTTCTCTTTGTTGGCGATGACCTTCACCTCGGGAAACTTCTGCGCCAACATCCTCAACGAGCCGTCGACAGAGTTGTTGTCGACAACAAACACCTCCCCCTCAATGCCCTGCATGGCGCGACGCACCGAGTAAAGACACTGCTCGAGAAAGTACTCGACGTTGTAGTTGACGATGACGACAGAGAGCTTCATCGGAATCAGAATCAATTGTTACTATTGGAGTCTAAATTGGCTTTCACCGCTTTGAATCTCTTCTTGGGTTCCTTGGGAATGCTGTCGCTGATGTTCTCCATCCCACAGGCATTCATGATCTTTGCCTTGAGTTCGTTGTTCTGCATCCAGCCGGTGAACTGTTCCGCACCCGGACCGTAGGCATAGACCAACACCGGCAGGCAGGTATGGCTACCCGTGGAATAGTCGAACACGACGTTGGTGTATTTGCCTTGCGGATCAGGGAGAGTCAAGCCACCCGTCTCATGGTCGGCAGTGACCACAACCAGAGTGTTGCCTTTCTCCTTGGCATAGTCCAAAGCCACATTGACAGCATAGTCGAAGTCGAGCATCTCGTCCATCATCCAAGTGGAGTCGTTGCCGTGGCAAGCAAAGTCAATCTGCGAGCCTTCCACCATGAGGAAGAATCCGTTCTCGGCATTGTCAAGGGTTTTCAAGGCAGTCTTCACGGCACGAGGCAGGAAATCGCCACGGTCGGCAGCCTTGGGCATGTGATTGGTGTCGGCGATAACCGCATATTTTTGGCTAGTCACATCAACCTCGGCGAGGTTGTCATATACCTTCCAACCCAATTCGTTCTCCATGCGGCCTATGAGGTCGAGGCTGTCCTTACGTTGGGCGAAATGCTTCATGCCGCCACCTATAATCAAGTTAATATACGGATTCTCGGCCATTTGTACCGCAATGTCTTCATATTGCTTGCGATGCGGCACCTTGGCATAGAAAGCAGCAGGCGTGGCGTGCGTGACATAGCTCGTCACAACGATGCCCGTCTTTTTGCCTTGCTCGGCCAACGCCTCAAACACGGTCTTCACCGGAATGGTATCCGGATTCACGCCCAGCATGGCATTGTTGGTCTTATGATCGCTAGCCAAAGCCGTACCACCAGCGGCTGAGTCGGTAATGTCGTTGCTGGCCGAATGCGTATCGACCACACCGATATATGGAAACTGCTGGAAAGTCATGTCCTCGCCTGAGGCAAGCATGGCGGCATATACCTGGGGCAGGGCCATGCCATCGCCAATCATATAAATGACGTTGACGGCTTTAGCAGGTTCTTGTGCTTTGGTTTTGTTGTTGCAGGCCGTCATCATGCCTAAGATAACGACCGCGAGAAGGGATAGTACGCTAAGTTTTTTCATATTCAAATTAATCAGAAATCTATGGTTTTATTGTTTGCGTGCAACAACTTTTTTCACTGCCTCCACGATGTCGGGTGTGTCGAGATGATAAGCCTTCAGCAGCTCGTCGGGCGTGCCGCTTTGGCCAAACACGTCGTTGACAGCGACCATCTCCATCGGGCAAGGCATGTTCAAGGCCAAGACCTGGGCGATGCTGTCGCCAAGGCCTCCATTGCGTTGATGCTCTTCGGCGGTGACCACACAACGGGTCTTCCCTACCGACTTCAGCACTGCCTCCACATCCAAAGGCTTAATAGTGTGGATATTGATGAGTTCCGCATTGATACCCATTTCCTTCAGGATTGCAAGGGCTTGGACGGCTTTCCAAACGAGGTGACCGCAAGCAAAGATGGTCACGTCGGTGCCTTCCTGCAGCATCTGGGCCTTGCCGATGACAAACTTGTCGTCCACAGGGGTGAAATTCGGCACTTTCGGGCGACCGAAACGCAGGTACACGGGGCCTTCGTATTCGGCAGCGGCGATGGTAGCGTTCTTGGTCTGGTTGAAGTCGCAAGGCACGATGACGGTCATGTTAGGCAACATCTTCATCAGGCCGATGTCTTCAAGGATTTGGTGCGTGGCACCGTCCTCGCCGAGGGTGACGCCTGCGTGCGATGCGGCAATCTTCACGTTCTTGTTGGAATAGGCCACGCTTTGGCGAATCTGGTCGTAGACGCGTCCAGTCGAGAAGGCAGCAAAGGTGCCCGTGAACGGCACGAAGCCACTCAAAGCCATGCCAGCCGCCATGTTGATCATATTGGCCTCGGCGATGCCCGTCTGGAAGAAACGCTCGGGAAACTCCTTGGCAAAGTCACCCATCTTCAATGAACCTGTGAGGTCGGCACAGAAGGCCACCACCTTGGGGTTGCGGCGACCTGCTTCGAGCAAGCCTTCACCGAATCCCGATCTTGTATCTTTTTGGTTTTGAATAGTGAATTCCATATCAATAATCTCCTAATGTTTCTTCCAATTGTGATAATGCATTGGCGGCCTGCTCGTCGTTGGGCACCGAACCGTGCCATTTGTGCGTGCCCATCATGAAGTCAACACCCATACCCATCTCGGTGTGAGCCAGGATGAGCTGCGGCTTGCCTTGGAAGGCGTTCTCGCGGGCGAACTTGAGGGTGTTCACCACAGCTTGCATGTTGTTGCCGCTCATCTCAAGCACGTTCCAGCCGAAGGCTTCATACTTGGCGCGAAGATCGCCGAGGTTGAGCACGTCGTCGGTCGAGCCGTCAATTTGCTTCTTGTTGTAGTCGATGATGGCGATGAGGTTGTCCACACCTTTGGCAGGGGCATACATGGCGGCCTCCCAGATCTGGCCTTCCTCCTGCTCACCGTCGCCCATAAGCACGAAGACGAGGTGTTTGTCGCCGTTGAGACGCTTGGCCTGTGCCGCTCCGACAGCGACTGACAGACCTTGACCGAGCGATCCCGAAGCGATGCGCACGCCAGGCAGTCCCTCAGCCGTGGTAGGATGGCCCTGAAGGCGAGTACCAAGACGACGGAAGGTAGCCAACTCACTGACAGGGAAATAGCCACGGCGGGCCAAGATGCTGTAGAACATCGGGCTGATGTGGCCGTTGGAGAGGAAAAACATATCCTCGCCATTGCCGTCCATGCGGAAGTTGGCGGGGTCGATTTGCATTTGGTCGAAGTAAAGCGCAGTGACGATGTCGGTAGCGCCCAAAGAACCGCCCGGATGTCCCGACTGGCAGCCATGCACCATACGGATGATGTCGCGGCGCACCTGCGAGGCAATCCTTTCTAATTCATTGATAGTCATATTCTTGTTTTTAGATTTTATTGATTCATATTCTGACCGCAAAGCTAAGCAAAAAACTATTCCAAATCACGCTCCTGCACTTTGTTTTTCTTTCGGTCGTAGTCCTTCTTTGACTTATGCACACGCGAGGGCCTCAAGCTCACTTGCTTGCCGTATTGTTCAATCTCCTTCTCGCGGTCGGCCTTGAGCAAAGCCTTCACACTGCTGAACTGCTTCTTTTTGTTCTTTTTCTTTTTCATGAATTCAATCATTACAAATTGGTCAGACACGTGGGTCTTACCCAATGGTTATCGGCAGCCACGGTACTTCGACAAGCTCAGTAACCATGTGTCAGCCCTACAACTTTCCTCCCCCTCTAAACCCTC
>ONKA01000006.1 GCA_900318265.1 uncultured Bacteroidales bacterium | reverse complement strand
TCCTGATCTTCAATACTATAAGCATTATCCAAAAAAAGCCCTTCGATGAGAGTACGCTTGTAGAGTTTGTTCCATACCACACACCATTTCAGCCGTACTTTTGAAAGCATCTCAAAGATCATCCATTCCGTCGAGACAATTTCGATGGGCCTTTTTTCGCGGGGGCAATGATTATCCTCATCTACCGAAGCATCCTTATATAGGTCAAAAGCGGCAAGTTCAAGATCCGTTTCCTTGATGGCATCAGCCAATGCCTCGATGGCTTCCACATGGATGTAATCATCGCCATCCATGAAATAGACATAATCTCCTTTAGCAACACGCAATCCCGTATTCCGAGGCCCGCTGACTCCAGTGTTCTTTTCATGATGGATAACACGAAACCGTCCATCTTGCTTACAGTACTCATCACAAAACTCACCAGAACCGTCGGTCGAACAATCGTCCACCAAAATCACTTCCAGGTTCCTATAACTTTGTTCGCGTACACTGTCAAGTGTCTTCTGAAGATAGGTCCTGCAGTTATAGACATTGATGATTACACTTATCAATTCATCCATAACAGTAAAACTCATTGAGCCTCAGACCAAACAAAACTACACCGTATCCAAGAAACTCTTCTGAACCCTGTTGAACACCAGGATACCTATTGCCAGGATCACCACCATGACAACGAAACTATAAGCCAACCAACCCCAACCGATGAATTCTCCAGCTCCCAAAGCGCCATGCTTGAAAGTCTCAATGACAGGAGTCACCGGATTGATGCACATAATGGTGGCCAAATCCAACCCCAACACTTTTTTACCAGCCACTTGGCTCAGTGGATATACGATAGGCGTGGCATACATCCATAACGACACAAAGAAAGAAAACAGGATCTGTAAGTCGCGGTACTTAGTCGTCATCGAAGAGATGATGATGCCGAAACCCAGGGCCAAACCCGCCAGCATCACCACCAGAAAGGGGAAAAGCAGCAAATACCAATTGGGGCTTGGGGCCTGGCCAACAATGACGTAATAGAGGTAAACTATGACAAACAAGCCTAATTGGATGCCAAAACGCACCAGGTTACTGATGACACCCGACAAAGGCATGATAAGTCTTGGAAAATACACTTTTCCAAAGATACCAGCATTGGAGACGAAAGTATTGGAGGTCTTGCCTAGACAGTCAGCAAAATACTGCCACATAGCAACACCACCCAAATAGAACAAAGGCTGGGGAATGCCATCCGTAGGGATGCCAGCAATGCCACCAAACACCACCATGTACATGATGACCGTCAGGGCTGGCTGAATGAGCCACCACAAAGGCCCCAGAATGGTCTGCTTGTATTGCACTGTGATCGTGCGCTTCACAAAAAGTGTTAACAAGTCACGGTAATCCCATATTTCTTTCAAATTCACCTCAAAAAGCCCGGTCCGAGGCTTGATGACAGTGGTCCAGTTTTCGTTTTCAGTTGTTTGACTCATTTCAAAAAAGTGTAAAGCTTCGCCACTTGACTCACATCAAGAAAGCATAACTATTTGTAAATAAACCACTTGCCTCAAACATAAGAAGCCGTAGTTTTTGTACAATCCAGGCTATAATCCGCCTAAATTTACAATCTGCAAAAGTAAGGATTATTTTTTAAATAAAACAAGAAAAATCTGCAACAATTTTCCTTGCCCTTATTTGGAGCGCTTCCCCTTGAAAACGATATTACCGACGATTTCCCAAAAATACTTCCAGTCGGTGCGGAAAGGATGCTTCAAATAGGCCTCTAGATAACGACGCTCGCTGTCCTGGATTTCGTCCAAGGTCTCAGGCATATCGACATAGAACGGAGGCAAGAGTCCGGGTTTTGTCTTGATTCTAAGTTGTTGTAAGTCTTCGCTGTAGAGGTTAAAATACTGCTGACTCAATGGACGCACGCCCACCAACTTCATCTGCCCTTTCAAGATGTTGAAAATCATGGGTAACTCATCGAGCCAGGTCTTGCGCAGGAACCTGCCCCACTCTGTGACACGATAGTCGTCGCTGAATTTGCCACCCACGTCCAAATCATTGTTCTCGTAGATGTAGGTCTGCAGGTATTCAGAATAGGCATACATGGTGCGGAATTTGTAAACGTTAAACAAATTGCCGCCCTTGCCTTTCCGTCGCAGCTTGATCAAGGGGCCATAGGTGTGAGGCTCCTTGTGAGGCTCACGTTTCTTCTGCCCAATGACACAATAGCGGTCGTGAATGTACTGCTCACTGACGACTTCGAAACCGCAATAATACAACCTACCCAAGATTTCGGGACGTGGGAAGACCTTCCTTACCTTCCTAGTGCAGAGGTAGTAGAAACGGCGTGTCAATGCCAGTTTTGGACACACCCTATGCCATAGGAAATCAAAGAAATAGATGATATACGCGAAGAATCTGGGATACTTGCTGAAAATCTGTGCACGACGTTTTTGTGCCGTGTCGAAGCTACAAACCAAATAACCATCCTGCTTCAACTTGGCATTGGCTTTACGGAGATAACGGTTCACGTAACGGATGGCATTCAGATGGTCCTTGGCAAGAATCACCTCCGCCTCACCATCGGGAACTGACCACGACTTATCGGCATAGTCGTTGAGCCAGGCTGAGCGCTCTGGACTACGCGGGGTCTCGGCAACGGAAATCAGCTCACGAAGTTGCTCGGGAGCGTCATCAAACTCAAACCTTGGGGCATGCTGGGTCTCGGTCACGGCAAGGTATTCCATCACCTCGTCGTAGTTGTCGCGAGCAACCATATCATTGAAAAATGACCTAACCCCCATGCCTATTAAGATTTATTTCTTCAGATAATTACGAACGGCATCGCAGATCATGTCCTGATCCGCCTCCGATAGGTAAGGATGGATGGGCAAGGAAATGACCGTGTCGGCCAACTGGTCGGCAACCGGACAACGGTTGTCATCAAGGCTCAAATAGTTGAACGCCGTCTGCCTATGCATCGGGATGGGATAATAAATGGCCGTCGGAATGTCAAGCGCCTTCAAAGCAGCCTGCAAGCCAGCCCTCACCTCCTTGTCCTCCACCTGAAGCGTGTATTGCGCCCAGCTGGAATAGAATCCTTCTGGCACTATTGGCGTCTTCACCACGTCTTTCAGCTTTTCAGTATAGCGTGCCGCCACCTTGTTGACGTCGACCAACTCATAGTCCTTGAAAGCCTTCAACTTAACCAGCAGGATGGCCGCCTGGATGCTGTCCATGCGGGAGTTCATGCCGATGCGCACATTGTCGTAACGGTCGCTACCCTTGCCATGGATGTGATAGGAATCCATGAGGGCAGCCCATTCATCGTTGTCGGTGAACACCGCACCACCGTCGCCATAGCAACCCACAGGCTTCGCAGGAAAGAACGAGGTGGTGGAGATATCGCCAAAGGTGCAGGCCTTGCGTTCACCAATGCGACCGCCAAAGCCTTGAGCACCGTCTTCGAGGACATAGAGACCATATTTGTCAGCCATCTTGCGGATAGCCTTGAAGTCGGCAGGAAGACCAAACAAGTCAACAGCGATGACGACGCGAGGCGTGAGTTTGCCAGCCTTCCGGGTCTGTTCGATCTTGCGTTCAAGGTCGACCACATCGATGTTGAAGGTGTCTTTGTCCACATCGACGAAGACAGGCGTAGCACCCTGCATGGCAATGACCTCGGCCGAGGCAAAGAAGGTAAAGCTGGGCACGAAAACGGCGTCGCCTGGTTTAACATCCCAGGCCTTCAAGGCGAGCAGGAGGGCATCGGTGCCGCTGTTGCAGGCGATACAGTGCTTCACACCAACATAGTCGGCAAAAGCTGTTTCCATCTCCTTGATCTTCGGTCCCATCACGTATGCCGACGAGGCGACCACGTCGAGGATGGCTTTGTCCATTTCGTCCTTCAGGACGTTATATTGTGTTTTTAGATCTCTGAATTGCATCTTTATCAGTTGTCAGTTGTTCAGTTATTCAGTTATTCAGTTGTTCAGTTCATTCAGCATTCAGCATTCCTCATTCAGCATTCTTTCCAAATTCCCATTATTCACCAAGTATTTCCTACCGCAATCGCATTGAAGGGTGGCATCAAGGCGTTTGCCACATTCGCACACCCAACCGATTTGTCGTGCAGGCACACCAGCCATCAGGGCGTAAGGCTTCACGTCTTTGGTGACCACAGCGCCAGCGGCGATGAGGGCACTCTTGCCTACCGTATGGCCACAAACCACAGTGCAGTTGGCCCCCAAAGAGGCACCTTCACAGATTTTGGTCTTGGCATAGACGCCATGTACGGGAAAATGGGCGCGCGGCGTAGTCACATTGGTGAATACGCAGCTCGGGCCGCAGAAGACATTGTCCTCAATCTCAACGCCTTCGTATATGGAGACGTTGTTCTGCACGCGAACATTGTTGCCAATCTTTACGTTATTGCCTACGTTGACATTTTGTCCGAACGAGCAGTTTTCACCAATTACCGCACCTTTCTGAATATGGCAGAAATACCAGATTTTGGTTCCTTTACCGATGCTTACATTGTCATCGACGTAACTGCTTTCGTGTATGTAATAGTCGTTCATTTGCTTTACTTTATTTTTCAGGTCGGCTTCCTTTTTCGGTTGGCGTTTCGACGGTCACAATGACCTTAACAATCACAGGTCCCTGAGCCTTCGGTTCCTGAGCCTGTCGAAGGAGTCGAAGGGCCGGTCCCATCTCGTCAATCCCAACCTGAGGCCAACACATCAGCGATATGGATCACCTTGATGGGAAGGCCTTCCTTCTCAATATAGGCTCTTTGGTGCATCAGGCAAGTCATGTCGGTCGAGACGATGTACTCGGCGCCCGTGTTCATGGCGTTTTTCACTTTGTGGCTGGCCATACCCATCGCCAATGTCTCTTGGTTCACCTGCATGGTGAAATCGGCGCCACAACACATGTCGGTCTGCTTCATCTCAATCAGTTCCAATCCCCTGACCTTCGAAAGCAACTGACGTGCTTCCTTGCCGAGGCCCAAGCCACGCAAGGCACTGCAGCTATCGTGGAAGGTCACCTTATAAGGAAACTCCGCGCCAAAGTCGTCAAAATGCACCTGGTTGACCAAAAAATCGGTCAGTTCATAGACGTTTGCAACCATTCGCTTGAAATTCAAGTGATTGGCTGTGTTAAAAAAGAGTTCAGGATAGCGTTTCTTGATATAATGCACACAAGCGGCTGAAGGCGCCACCACGGGACCATCGTATGAGAAATCGTTGAGGAACTTGTCGCCCAATTCTTTAGCATCTTCCACAAAACCAGAGTTGTAGGCAAAACGTCCGCAGCAGGTCTGCTCTGGATTGTATTCCACCTCCACACCCGTGCGTTCCAGCACCTTCATGGTGTGTGCCGCCACTGTAGGGAAAAACTGGTCGATGATGCAAGGTACAAACAGCTCAACTTTCATAACACTAGTGCGCAAAATTCCGTGCAAAGGTACGGAATTTCCAAATAGGACACCTATTTAATCGTAAAATAGTGCGTTTTTTTATCAAAGTGCCTGTAAAAAAGGGCAGTCGGACCAGAACCCAGGATAGGATTTCTCCACCACTTCGGGATGGTCGAACGAGATCGGTCCGTATAAAAGTGCCAAGGGAGCCAAGGCCATGACAATGCGGTGGTCGTTGTGGGAGCAAAACTGCAAAGGACGACTACCCAATTTCGACAATTCTGCTTGCATTGCCTTCACCCTATCCGACTCCTTCAAAGCCAAGTTGTCTAAGCCCGTAAAAGTGGCATCAACATTCAATGCGGCACATGTGGCTGCCATGGTCGGATACAGGTCGGGATGCGCGGCAAAATCGAAACAAACAGGATGCTTCTCAAATGGGTTTTTTCGCAGGACAATGGCATTATTTTCAACAAAAGTGCCAACTCCCAATTGCTTCATCCAATCCACGATGACCACATCACCTTGAAGCGACGAAAGAGACAATCTCCGCAGTCTTATCTCACACTCCTCACTCAGCGCTGCCATTTCGTACCAATACGAGGCAGCACTCCAATCTCCACTGACCACAAAACTGTTTGATTGATAAGGTTTTGGATTGACAGAAATTGTTCTACCATTTCTTTCCACCTCTGCCCCGAAGTGCCGCATCATGGTCAAGGTCATTTCGAGGTAAGGCAAAGAAGTAAGTTCGCCAACGAGGTCCATTTCAAGACCTTTAGGCCACATCGGAGCAGCCAAAAGCAAGGACGATGCAAATTGACTGCTTTGGTGCATATCAATCTGGGCTTTCCCGCCCGAAATCGGTTTTCCTTTGATCCGCAAAGGCAGACATCCTTCTTTTTCAACAAACTGAATATCAGCCCCTAATTCTCGCAAAGACTTCACAAGCGGCAGAATTGGGCGTTGCTTCATGCGTTCCGTGCCTGTCTGGAGCCAATCTCCTTCGTGACAAGCCAGATAGGTGGTCATGAAACGCGCGGCTGTGCCACAATCGGCGATGTCGATGGTGTGTTGTTTGCCTTTTATGTCATTCCCGCATAGGTTTGTGCGTTGGCGGGAATCTATAAAAGGCAAACAGCTCAACGCTTTTTTCAAAACCAAAGTATCCTTTGAATCTGAAAGATTCTGGAAATCAGGCGCAAACCCTCCATACGCTGCAATCATCAAGGCGCGGTTGCTTTCGCTCTTGCTGGCGGGAAGAGTAACCTCACCGAAACGAAACACCCTCCCGCTTCTTGTCCTCATGGCAGAGGAACATCCGCCATCTCCCGAGCACAAAGAGGTGTCTCCATTGTTCGGGAGATTGCGGGTCAATGCCCGCAATGAGGCCAAGGAGGTCTGGTCAGCATTTCCCATACTCATTTATCATGTATTCAAGTGACCTTTTGATGGTATCATAGTCTACCGTAACATCCCGCACGGGTTTGCCGATGGCTTCAAGCAGCACAAATTGCGGCTTCTCCCCTTTGTTTTTCTTGTCGTGAGCAAGATAACCTAAAACCGCTTCTATATCGGCTTCCGAAAGTGAAATATCCGCTTCCGATAATAATATCGGCAGCTTTTTCTCATAGTCTTTCAAGACTTGTTCATCAAGGCCGCTTTGTTTTACGGATAGCCATAAGGCTCCTGCCATACCCAATGCCACCGCCTCACCATGAAGCAAGGGATGATCCGTCGTCAGGCAATGGCTCTCGATGGCATGACCAAGAGTATGGCCGAAGTTCAATATCTTGCGCTGACCATTTTCTGTCGGATCTTTTGCAACGATCTCACGCTTGATTTCACCAGCACGAACAATGAATTGCCGATAGTTTTCTAGACTAGTTTCCAATAACTTAGAATCGGCCACGAAACCATATTTCAGCATTTCAGAAAGGCCTGAAAGCAGTTCCCTTTGAGGCAAAGTCTCCAAAAAAACAGGGTCAACAACCACTTCTTCAGCCTCGGCGAAGGTTCCGATTTGATTTTTCGCACCACCGAAATCGATTCCCGTCTTCCCTCCTATCGCCGCATCAATCATGCCAAGCAGAGTGGTCGGTACATTGATGAATCTGATACCACGTTTGTAAGTTGATGCTGCGAATCCGCCCAAATCGGTGACAGTCCCGCCACCTAGGTTGATCATCAAGGCGTTGCGGTCGGCGTGATGCTTCATCAAGGTTTTCCAAATGCACTGGATGGTTTGCAGGTTTTTGTGTTGTTCACCTGCCTTGATGACAATATCAATTGCCGAATCACAATGCAGCCAATGAGCCACCTCAGGCAGCCAGAAGGGCGCCACATTCTCATCGGTGAGGATGAAGACTTGGGAGGCTTTAGAAAGTATAGATCCCATGCCCCGCTCATCCCCCCGCAGGGATGACATGCTTTCTAAAACCTCAGGATGCATGTCATTCCAAGGTTGGCCAGTGCGTTGGCGGGAATCTATGCATTCTGAGGCTTGGTTCATATCCATCACTTTTCTCATTCTTCAACCACTTGACAAAGAATCACCCGCTCGTCATCCGTTTCGCCATGCTGAATATCAACTCTGATGTACCTCTCGGGCAAAAGCGGTTCAATCATCTCAGGCCACTCGATGAGGCAGAGGTTACCGCTGTCGAAATAGTTCTCATAGCCTATGTCGTAGGCCTCTTCCAACTTCTTAATGCGATAGAAATCAAAATGATAAATCGGCTCTCCTTCCTCAGTTACGTATTCATTCACGATGGCGAAAGTCGGGCTGTTTACCTCATCAGTGACACCCATTTTGTGGCATAGATTCTTGATGAGTGTGGTCTTACCCGCGCCCATTGCACCATAAAAAGCGATGATGTCGGCTTCGCCTCGCATGGAAATCAAGTAATCAGAAACCTCCGAGAGTTGCTCCACGCCTGTAATATGGAATTCTTTGGAATTCATTTCATTGGTATTTGCGCTGCAAAGATAATAATTTTCCATTCGTTTTACGTCATTGCGAGGAGGAACGACGAAGCAATCCAGATATATAGATCTTTATCTAGATTGCTTCGTTCCTCGCAATGACGCGAAGCGACAACAAGATACTGCATCACTTTGTTTGCAGTTGCGCATAGCCCAGAGTGCTTATTGCTCACCATGCTCGCAACCGCTTGCCGCCAGAAAGACAGCCAGTTGGCGTGGCTTTCCTACTATTTTCTATGTTTTAACAGTTTTGTGGGTTTTGTGACAAAAAGAATCATCACTTCGCCGTGAGATGCGTCACCGGGATCAGCATTTCACTCATGGAGATGCCGCCGTGTTGGAAGGTGTTGCGGTAATAACTCACATAATAGTTGTAGTTGTTCGGGTAAGCGAAAAAGTCGCTCTCGCCAGCAAAAACGTAGGTCGTGCTAAGGTTGACTTTCGGCAAGAAAATCTTCTCTGGGTCTTTCACCTCAAAGACTTCCTTCGGGTTGTATTTCAAGTTCTTGCCATACTTGTAACGCAAGTTGGTGTTCACCTCACGGTCGCCAAGGATGCGGACGGGCTTTTCGACGTATGTGGAGCCGTGGTCGGTGGTGATGATCATGTCACAGCCCTTCTCGGCGATGAAGCGCATCATATCGAAGAGGCTGGAGTGCTCGAACCATGAGTACATCAGCGAGCGGTAGGCCTCCTCGTCGTCGGCCAATTCACGGATGATTTCCATCTCTGTGCGGGCGTGCGAGAGCATGTCAACGAAGTTGTAGACGATGACATTCAACTTGTTAGGCATCAGGTTGGCCATCTGCTCGAAGAGTTTCTTGCCCGCCTGCAGATTCAACACCTTATTATAAGAGTACTTGATGTTCTTTCCGAAGCGCTTCAACTGCTCGCCCAAAAGTTCGCCTTCGTATTGGTTCTTGGTGCCTTCGTCCTCCTCATCGACCCACCATTTCGGGTAGCGGCGGCGGATTTCAAGGGGCATCAGTCCGGCAAAAAGAGAATTGCGTGCATATTGTGTAGTCGTAGGCAGGATGCTGTAATAGATGTCGTCGGCCTCCACGCGGAAATAAGTCTCAATCAGCGGTTGGATGGCCTTCCACTGGTCGTAGCGCAGGTTGTCGATGACGATGAGGAAGAGCGGTTTGTCGCTTTCATCAAGGCGGGGAATCACCTTGTCGCGCACCACGGTATGCGACATCACGGGTTTTTCGGATTTTCCTTGGATCCAGTCCACATAATTGCGTTCGATGTAACGAGTGAACTGCGTGTTGGCCTCTTGTTTTTGGTCGGCGAGGATGCCTTTGATGCCCTCGTCGGTGGATTTCTGTAGTTCCAACTCCCAGCGCACCAGGTTCTTATATAGGTCAACCCACTCGTCGAAGTTGAGGTTATTGTTGAGGTCCATGCTGATTTTGCGGAACTCCTGTTGGTAGCTCATCGTCGACTTCTCGTCGCGGAGTTTTTTGTTCTCAAGGTTGCGTTTCAGCGAAAGCAAGATTTGGTTTGGGTTGACGGGTTTGATAAGGTAATCCGCTATATTTGAGCCGATTGCATCCTCCATAATGCGTTCCTCCTCGCTCTTGGTGATCATCACCACGGGGAGGTTGGGATACTCTCTTTTAATGACTTCGAGAGCCTCGATGCCCGAGATACCTGGCATCTGCTCGTCAAGAAATACAATATCGAAATGGCGTTGGCGCACGAGGTCGATGGCATCGGAACCGTTGTTGGCCGTAACTACCTCATAGCCTTTTTGTTCCAAAAACATGATATGGGGCTTCAACAGATCAATCTCGTCGTCAGCCCAAAGGATTGTGGTTTTGTCCATAGTTTAAATGTTTATATGGAGGAAACGCAAAAATAGACATTTTGTTTTAAGGGGATGAACTTTTTTAGGAACGCTTTCAGAAAGCATAGATTCCAGCCTTCCCTCTATCCCGCGCAGGAATGACATGCTTTCTGAAAGCTGATTAAACGAAAAAAGCATTACCTTTGCGGCAAAATTAGCGGCACATGGCAAGCGCATCCAACAAAAAGAAAATCTTCAACGACCCCATCTATGGCTTCGTCAGCATCCCCGATGAACTGCATTTCGACATCATAGAACACCCTTATTTCCAACGCCTTAGGCGAATCAAGCAGGTCAGCATGACCAATTTGGTCTATCCTGGTGCCAACCACACCCGCTTCGCCCACAGCCTAGGCACCATGCACCTCATGCGGCGTGCCATACAAATGCTACGCGGCAAGGGATACGACATCAGCGAAAAGGAACTAGAGGCCGCCTCGCTGGCCATCCTGCTCCACGATAGCGGTCACGGGCCCTTCTCGCACACCTTGGAAAACAGCATCGTACAAGGTGTTACGCACGAGGAACTCTCGTTGAAGGTGATGCAGAAGTTCAACAAAATCCACAACGGACGTTTGGATATGGCCATCGAAATGTTCAAAGGAGAATATAAGAAAGGATTTCTTACAAAACTCATTTCCAGCCAGTTGGATGTCGACCGCATCGACTATCTCAAGCGCGACAGCTTCTTCACAGGCGTGGCTGAAGGTAGCGTGAATGCAGAGCGTCTCTTGGAGATGATGGAAGTCGTCGGCAATGAGTTGGCCATTGAGGCCAAGGGCATCTATTCCGTGGAGAGCTTCATTGTGGCGCGACGCATCATGTATTGGCAGGTGTATATGCACAAGGCCGTGCTGAGCGCCGAGTATATGCTGCGCAACATCCTGAAACGCGCCAAGATGCTCAGCCAGGAGCGCGACTTATTTGCCACCCCCGCGCTATCGTTCTTCCTCAAGAACCATAATCCTTTCGAAAACGATGACCCCGAATACGTTTTGGACAAATTCTGCCAGCTTGACGACTACGACGTGATGACCGCCGTAAAAGCTTGGTGCGACGATGAAGACCGTGTGCTTTCCGAACTCTGCAGACGCCTGACCGACAGGCATTTATTCAAGATTGAAATGCGCGAGGAAGCATTCGACCCGAACTATATCGAGACCATACGGAATAAGATTGCCAAATACTACGGCTGGACAAAAGAGGATGCGGATTTTGCGCTGCTACAAGGCATTTCGTCGAACCACGCTTACCATCCCAAAAAGTCGGCCATCAACATTCTTTATAAAGACGGTACGTTGAAGGACATCAGCGAAGCTTCCGACCAACTGAACATTTCGGTGCTTTCGCAGCCCGTGGTGAAGCATTTCATTTGCTACCCGAAGGAGTTAGAACTTTAAAGCCGTTGGTTCATCGCCTTTGCCCGGCGCTTCGAGTCCTCCATCACCTCCAAGGCTTGCTGCTGCAGGAACCTTTCTTCATCATTTTCAGGCTCAAGCGTGATGCCATGAGGACGGGAATGGTGGTTCTCATCCAAATAAGAGAAGGTGGCGAAGCCATCGGCGGCAATCTTTTCGGGCTCGCGGCTGCGGTACATTTTGGTGTAAACTGTCAATGTGCTGCGACCCACAGAGATGACTTTGCTCTCGAAAGTGACGATATCGCCCGCGAAAATCGGGAACTTGAAGTCGATGCCATGGAGCACAAGAAGGACCGTATCCTTTGTATCAACATACTGTGCGACAGCAAAATAAGAACTCTCTAAAAAGTACTCTGAACAGCGACCTGCAAAAAAAGTTTGGTGGTGGTTGAGGTCGGCGAGTTTGATCAGTCTTTGGGAATAAGTTGCTTTCATATTTTAGTTGTTCAGTTGTTCAGTTATTCAGTTGTTTAGTTGTTCAGTTGCCTATGGCTGATGGCTTATGGCCTATGGCTTGCCAATACGTTGGGTCAGCCATTGGCCATAAGCTATAGGCCATCGTTTACTACAATTTTCAGTCCGTCGTAAGCAAGCATCATGCCTTCGGGTAGTTCACGGTTGACATCGGCGGCAAGGCCCATGCTGTGGCTGCAATGCGTGAACCAGGTCTTCCTTGCCCCCACCCTTCGGGAAATCTCAATGGCCTCGTCCAAAGTGAGATGCGAATAGTGTTTCTTCTTTTGTAAGGCCTCAATAATCAGATATTCAACACCTTGCAGCTTTTCAATCGCCTCATCCGAAATCTCACTCAAGTCGGTGACGTATGCAAAATTGCCAATACGGAAGGCATAACAAGTCAAAGTGTAATGCTTCAGTTTGATAGGGATGAAATGCAAGTCTCCAATGTCGAAAGGTGTCTCATCGAGACGATGGATGTCGTAGGTGGGCGCACCAGGATAGGGATGCTCGTCGAAGGCGTAGGAATACTCTCGCTTGATTTCAGGCAGTGCCGTGTCATCAACATAAAGCGTCATGGGCTTTTGCTGTTTGAAGATGAAAGGGCGTAGGTCGTCGAGGCCTCCGATGTGGTCCTTATGCTCATGGGTGATGAGCACGGCGTCCAACTTGGTGACGTTCTCGCGCAGCATCTGTTGGCGGAAGTCGGGACCAGCATCCACGGCCACCGTCACCTCGTCGGTTTGAATCAAGATGGAGGTGCGAAGACGCTTGTCGCGTGGGTCTTTGCTTTGACACACGGGACATGTGCAACCGATGACAGGAACACCTTGCGAGGTCCCTGTACCCAACACGGTGACAATCATATTCTTAGTATTCACTTGCATCCATTAAGCGTTTGCGATAATAAAAATGCAAAATTAGCGTTTTTTAGGAAAATATCCTGCTATCTCATAGATTTTCCCTAAATTTGCGGCATGAAAATCTCTTCATATCTCAGAAATAGAGCATTACAACGTGCCTTTGAGCAGTTTCTCGCGGAGAAAACGACAGCTAAAATGCCCAATCTCCAACGGATCAACTCGGTGTTGATTATCCTCGACGAGAACGACAAAAGCATACATAAAAACATAGAAAGCAGCGTGAAAGCTCTGTTTGGTGTTGGTCGATGTGGCTTCATCATCCTATGCAACCAGATGTCGGACACCATACTGCAAAGCGATCTTTACAATGAAATCACGCCCAAGGACTTCGGCTTCATGAGCGTGCTAAAACCTGAAAAGCACGAATACCTCAGAAAGCTTCCCTACAGTGCGATGATCATCAACATGGCGGGTAAAACCACCGAAATCAGCGACTACCTCTGCACCTTGCCGAAATCGGATTTCAGAATCAGTTTCCAGCAGAGCAAAAACGTCGAAATTTACGATCTGGTCATCGAGAACCCAAGAGGCACCGATCCGGTGTCAAACATCCATGTCCTGCACAATTACTTGAAGGCCTTGGCAGGAACACAAACACAACAATAACAACCACATGAAATACAATCCTTTCAAAGGCACGGGCATTGCCCTCATCACCCCTTTCAAGCAAGACCAATCTGTTGATGCAGAATCTCTCATAAGAATCGTCAACCATGTCATCGACAATGGCGCCGACTTTTTGGTGGCTCTTGGAACCACATCTGAAGCACCTACGCTCAGCGCGGACGAGAAGAAACTCGTTGTCGACACCATCCTGAAAACCAATGCCAATCGTCTCCCCGTACTGCTCGGCATGGGCGGCAACAACACGGAAGCCGTCATCGAGGCCATCAAGGCACAGGATTTCACTGGCATTCAAGGCATTTTGAGCGTCGTGCCCTATTACAACAAGCCCAACCAGCGCGGCATGAGGGCTCATTTTGAGTCTATCGCCGATGCCAGTCCCGTGCCCGTCGTGGTCTACAACGTGCCTGGCCGCGTGGGCGTCAACTTGCAAGCCACCACCTGTGTGGAACTGGCCAAGCACCCCAACATCATCGCCGTGAAAGAGGCCTCTGGCAACCTGCAGCAGATCATGGAAATCTTGCGTGACAAACCCGCCGACTTCGACGTACTCTCTGGCGACGATGGTATCACCCAACCTCTGATGGCTCTTGGCGCAACGGGCGTCATCTCAGTAGCCGCCAACGCCTACACCAAACCCTTCAGTCGCATGATGCATGCCATGAAGGAGAGTCATATTGACGAGGCCCTGAGCTTGCACTATGCCATGCTCCGCATGAACCAGCTCATCTTCGCTGACGGCAACCCCGCTGGCATCAAATGCCTCATGAGCCACATGGGCTTATGCGAAAACGTCTTGCGTCTGCCCTTGGTGACTGTGAACGACAAGGTGGAAGCCGACATCATTGAAGAATGGAAACAATTAAAAGACAGATAAATAAAACATGAAAACCTTACGTTATTTTATCCTTATTCTTGCCGCAATCATCAGCGGCAACATTTTTGCCCAAAACAATCAGAAAGACTTGGAGCGACTCATGCAAGAGAGGGGCGAGTATTACTTTTCCCTTACCGTTTTGAAACCCACCGAGATTCAGACTATCAGCGACCTTTGTTCCGTTGATGGTACCGACGGCAAGACCGTCATCGCATACGCCAACCAACGTCAATATGACAACCTCATTCAACGTGGCTATCAACCTAAGCTGATGACCCCGCCCTCGATGCGCGAGATTCCCGTCATGCATGATGCCTCCCGTGGCACTTACGACTGGGACTCCTACCTCACCTACGGCGAATACGAAGCCATGATGCAGCAATTTGCCACTGAGCACCCCGACCGTTGCACCTATATCGAATTAGGCACCTTGGCCAGTGGACGTAAACTGATGGGCGCACGCCTCAACAACGGCCAAACCGATGGCAAACCCCATTTCCTCTATACCTCCACCATGCACGGTGACGAAGTGACGGGCATGATCCTGATGCTGCGTCTCATCGACGAATTCTGCACCAGCAACGACCCCCGTATTCTCAACATCCTGGACAACGTCGACCTCTTCATCTTCCCTTGCACCAATCCCGACGGCACCTACCACGGCGGTAACAACACCGTTTATGGTGCAACGCGTGAAAACGGCAACCATGTCGACTTGAACCGTCACTTCCCCGACTTCGACGACGGCCCCCATCCCGATGGTGCTTCCTATTATCAGGACGAATGCCAATGGATGATGGATCTGGCACAAGAGCATCTGTTCACGATGAGCGCCAACTACCATGGCGGCGCCGAGGTGATGAACTATCCTTGGGACACCTATCAACCCCTCCATGCCGATGACGCCTGGTGGCAATTGGTCTGCCATGAATACGCCAACCTCACCCATGAAGTCAGCAACAATTACATGACCGACTACAACAACGGCATCACCAATGGCTACGCTTGGTACACCATTACGGGCAGCCGCCAAGACTACATGAACTACTATGGCCAATGTCGCGAGGTGACCATCGAATGCTCAAACAGCAAGACACCCAATGCCTCGCAACTGCCCAACTTCTGGAACATTAACCACAACAGCATGCTGACTTATATCGAGCAGTGCACCAAGGGCGTGCGCGGCATCGTTACGGACAGCATCACGGGTGAACCCATCGAGGGCGCTTTGATCACAGTCAGTGGTCATGACCACCATGGCTCGGAAGTCTCATCACACGTCATGGGCGATTTCTACCGTCCTATCAAGGGTGGCAGCTATACCTTCATCATCAGCGAGGACGGCTATTGCCCGAAACTCGTCGATGTCACCATCGCCGATGGCGAGACCATTAACTTAGACGTTCAACTCGTCCCTGGCAGTTGTCTGTTGCCCAACTTCAATGCTTCTTCCACACAGGTGGCCCTTGGTGGCAGTGTCAACTTCACCGATGGTTCGTTTGGCGATATCGTCTCTTGGGAATGGACCTTCGAAGGCGGCACACCGTCCACCTCGACACAACAGAACCCCAATGGCATTGTCTATAACGAATCCGGCGACTACGACGTCACGCTGACCATCACCGACACCGATGGCAACAGCGAAACCTTGACTCGCGAGGCATACATCCAAGTGCGCGAGTCCTATAACATGCAGGACGGCACCGTTGAGACCTGCAACGCCCTCTTCTATGACAACGGTGGCCCTAACAACAACTACAACAACAACAGAAACTACACCATGACCTTCATGCCTGCCATTGAAGGTAACAAGATTCGTGTCAACTTTGCCGAGTTCAACACCGAAGAAGGCTACGACTACCTCTACATCTACGACGGCAGCTCGACAAGCGCTACACTCATCGGACAATACGATGGCGCCAACAATCCTGGCGAAGTGACTGCTACAAACAACGAAGGTGCTCTCACCTTCCGCTTTACTTCCGACCAAGGTGTCACCGCCTCCGGCTGGGTTGCCATGATCAACTGCGTTGGTTCATACGACCCCATCACCCTTGAGATTACCGCCGACCCCGAAGTCATCAACGAGGGCGAAAGCAGCCAACTCAACGTGGTTGCCACTGGCGGCTCAGGCCAATACACTTACATTTGGGAACCTGCCGAGACCCTCGACAACCCGAACATCGCCAACCCTGTGGCCACCCCAACCGAGCCTGAAACCACCTACAAAGTCGTTGTGACCGACAGCGAAGGCAACAGCGAATCCGACGAGATCACCGTCACCATCAGAGACTGGTCGGTGACCGAGAACGACGTTGTGCCTAACATCTACCCCAACCCCAACAATGGCACGTTTACCGTCAACGTCAAAGGGGAATACAGCTTCAGACTCTTCAACAGCATGGGTCAGCAAGTAATGTCAGGCGATGGCGAAGGCAAGACCTTGATTGACGCCTCCGGCCTGAACCCAGGCGTTTATTTCCTGCAACTGACAGCTGAGGGAACCCAAGTCGAAAAAATAGTCATCGAAAAATAATAGTCAAAACCACTCGTTAGTAACGCAAAAATCAGTAATTTTGCAGCCCCGATGAAAAACAGACTTTTGATATTGGCAGTTTTGGGTCTCGTGGCCTTCAGCTCGTGCAACGACTTCAACCGTTTGGTGACAAGCACCGACAACGAGATGAAATATGAGGTGGCGGTTGACTATTATGAGCGTGGCGACTACAACCATGCCCTTCAATTATTCGACCTGCTTCAAGCCTCGTTCCGCAACACACCCAGAGGTGAGTCGATCACCTACAAAACCGCCTTGTGTTACTACTATCAAGACGACTATGACATCGCTGGTTACTACTTCAACCGTTTTGTGCAGACCTATCCCTTCTCGAAGGACGCCGAGAAAGCCGCTTTCATGAGTGCTTATTGCAGCTATCGTGTCTCACCCGAGTCAGGGTTGGACCAAACGAGCACCCACACGGCCATCAAGCAACTGAACAGTTTCATCGAGCAGTACCCGAAAAGCGACAGTTTGCAGCGTGCACAAAAGCTTTTGACCGACCTAAATAACAAGTTGGAAGAGAAAGACTACAACATCTGCAGGCTTTTCTATCGCATGGAAAACTATAGTGCTGCCATTACCTCGTTTGAGAACATGCTGAAGAAATACCCCAATACGTTGCACCGCGAGGAGATCCTCTTTGACATGGCCAAGACCTATTACGACTATGCCGAGAACAGCATCACGGAAAAGCAGCGCGAGCGTTACGAATCGTGTGTCGAACAATGCAATGCCTTGACCTACCTCTATCCGAACAGCAAGTATCTGCAAGAAGTGAACGGCATTGCCAACAAAGCAAGAAAGAAATTAGAAAACTACAAATAACTATGGATTTCAAGAAGATTAAGACAGAAACGACGGTGGTCACCCGTCAGAAAGACCAATTCTACAAAGGCACCGGCAACATCTATGAGACTGTAGCCATCCTGTCCATCAGAGCCAACCAAATCGCTTCTGAGATGAAGGCCGAGCTTAACGAGAAGATTGAGTCGTTTGCCGCCGCCACCAACGACAGTTTGGAAGAAGTGTTTGAGAACAAGGAGCAAATCGAAATCGCCAAGTTCTATGAGCGCTTACCCAAACCCACGCTGATTGCCATCCACGAATTCCTTCACGACCAGATCTACTTCCGCAACCCCGCCAAGGAGAACCAGGAAGCCTTCTGATTTGCGAACATCATAAAGGGAGAAGCCATGAAAAGAGTCTTTGCCATACTACTCATAGCCCTCGGCTGCCTACTGAGCTTTGATGCGGTGCAGGCGCAGGAGCTTCAATGCGACGTGCGCGTCAGTTCCAACAAGGTGCAAGGTAGCGACAAGACCATCTACCAGAACCTGCAGACCTCCCTTTATGAATTCATCAACAACACGAAGTTCACGGAGATCAACTTCAGGCAAGCGGAGAAGATAGAATGTTCCATGCTCGTCGATGTGACCAGCCGCGAGGGTAACTACTTCACCGCTGAGATCAACTTGGCGCTCCGCCGCCCGGTTTACAAGTCGAACTACAACACCCCGATGTTCAACTACATCGACCGTAGGTTCTATTTTGAATACACCGATGGTCAGACGCTCGACTTCAACCCGAACACATACATCTCCAACATCACAAGCACGATTGGGTTCTACGTGTACCTCTTCCTCGGTCTCGACTTCGACTCCTTCTCCCTCAACGGCGGCGATCCTTTCTTTGCCATCGCAGAGACCATCGCACATGCCGCGCCTCAAGACCCTGGCTCGGAGAACGGTTGGAGCTCGACGGGAAGGCAAAACCGCTATGCCATCATCAGCGACATCAATAACCCGACCTACCAGCCGCTGCGCCAGTTCATCTACGACTACCATCGACAAGGTCTGGACAAGATGGCTGAAAAGCCCGATGATGCCCGCGAATCCATGCTCAATGCAATAGCACAACTGCAGGGTATCTACGAACGCAACCCCATGTGCTATTTCCTCCAACTGCTCATCGAGAGCAAGCGCGATGAAATCATCCAGGTGTACTCTCAGGGTGATATGAAAATCAGGACCGAGGCCGCCAACATCATGAAGACCATCGACCCTTCGCAAAGTTCGCGTTACGACGAAATGCTGCAAAACACAGGCAGATAATCCTCCCTTTTTATGCTCAAGCAACTGCACATCAGTAACTACGCCTTGATTGACGAGCTGGATGTCAGTTTTGAGAACGGCTTCAATGTCATCACTGGCGAAACTGGTGCGGGCAAGTCTATCCTGCTCGGCGCCTTAGGTTTTGCCTTGGGCGACCGTGCCGACACCAACGTGCTCTACGACAAGGACAAGAAGTGCGTGGTGGAAGCTGCTTTTTCATTGACCGATGATGCGCTGAGAACCATCTTTGAGGAAAACGACCTCGACTTTGAAACCGAATGTATCTTCCGCCGTGAGCTCAACCCGCAGAAGAAAAGCAGGGCTTTCATCAACGATACGCCTGTAGCCTTGCAGACCATGAAAGAAATCGGCTGTCAGTTGGTCGACATCCACTCGCAACACGACTCCCTCCTGCTTACCAATGCAGATTTTCAGTTGAAATTATTGGACGAGATTTCACAAAATGGTGAGGTCTTATCTCAATATCAAGCAGAATATGGTCACTATAACACCCTCAAGCGGAAGCTGAACGAGCTGAAGGAGATGGCGACTAAAAACGCCGCCGAAAACGACTACCTGAAGTTCCAGTTGGATGAGCTTGACAAAGCCCAACTCAAAGAAGGCGAATACGCCGAGATTGAGCATACCCTCAGCGTGATGGAGAATGCCGAGGAAATCAAGACTTTGCTTGTCACTGCCAATGGGTTGATGGAAGATTCTGAAACGGCTATTTTAGGACAAATCAACGAACTGGCTTCTACCCTTTCGCGTCTAAAGCACCTCTTGCCTGACACAGAAAGCCTTCAGGAGCGCGTCAACATCCTAAAAGTCGAGCTAAAAGATATCGCCTACGAACTGCGCCGCCACGAAGACGGCACCCAATTTGACGAGGGACAGCTGCAAAACCTACAAGAGCGTTACGACCTACTCAGCCGACTGATGATGAAGCATCGCGTCAACGACTTTGGAGAGCTCATCGCCTTGCGCGACAGCTTGAAAGAAAGGGTGAATGCCTTTGAGAACATTGACGAAGCCATCGCCAAGGCTAAAAAAGAGCTAAAGGACAGCGAAAAACAACTTTCAAGCCTTGCTAAAACCTTACACGACAAGCGTTGCCAAGCCGCTAAGGTTTTCAGCGAAAAAGTCACCACGCTGGTGCAGCAGTTGGCCATGCCTTTTGCCCAGTTCCAAGTCAGCGTGGAAATCATAGAGAACTTTGGCAGCAAAGGCAATGACGAAATCCGTTTCCTCTTCTCCGCCAACAAAGGCATCGCCGTTGACGACCTACGCCGCGTGGCTTCGGGTGGCGAGCTCTCGCGCTTGATGCTTTCCATCAAAAGTGCGGTGTCGGACTACAACTACATTCCCACCCTCATCTTCGACGAAATCGACACGGGCGTCTCAGGCGAAGTGGCAGCAAAAATTGGTGGTATCATGCGACAGATGGGACATTCGCTGCAGCTCATCTCCATCACCCACTTGCCCCAAGTGGCCAGCCAAGCCGAGCATCATTATTTCATCTACAAGGACAATGAAGGCGAACGCACGCAATCCCATATCCGCGTCTTGCAACACGATGAACGCATCACCGAAATCGCCAAGATGCTCAGCAACGACCAAGTCACGCCCGAAGCCTTACGGGCGGCAGAAGTGTTATTGAAATAAGGGGAAAATCAATCTTCGTTTCCGACGGCATTCTTCATGATGCCAATCTTTGAACTCTCAATGAAATCAAGGATGAAATCACGGTCTTCCGAAACAGGAAGGTTCTCGCGGATGTATTGCACCGACTGGCTGATGTTCATGCCCACGCTATAGATGACACGATACACATCCTGGATGGCATTGATACGCTCACGCGTGAAGCCACGACGCACCAACCCGATGGAGTTGACGCCAGCATAGCACACAGGGTAGCCTGGTCCCGTCTTCACAAACGGAGGGATATCCTTGTTGACCAAGGCACCGCCAGAAATCATCACATGGGAACCAATGCGGCAGAACTGGCTCACAGCAGCCAAGCCTCCAAAGATAGCCCAATCGTCGACGGTGATATGACCCGCCAAAGTGGCTGCATTGGCCATGATGACATGGTCGCCAAGATAACAGTCGTGCGCAACATGGGTGAACGCCATCAGCAGGCAGTCCTTACCGACCACCGTCTTGCCCGAGGCCGCCGTGCCTTTGTTGACCGTCGCCGACTCGCGTACCGTGGTACCGTCGCCGATATAGCAATAGGTGGTCTCACCCTTGTATTTCAAGTCTTGCGGGATAGCCGAAATCACAGCACCAGGAAAGATCTTGCAGTTCTTGCCGATGCGTGCGCCATCCATGATGACAGCATTGGGGCCAATCCACGTGCCGCTGCCAATCTCCACGTCTTCGCCAATCCATGCGAAAGCCTCGATCTTCACATCATCAGCGATGCGGGCATTCGGGTGAATATAGGCTAAAGGCTGGTTCATGCTTAATATAATAAGGTGTGTTTAATCTTTCTTGCAAAAGAAGTGTTGGAGAAGTGACCTGGTTTCACTGCAGTCACCTTGCCCTTGATGGGACGGCCGACCAGTGTAAGGTCGCCGATGACATCCAACAGTTTGTGACGGGCAGGTTCGTTGTCGAAATAGAGTTCCACATTGTTCAGGATACCGCATTCCTTGACCGTAACTTTCGGCTTTTTGAAGAAAGCAGCAATATGGTCAAGCTCCTCGGAAGAGACATTGCGGTTGACGAACACGATGGCGTTGGTCAAGTCACCACCCTTGATGAGGTTACGACTGATGAGCGTTTCCAATTCATGCAGGAAAACAAAGGTACGGCAAGGCGCAATCTCGTTCTCGAAGTCTTTCAGGTCGTGCAGCGAAGCGTGTTGCTCATCAAGCACACGGGTGTTGTATTTCACCTTCACGTCGATCTGGAACGAATCTGCCGGTTCAATCTTCAATTCGATACCCAAGACTTCATTCTTGTATGAAATCGGTTCTTCGATGACAAGATAGTTACGTGGTGCATTCTGCTCAACGATGCCTGCCTTATGGATGGCCTCAACAAAATACTTACCGCTGCCGTCCATGATGGGTGTTTCTTCCACATCAATGTCAATCAAGACATTATCGATGCCCATACCGCGCAAAGAAGCCAAGACATGCTCAACGGTGTAAATCTTCACACCGCCTTTGCCGAGGGTGGTACCACGGGCAGTATCGATGACGTTGTCGACATCGGCTTCGATAATAGGCTGATTTTCAAGGTCAATTCTACGAAAACGAATTCCAGAATTTATGGGAGCCGGGTTGAAGGTGAGGGTGCCGCACTGACGCGTGTGGAGGCCTGCTCCTTTGACACTGACTCTATTTTTGAGCGTACATTGTTTCTCCATAAAAAATCATATTCGTGGATACTCTCCACAAAAAACGCGCAAAAATAAAAAATATTCCATCAAGTGCCAAAAAAAAGCGTACCTTTACACACTTTTATGACATAGAACTAGAATAACTCATTCATAATGAAATATTTGTGGAAATCAATAAAAATCCTGTTTTTTATTCTCGGATTTGTATTTGTGGTGATGCTCGTGTTGGCTTTCACCTCTGCGCCTTTCTATATGTACTATAATTTAGGTAAGAGCCCGAACCAAAACGGTGACCTAAAAACACCCCAAATGGTGATGATGTTTGGCGGCGCCGGAATGCCTTCAGAGGACAATCTCATGCGTCTCTACCACACGACAGCCTTGGCAAGACATTACGATGTTCCCGTCCTGCTCATACACCCAAAAGACTCACTTTGCCAAGCCGAAATGACACGGCTCCTTCACCAAGGTGGTGTCGACAAAGTGGCCTATATGACTTCTGGTTCAAACACACGCTCGCAATGCATGGAACTCAAAGAAACGCACCCACAACTCATTGACAAGCAACTACTTGTTGTCACCTCTCCCGAACATATCAGGCGAACCGTGAAGAGTCTCAACAAGGTAGGATTCATCAATGTGGTAGGGGTGGCCGCCTTCCCCGCCACCGTTGATTTCGATTTGTCGCTAAAAAAACAGAAACTCGGCGGAAACAATGCCGTCCCGTCAGTGGAAAGTGTGAAGATGCGCTACACCTTCTTCAATTACCTAAAACTGGAAATCACCTGCATTAGGGAATACCTTGCGTTAGGGTATTATAGGATCAAAGGCTGGATTTAAGGTAGTTGAGAGTTTAGAGTTTAGAGTTTAGAGTCAGTTGAAAGTGTAGAGTTTATAGTTGAGAGTTTTTTAGGGTTTCCAATTCCTTTTTAAGGGTATCGATGGTTTTCGACATTTCGTCGAGGCGGCGGATATGGGCCATCGACTTCAAATACTCACGCAAAGGCTGGGTTGGGCTGCCCATCAAGGCATCTGCTTTCTTGATATTGCCCAAGACGCCCGATTGTGCGCCAATCTGGGTGCCGTCGGCAACCTTGATATGACCAACAAAACCGCATTGACCTGCTATCACACAATTCTTTCCGATTTGGGTGGAGCCGCTCACACCCGTCTGAGCCGCCATAGCAGTGTTCTCCCCTACCTCGGTGTTATGGGCCAACATGATGAGATTGTCGAGTTTCACACCTTTGTGTATGCGCGTCGAACCCATGGTAGCACGATCGATGGTGGTATTGGCACCAATCTCCACGTTGTCCTCAATGACCACATTGCCCACCTGCGGAATCTTCTCATAATGTCCGTCGGGTTGCGGCGCAAAACCGAAGCCATCTGCACCGATGACCACGCCGGCATGGAGAATACAGTTCGAGCCCACCACGGTATTGCGGTAAAGTTTCACCCCCGGATACAATACTGTATTGTCACCCACTACACAACCATCGCCGACATACACCTGAGGATAGACCTTCACATTATGGCCGATTTTGGCGTTCTCACCCACGAAGGCAAACTCGCCAAGATACAGGTTTTCACCACATTGTGCTGTGGAAGAGACAAAGGCCAAGGAAGAAACACCTTGTTTGTTTTGCGTCATTTGGTCATAGAAGGCAAGCAGTTTGGCAAAACAAGCGTATGCATCGGGCACGCGAATTAAAGTGGCCTGAATAGGTGCAGTCGCCTCAAAGCTGTCGTTGACAATGACAATGCTCGACTTGGTCTCGTAGATATAGTGTGTGTACTTCGGATTGGCCAGGAAACTGATCATGCCGGGAGCGCCTTCTTCGATTTTGGCCACATTCCAAACCTCAGCATTAGGATTGCCTTCCACCTTGCCTTCAAGGATTCCGGCGATTTGAGTAGCGGTAAATTTCATGAATAATAGTGTTTGTAACTGAACGACAAAAACCACTATTTATTATAGCAGTCTTTCAAAATCGCGCTTCAAGACGACGATGGCTTGTTCCACCATAGGATTAGGCAACGCCACAAGACTTTGTGCGATGATGGAGACATCCTCTTCATCCTTCAGTTGCTCAAAAGTAGTGTTGATTTGGTTGACAAGCTCCTCCTTGGCGTTCACCACGGCGTTCCATGTGTTATTGGAGACATAGAGCTGCTGGGCAAGGTTGTGTTCGAACTCCTCGCGCACATTCTGCAAGAGTTGAAGATGCAGCGTGCCTTTTTCCATGCCAGGCGTGTAGATACGTTTCACCAGCTGAGGCAGTTGAACACGTTCAAGATAAAGCAGAAAACGCTCATAAGCCTGCACCTTGAGCGGCATGACAATCTTTAAGGCTTGCACCTTCAGTTCAAACTTGCCGCTGTTGCGCAGTTCGGCATCCTTCATCTTAGAGAGACGTAACAAGACCATCAGTGCGGCGACCATCAGCAAAAGGCCTGCTCCCATGATGGCGACAATAATCCAATTGTTCATTTTCATTCAAATTTGGCTGCAAAGGTACGGTTTTTCCTTCAATCGTCAAATTTTCATGTCTTTCTGCTCACCCTATCAAAAAAAGGCCTAATTTTGCCAACCCTAAGACAAACAATCACAAACATAACATAAATCATGAGTGAAATCATCCTTTCCAACAGAGTTTTGAACATGGCTGAGTCGGCAACGCTGGCCATGACCAACAAAAGCCGTGAATTGAAAGCCCAAGGCATCGACGTCATCAGCCTGAGCATCGGCGAACCCGACTTCAACACACCCGAATCGGCCAAGCAAGCCGGTGTCGACGCCATCAACAACAACGACACGCACTACCCGCCTGTACCTGGCACACCCGCGCTGCGCAAGGCCATCGCCAACAAGCTGAAACGCGACAACGGCCTCGACTACAAAGAGACTGACGTTTTGGTTTCAAACGGTGCCAAGCAAGCCATCAACAATGTGCTTTTGGCTGTCGTCAACGACGGCGACGAGGTCATCATCCCCGCCCCGTTCTGGGTCTCCTACCCCGAAATGGTGAAGCTGGCTGGCGGCGTGCCCGTCATCGTCAAGAGCGACATCGCCCACGACTTTAAGATTACCGCAGAGCAACTCGAAAAGGCCATCACACCCAAAACTAAGGTCTTCATGATCAACACGCCTTGCAACCCCAGTGGCAGCGTGTTCACCAAGGCTGAGCTGACTGCCATCGCCGAGGTGCTGAAGAAATATCCTCAAATCATCATCATCTCCGATGAGATTTACGAGTTCATCCAATACGAGCAAAAGCACGAGAGCATGGGACAGTTCGATTTCTTGAAGGACCGCCTCGTCCTCGTCAACGGCGTCGCCAAAGGCTATGCCATGACGGGTTGGCGCATCGGCTACATCGCCGCACCACAAGCCATAGTGAAGGCCACCAACAAGATCCAAGGCCAAATCACCTCCGGTATCTGCACCATCGCCCAAGCCGCTGCTGCCAAGGCCATGGAGCTCAGCCCCGAGAACTCAACGGAAATCCAAGACATGCTGAAAGCCTTCCGTCACCGCCGCGACACCTTCGTGAAGTTGCTGAACGAGATCCCGGGCGTGAAGTGCAACACCCCCGCCGGCGCCTTCTATGTCTTCCCCGAGATGAAGTCGTTCTACGGCAAGACCGATGGCGAAACCGTCATTAAGGGCAGCGACGACCTCTGCATGTGGTTGCTCTACAACGCCCATGTGGCCTGCGTGGCTGGCAACGCCTTCGGCAACGACGACTGCATCCGCCTGTCGTATGCCACAAGCGAGGACAAGCTCATCGAGGCCGTGAAGCGCATCAAGGCCGCCCTGACTAAGCTGCACTAATTCAACACACGAAACGCTCCGTTGGCAATAATACATGCTGACGGAGCGTTTTTATTCAAAACTCACCCCCATGTTCGAAACAAAAATAGCTTACAACATTTTCAACCAAGCCATCAAAAACTACCATAAGTTCAATGATGTCGACCATCCCATCGACAACCCTTACGAGGAAAAGAGCATTGAATGGTATCTTTATCTTAAGGCTTGGATCGACACGGTGCAATGGCATCTCGAAGACCTCATCCGCGACCCGAACATCGACCCTGTGGAGGCTTTGGCGTTAAAACGCCGCATCGACAAGTCGAACCAAGACCGCACTGATGTCGTGGAATTGATTGACAGTTATTTTTGGGACCAGTTCCATGATGTGAAGCTTAAAGACAAAGCCTCGCTCAACACAGAAAGCCCTGCATGGGCCATCGATCGCTTTTCCATCCTTCAGCTGAAGATTTACCACATGGAAATTGAATCCAAACGTACTGATGTCAGCGAAGAACACAGGAAACAATGCTACAGTAAACTCAACGTATTACTCTTCCAGCACAAAGACCTTTGGAAAGCCATTGACCAACTCCTTGAAGACTACCAAAGCGGAGCAAAGGAAATGAAGGTCTACAAGCAGATGAAAATGTATAACGACCCCGCATTGAACCCAGTGCTATACGGGCAAAAATGAAGAAACTCCTTGTCATACGCTTCTCCGCCTTGGGCGACATCGCCATGACGGTGCCTGTCGTCCACGACTTGGCTGTGCAATATCCAGAATTGGACATCACCATGCTCAGCCGGGAGATGGCTAGGCCTTTGTTTGAACGCATGCCCGAGAACGTTCACTTCATCGCCGCCGACCTGAAAGGGAGGCACAAAGGCTTGTTGGGCCTCTGCCGACTCTGGCGCGATGCCTATCTGAATGATTTCGACTACATCGCCGATTTCCATGACGTGCTGCGCACTTGGTGGCTTCGCACCGAAGGTTGTCTACGCCGAAAAAAAGTCGCCAAAATCAACAAAGGCCGAAAAGGCAAAAAGGCCTTGACGCGACAGAAAAACAAGGTTTTCGTTCAACAGGCCACATCGTTTGAGCGTTATGCCAAGGTTTTGGAGCAATTGGGGTTCCCAATTAAACCAGAATTCACCAAACTTGATTATTCTGCTTTTTGCGAAACGCAAAAAGGGACAAATGAGACTTGGGTGGGCATCGCGCCTTTCGCCAAGCATCCCGCCAAGGTCTATCCTTTGGAGAAAATGGAACAGGTCATTAAAGCTCTGAGCGAGAGGGAAAACACGACCATCTTCCTCTTCGGCGGTGGTGAGGGGGAAAAACGGCAAATCGCGGAGCTTTGTGCCAAATACCCGAACGTAAAAACAGCCCAAAGCCAGCAAGGCTTGAAAGTCGAGCTTGCCCTCATGGATCAGTTGGACGTGATGCTCAGCATGGACTCCGCCAATATGCACTTGGCTTCGTTGGTTGGCACAAAAGTCGTTTCCGTTTGGGGCGGCACGCATCCATACGCCGGTTTCTTGGGATGGAGACAAAATCCTCATGACTGCGTTCAATTGGAAATGTCATGCCGGCCTTGCTCTGTTTATGGCAACAAGCGCTGTCAGCGTGGCGATTACATGTGCATGAACGGCATCACGCCTGAGCGCATCCTCAAAAAACTAAGCCCCTACCTGAAATGAGTGCCTCACCCATCGCGGCCATGTTCGACCGCATCTCGCCCAAATACGATGCACTCAACCATCTGCTTTCCCTTAATATAGATAAGGTATGGAGACGAAAGGCTGCCAAAACGGCCACAAAAAAACAGCCCAACGCCATCCTTGACCTAGCCACTGGTACGGGCGACTTGGCCATTGCCTTGGCAAAACGCAACCCTCAGGCGCATATCATCGGGATGGACATCTCCGAAAAGATGTTGGACATTGGTAAAGCCAAGGTCGCCCAGCAAATGATGGAAAGCCAAATCGAACTGGGCCTGGGCGATGCGGCCTCATTGCCTTTTGAGGACAACCGTTTCGACGTAGTCACCGTGGCATTTGGCGTGCGCAACTTTGAAAATTTGGACAAAAGCCTGTCCGAGATCCATCGTGTGTTGAAACAGGATGGGCTCATCGTCATCCTAGAGTTTTCCATGCCCGAAAGATTCCCTGTGAAACAACTTTACCGCTTCTATTTCAAGCGCGTCTTACCCAAAATCGGACGACGCCTATCGAAAGACCCTGGCGCCTACACCTACCTACCCGAGTCAGTGGAACGCTTCCCGATGCCTGATGATTTCATTCAATTGCTGTTAGAGAAAGGATTGGAGAACGGCACGAAAAGACCTTTGTCATTCGGAATAGCCACCCTGTACACAGCTGAAAAGCGATAAAACATATTCCTTTTTTTCCTAATTTTGCCGCCGTTACCGCGCAATAAAAGCGGTCGAACCTCGTTAATAACTCGTTTAAAACCTTTGCATCTTGAAAAAAGCATTGAAAATACTGGCTGTCGCGCTGTTGCTCGCCGCAACGGTCATCCCCGCACAAGCCCAACGCAGAGTTGTCACATACCTGCCCAAATACGAGCAGGAGCCTTATCATTTCGGTTTCCTTTTGGCTTTCAACCAAATGAGCTATACCATCAAGACGGTTGAAAACTACCAGAACCTCCCGCAGCCGGCCAATGCCTGGCCTAACGGCAACTACAGCATCCCCAGCACCCAAAACCTTTATGTTTTCAACGTTGAAACACAGCAAACACCTGGTTTTACCGTGGGTATCCTTGGCAGCAAGCGTTTGGGACGCTATTTCGACCTGCGTTTCATCCCCTCGCTGAGCTTCAGCGAGCGCCGACTGCACTATAACATTGGCATATTGGACAACGACGGTAACATGGAAATGAAAGCCTTCACCAAATCAATCGGCACCACCTTTGTCGAGTTTCCGCTCAATATCAAATACCGTTCGAAACGCTACAACAACATTGGCGCCTACGTGTTTGGCGGCATCAACCCGAAGCTCGACTTGGCCTCGCAAAAAGACAACAAAGAGACCGACGGACAGGGCAACGAGTTCATCAACAACCTCGTCACCAAACGCTTCGATATTGCAGGCGAACTTGGAGCTGGTTTCGACTTCTACAACCAGTGGTTCAAGATGGGCATAGAGGTGAAAATGAGCTATGGCGTGCTTGATATTGTGAAGAACGAAGCCTACATCTACACCGCTCCTATCGACCAACTTCGCAACAAGCTGTTCCAAGTCTCGGTTTTATTTGAATAATCAAAGGATTATATATTATTATAAATCAATAGTTTATAAAAAAGTTATCAAAAATATCGCGTCAAAAATGACACGAAGTGGTCTCTTCGTCTAGTCTGGTCAGGACGTCAGGTTTTCATCCTGGTAACTCGGGTTCAAATCCCGGAGAGACTACCAAACAAAACCCTAACCCGTTGAAAATCAAGGTTAGGGTTTTTTATTTGCACTATTTTTGCCCCACTCGTGTCAACCACGTGTCAACCGATGATAAAAAAAGCAGTGCAAAAACAAAAGGAAGCCATGTTTGCATGACTTCCTTGTTTTGTGTGGGAACTGTTGGACTCGAACCAACGACCCCCGCCTTGTAAGGGCGATGCTCTGAACCAACTGAGCTAAGCTCCCTCTTGCGTTTCGCGCTGCAAAAATAGATTATTTTTTGCTTTTTTCAGCAAAAAACCTGCATTTTTCAACTTTTTCATTATTTTTGTAGGGTTGAAAAAGACACATAGTAAAGTAATGGATCTATGAAAAAATTGAATCTCAGTAAATTAAAACAGTATCTCCCTTTTGTTCTTATGTTCTTGGCCTTGCTTGGCAGCACGATGGCCATTGCCGACGTGGGCAACCAAAACCGTTATAGCGGAGGCGGAGGTGGATTTGACGGTGGTAGTGACGGCGACATTATCGGCATTATCCTCTATCTGATCGGTTTGTGCATCAACAATCCGGTTTTAGGGCTGATTGTTTTGGTTATCCTAATTGTTTTAGTCATCATCGGCAGAAAAAAGAAGAAAAAACAGGCTTCTGATCCAACATACGTCAACCGACAAGTGCAACAACAAGCCAATACTGATTTCAATTTCGACAATAGCGCTGCTGTGGCCGCACAAATCCAAGCCATCGACCCGGCCTTCTCGGCCGACAAGTTCATCGGCTTCGCCCGCGAGGTGTTCATGACCATCCAGGCCGCTTGGACTGCCAAAGACTGGAAGCCCATCCGCCCGTTTGAAAGCGAAACCCTGTTCAACACGCATAAGCAGCAATTGGACGAATACATCCGCATGGGTAAGACCAATGTGGTTGAAAAGATTGCCATCAAGCACTGCTCACTGCAATCCTTTTCCCAAGACGGCGACAAGGAAGTGCTGACCATTTCGCTCAGCGCCGTGATGCGCGACTACGTCATCGACGACGCTACGAAGAAAGTGCTGGAGAGCGACCCGAACCGCGACTGGTACATGAAATACGTAATGGTCTTCAACCGCAAGGCTGGCCTTAAGACCGATCCCGGAAAGAAGGGCAACTCCATCACCAACTGCCCCAACTGCGGCGCCCCGACCGAAGTCACTTCCTCGGGTCAATGCGCCTACTGCGGCAGCGTCATCACCAACGGCGAGCACGACTGGGTATTGACCGACATCCATTCCAGACAATAACTTTTTTGATTCATAAACATTGGCACATTTATTGAGAAGCGCATCATCGCGTCTCCACAAAAGACTAACAACATTTAATCAATAAACAACTCAACAATTAAACAAAAAACTATGGGACTTATTAAAGCAATCGCAGGCGCCATTGGCAGCACCATGAAAGACCAGTGGTTAGACCTTATCAAATGCGACAACATGGACATGGAAACCCTGATGGTGAAGCAAACCACCAAGACGGGTCAAATCTCAAAAGGCAGCCGTATCCTCGTGGCTCCCGGCCAGGTGGCCGTCATCTACGACAGTGGTGCGGTGCTTGACGCAACGGCAGAAGAAGGTGTCTACACCTTCGACGAATCCTCATCGCCTTCGTTCTTCGGCGGACAGTTTGGTCCCGTCTTCAAGGAGATGTGGCAGCGTTTCACCTACGGTGGCACTCCCGCAAAGGAACAAGCCGTGTTCTTCTTCAATGCCAAGGAAATCCTCGACAACAAGTTTGGCACTGCCACTCCTATCCCCTTCCAGGATTGGTCGCACGCCATCCCGAACCAAATGACAGGCTCGATGAACCCGATGGGCGTCAACGTGCGCTGCTATGGTAAATACACCTTCCGCCTCGACGACGTGGCCGTGTTCATGCGCATCCATGCCGGTACGGGCAACGTGGTGAAGAAAGGCGACATCACTGAGCAGATGCGTAGCGAAGTCATCGCCGCCTTCCAAAACGTGCTCAACGAGATGGGCAACAGCAATCACCGTGTTCCGGTGCTTGAACTCCCAAGCTATACCGATGAGATGAAGCAGGTGATGGATGAAAGAGTGTTCGACGAGCCCATCCGTGCCCGTGGCGTGCGTCTGGTCAGCTTCACCGTGGAGTCTGTCTCACTCGATGACGCCAGCCAGGCCAAGATCGATCGTTACGAATACAGCTCCAACTCGATGATGCAGCAAGGTAAGATCATCGATGTCATGGGCGATGCAGCCAACAACCCTGGTGGTGCTGGCAACGCCTTCATCGGCCTCGGCATGATGAATGCCGGCACTGGCGGCATGACGGGTGGCGTGATGCAAAACGCTTGGAATGGCGGTCCTAACCAACCTCAGCAGCAATATGACCCCTATGCACAACCTAATGATGGTCCTGGAATGGCCAAGGCCGGTGTCCCCTGCCCGAAATGCGGTACACCCATCGTGGGCAAGTTCTGCCCCGAGTGTGGCACTCCTGCTCCTGCCCCCAAGGCAGCCAAGAAATGCCCGAAATGCGGCACCGAGACCACAGGCAAGTTCTGTCCTGAGTGCGGTACGCCCATCCCCACCGACGAGCCCAAGAAATTCCCGAAATGCGGCACTGAGGTGACCGGCAGATTCTGCCCCGAGTGCGGAACGCCAGTTGCATAAGACAAGGGCTATAAACATGTAGAGACGGTGCATGCACCGTCTCTACATTTTCAAACCTCGAGCGAATAACGGGGTTCGAACCCGCGACCCTCAGCTTGGGAAGCTGATGCTCTACCAACTGAGCTACATTCGCAATTACGATGCAAAAATACGGATTTTTATCATACGGCGACCAAGATCTATCATTTTTTCATCACAAACCGAACAACTGAACAACTTAAAACTGACAACTGACAATTATGCCAATTACAGAAAAAGAAGAACAATTCATCCGCGATAGTTTCCATCCCAAGTCATGGAACGATGTGAAGACTCACGACTCATGGTCGGTGTTCAAAATCATGGCCGAGTTTGTGGAAGGCATGGAAAAGATGTCGAGGATCGGTCCCTGCGTGGCCATCTTTGGTTCGGCACGCACCAAACCAGGCGACAAATACTATGAAATGTCCGTCGAAATCGCCGAAAAACTGGCCGACTACGGCTTCGGCACCATCACAGGCGGTGGCCCTGGCATCATGGAAGCCGGCAACAAGGGTGCCTATCAAGGTGGCGCAACCAGTGTAGGACTGAACATCAACCTGCCTTTCGAGCAGCACTTCAATCCCTATATCGACCACGACAAGAACATCAACTTCGACTATTTCTTTGTCCGCAAGACCATCTTCATGCGCTACGCCCAAGGCTACATCGCCATGCCTGGCGGATTCGGCACTTTGGACGAGCTTTCGGAAGCCATCACATTGATCCAGACCAACAAAATGGTCGACTTCCCCGTGGTACTGGTCGGAAGCGAGTATTGGACCGGTTTGATCGACTGGTTCAGAAACACCTTGCTCACCAACCACATGATCAAGGAAGAAGACTTTGACATCTTCCATGTGGTCGACACTGCCGACGAAGCCGTGAAGATCATCAAGGATTTCTACAAGAAATACGCCATCAGGCCCAACTTCTGATATGCGACGCTATATCGAAGTTCCCATCCAGCTGCTTGACATCGAAGGAGACGGCTTCCATATCATGGTCAGAGGAACGATCCATGGTAAGGAAGCCAGTTTCCTTATCGACACAGGCGCTTCACGTTCCGTTTTCGACCCCAAGACCATTTCCACGTTTATCGACAACCTTCAATTCGAGAAGAAAGAAGGCATGACCGCTGGTGTGGGCAGCTCTGACTTGGAGAGTTCCACATTTGTCATCGACCGGTTGTCCATCGGCGCACTGGAAATCACGGATTATGAAGGCGTTGCATTGGATTTGGGAAACATCCACGAGATGTATGGCAACCTTCATCTGCCCCATATTGACGGCATTATTGGGGGCGACCTGTTACATCAATACAAAGCCGTTATTAATTATAGGAGCAAAAAACTCAGGCTCACTCCTCCCCTTTCATAAGGATTTCATCTTCGGGAGCCTCTTCCTTCTTCACATATTTGGCATCCAAACACAGCCTAAAGCCTCCGAAAGAGTTCTTCAGGTCGGGCAAGCGTTTGCCACGCCATGAAACACGACAAGAGGTCTTAGGCAACTGCCAGCCTCCTCCTCGGATGCAGTACATCTGTCCATCCTTACCTAAGGAGGCATTCCGTTCCTTATCGAAATAGCGGTACTTGCTATCGCACCATTCCCAGACATTGCCACTCATGTCGTAGATGCCCAACTCATTGGCACTACGTTTCTTCACCTTTTTGGTTTTGCGGGCATTGCCGTTATGCCAGGCCACACGATCCACCTCGTTGCTGCCGCTATAGATGCAGCCTTTTGTGTATTTCCCTCCGCGTGCCGCATACTCCCATTCCTCCTCGGTGGGCAGTCGGAACTGCATCCCTGTGATACTGTCGAGGCGACGCAGAAACTCCTGCACCTCATAATAGTTGACATCGGTCACAGGTCGTTTCGAGCATTTGTAGCGGCTGTGATTATAGCCCATAACCTCCTTCCAAAGCTTCTGTGTCACCTCAGTCTGGCCGATATAGTAATCCTCATGCATCTTCACGTAATGCACCGGAAGCTCGTCGGTTTGCGACAAGCGATCATAGTTGAACTCGGCAGTATCCAAATGTTGGGCTCCCATCCAGAAACCGCCTTTCTCGACTCTAACCATATTGAAAGACACCTTGTTGACGCGATAGGACGTCGGAGCAGGCAACGTATCCTGCGCAAAAAGAGCCGTTTGCAAACAAAACAGCAAAACAAAGAACACAATAATTCTCTTCATCTCTAAACAATTAGATTGCAAATATATGAAGTTTTCCCATTCTGCATTCCGCATTCCGCATTAACTTCGTTGAATCTTCGATTTCTGCATTCAAAAAAAGTATATCTTTGCACAAAAATAAGGACTAAAAAGATGACCAAGATACTCATCATCGACGACGAGGCCCCTATCCGCAGGGTGTTACGCGATATCCTCGAGAACGAAAGCTATCAGGTGGCTGATGCCTCAACAGGCATGGAGGCCTTACAACATATTAAGGAACAAGACTTTGACGCCATTTTCTGCGACATCAAGATGCCGGAGATGGACGGCATAGAGACCCTTGAAGCCATCCGAAAGGAGTCGGACGTGCCCGTCATCATGCTCTCGGGCCACGGCACCATCGAGACCGCAGTGGAAGCCATCAAGAAAGGCGCCTTCGACTTCATCCCCAAACCGCCCGACTTGAACCGCCTGCTCATCACACTGCGCAACGCTCTGGACAAGAAGAACCTGACCACCGAAAACAAAGTCTTGAAAAAAGCCGTCAAGATCCAAAACCAGATGATTGGCGAGTCGGCACCCATGCTGGAGGTCAAGGACATGATTGCCAAGGTTGCACCCACCAACGCGAGGGTGCTCATCACAGGCGAGAACGGCACAGGTAAGGAACTCGTCGCCAGGCAATTGCACGAGCTCAGCACCCGAGGCAGCGGTCCCTTCATCGAGGTGAACTGCGCCGCCATACCTTCCGAATTGATAGAAAGCGAACTGTTTGGACACGAAAAGGGGTCGTTCACCTCAGCCATCAAACAGAAAAAGGGCGACTTCGAGTTGGCCGATGGCGGCACCCTCTTCTTGGACGAGATTGGCGACATGAGCCTCTCGGCACAAGCCAAGGTGCTGCGTGCCTTGCAGGAAAACAAGATCGTGCGCGTAGGCGGCGAGAAGGAAATCCCTGTGAATGTAAGGATTGTGGCAGCTACCAACAAGAACCTGAAGGCCGAGATCGAGAAGGGCAACTTCCGCGAAGACCTCTACCACCGCTTGAGCGTCATCGTCATCCAAGTGCCGCCCTTGCGTGAGCGCAAAGACGACATTCCGCTCTTGGTGCAAAGTTTCGTAGATTCGCTCTCGCAAGACATGGGCAAGGTCGCCCCCACCTTCGAGCCGGATGCCATCGAGGCTTTGCAGCAATACCAATGGACAGGCAACATCCGTGAGTTGCACAACATCGTGGAACGCCTCGTCATCCTCTGCGGTAGCACCATCACCAAGGACGATGTGGTGCGTTTCGGTAACCCGCTGAACTAAAAAAGAGATTCTCCCCCTTGCGGGGTAATGAAAATAGCTGTACTTTTGCAGCCCGTTCTTTGAAGATGACAATCATATTTATCAATTGTCAATTTTCAATTCTCAATTATAAAAAAGGGGATGTATGGTTTTGACAGCAAGATGAATTGTCATGTAAGCATGCCGAGCCTCGCAGTGACGCTCGTTAATCTTGACTGCAAAAGAATAATTGGCGAGAATAACTACGCTTTCGCTGCCTAATCGAAGTACAGTAGATTACTGGCTTAATCCGCTCACAAGGTGGGTGGACGAAACATCCCGCAGGTGGAGATTCCTGATTCCGGCCTGAGCCCGGGGTGCTAATCAATTTCGGGATAGTCTTGTCGGTGCTCCGACGACGAGGCGAAACCTAGGAGATAAGGTCGCGTTTAGGGCGTTCGCTCCCTTGCACGGCACGAAAACCAATAGCGGAATAAGCATGTAGAAAGCCTGGGGGTTCCTTGTTTGGACGAGGGTTCGACTCCCTCCATCTCCACTTTTTGAATGCAAAAGCCATCGTTTTCGGTGGCTTTTGCCATTTTTTAGGCCTACAACTACCTATACAATCGAAAAAAAACGTACCTTTGCAGATTAATTAAAACCTAATCCGCCATGGCACTTGATAATGAAAAATTTGTTGGTGAAGGCCTGACCTACGACGATGTCCTTTTGGTCCCTTCCTATAGTAACGTACTTCCCCGTGAGACAAGCTTGAAGACCAAGTTCTCACGCCATATCGACCTTAACATTCCCGTCGTCTCTGCCGGCATGGACACCGTGACGGAGAGCCGCATGGCCATCGCCATCGCCCAAGAAGGCGGCATCGGCGTGCTGCATAAGAACATGACCATAGGCAAGCAGGCCGCCGAGGTGCGCAAGGTGAAACGTGCCGAAAACGGCATGATCAGCGACCCTGTTACCATCCACGTCGACGCCACGGTGAAAGACGCCCTCGACTTGATGAGTGAATACCACATCGGTGGCATCCCCGTCGTCGACAGCCAAAACAAGCTCGTCGGCATCGTCACCAACCGTGACTTGCGCTTCGAGCGCGGCCTCGACCGTCCCATCGCTGAGGTAATGACGAGCAAAGACCTTATCACCACAACCGAGGTGTCGTTTGAGAAGGCTGCAGACATCCTACAACAATACAAAATCGAGAAACTGCCTGTGGTCGACAAGGACAACCACCTCGTCGGCCTCATCACTTATAAAGACATCATTAAGGTGAAGGCACGCCCCAACGCCTGCAAGGACTCGCGCGGTCGTCTGCGCGTGGCCGCTGCCGTGGGCATCGCCGCCAACACCCTTGAACGCGCCGCCGCTTTGGTCGACGCAGGCGTGGATGCCTTGGTCGTCGACACGGCCCATGGCCATTCGCAAGGCGTCATCGACATGGTGCGCAACCTGAAGGCCAACTATCCTGACATCGACATCGTGGCCGGTAACATTGCCACCGCCGAAGCCGCCAAGGCTTTGGCCGAGGCTGGCGCCGATGCCATCAAGGTGGGTATCGGTCCTGGCTCCATCTGCACGACGCGCGTGGTGGCTGGCATCGGTGTGCCACAGCTCACCGCTGTCATGGACGTGGCAAAAGCACTTGAAGGCACGGGCATCCCGATCATCGCCGACGGTGGTATCCGTTATACGGGCGACATCGTGAAGGCCTTGGCCGCAGGCGCCTCCTCCATCATGGCAGGCTCACTCTTTGCTGGCGTGGACGAATCGCCAGGCGACACCATCATCTACGAAGGCCGTAAGTTCAAGACCTACCGCGGCATGGGCTCGCTCGAAGCCATGCAACAAGGCTCGAAGGACCGTTATTTCCAGGACAACGTGGAAGACGTGAAGAAGCTCGTCCCCGAAGGCATCGCAGGTCGTGTCCCCTACAAAGGCACGCTCTCCGAAGTGGTCTACCAAATGGTCGGTGGCTTGCGTTCAGGCATGGGCTACACAGGCTCGCACACCATCGAAGAACTCAAGAAAGCCAAGTTCATCCGCATCACCAACTCGGGCATTCTCGAAAGCCATCCGCACGATGTGACGATCACCCAAGAAGCCCCCAACTACAGCAAGAGAAGCTGATGAAGGCATCCATATCATTTCCTGAGCTGCAAAACCTCATTGCAGAAAAGGCCAAGCAACAGATCGGACTTGCTTTCGTTGACGGGAAGACCATCCGCGTGACCTATCCCCTCAACTTGGGTTTCATCAAAAAAGACATCTCGGCCAACCTACTCATCAAAGAGCTGACGGGGAGCGACTTGCTGTTGCAACTTGATGCCGGATTGGGTTCCGACACCATGCTCACCACTGTGCTCAGCCTGCTGAGAGATAAGCTACCCGAAGGATTAATCGAAAAGCGTCCCGAGAGCCAGCTTCTCATCCATCTGGGCCAAATCGAAAACGTGAAGACCGTGTTCGAGAAAGTCGACGTCACTGACCTTCATGTCCTCAATGAAGGCCTCGAAGTGGAAGGCTCCTTGAAATAATAACCATCGGCAATCCGCGTTATTGAATATAACAAGCAAACTAAGATATCAGAAATGAAAAAGTGTAACTTTTTGAAACTGTTTGTGTTGGCATCGTTTATCATGCCAGCAATTTTGACCAATGCACAGTCGAAGCTCGACAAGCAGGTTTTGATGACCATTGGCGACCAGGACATCACCGTGAAGGAGTTCTGCGACGTGTATTACAAGAACAACCTCAAGAGCGATGTCATCGAAAAGAAATCCGTTGACGATTATCTCGACCTCTTCACGACCTTCCGCATGAAGGTGATGGAGGCCGAGCGCCTTCAATTAGACACCAGCGCCAAGTTCCAGAACGAGCTGGCAGGCTACCGCAAGCAGTTGGCCAAGCCCTTCATGAGTAGCGACGACATCACTGAAGAGCTCATCGAAGAGGCTTACCAGCGCAAGCAGAAGGACATACGCGCTTCGCATATCCTCATCCGTTGCGACAAGAACGCCCTTCCTTCGGACACCCTGAAAGCCTACAACAAAGCCATGGACGTCCGCAAGAAGGCCATGGCCAAAGGTGCCGACTTCGCCGCCCTGGCCGACAAATATTCTGAGGATCCCTCAGCCAAAGGCATGAAGGCCACCGCCGACTCCCCTGCCCGTCCCGGCAACCACGGCGACCTTGGCTATTTCACCGTCTTCGACATGGTTTATCCCTTTGAAACCGGTGCCTACAACACTAAGGAAGGCGAAATCTCGATGCCTGTGCGCAGCGACTTCGGCTACCACATCATCAAGGTGCAGAGCGTGACCGACGCCATGGGCTCCATCCAAGCCGCCCACATCTTCCTGCAACTGCCTTTTGATGCTCCCGAAGAGGAAGTGAGTGCCATGAGACAAAAGGCCGACAACATCTATAAGGAACTGATGGACAAAGACGGCAATAACTGGGCCGACAAGGTGCGTCAATACACCGACGACAAGGGTACCATAGCCCGCGACGGCGCTTTGAGTCCCTTCACCGTCAGCCGCATCGTTCCTGAATTCATTGAAGCCTGCAAATCGCTGGAGGCTGGTCAGATTGCCAAACCCGTACGCACCAACTACGGCTTCCATATCATCAAACTGTTGAGCACCTCAGGCGTGAACACTTTCGAGAAAGAAAAGCAAGGCCTTGCTGAACGCATCGAAAAGGACATGCGTTCCAAGAAATCGGAAGAGATGGTGCTGAAGCAGGTGAAGAAAGAGTACAAGTTCAAGCAAAACGACAAAAACCTGGAAGCCTTCATCGCCACCGTCGACAGCAGCATCCTGCGCAAGGCCTACGAGCCCTCCGACAAGGCTGACGTGGACGCCGCCCTGTTCTCGCTTGAAGGTAAGCCCACCAAGGTGAGCGAATTCGTCGACTACATCAAGAAGAACATGACGACGCAGAAGTTCGTATCGCCTGCCACCTACGCCTATCAGCTGTATGAAAATTTCTCCAATGGCATTGTTTTGGACTATGCCGATGCCCACCTCGAAGAGAAATACCCCGAGTTCAAAGCCTTGGTACAAGAATATAAAGACGGCATCATGCTTTTCGACCTTATGGACAGGGAAGTGTGGGACAAGGCTGTGAAAGACACACTCGGCTTGGAGGAATTCCATCAGCGCAACGCTTCCAAATACATGTGGGAAGACCGTGCCTACGCCACCATCATCACGATTGCCCGTCCCGAATCGTTGCCCAAAGTTAAGGCTTTGTTGGACGGAGGCATCGAGCTCGATAGCTTGAGAAACACCGTACACCGCGACTCCATCGCTGGCGTCTTCGTGCGCAAAGGCTACTATCAAAAAGGCGACAACAACTTCGTGGACCAGACCGAATGGAAGGTGGGCGTCAGAAACGAAATCCCCTCCACCGTCGACCAGTCGACTACCATCGTCTGCATCAGAGAAGTGCGCAAACCTGAGCAAAAGACCCTCAAAGAAGCTCGCGGCCTAGTCACCTCCGACTACCAAGTGGAACTGGAACAGAAGTGGGTGAAGTCGCTGAAGGAACGCTATCCTGTCAAAATCAACGAGAAAGTCTTGGATAAAGTCAGGAAACTGTATAAATGAAGAAATTCAGCGTTCTGATCGGTATCGCTTTCCTCGTGCTGTTGGCGGGCTGCGACTATTTCCAGAAGAGTTCGAAGGAAGTGGTGGTGGCCGAGTGCTACGGTAAATACCTCTACGAGTCGGACCTTCAGGGCATTGTGCCCGAAGGAGCGGGCACCATGGACAGCATCCAGCGGGTCAGCACCTTCATCGATTCGTGGATCAGGAGGCAAGTGCTTATCCATCAGGCTGAGAACAACCTCAACAAGGAAGCACTCAACCTCGACAAACAGATGGAAGAGTACCGCAACTCCTTGGTCATCTACGCCTACGAAAGCCAACTCATCGACCAGAAGCTGGACACTATCGTCAGCGAAGACGAGATTGCCGAATACTACGAGCAGAACAAAGAAGACTTCCAACTGCGCAACACCATGGTGCGCGTGGCCTACGTCATCCTCGACGAAGACTGCAAGCAGAAAGCCGACTTCAAGAAACTGCTGAATGACCCCGACACGCTGATGCTTCAAAACATCGACATCCAAGCCAATTATTACGCCGTGAAAAGCTTCGTCGACGTAGACCAATGGATACGCCTCGACGAGCTGACCAACATCGTCCCGATTCAGATCTTCAATGCCGAGAGCTTCCTGAAAAAGAACAAGTTCGTTAGTTTCGATGTGAACAACTACACCTATATGGTGCGTTTTGTGGACTACCTGTTGGAAGAAAGCACCTCGCCCATGGAGATGGTGCGCGACAACATCAAGAGCGTCATCCTGGCCCAACGCAAGCAAGCCATGATCGAAGAGATGCAAACAGCGCTGTATGAGAAAGCGAAAAACGAGAAAGCGTTTGAGGTTTATGTGGGATCACCGAATTTGAAATGAGGAATGATGAATGTGGAATGCTGAATGCTGAATGCTGAATGTGGAATGATGAATGTGGAATGATGAATGATGAATGAGAAGTCAGGAGTGATTATTTAGGAGTTGTAGGGCTGTCACAATGTGGCAGCCGAGAAATATTGAGAATTAAATATTGAAATGAGATAATGAAAAGAAACTGGATTATCATAGCACTGCTGTTTTTGGCCTTGCCAATGATGGCACAAAACCGTCAGCCACAGGTAATTGACAAGGTGGTGGCCGTGGTCGGAAAGAACATCATCTTGCAATCCGACATCGAGAACCAATACATCCAATACCGCCTGCAAGGCATGGCCGATGGCACGGGTAAGGAAGTGAGAAGCCGTATTTTGGAAGAGCTTCTTCTCCAAAAGCTCATGCTCAACCAGGCTGAGATGGATAGCATCACCGTCACTGAAGATCAGGTGGACAACGAGCTGAGCAGAAGAATCCAAATCTTAGTCAGCCGTTTCGGCTCGCAGGAGAAGATGGAAGCCCAATTCGGAAAGAGCATGTCGGAAATCAAAGAGGAAGTGCGACAGGCCGCGAAAGACAACATGCTGCAGGAACAAGTGCAAGCCAAAATCATGGCAAATGTGAAGGTGACGCCACAAGAGGTGAAAGACTTCTTCAACGATATCCCCAAGGACAGCCTGCCTACCATCAGCCCCAGCTACGAAATAGTGCAGATCGTGAAGCGTCCGCCTGTCAGCATCGACGAGAAGCTGCAGGTGAAAGACCGCCTTTACCAGATCCGTAAGCGTATCCTCGAAGGTGAGAGTAGCTTCGCCACCATGGCAGTGCTTTATTCAGAAGACCGAGGCTCAGCCAGCCAAGGCGGCGAACTCGGCTTTGCCGGCAAAGGTGTGTATGTCCCCGAATTCGAGAATGTCGCTTTTAACCTCAGGGACGGCGAAATCTCGGATGTGGTGGAGAGCGAACATGGCTTCCATATCATCCAACTGATTGAGCGCCGAGGGGAGACCGTCAATTGTCGTCATATCTTATTGAAAGCCAAAGTGCCCGTAGAGGCTTTGGAGAAAGCCCAAAACCAACTCGACTCAGTGGCACAGCTCATCCGCAATGGTGACATGACCTTTGAAGAGGCTTGCAAAAAATACAGCGACGACGACTCGAAGAGCAACGGTGGCTATCTCAGCAACGCCGCCACAGGTGGAAACTGGCTTAGCATGCAAGACTTGAAAGAGCTTGAAGACTACTATGCCGAATACAAAAACCTGGCTTTCGTCATCAGCCGTCTTGAGGTAGGACAGGTAAGCGACGCCATCCCCATGACCACCAACGAAAACAACGACGCTTTCCGTCTCGTCATGGTCAAGCGCCAGAAAGAAGCCCATCAGGCCAACCTGAAGGATGACTACAGCCTCATCCAAAGCTGGGCTTTGGCCCAAAAACGCCAGCAAGCCATCGAAAAATGGGTGGCCAACAAAGCTGGCAAGGCCTACATCCGCTTGGACGAAGCCTACAAGAACAATGATTTTTATTACGATTGGAATTTTCAATGACAAACTACGCTTCAGATGTCGACGGTGCCAAGGCGCTTGTCGAGAAATATGAGACCCTCCGCAAGGAAATCGGCAAAGTCATCGTCGGACAGCATGACATCATCCACGACACCATCCTGTCCATCTTCTGCCAAGGCCATGTGCTGCTCGTCGGCGTACCTGGCTTGGCCAAAACCTTGTTGGTCAATACCATAGGCAAAGCCTTAGGCTTGAGTTTCAGCCGTATCCAGTTCACCCCCGACCTGATGCCTTCCGACATTGTGGGTACGGAGATCTTGGATGAGACACGACAGTTCAAATTCATCAAGGGACCTGTCTTCGCCAATATCGTCTTGGCCGACGAAATCAACCGTACCCCGCCCAAGACGCAAGCCGCCTTGCTTGAAGCCATGCAAGAGAAGAGCATCACCGTGTCGGGCAAGACCTACAAGTTGCAGGAGCCATTCTTCGTTTTGGCCACCCAAAACCCCATTGAGCAGGAAGGCACCTATCCCCTACCCGAAGCCCAGTTGGACCGTTTCATGTTCAACCTCATGCTCGACTATCCTTCCTACGAGGAGGAAATCGACATCGTGAAGAGTACGACCGTGGGCAGTGTCGCCGAAGTGAATGCCGTGTTGTCGCCTGAAGAAATCCTGTATTTCCAGCAATTGGTGCGTCGCGTGCCTGTGCCCGACAACGTTTACGAATATGCAGTGAATCTGGTGGCCAAGACCCGTCCCCACACGGAGAAAGCCCACGAGTGGGCCAACCGTTACCTCAGCTGGGGCGCTGGTCCTCGTGCCTCGCAATACCTCATCATCGGTGCCAAGGCCAACGCCTTGCTGACGGGAAAATACTCGCCCGACATCGAGGACGTACAGCGTGTGGCCGTCCCGATTCTGCGTCACCGCATCATCAGAAACTATACTGCTGAAGCGGAAGGCATCAGCATTGAAAACATCATTGATACGTTGAAATAAACGCAAAAAAACAGGTCCCTGAGCCCGTCGAAGGGCCGTCCGTTTTGGTATCGGCCCTTCGACAAGCTCAGGGACCTTGTTTTATTCTTCGTCCACAAGGAACACCGCCACCTGGCGGATGCTGCTGGCACCAATGACAAGGGTCTGTTCGATGTCGGTGCTGCGGCTGGGCCCCGTGATGACAGTCATCTGTGAGGGCTTGTTTTTGGCGTATTTCCGCTTCACAGTTTGGAAAGCCGTGCGCATACCGGGGACAATTTGGTCGGTGGTGGCATACACCAAAAGGATGTCGGGCAAGGCGTAGGCCTCACGTGACTGCGTCATAGCGTCGGAGAGGACGATGCTACCCGTCTGCGCCACCAAACACTCGCAGCCCGTCAGGCTGACGAGTTTCTGCTTGGGCTCACGCTCTTTGCTATCCGTGAAAGGAACGCCATATTTGCTCAGCATCTGCTTCATCTTAGGGCTGGTGCACCATATAGGTTCCCAACCATTTTCGGGTGCAAGTTGCCTGATGCACTCGGCAAACTCGGCCTCGCTCTCCAAATAGATGAAGATGCCGCCATGTTCCTTGAAATTTTGCACAAAGGTGATGGCTGTGCCGTCTTCTTCCTTGATGGGCACCCAGGTCTCAGTGCGTTTGTCGATGTCCTTAAACAAGGCCTCTTGCCGCTCGATGAGGGCATTGCGCACCTTGGCGAGCATCTGTTCCTTGAAGGTGGCGTCCTTGTTTTCTCCTTTGTTGTCCCAAGCCATGGCGTTTAAGCGTTTTCAGGTTCTTTATCGGCTGCCTTCAAGGCTGCGTCTTTCAGTTTCTCGTCTTCGGAATTGTTCCACGGACGCTTGCCGAAGATGTGTTCCAAGTCTTCACCAAAGATGACTTCCTCTTCGATGAGCTTGTTGGCCAACTGCGACAAGCCATCACGATGGTCTGTCAAAATGGCAATAGCCTCCTGATAGGCCTTCTCGATGAGCTTGCTCACCTCCTTGTCGATGGTTTCAGCCGTCTTCTCGCTGTAAGGCTTCGTCAGGCTGTAGTCCTGCTGACCGCTCGAGTCATAGTAACTTCTGTTGCCGATTTCTTCGTCCAAGCCGTAATAGGTCACCATGGCGAAAGCTTGCTTGGTCACCTTCTCAAGGTCGGACAAAGCTCCGGTTGAAATCTGTCCGAAGACCACCTGTTCGGCGGCACGACCGCCCAAGGTGGCAATCATCTCGTGATACATCTGCTCCTTGGTGGTGATTTGGCGTTCCTCCGGCAGATACCATGCTGCGCCAAGCGAGTTGCCGCGCGGCACGATGGTCACCTTGACCAGCGGATGGGCATATTGCAGCAACCAGCTCGTCGTGGCGTGACCAGCCTCGTGGAAGGCGATGACCTTCTTCTCTTCAGGCGTAATAATCTTATTCTTCTTCTCAAGACCACCGATGATGCGGTCAACGGCATCCAAGAAGTCCTGCTTGTCGATTTCTTCTTTGCCTTTGCGGGCAGCCATCAGAGCGGCCTCGTTACACACATTGGCGATGTCGGCACCCGAGAAGCCCGGGGTCTGCTTGGCCAAGAAGTCCTTGTCAACATCGTTGCCCAGCTTCAAGCCACGCATGTGCACCTCGAAAATCTCCTTACGACCCACGATGTCAGGCAACTCGACGTAAATCTGGCGGTCGAAGCGACCTGCACGAAGCAGGGCCTTGTCGAGAATGTCAGCACGGTTGGTGGCGGCCAACACGATGACGCCCGAGTTGGTGCCGAAGCCGTCCATCTCAGTAAGCAGCTGGTTCAAAGTGCTTTCACGTTCGTCGTTGCCGCCTGTGATGGCACTCTTGCCACGGGCACGACCGATGGCGTCGATCTCATCGATGAAGATGATGCACGGGGCCTTTTGCTTGGCGTTGTTGAACAAGTCGCGGACGCGCGAGGCACCCACGCCGACAAACATCTCCACGAAGTCGGAGCCCGAGAGGCTGAAGAAAGGCACATTGGCCTCGCCAGCAACCGACTTGGCCAACAGGGTCTTACCCGTTCCGGGAGGGCCTACCAACAGCACGCCCTTCGGGATCTTGCCGCCCAGTTTGGTGTATTTTTCAGGATTCTTCAGGAAGTCGACAACCTCCATGATTTCCACCTTGGCTTCTTCCAGACCCGCAACATCCTTGAATGTCACGTTGACGCTGGTATTCTTGTCATAGAGTTGGGCGCGCGACTTGCCGATGTTGAAAATCGAGCCTGCGCCGCCTCCGCCACCCATGCCGCGACCCATGCCGCGCATGATGACGACCCAAATCACAATCAGTATGATGAAAGGCAGCCATCCAATCAAAAAGTCGGAGACCCAGCTCTTGCGTTCCACATTGTTGATATACACCGGCTCTTTGATCTCTTTCTCCTTTTGTACGTTCTCCACCATCTCTTCGAAACGGCCGAGGTCGCCGATGCGGAAGGTATAGCTCGGCGTCGTAGTGGTGCCCTCAGCGTCGGGAGTCACCTCAGGGAAATACTCCGACAAGCCTTTCTGATTGAGATACACCTCAGCTTCCTTGTTGTTGACCAAGTCGATGCGCTGTATCTGTTGCTTCTCCAGCAGTTCGATAAACTTACCCTGATCGATATCCTCTTGTGGTGTACGTGAACCCCTGCCAAAGAAATTCACCCCGATGAGGACGATTGCCAAAATGGCATATATCCACATCAAGTTGAACCGCCTTTTGCCATTGGGCTTTTGGTTCGGTTGGTTAGGGTGGTTCGGGTTGTTGCCGAGCCCTCTATTCTCGTTATTCTCCATTGTAAAATTTTGATTTTGAAAAGATTACTCCTCTGCCTCTTTCACGATTCTTTCGGCATCGGCCCAAAGCTCCTCCAATTTGTAATAGCCGCGGGCTGATTCCAAGAACACATGAACGACGACATCGACGAAGTCTATCAAAATCCATTCCGTATTGTCGCGACCCTCCACGTGGTAGGGTTTGCTGTGCGTCTTTTCGAACACCAATTCCTCCACCTTGTCGGCGATGGCATCGACCTGGGTCTTCGAGGGGGCGTGACAGATGACGAAATAATCGGTCACGGCGGTGGTGATTTCCCTCAGGTCGAGGGTGACGATGTCCTTGCCTTTGACGGCTTCCATGGCCTCTATCGTGGCGGCCACAATCTCTTCAACGTTATCGTTTTGATGTCTGATTCTCATAAATCCGTAAAATAAAATGCAAAATTAAGCATTTTTACGTTATCAAGTGGCATTTGATAAAAAAACCGTATTTTTGAGCCTCAAAACGAGCATTCATGAACGAAATCGACTTCTCCCCCATCACCACTTTCATCTTCGACTACGACGGCGTGATGACCGACGGCACCGTCTTCAGTGACCATGACGGACACCCTTGGCGCGCCACCAACGTGAAAGACGGCTATGCCTTGCAGCTGGCCTCCAAATTAGGCTACCACGTGGCCGTCATCTCGGGTGCCATCTGTCCCTCAATGGAAGTCAGGATGAACAGCCTTGGCGTGACTGACGTATTCACCGGCATACCCGACAAAGTGCTGAAGCTCAAGGAATACATGCAGGAGAAGGGCTTGAAGCCCGAGGAGATTATCTTTATGGGTGACGACATCCCCGACCTGCGCGTGATGCAATGCGTGGGTTTGCCTGCCTGTCCCGCCGATGCCTCGCCCGAGGTGAAGGCCATCAGCAAGTTTGTCAGCGAGAAGGCTGGCGGCAAGGGGGCTGTGCGTGATGTGATTGAGCATGTGCTCAAAGCGCATGGCAAATGGATGACGGCTGAGGCGTATGCTTGGTAGATAGTTTTCAGATTTAGACAAACAAAGAAAGCCTCATTTTCTTGTGAATTTAGGTGTTGTTCTTACGGTTGGGTTATTTTTTCAGTATTTTTTGGACAGAGACGATTCTTTCTCCAGCTTTTATGCCGAGAAAATATATTCCAGCTGGGAAACTACTTAATCCTATCTTTTGGATCTCATCTGTCAACTTTTGTTGTAGCAGCACACGACCCAAATAATCATATAGTATTAGTTCGCTGCCTTCTCTTCCTGAGACATAGAGCATGTTTGGCACGGGATTCGGATAAACGGAAACAAATTCCTCTTTCTCTGATATTCCCTCGAATGTCAATTTCATCTTGTAGACTTGGTTTCTCAAAGCAAGGTAATAAATGCCATCGGAACCGCCTATAGCGGCAAATTCACTATAAGGGCATTCTATTGTGGTTAATTCATTCCATGTGTTGCCCCCGTCTTGTGTCTGAAAGGTGCTGATTGCACTGTTGGGGCTGAAATCGTGCCAGACATAAACGGCAATCCCGTTTTGAGAATCGCAATAGCACATACCTGTGATTGGAGGGTACGCCACCCCACCCGTTGGTATGGTTTCGTTTAGCAGCCACTGATATGTCACAAATCCGTCCTCGGTTTTAATCTCATTGTATACATAATCTGGGGTTTGGCCAACATCGTCGAAACCTCCATATAAGGTAACGTGGTCTTTGTCATGAAAAACAGCCTTCTCTATACCATACTCCGGGTAATCAAATGCCAAAATCTCTTCCCAAGAAGCACCATAATCGGTCGTTTTTGCAACATGCGTGCCCGTGAATACGCCTGGTTCGCCCCAAACGATATATCCAAGATTCCCTTCAAAATACAACTCTTGGGTCGCCTCTATGTCTGTATCCATTTGGGAAAAGCTGTAACCACCGTCTGTACTTTTCATCAATTGGTCACAAGCCACATACAAGGTGTCTGAATCAACGATAAACAGAGCGCAGGTGGAAGGAGAGCAATAATTGTATGTGTTGAATGGGTCGCCCATATCCAACCACGTTTCTCCACCGTCAATGGTCTTGAACAGTTTTTCGTTACCACCAACAACGTCACTAATCCCCAAAACAAATCCAATATTCGGGTTTAAAAACTTGATGGCATACCAATCATACCCTTCTTGCCTGTATTTCTCCTCCCAATTGTTTCCCCCGTCCCCGGTTTTTAGTATCACGCCATTCCGTCCACAGGCGAAAACTGTGTTAGTGTCGATGCAGCAGACATTATAGAGGTCTTCTGCAACTCCCGTTTGGAGTTCCTCCCATTGCTGTGCCCTTGCCATGACAGCCACTACAAGAAACAGGAAGAGAAGAATTTTGTTTTTCAAATTATTTAAACTATTCATTTTTTCGAATTTTTTGTTATTAATACTTCAAAGGTAATTATTATTCAATAAAGACTCTAGGCGCTGTCGGGCTGCCGCCACATCAGACCGTCGATGGCGGACAATGCAAGGGACGGCCCTTCGACAGGCTCAGGGACCTTCTATCTGAGACGTGCCATGGCGCGTCTCTACAAGGGCGTCGTCAGGTTGGTTGCAGGCCATCAACATCGCCAATACAATCAAATACAGTCCTATGGAAACATGCCGTTTCATCGGCACAAAGATAATAAAAAAACAACAAATCGCTGCTTTTTTATTGCACCACAATCCTTCTGTTCAGCTCCACCCCGTCCTCGTCGACACAGCGGAGGTGGTAGACGCCTTTCTCCACATCGATGGGCATCTGGTGGTTGAGGCGAGTGGCACCTAAGAATTCGTCGTTGAGGTTCCAATAGATGGTCTTCTGCGGGTTGCGGTGTGCAATCTCGAAGATGACCTGCTGGCGGTCGCCGCGGATGCCGATGGGGATGCTCACCTTGGCATCGCTCTTGGGGTAGACGAAGGCCATCACCTCGTCGGGATGCGCCGTGCCACAGCCAGGATAGAAGGCAGGCATGGGACGGTACAAAGGCGAGTGCCTCTTGTAGAACCACTCCATAACGGGCGGCAACACATAATACACCTCATAGCACTTCTGGTCAACGGGATAGCAGTCAGGCAACACCTGGAACTGCCGCGTTTCATCCAAAAACACCTTCTTGTGATAGGGGCACACGCCCGTTTGGTTCTCCACGTTGGGCACACGAATCTTCTTGGTGTGCGGGCAATACTCCGACTTGGGGTAGCCCGACTCGGCGCAGACCTCAATCTCGATGCTTTCCGAGGTGTTGGCAGGATAGCGGTAACTGTCGTTCAATTTACCCACAACATCAAAAAGGATTGGAGCCGCTACGCCTACACCCGTAATTCCAGGACGGCCCTCACCATCGGAGTTGCCCACCCAGACGCCCACCACATAACGGTCGGTGAGGCCCACCGCCCAAGCGTCCTTGAAGCCGAAGCTGGTGCCCGTCTTCCAGGCCACCTGCGTCGAGGAGGAGAAACTGCCCCACCCTATCTGGCTCATGGGACGCGTCAAGCCTTTCATCACATTGAAAGTCTCGGCGATGGCTTCCGCCGAGAAGGGCGACTCCTTCTCGTCCACCTTGGCGTTATAACTCTCATTCACATGAACCGCCAATTTGCGACCCATCTTGGCATAGGCATTGGTGATGTCGTAGAGCGATGCCTCGCCACCGCCCACGATAAGCGACAGGCCGTAATGCTCCGCTTCGAAGACGATGCCTTTGAGCGGCAACTGCTTCAGCAAGCCGTGGAAACGCTGCTGGCCATATTCACGCAGCAGATGCACGAAAGGCGCATTCAGTGAGTTCTGCAAGGCCTTGTCGGCTGGCACCGCACCCCAGTATTCGCCGCTATAGTTCTTTGGCGTGAAGCCCGCCAGGCTCATCGGCACATCGGGCAGGATCATCTCGGGCAACAAGGTGCCTTCGTCCAACATGGCGGCAAAAAGGAAGGGCTTCAAGATGCTACCCGTGGAGCGTTGCGCCTTCACCATGTCGACCATGGCGGCATCGGCGGCGTCGCTATTGTTGCCCACATACGCCACAATCTCATCGTTCAGATAATCCACCACATAGACCGCGGCATTGTCGATATTGTTAATCACATTGGCCTCATGGTGGCGGTGCATGATGTCCATCACCGACTGCTGCAAGTTATAGTCAAGTGTGGATGAGATTTGCTCTCCATGATGCCATCGGTCTTGGTCGCTGAGGTAATGGTAGGCCATCATAGGCATGTCGAAAGGCTTGTCGGGGATGTTCTCCATCATGGCCAACTCGGCGTCTTCCTCCGAAAGCTTGGGGGCATGGAATCGACTTGGGATGTAAGCCTTGGCATTGGGCATGCGTCGCAGCAGTTCATCGCGTTTCTGCTCCAAACGATCGCGTGAGCGACCAGGGTGAATCAAAGCCGGTGAGTTGGGCAGCACGGCAAGGGTGGCCGCCTCGCCCCAGGAGAGCTCATCGGGCGTAGTGTGGAAATAACGCCACGCTGCCGCATCGATGCCGACCACATTACCCCCGAAAGGCGCATTGGCGGCATACATGTTAAGGATAGACCTCTTGGAGTAATGCAGTTCCAGTCGCATGGCCAGGATGACCTCCCAGAGCTTTTCTGTGTAGGTACGTGGTGGGTTGTCGCGCGACATGCGCACCACCTGCATGGAGATGGTGCTTCCACCGCGCACCACCTCCCCTGCCTTCATATTGTCGATGAACGACTTCACGAAAGCCACAGGGTTGAATCCCGGATGGAAGAAAAACCATCGGTCTTCGTATTCCAACAGGCAGGCCACATATTTCGAGGAATAGTTGTTGGTGGCAGGGAAGCGCCACTGTCCGTCGTCGGCGATCTTCGCGCCAAGCAGCTCGCCGTTTTTCGCCGTCAAGACCGTCGAATACGGTTTGTCGAAGCGCGGCACAGGGATGCACAAAAAGGCAATGAAAAGGCCCGCAAGGACCATGAATACAATTTTTGTTTTCTTATGTCTTGCGAGCCATTTCATTATTCAAACATTTTTACTTCACCACACACCCACGAGCTGGAATCTGATAGAAGATCTCGTTGTTATACATATCCTCGCAGCGGACGGCGGGAATCATGTAGTTGCCTTCATAGGTGGCGTTGGCCTTCAGGTTGAAGGTCTTCTTTGCGCCTGGCATGAGGTCGAAGTAGAAGTATGCACGGTCGTCACGCAGGTCGAGGTGCTTGGCGCCTTCGTTGCCCGTCATGTCGCCCATCAGGCGGTCGTTGACCAACTCCCAGCCCGAAGGCAGGTAGTACGACAAGGCCAATTCAGTGACTTGCCACTCGCTTGGGTTCTGCACTGTGATCTGCACCTTCACATCGGTGCCTGCGGTGAGTGCCGAGAGGTTGACAGGAGCACCATTCTTATCGGTGTAATTCACCGACATCTTGATCAAGTTGCCACCTTCGTTCATGTCGTATTCGGCCACCGAGGTCTTGGTGAAGAGGTTGGCCACCATCTTTTGGTCGGTATTGTTCTTGATCTCTACCGTGTTGTTGCCCAACTTAGGCGTGTAGCCAAAGCCCACCGAAGCCATGTTGGTGTTCAGCGCACGCTCCTCGCCATTCACCTTGACGGTGGCGGAGAGGTTGGTGTTGGCCACGTTCATCTTCTCGGCATACTTGCCCAAGACGAAGAGTGCGAACGAAGTCGATTGGGTGTCGAGCCAATGGTTGGAGCTCAGCATGCGGCACACGTTGTTGACGTTGTTCTGCACCGACTGCTTATCGACGTCGCAAAGCATCTGGACGTAGGTCAAGAAGGCGAGGTCGCGGGTCTTGGAGCCGAAGGAGGTGTAGTAGTCGGACATGGCTTGGCCGTCGGTCGCCTTGGGCAACAAGCCTTGTGCGATACTGGTCTTACCCGTCTGGGCGAAGGCAGCAGCGGCCAATGCCTTGGTGAGGTCATAATTCATCTCAAGTTCCTTGAAGCGGTTCATGGCGCCCATCTCAGCCTTGCCAGCGAGTGACAGCACGAAGAGACGATAGGCTTGGATGGTCTCACCCTGCTTATAGTCGGGGTTGTTCCTCCACTGCTTGGCGCGGTCGGCTTGATAGTTCAGCAGGCCATCCATGAAGTACTGCGGCACGTTGTAGCCTTGCTTGTTGGCTTCGACCAAGAAATGCAGGGCGTAGATCTCCGTCCACGGGTCGGTGTAGTTACCGCCAGGCCAGTTGGTCATCGAGTTGTCAGACTTCTGATACGACTTCAGGTTGGTGATAGCCGTTTCGACGTTGTTTTTCAAATCTGCCTTCTCCTTGTCGTCAAGTTGGACGAAGTAGTTCAGATAGAGCTGCGGGAAGGCCTTCGAGGTGGTCTGTTCAAGGCAGCCGTGCGGATAATCCATCAGGTAGTCGATGCGACCGAAGAGGTCGACAGGCATCAGCGACGACACGGTGATGTTGCCTTGCTGCGTGCCATCCATGCCTTCAAGGTTGAACGGCACAGTGACCGTCTGACCGGCTTCGATGTCCTTAGTGATGGTGTTGCGACGCTCAGCATAAGGCATGCGGATAGGCATCTGCGTTGATGACTCGGCGGTGTAGCCATCACCCGTCACCGACACGTTCAGTTCGGCATTGCCCATGGTCTTGGGGATGGTCGTTCTAACGGCCACGATGCCTTCGCCGTTACCGTCGACCTTCACCGAAGTCGGCAAAGCCTCCACGGGGTTGAGGTTCTTGTTGTTGAACTTCACCTCCAGGGTCTTGTTCTTCATATTGGGAGCTTGCACCTGCACCTTGAGGTTGAGCTCATCTCCAGGAGCTACCACACGCGGTGCCGAGGCAAAGAGGTTGATCGGGTCGACCACGGTCATCTTCTTGTCAGCCGAGCCAAAAGCTTTTCCTTTACCCTTGGCCACCACCATGAAGCGGAGAGCGCCAGAGCATTGCGGCACTTCGAAGCTGTGGGTGTTGGTATCGCCAGCCTTCAGCTCGAAGGGGCCCAAAGTGACAGCGTATGCCTTGAAGCGCTTGTCCAGAGTGACTTCCTGGGCGACGAGAGCACCGTCACCACCGATGGCGTAGACAGAACCCAACTCGCCACTGAAGGCATCGACGATGCTGGCGTAGTTGTCCCAAGTGCGCACACTCAGAGCTTGCTTGCTGTTGAAGTAACCATAAGGATTCGGGGTCTTGAAGTTGGTCAGACCAAGGATGCCTTCGTCGACAACGGCCAAGGTGTAGGTCATGGCCTGTCCGGCGGCTTCGCTCACCTTCACGTCAATCTTCTTCTTGGTGTTGGTGGTCTCAGGAATTTGGATATTGGGCTGCAGCTGCAGCTTCTTGTTTTCCACCTTCACCGGCACCACGCCATAGAGACGGATGGGCAAGTCGTTGTTGGCATCATGCGGCTGGATCAGAGCCACATAGATGTACACATTCGGAATCATTTCCTCGGTGGCGGTGATTTCCACCTTGCCCTCTTCGCCGAGGTTCTCCACCAGCATGTTTTGCAGCACACGGTCGTTGGCTTCCACTGTGACAAGGGCCTTGGCCTTCTCGTTGGCGGGGAAGGTGACGACGATCTTCTCACCCACCTCGTAGTTTTCAGCTGAGGTCTTCATCGACAGCTGGGCAGGAGCGCCCGATTCGCTTGACGAGTGGCCATAACCCCAGTCGAAGTTGATGACCTTGGCGAAGGTGTGTCCACCCTGCTTGTCGTTAACGACGAGGAGATAGCTGCCCCATTTGTCGTTCGGGATGTTGAAGGTCACCGAAGTGGTGCCGTTACAGGTCAAGTTACCATTATCATACGGGGCCTTGTAAGTGCCCGAGGCATAGCGTTGCAGCGAATAGTAATCCTCGCTCGACCACCACCAGTAGTGATCCAACTTGTAGAGCGCGTACTCCAGGGCGACCGACGAATTGCAGGCCGTGCCGTTTTCGTTGACCACAGCGATGTTGAACTTCCAGTCCGTGTTGGTGTCGTAGTAGCTGCCATATTTCGAAAGGGTCTTGGGCAGTTCAACACCCACATAACGCTCGTAAGGCGAGATCTTCGACGTAAACGAAGCGATGCTGAAGTCGCCGCCTTGTTCGAAGACCTTCACCACGTAGGTGCCATTCATCATCTGAGAGGCATACACATCCTCCAAAGGACCAAAGCCCACACTCGCATTGCCTTCGGCATTCAGTTGACCACTGAAGAGGGAAATCTCCTGAGGCTCGAAGCCCCGGGTCTCATTCTCGAAACAGTAGTTGGCAAAGTTCTTGAACGTAGTCTCACCACCGCGCAACATCAGGTCGACATCGGCTTTCAAGTTAGTGGCTTTCAGACCGTTGAGCCATTTGGCATTCAGGTCAGCGCGCTCGTTGCGCGAGAGGCTCACCACCTCAGGCAGGTCCATCTTGATTTCCAAACGGTTGGGTTTCACAGTCTCCACACGGAGGTTTTGTGTGATGGTGTTGGTACCCACCTTGAAGCGAGCGGTCCACAGACCCGTTTCGTCCGATACGTTGGTCTTCACGTTGAAGCAGTAGATGTCGTTGACAGGCTTGGTATTCACCTGCTTGGCATAGAGACGACCATTGGCATCGATCACTTCAAGGACAACGGGGTAGTCATCCGGAACCGACGATTCCATGTCGTTGAGCATGAGGTTGAGCTGCAGTTCGTCGCCAGGACGCCACACGCCACGGTTGGAGTAGGCGAAAGCTGTCACGCCTTTCTCGACGGACTCACCAGAAACGTTGAAACGGCTGTACGACAAGGCGTTGCCATCGTTCAACTTAATCACCGACTTGCTCTTCCTGTCGGCAGCCACCACAAAGGCGGGACGGTTGGCGCATTGCAGTTGCACATGGCCCTTGCCATCGACAGTGCCTTTGCTGAGTTCTTGGCGTTGGTAGTTGTAGGCTGTCACCTCGGCACCCGAAGCGGGCTTGGCATTGGAGATGTTGAAGACGAAGACGTCCACCAGGTCGTTGCGACCCATCTTTGCGGTCACAGCGAGGTCGCTGACGACGATGTTCTTCTTTTTCTCCACATAGTTATAATAATAGTAGCCGTGGGGGTCGCCGTATTCGCCATCGTAGCGGTATTCCTTGTAGTCGTAGGCTTCGCCGTCCCAGTAATTGGCTTCCTTCTCATCGTTGTTGTCGGTCAAAGCAAGCTTCATCTCGTCGCTAGCGAAGGTGTAGTCGGCAGGACCGAAGTTGAGGCTCAGCTGATACATGGCACCCGGCTCCACCTTGATGTAATCGGAGAGCACGATGGGGAACGTCTTCCACTGGTTCGGATAAGGATTGTCAATAGCCAGACGCACCTTCTTCTCCAGACGGCCAGCCTTACGGACGCCGTAGGTTTCGGTCAAATCGTTGTCCTGCAAGAATGAGAGGATGTTGTCGTCGAAGATACGAATGATTCTCAGCGTCACACCATTGAGGCAGATGGCGTCGAAATAGACAGTCGTCTCATCCACATTGGGAATGATGACGCCTTCGTCGGTCCAACGCACCTTAGGCTGCACCTCGGTGAGGTCGAGGGCATACTCATAATCTTCTTGGAGCACCATGCCATTGGCCGAGCGGATGCCGCTGTTCACACCAATCCTCAATTCGTCCAACTCATATCTATAGACATTGCTCTTGTCGAAGTAGAAGTCCACCTTGTTTCCCTTGATGTCGGCCTTATAGCCTAAGTTTCTTGGGGTGGTGATGAAACCGGTAAGATTCTGCGACTCATTCAGCGGCTGGCTGAAAAGCAAGGTGGCATGATCAGAGGTTTGGTCGACGTCGAAACCGACGGGCACGAAGACATTCTTGGCATAGATGGTCAGGTCGCGTTCCATCTTGGCTTTTGAATCGACAGCCTTGCCATTGAGGACCACATGAACGTCATAGTTGTCGTTCTTACGCTCAAAGTTCTGGACCAAGAAGTCATAGATGTTGTTACCCGAGTAGGTAATCTCAATGGGATGGCTGTTGCGGAAGGCGTCGTCAAACAGTTTGACGGCATCGTCCTGATCGACGGGCACGGCAAAAGCGATACGCAGGTTGTAGTCCATCGTCTCGTTCGAGTTGCAGATGGGCTGCTGGGCCACGAGGCTGAAGTTCTGACGGCGCACGCCAAAGCCGAACTCGAGGGTTTGGTCGGAGCCGCAGTCCACGAAATCGGAGACATGGAACTTACAGATGTAGTTCTGTTCCTTGTCGATGTTGTCGTACTTGAAGCCGACGGTGTTCTCGTCGACCCAATAGGCCTTGCCTTTCAGGGCAGGGGTGAATTGGAAGGCCTTGGCGGGGATGGGCTCGCCAAACTTCACCTTCATCGTTTCAGGACTCTTGAAGCGCACCACGATGGGCTCGCCTGCGGCGACCACGCCCGAGGTGTAGCTGTCGAGCAACGGCAGCAAGGCCTCGTTAAGGGGCTGGATGCGCTCAACGAAAGCGGCATTCTGTCCGCCGGTTCCCTTCTTGCCACAGGAGGGCAAGAAGCAAAGCAGCAACATGGCCGCCAACAGGCCGATGCTGCCGATTTTTTTCATTCTATTACTCATATTAATTAGATTTTGATGGTTTCCGAGCACAAAACTATACAAAAACCGTGACACAAAAAAGCCGTTTTGCGAGAAAAACGGCTTTTGAGTAAAATTTGAGTAATTTTACGGATGGGGGCAATCTTGCCTAATTTAGAGAATTGGCATCGCTTTCAACTTTGAATGAGCTTGTGTATTCCACTTATTTGAAGGGAGACCATCCGCCTGTCCAAGTGATTACCTTAGTAAAGGTCGGCGTGTCGGAGTCTTCGTAATACTCAATGGTAGCGGAACCATCCCTGTTTTCATCCAAGAGGTAAACGAGCATTGAGACAAGCGTGTTTTGACGTTGTGGCTCAATGGTGAAACCATTTGTTGTGTAATCAGTATAGACCCAACCGTTATTGAGACTTGCATCAAGACGCACGTTTCCCGTAACTTTCACCTTAAGGCTCTTCCCCAAAGGCGTGATAGCCGCTACAACGTAGGCTTGCGTGCCGTCGAATTGTGTCACATCTTTCACGAGGATGTTGGGCACTGCACCATCGTTACCAATTTCCGGAGCAGGAGAGGCTTCGTCGGGATAGATGAATTCTGTGACCAATTCCTGGTGTGCGGCTTGGAACATCGCGATATAGGACTCAAAGTCTGGAATATTCACATTTTGCCCTAGTCCGGAATAGTAGTTTTGGATACGTTGCCTGATGTACCTTTGGTTTTGTATTGAGATATTGTAGAGCAGCGTATCAACCAATGCTTCATCGTTAACGGCACCATCGACAGCGAAGTCGGTGGAGAGGCTAGTCATGAGCCAGGTCAACTCGGCTGGAAGGGTGGGAACTACCGCAATGTTGTTAGATGGCCTTTGCAGGATGATGGAGAAGGCAAGCAACATGGCGTTGAAGTCACCTTGCGAGGCGATGGACATTTGTTCGAAACCTTGATTGAAATGTTCGGTCACGCCGAGAAAGTCTTGAAATTCCCCTTCAGCCTGTCGTTTGGCATCAGCGAAACTCATGCCCTCTCCCACAAGGGTCTCGATGCGTGACTTGGTGATGTGGGTCAGCACATTGATGTTGACAGTCTCTTCATCAGTCAGGTCAGCGATGGCTTGCAAGGTAATCTGTGCCGACGAAAGCTGTCCAAGCACTTCGTTAAAATAGAAACCATTACCAGAGAGCAATGCCAAATCCGATTCCATCTCAAGATTATTGAGGCTGAAGCTGCCGTCGTCGGAAGCGATAGAGGTAGTGAACGACTTGCCAGTTTGTCCCAGGTTTTCGTTGAGCTCGTTGACGGTGATGGTAGCGCCGGTCACGAAAGGACCTTTCTGTACTTTACCAGAGAAGGAAAAATTGCCGCCAGACTTTTCTGCGAAGAAGGCGGTGTAGGTGATGTCGCTGGCCACGGTAACGGTGCGAGGATTGTCGGTGACTTCATCGTTCCATTTCACGAAGAGGTAGTTTTCGGCCGGAACAGCGGCAAGGGTTGCCGTAGCACCAGCAGCGTAAATACCACTGCCCGTGACAGATCCCCATGCTTCGTTGTTCGAATTGACTATGACAGTGAAGGTTTCGCCAGTATTCTCGGCGAAATAGGCAGTGTAAGTAATGTCTTTGGTGACAGTGATGGTACGAGGATTGTCGGTGACGTCATCGTTCCATTTCACAAAGAAGCAGTCAGTGGCTGGGATAGCTGCAAGGGTTGCCGTGGCACCAGATGCGTATGTGCCACTGCCTGTGACAGTTCCCCATGTTTCGTTGTTCGAGTTTACAGTGACGGTATATTCCTTATTACAAGAGGTGACCGCCAACAATACGATGAGTGTAAGACTCAAAGCTAAGACTTTTGCTTTCATAGTTTTAGATTTTAAGGTTAATAATTCCATCATTTGTTTTGCACAAAAATACACCATCCTCCAATGCAAAATATGACATGTCAAGTCCTTCGACCTGCTTGTCTATCAATTAGCAACGAAAGAATTTTGTAAGAAGTTGGATTTCAGGTATTAGGAAATCCCAACGCACCCCATCGTCTATGGGCTTGTCTATGGTTTTTTCACTACCACACACACATTTCCGCCCTTTACGGACATTGTCAGAGACGAAAATGAGGCCTGCAGGCAGCGTCAACAAACAATAAAATCAATATTTCGCTTTCAACGTCAAACCGGCATAAAACCTATCTACAGGCTCAGTCACCCATAGGTCGTTGTCCATGCGGGCAAAGGCGGAAAGATAGTATCTTCTCGAAAGGCGATAGTCCACAGAGAGCACGGTGCGTATGTTGTCGAGGCCGCCTTTCTTGGGGTCGTTGGTGAGCCAGAACAATTCGGTGGAGAGGGCATATTTCCAACGGCTGTTCATGGGCTGATAAGTCACCTTCACGCGGTTGCGCCAATACAGCCTTGGATTGACACGGTGTTCACCCGTGCGCTCATCGAAAAAGGTGCCCATGGCCTTGCTGCGCACCTGGAACTTGAAGCGCCGCCATTCTTCCGTGTAGGTCACCTGAAAACCCAATCGGCCGCGGTTCTCGTAATAGCCACGGTCATTGTGACGGCGGACGTAGTCGGCAGTGAGACCGATGTTCATCCGGTTGTGCAGGCAGGTATAGTCCACCCCCACCGAGTTCAACCAACGGTCGAACTGCGTGAAGTTATGGTCGAAACGCAGTTCCTCCTCTGCCGACAGGCCGAAAGGCCCGCCCAAGCCCGCCTCTACCTCAGCCGATACGATGCCGCCGAAGTCGGTCGTACGTTCGCTCTGCGCGTAGGCGCCAACCGTTAGGAACAGCAATATTGCTATGGTTAATGTTTTCTTCATAAAGCCTTTTACTATGGCCTTTGGCTATGGCTTATGGCCTATTGGCACTTTCAAGTGAGCCATAGGCCATCTGCTATAGCCATAGTTTAAACATCAAAATCCTTCAGTTTAGTTACCGTATCAATTGTATTCACTTCGCCGTCGATGGGCTTATAGTACACCTTGACGAAGGCCACGTCGCGCAGGTAGTCGATATGTCCCACCTCCACCTTCGAGATGTCGAGGCCCGTGCGCTCGATGAGGTCGGCTTTCAGGTCTTCCTCCTTGCCATGCTTGGTGTTCTCGATGCGGTCGTAAAGGATGATCTTCGTGGCTGTATGCTTGAGTAGCTTCGTACCATCCAAAATCCAGATAATCAACACCGTAAGCAAGTTGACCAAGAGCAACTCTGCATAGCTCGTCGAAAGCGCCATGCCGTTGACGATACTCAGGCCCATCACCACAAAGAGGTAAGTCATCTCACGGATCTTAATCGTCTCCGTTCGGTAACGTATCATGCCAAAGATGGCAAAGAGGCCAAGGGCGTAGGCGATGTTCATCTTCATGTTCTCCATCAACGAGATGATGAGGAAAATGACTACGGCAAACATGAGGAAGGTGAAATAATAGTCCTTGCGGTTGGCTTTCTTGTAGTAGAAGAAGTGGATGATGACCCAGCAGACGAGGAAGTTGAACACGAAGCGGATCAAGGTCGTCCACAGGCTTTGTGCATCAAAGAGCGGCACGCCGAGGAAGTCCATCGCCGAAGCATCGCCTCCAAACTCGCGCGCAATGTCAGGGTCAAAGTCCTGCATGTTGATTTGAAGTAGATTCATATTTGTTTTTAAATTTGTCGTTTATCTTTTTAATTCTTGCTTATTGGCTATTAGCTTTTAGCCGTTAGCTTTTAGCAGCGTTAATGCAAGCTAATAGCTAACTGCTAATGGCTAATAGCTTTAAGCTTTTCTATTCTCCTAAGCTTTTTCTTAAACCGGTTCTGCTTCACCTCGGGACGGGTCAGGCAGGTACCGATGCAATATTTACTGACCTTGAACGGTCTGATTCTCAATTCAAAGAGCACATCCTTCAGCAGCGAGTGTGCGCGACCGTCCTGTTTCAATTCCATCACAGCGAGGGGCGCCATCGAGGCGGTATTGCCATTGCGGAGGTTCTCAAAACGCAGGTTGCAATCGATGGTGAGACGCTCGGTCTTTTCGTAATTCACCAAGGTGAAACGGTCGAAGATGGTGACCAGATGCGGGCTCAATGTTTCCACTGGATAGGGCTGTTTCTTGGCCAAAAATGCAGCCGCCTCGGGATTCTCAATGATGTTGGCAATGGGTTCCACCTCGATGCGTTTCTTCTTCGTGCGTCCCTTGTTGTTCTTGTGCTTCACCTCGCAGAAGGTCAGGTGGGAGTCGACGTAGGTACGTACCCTCACCTTGTCGCGCACCAGATGGCGGTCGTGGTGGATGAGGTACATCGTCAGCTCGGGCGTGTCGTAATACACCGTGCTGTAGGGCGACAGGCGGTGGCCTTCCACCTCCTGGGCGTAATAGCTGTTGCGTATTCCCAACAAAATGGCGCGAAGCTGGTCTTCCGTCACCACATATTTCGTGTCGATGCGGTTCATCAGCTTCACAGCACTCATCTCATCCAACGTGATGGGCTTCATGCCTTGCACTATGTCGAGAATCTCCTCCACAAGTCTTATTTCGGGACGTACTCGTAGGTCTTCACCGACTCCAGCTTGCCATTCGGATAGTAGTTCTTTTGGCATTTCTTGGAGCCGTCTTCGTTGTACTCGTACTTCTTGATTCTCGACACCTTGTCGCGGTCGTTGTACTCAATCTCGCGCACCACCTTAGCCGTGATGTCGCTGTCTTTGGGATACTCGAACACGATGCGCCATTTCTGTCCGTAGCTGGCATATTCAATCTCCTCAATCTTACGGCCCAATTCGTCGTAAGTCGTCACACGGTCAAGGAAGGCGCGCTTGTCGCCCGCCGCCGTGTTCCATTCCTTCAGCACCATGCCCTTGCGGTTCTCACGCTTCTGGATCGTGCTCTCTGAGACCGACTGGGCGAAGCAGCTGACACTGAGCGTCACAAACACAATTAAAACCAATAACTTTTTCATATTTATAATCTTACACATTGATAATTATTTCATATTGTTCAATGATCTCGTAAATCTGTCCTGCCTCCTCCACCGCGATGCTTTGGAAGACGAAGTCGGGCACCTCATTGAAGTCTTGGGTCACGGTATAGACCTCGTATGTGCCAGGTTGCAGTTTTTGGAAAGCGAAATAGCCGTCGGGGCCCACGCGGGTGTCGTCGAAAGGGATGTCCTCGCCCACACGGCGGATATATACACGATGTTCGCAAGCCCAGCCTTCGCCGCGGTAGCTGCCGTTGTGATAATAGGTGGCATGCACGCGACCTTTCACCACCGAAGTGCCGTATGCCTTGCCATCGTGGATGTAAAGCGTAGGCACTTTTGCCACTGCACCACGTTGCAGCTCGACCGTTTCGCTCACCGCCACCTTCTCGCCCGAAGGCAAAGTGCTGTAGGCAAACACTGTATACTCGCCAGGACGCAGATACTCAAACTGATACATACCTTCGGCGTTGGTCTCCACATCGTCGCCGAAGTATTCTTCGTTGCCATAGATAATAAAAACGTCGGTCTTGGCAGCCGCCATGGTATCGGGGGTCAAGGTGTAGTCGTCATCGGGATGATGCACCAACTTCACGAAGCCTTGCACTGTACCCGTACCTCCTTCGCCTGGACCTTTGTTGCATGAAGGCAGCAAAAATGCCATCACCGTAAGAGTCAATAATAAATGGGTGGTTTTCTTCATATTCATCAAAAATTAAGGTTTGCAAAGATAGTTATTCAACGGATTACCAAAAGAAATATTATCCAATTTTAGTGCCAAAGTCACTGATGTTGCCACATACCTTTTTCAGCACACTGACAAAAGTGTTCAGGTCGTCCTCCGAGATGCCGTCGATGGCTTTATTCATCGTGTCAATGGCCAGCTGCTTGGTGGAATCCTTCAACGCCATGCCCTCCTTGGTCACGACGATGTTGTTCACACGGCGATCATCCTTCGACACTGAGCGGGCGACAAGGCCCTTCTTCTCCAGGTTGTCGATGAATTGCGTCACCGAGTTCTTGTCCTTCTGGATGATGAAGGCAATGGCCTGCTGGGTAAGCGTGCCCTCATTCCACAAAGCATCCATGACGAGGTATTGCTCACCCGTCAAGTTCACGTTGTTCTTCTTGAATACCTCGGCAAGGTACTTTTTAAGTCTGCAATTCAGGATGTTGACGTAGACGCCAACTTGTTTCACGAGTATCATATTATCATATTTTTGGGATTATCTTGCTTTATGAAAGTGCAAAGATATAGATAATACTTGAAATTTGCAAAAAATAAAGGAGCGATAATTGTCGCTCCTTTATTTGAGTACATCTCGAACCCTTTACTCGATCCTCATATTCGGGACTTCCGTGCCGTCGTAATAGCCCTTATCGAGCTTCTGACGCACCTCGGCGAAGGCGTTCAGCGTGTAGTTGACATCGTCCATGGTGTGAGCAGCCGTCGGAATGATGCGGAAGATAATCATGCCCTTGGGGATGACGGGATAGGTGATGACCGAGCAGAAGATCTTGTAGTTCTCACGCAAGTCCATGGCAATGTTGGTGGCTTGCACCACATCGCCTTGTACATGCACTGGCGTCACACAAGCCTCGGCTGGACCGATGTCGAAGCCCAGGTCACGGAAGCCTTTCTGCAAGGCGCGGGTCACCTTCCACAGCTGGGCACGTAAAGCGTCACCCTCAGCGCTGCGAATGATTTCGAGACGCTTCTCGCAGCCTTCAACGATGGCCAGAGGCAAGCTCTTGGCATACATCTGCGAGCGCATGTTATAGCGCAGATATTCAATCACATACTTCGGACCAGCCACAAAGCCGCCGATGATAGCCATGGCCTTGGCGTAGGCGCCGATGTAGATGTCGATGTCGTCCATCACACCGAAGTGCTCGGAGGTACCGCGACCGTTGGGACCCATCACGCCGAAGCCGTGAGCATCGTCGATGAGAATACGGAAGCTGTACTTCTTCTTCAAGGCCACGATGCCGGCGAGGTCGCCTAAAGCGCCTGTCATGCCATACACGCCCTCGGTAATGACGAGGATGCCACCGCCCGTCTTGGCCACCACCTCAGTGGCGACCTTCAACTTCTTCTCGAGATCTTCCATATTGTTGTGGCGGTACTTGTACTTGTTGCCGATGTGCAAACGGATACCGTCGAGCAAGCAGGCATGGGCCTCGTTATCGTAGACGATGACATCATGTGGGCTGGTCAAGGTGTCGATGGTCGACACAATGCCCTGGTAACCAAAGTTGAACAGGTAGGCGGCTTCCTTCTTCTCGAAGTCGGCCAGCTCATGCTCGAAATGCTCGTGCATGCGGGTGTGACCCGTCATCATACGGGCGCCCATGGGGGCAGCAAGGCCGTATTTTGCGGCGGCTTCGGCATCCACGCGACGAATCTCGGGGTGATTAGCCAAGCCCAGATAGTTGTTCAAGCTCCAGCAGAGCACTTCTCTGCCGTTAAAAGTCATGCGCGGACCCAACTCACCTTCCAGACGCGGAAATGCGAAATAACCATCAGCGCGTTCACGGTACTGCCCAATCGGGCCACCGGAATCCTTTGATATTCTTTCAAAAATGTCCATTGTACAAATTGATAGTTGATAATTGAAAATTGAAAATTAAGGACCCTGAGCCTGTCGAAGGGCCGACCCGACATCAAGGTTTTGCGAGCCACAAAAATAGTAAATATATTGATTATCCCAGCATGAAGGAATTATTTTTATCTTTGCAGCGTATTTTAATGCGAGGTGGGTCTCACAGCCCCGTAGGGGCGATAGGACATTAAGCACGCGACGTAAGTCCCTGCGTAAGACCCAACTCGGAAAAACAAAAAACCGTGTTAAACCTCAAAAACAAAACCGCTCTCGTCACAGGTGGAGGCACAGGCATCGGGCAGAGCATCGCCTTGCATCTGGCGCAAGAAGGCTGTCACCTCGTCCTCACGGGACTGGGCATCGACGACCTCAACAAGACCAAAGAGATGTGCGAGCAATACGGTGTGAAAGCCTATGCCACCGAGACGCAACTCGATGACTACAGCTCCATCGACCGGCTTTACGACTACGTCATGGAACAAGGCCTCAGCATTGACCTCTTCGTGCTCAACGCGGGCATCTCGCAGCGTGAGAAGGCCCTCGACACCGCCATCAGCGTGGACGAAAAGATCCTGAAAATCGACTTCCTCAGCGGCGTCTACCTAGTGAAAAAGTTCAAGGAGATGATTCTCGCCAAGGAACACGTGCAGTTCAGCGTGACCACTTCCCTATCGGGCTTGTTCGGCTTCCCGCTGCGTTCGGCCTATTGCGCCGCCAAGCATGCCCTGTTTGGCTTCTACGAATCACTGGAACTCGAGTACGACAACATCAACGTCACCTTCCTCATCCCAGGACGCATCAACACGCAAATCAGCAAGAGCGCCCTTCATGGCGATGGCACTGCCCATGCCAAGATGGACGCAGGACAGGCCAATGGCCTCAGCGTGGAGAAAACCGGCCAAATTGCCGTGCGCGCCATCAAACGGCAGAAACACCGTAAGCTCATTGGACGGACGGAATTGCTGATGGCATATATCCATAAGTATTGCTTACCTTTGTATTATAAACTATCCAGGAAAATATCGGCGACATGACGCGACAGCGTCACTGCGAGGCACGAAGCAGTCTAGGCATTAAACTGATAGATATCACTCTAGATTGCTTCGTCGTTCCTCCTCGCAATGACGCAAAGCGACAACAAAATCTAATCATCATGAAAGAGAAAATCATCTGCGGCATACAGCAAGTGGGCATCGGAGTCAACGACTTCGTGGAAGCCTGGAAATGGTATTACGACAACTTCGGCTTCGAGATCAAGATCGTCGACGACGAAGGCGTGGCAGAGCGCATGCTCCCCTACACGGGTGGCAAGCCCCAACCGCGTCGTTCGGGCATCGCCGTCAACATCCGCGGCGGCGGCGGCTTCGAGATCTGGCAGCCCAAAGGGCGAGAGCTCAACTACCTGAAAGAACCCGTCAAATTAGGCGACTTGGGCATCCTCATCGCCAAGGTAAAGACCCCCGACATCGAGGCGGCCTACAACACCTTTATTAATAAAGGCCTCGACGTCATCAGTCCCGTTATGACTTCGCCTGCCGGACAAAAGGAGTTCTTCATGAAAGACCCCTACGGCAACCTCTTCCAGCTGGAGCAGGACGACTACGTCTTCATCGACGAGAAAAAGACCACGGGTGGCGCCAACGGTGCAGTCATCGGCGTCAGCGACATCGAGCGTTCCCTACCCTTCTACACACAGCTATTGGAATACGACAAGGTGGTCTTCGACCAGACTGGTGTCTTTGAAGACCTCGAAGCCATCGAAGGCGGCAAAGGTACTTTGCGCCGTGTCATCTTGGAGCGTTCCAAACCCATCGAAGGGCCCTTGAGTCGCATCATGGGTACCTCTCATCTTGAGCTCATCCAAAGCGTCGATGCGCCAGGCAAGAAACTCTATGAAGGTCGCTATTGGGGCGACCCGGGCTACATCCACCTCTGCTTCGACGTGCGCCACATGGACGCCGTCAAGGAGCAGACCGAAGCCATGGGACATCCCTTCGTGTGCGACAGCGGCGCCGACTTCGGCATGGGCGATGCCAACGGCCATTTCACCTACGTGGAAGACCCCGACGGCACCCTCATCGAATTCGTCGAGACCTACAAGATTCCCATTGCGAAGAAATTTGGCCTCTTCCTCAACCTCGCCAACAAAGACGACCACAAGCCCTTGGGCATCCTCAAACTGCTACGTTTCGCGAAAGTCAAGCGAGAGAGCATCAAATGACAACAAAAAACAGCCGACTCAAATGAGTCGGCTGTTTTTTGATTCGGATTTCAACAATCCTTATTTGGTGATGCCCAATTTGGCTTTCACATCCTTAGTGCAGTCAACGGCATTGTCGCCCACATAGACGGCAGCACCCGTGGCCAAGTCAAGGATATAGGTGTAACCCTTTTCCTTACCCACGGCGTTGATGGCATTCTGGATCTTGTCGAGCATAGGCTTCAGCAACTCGGCGCGCTTGCCTTCAAACTCGTTCTCGGCGTTCACTTGGAACTGCTGGATACGGGTCTGGAGGTCAACGATTTCCTTTTCCTTCGACTGCTTCACCAGATTCGACATGGTAGCCTGGTTGGCTTCGTAATCCTGCATCTTGGTCTGATATTCCTTGGCCATGGCCTCGAGCTGGTTCTGCAGCTCACCATAGTACTTCTCCAAGCTCTTCTCAGCCTTAGCCTTGTCGGGCATGGCATCGAGGATCTCAGCCGTGTTGACGTGTGCAATCTTCACTTGGGCATTGACCACTCCACTCATCATGAAGAGTGCCACACCCAGAAACAAAACTCTGAATACTCTTTTCATTTTATTGACTTTTAATAATTTATCCAATTTTTGATTCGCTAACGAGCCGCAAAGATACAAATTATTTGCGTTCCTTCCCGATTAATTCTTTATTTCTTGGGTTTAACAGGGGCTGTTTTGCTTCCACCCGAAGTGCCGCCTTTCGTACCGCCAGCGCCTCCTGCAGGAGCAGCATTGGCCTTACGACGGTTTTCGCGACGCACGGTCTGCATGACGTTGCCAAGTTGATCGAGCACGTCGTCGCTCACGTCGTTCTTGTCGCTGGCATAGAGCACCGAAGTTCCCGAAGCGAGGTCAAGGATAAAGGCGTAGTTCTTGGTCTGGGCCACTTCCTTCATGGCCGTGTAGACCTTCTCCTGGATGGGCTGGATAAGTTCTGTGCGTTTTTGGTAGAGTTGTCCTTCCGATCCGAAATACTGCATCTGAAGGTTCTTAGCTTCCTGTTCCTTGTCGACGATGGCCTGCTCACGGGCACGTTTCTGGTCTTCCGAAAGGAGCAGCATCTCGGTCTGATACTTACTGTACATCTCCGACACCTTGTCGTAGATGGCCTTCACTTCTTTCTGCCATTTCTCCGACAAAGCGTTCAGTTCTTCTTGTGCATCGCCGTATTCCGGAATGTTTTCCATAATGTATTCCGAATCGACATAGACGATTTTCTGTCCACCGCCAAGCTGTGCATTGGCAGTCATGATGCCGCCACAAACCAAGGCAGCGGTCAAGATCAAGGTTTTAAATGCTTTCATTGTTTATAGTGTTTCTAATTGTTTTCTTGTTTGCTTTATCAATAATCGTTCCAAAAAGGGATTCAAAATTCAAAATTCAAAGATTCAAAAGACTGGATTGCTTCGTTCCTCGCAATGACACAAAGTGCTACTAACTCTAAACTCTAAACACTCAACTCTAAACTAATCAATAGATCCTCCGATAGAGAAGTGGAACTGGCTATGATTATTTCCTGTGGTGCCATAAACATCGTCGAAGCCGTAGCCCCAGTCGAGGCCAAGCAAACCGAACATGGGCAGGAAGATGCGCACGCCGACACCAGCTGAACGCTTCACCTCAAACGGGTCAAAGTTCTTGAACCCTAGCCAGCAGTTACCAGCCTCCAAGAAGGTCAAGGCATAGATAGTGGCCTGAGGATTCAACGAGAGCGGATAACGCAACTCCAGGGTGTATTTCGTCATGATGTTACCGCCATTGCCGCCCGTGCCGGAATTGTTGTAAAAGCCTGGCGTGAGCGAGTTGTTGGCATAGCCACGCATTCCGACGAGCTCGCGGCTGTCGAACGAATAGTTATTCAAGCCATCGCCGCCAAGGAAGTAACGGTGGAAAGGCGTGGGACCAATCTGGTCGTTATAATAACCCAGATAGCCAAAGCGCACGCGGGTCATCATCACGAGTTTCTCATAAAGCTCGGTATACCAAGCCGCCTTGAATGTCCAACGGTGCATCTCAATCCACTTGTACTTTTCGTTTTCAGAGAGGTCGCTATAATCCTTGTTGTTCAGCAGCGAATAGGGCGGTGTGATCTCAAGTCCAAGTTGGAACTCGGAGCCACTACGAGGATACAGGGGCTGGCTCACCGAGTTGCGCGACAGCACAAAACTGTAACTAAGAAGGTTGAACTTTCCATTACCGTCACCAACACTCAGGTGGGTCGATTGGTAGTTGTGCAGGCTGTAACGTTTGAAGTTAAGGCCTTGATACAAGGCAAAATAGTCATCAGGCCACGTCAAGCGGCGACCCAAACCGACAGTACCACCCGTCATATTGAACCAACCATAGTTTGTATCATCCTTTTCGTAATTGTTGGAGAAGAACGACTGGTAGAACGAGGCCGTCAAAGAGTTAGGCTTGCGGCCACCTAGCCAAGGCTCGGTAAACGAAATATTGTAAGTGATGTAACGGCTGCCCAAGGTACTCACGCCCAACGACAGCTTCTGTCCATCGCCCATCGGCAAAGGTTTCCATGCTTTCTTGTTGAAGATGTTGCGCATCGAGAAGTTGGAGAACTGCAAGCCAGCTTCCAGCATCAGCATTTGGGCAGCGAAACCTGCCGAGAAACGGATCTGGTCGGCAGCGGCCTCCTCCACGGAATAGTCGATGTCAACGGTGTTGTCGGCGGGATTGGGCTGCACATCGGGGTTGATGGACTCCTGGTTGAAGAAACCAAGGGTGGCCAATTCACGCACGGAGCGCAACACATCGCTACGGCTAAACAGCTGTCCTGGACGGGTGTAAAGCTCACGCAGCACCACATGGTCGTAGGTCTTGGTATTTCCCGCCAACGTGATATTGTTGATACGCGCCTGCTTGCCTTCGGTGATGCGGATTTCGAGGTCGATGGAGTCATTTTCTATAGCCACTTCAACGGGATCCACACGGAAGAAGAGGTAGCCGTCGTCCATATACAACGAGCTGATGTCGAGATTGGTCTCACTGTAGTTTAGGTTCTTGTCGAGCAACTCCTTATTATATACATCGCCTTTCTTGATGCCCAAGATGGAGTTGAGGGTCTCGTCAGTGTACTTGGTGTTGCCCGTCCAAGTGATGTTGCGATAGTGATATTTGTTACCTTCGTCAATGACAAGGTCGATGCCCATGTTCTGATCATCGATGCGATACACCGAGTCTTTGACAATGCGTGCGTCACGATAACCTTTGGCGTTGTATTTGTCGATGATAAGCTTCTTGTCGTCCTCGAAGTTCTTCTCGATGTATTTGGAAGCCTTGAAGATGCGTGGGCGATAGTTGTCGTAGAAGTATTCCTCCACCCCATTGATGGCCCTCAAGGGATGCAAGGTCACCACATCCGCAATGGCATTCACAATGGTCGGACCAAGCGGATCCAACGGGTTGAAATGGCCGCGTTGCTTGGTCTCCTTCATCGAAGCCAGCACCTGACCATCGGCGAGGTTCTCATTGCCAATCACGTTAATTTGCCCAATCTTCACCTTATCGCCCTTATCGATATTGATGACCATGTCGATGTAGTTCTCGCGCACAGTGTCAGGCTTTTGTTCGATGTCGATATCCACGTTGAGATAGCCTTTGTCGTAGAAGAAATCCTCGATGATGCGGGTAGTCTTAGTCAGCAGATGGTCGGTGGCGATGTCACCACGCGAGAGGTTGATTTTATTGCGAATGTCATCGGCCTCGCTCTTCTTGATGCCGTTGAAAGAGAACCTCGATACACGCGGCTTTTCCTTAATGACGATTTGGAGGAAGACCTTGTTGCCCACAAAATCGGTAGCGTTGACGGCCACATCCTCAAAAAGACCTTGTTCCCAAATCTTGCGGATGCCGTTCGAGATTTCGTCACCCGGGATAGAGATTTCGTCACCTACTCTCAAGCCAGCAATCATACTCAGCATAGAACCGTCGACGTACTTGGCGCCTTCGACGACCACACCGCCTATCTCGTATTTCTGTGGGCGGGCATAGTTGACCTCCGAAAGGTCGTCGCCGATTTGGATTTGGGCAAAAGCGCTGTTTCCAAAACCCAAGAGAGTCATCAGAAACAGCATCAAAGGTATATATCTCAATCGCATAATATTATCTTTCAATCATTTAGTGTTTACTTGTTCGCTCGTCTTCCCGAAACGGCGTTCACGGTGTTGATAGTTCAAAATCGCCTCATAGAGGTCGGCCTTGCGGAAGTCGGGCCAATATTTTTGGGTAAAATAGAGTTCAGAATAGGCCAATTGCCACAGCAAGAAGTTGCTGATACGCTCTTCACCGCTGGTGCGGATGAGCAGTTCGGGATCAGGAATGCCCGCCGTCGAGAGGTAGGACGAAATCGTAGCGTCATCGATAGCCTCGGGAGCCAGTTTGCCTGCTGCCACATCCTGTGCCATGCGTTGTGAGGCTTGCTTCAGATCCCAACGGCCCGAATAGCTCAAAGCCAAGGTCAAAGTCATGCGGGTGTTATGGCTCGTGTCTTCAATAGCCTGCATCAACTGGTCGTAGTTGGCTTTAGGCAAGCTCTTCAAGTCGCCAATGGCATTCAACTTGATGCTGTTCTTGTTCATCGTGACCACCTCTTTCGTGATGGTGGTGGCCAACAGCGACATCAATCCGCTGACTTCGGCCAAGGGGCGATTCCAGTTCTCAGTGGAGAAGGCATACAAAGTCAAGTAACCCACACCCAACTCTGCACATCCTTCCGACACCTCGCGCACCGACTGTATGGCACTTTGGTGCCCAAAGAGTCGGGCTTTTCCTCTCTCCTTGGCCCAACGGCCGTTGCCGTCCATGATGATAGCGATATGCTGCGGCAGACGCTCGCGGTCGATTTGTTGCATCAGTTGATCCTTCAGTTCCATAGGTCAGAATTTGCTCAAGTTACAGCCTCTGCCGTCGGGCAGGTTGATTTTCCAAGTCAGCGACACGCGTGCCATGCCAAACCAGTCGTTGAAAGCAGAGTTGCCGCGTTGTTGGTCTTTTGTATAGTTCCCGTTAGGAGTGCTCGTAGGATTCCCACTGGAGTTCACAGGAATACCAGACGGAGTCGCCGTAGGGTCAGTAAGGTCATAATACATACCGTTGACAATGACTGTGGCATGTTGGTCATCGGCTGGATACACCGTGGCCACATCGTCAAGGTAGTCGGTAAAGGTCTTCTGCATGCGCCATTCCACCGTGGCTGCCATGTGTTTCGACAAGGCAAGTTTCACACCCATGCCGAAGGGAATGGAGATACCAATGGGACTGGTCTTGCCGAAGGCTTTGTCGTACCATTTGGGTTCGGCAGGAGCAGGTTCCGTCAGGTGGTCGCTGAGGTCAATCAAGGTATCGCCGACCGTGGCATAAGCCGTATAATAGAACACCGAAATGCCACCGAAAATATAAGGCGAGACATTTCTTTTCGGGTTACCCGTATAGTATTCCAAGAAATTGAATTCTGCCACAAAGCTGAGGTCATGGATCTTGCTTGTGAAATTCAGGCCTCGTTCGGGACGCCATTTGACGATTGCATCATCGCCCTTCACGGTGAGATAAGAATAGTCGGCGCGAAAAGTCCAACGGTTGTTATAGTTGAAACGCACCACACCACCGTATTCCAGCTGCGGCATGGCAAAAGGCAAGGTCGGGTTGAGGTCGCCCATATAGTAACTCACACCAGCATGAGGACCGATTTCAAGCGTCTTGGGGTCGTCAAATTGGGCATTGGCTTGGATAAAAATAGCCAAGCAGCTCAATATCAATAAGAAACGAAGTTTTCTAATCATAATTCAAAACTGCAAAATTACGAATTTTTCTAATGAAAACGACAGAAATCAATTTCTATTGTCTTTGCCCCACATCAACTTATTCCGGATAGTGCCGAAAAAGTCCTCGCCACGCATCCTGACCAAGTTGAGGCAGAAGCCTGCCTTGCGCACTTCCAGTTGTACGGAAGTATCTAACGTACAGCTTCTTGAGTCCATGCTGAAGACAAATTTCTTCTCGCGTCCTTCCACCTGAATGCGGATGGTACTGTCATCAGGAATGACCACGGGTCGCACCGTCAAATTGTGCGTGGCAATGGGTGTGATAACAAAATTCTTTGCATTGGGTGCAATGATGGGGCCACCGGCACTCAATGAGTAGGCCGTAGAACCCGTTGGGGTGGCCAGCAGGATGCCGTCGCCCCAATAGGTATTGAGATAGATATCGTCAACAAACACCTTGATAGCCAATAGACTATGCTCTGGATTGCGGATGACATTCAACTCATTGAGGGCATATTTCACATCGTCGAAAACCTTCTCAGGCGAGACCAACTCCAGGAGTGTGCGCTGCTCCACGGAGTAATCGCCAGTGAGCACGCTATTGATCGCCATGTCAATCTCGTTTTTGGAGATGCTGGACAAAAAACCTAGGCGTCCCATATTGATGCCCACCACCGGAATGCCTGAATTGAGCACGAAGGGCACCGTGTCGAGGATGGTACCGTCGCCGCCGATGGAGAACAACAGGTCGGCTTTCAGGTCTTCATGCGAGTGGAAAACGCTGTATTGCACGCCTTCGGGGACGAAGGCGGAGACAATGTCAGCAAATAGTTGGTAAACAACAATTTCCACTTGGTTGTCGGCCAATTTCTTGAATAATTGACGCATGTATTCCCCATTCTCCGGGGCGATGGTCTTTCCAAATAGGGCGATCTTCATTAGCTTTTTTGTTTTTACCCTGACCGCTGACCCTGACCCAGACAAATCCGCTGGTCAGGGTCAGAGTCAATGGTCATGGTTTAATATCCTTCTTCTTTTACTGAATCATGGCTTTCGTCAGTCATCATGCGGATGTAATTCACATAACGCCAATCGGCGATGTCGCCGTTTTCGACGGCTGCTTTCACCGCACAGCCTGGTTCATGGGTATGGGTGCAATTGGCAAAACGGCACTCGCTCATCAGGTTGCGCATCTCGGGGAAACGCTGGGCCAAGGTCTCTTTTTCAAGATCGTACAACACAAATTCCTTGATGCCAGGCGTGTCGACAATCCACGCTCCAAAATCGAGATGATGCATCTCGGCGAAGGTGGTGGTGTGCTTGCCTTTCTCATGGTAGTCGGATATGGCACCGATGCGAACATCCAACGAAGGGTCGAGGGCTTTCACAAGGGCCGACTTGCCCACACCGGAATGACCCGAAAACAAGCAAATCTTATCTTGCATCAAGGCTTTCAACTCTTCTATCTGGAAGCCCGTCTTGGCCGAAACACCGAAAGAGGTATAGCCCAGGCTCTGGTAGTATTCCATTAACACGCACATCTCCCCTATCTGCTCGTCGGTGTAGAGGTCGCACTTGTTGAAAACCAAGGCGGCGGGGATATGGTAGGCTTCGGCAGTGACCAGGAAACGGTCAATGAAACCAGTGGAGGTGCGCGGCTGGGCGATAGTAGCCACCACAATGGCCAAGTCGACATTGGCGGCGATGATATGCGAGGCCTTGCTCAGGTTGACCGACTGACGCACAATCACATTATAGCGCGGCTCGATCTTTTTGATCACGCCCGTGTCCTTGCCAGGTTCCTGCTCAAACTGCACGTTGTCGCCCACGGCCACGGGATTGGTGGAGCGGATACCATCCAAACGGATCTTGCCGCGCAGACGACACTCCCACTGTCGTCCTTGTTCGTCGAGGACGATGTACCAGCTGCCCGTCGATTTGATGACCTTGCCTAACATTTCTGGTATCTTTTGCCTGGCAGTGCCATCAGCACGCCGTCGAATTCCAATGTCAACAGAATAGCTGCAATCTTCGTGGTCGGCAACTCGGTCTTCACGATGATTTCATCAAGATTGACGACTGCATTCGAGCCAAAGCAGTCCATAATGAGTTTTTCCTCTGCAGTGAACTCACGAAACAAAGCCGTCTGTTTCTCACTCTTCGACTCCGAATCCCAGCGCATGATGTAACGCAGGTTGAGCACGCTTTCCATGAGGTGGGCACGGTTGGTGCGGATGAGGTAGTTGCAACCCTGACTGTAGATATCCATCACACGGCCAGGATAAGCGAACACATCGCGGCTGTAGGAGTTGGCCAAATCGGCAGTAATCAGCGAGCCGCCTTTCATCGCCGACTCGATGACTACCACGGCGTCGGCCATGCCAGCGATGATGCGGTTGCGACGCGGGAAATTCTCTCGATCAGGCAAGGTGCCGCTCATGCATTCCGTCAGGATGCCACCACCTTGCTCCACCATATCGGTAGCCAGTTTTTTGTTTGGCGCAGGATAGATCTGCTGCATACCACTGCCCATCACGCCAACGGTGGGGATGCCTTGTTTCACGGAAGCCTTGTGCGCACAAGTGTCAACACCGTATGCCAATCCGCTTACAATCAGAACGTTGTCCTCCTTCAAATCCTCCACCAGTTGATTGCAGTTCTCCTTGCCGTATTCCGTGATGTTGCGTGTGCCAACGATGGCCACCACGCGGTTGGCGTTGAGGTTAGCCTTGCCTTTGTAATACAGCATCATCGGGGCGTCATCGCATTGTGACAGCCGACGCGGATAGTCAGCATCCAAGAAAAACAAAGGCTGTATACCGTTTTTCTCGACGAAGGCGATCTCCTCCTCTGCCCTTTTCAGGTATTCCTTAGGCTTGCAGATGGCGTCGATGGAAGCCTCGCGCATACCTGTAATCTTCTCCAGCGACTTGCGCGTCTCCTTGAAGATGGCCTCGGCGCTGCCGCAATACTGCACGAATTTCTTCCCGCTGATATCACCGATACCAGGGAGGAGGGTCAATGCAATTTGATATTGGAGGGCGGTCATTTAGTTTAGAGTTTAGAGTTTAGAGAAGGATCAATCCAATTTCAGGACAGCAAGGAACGCCGACTGCGGCACCTCGACATTGCCGATTTGACGCATGCGTTTCTTGCCAGCCTTCTGTTTTTCAAGCAGTTTGCGCTTACGGGAGACGTCGCCGCCGTAGCACTTCGCCGTCACATCCTTGCGCACTTGACGCACCGTCTCACGGGCGATAATCTTCGCACCGATGGCCGCCTGAATGGCGATGTCGAACTGGTGACGAGGAATCAATTCCTTCAGCTTCTCGCACATGCGACGACCGAAGTCGTAGGCATGGCCGCGGTGGATCAAGGTCGACAGGGCATCAACAGACTCGCCGTTGAGCATAATGTCGAGTTTCACCAAGTCGGCATCCTGATAGCCAGCAATATGGTAGTCGAAGGAGGCATAGCCCTTCGAGATGGATTTCAGCTTGTCGTAGAAGTCGAAGACGATTTCGCTCAACGGCATCTGGAAGGTCAACTCCACACGGTCGGTGGAGAGGTAGACCTGATTCTTCAGCACGCCACGACGGTCGATGCAGAGCGTCATGATAGGTCCGGTGAACTCGTTCTTCGAGATAATCTGCGCAAGGATATATGGCTCTTCGATATGGTCAATCTTCGTCACCTCGGGCAAGCCGCTGGGGTTGTGCACCTCAATCATCTCGCCGTCGGTCTTGAAGCACTTGAACGACACGTTGGGCACCGTGGTGATGACATCCATGTCGAATTCGCGGTCGAGGCGCTCCTGCACAATCTCCATGTGCAAGAGGCCCAAGAAGCCGCAACGGAAGCCGAAGCCCAGTGCCGCCGACGACTCGGGTTCCCAAACTAGAGAAGCATCATTAAGTTGCAGCTTCTCCAACGAAGCGCGCAGCTCCTCGTAGTCATCTGCGTCGACGGGATAAATACCCGCAAACAGCATGGGTTTTACATTCTCGAAGCCCGCCACCGGCTCAGCACAGGGGCGTTCGACATGCGTGATGGTGTCGCCCACCTTGACCTCCTTCGAGGTCTTGATGCCAGAGATAATATAACCCACGTCGCCTGCAGAGAGCTCTTTTTTCGGCACTTGCTTCAGTTGCAGCACACCGATTTCGTCGGCGTTGTATTCCTTGCCCGTGGCGAAGAACTTCACCAAGTCGTTGGTATGCATAGTGCCATTCATGATGCGGAAATAGGCGATAATACCACGGAACGAGTTGAACACCGAATCGAAGATGAGGGCTTGCAGCGGTGCTTCAGGGTCGCCCTTCGGGCATGGAACACGTTCCACAATGGCATCAAGCACGGCGGGCACGCCTTCGCCTGTGCGGGCACTGACCTTCAGGATTTCCGAAGGGTCACAACCCAAGAGGTCCACCATCTGGTCTTCCACAATGTCGACCATGGCACTGTCCATGTCAATCTTGTTCATCACGGGGATGATTTCGAGGTCATGTTCAAGGGCAGAATAGAGGTTGGCAATCGTCTGGGCCTGAATACCTTGCGTGGCATCCACAACCAGCAAAGCGCCTTCGCAGGCCGCAATGCTGCGCGAAACCTCGTAGGAGAAGTCGACGTGGCCAGGAGTATCGATAAGGTTGAGGGTGTATTCCTCTCCCTTGTAGTTGTATTTCATTTGGATGGCGTGGCTCTTGATGGTGATGCCGCGCTCACGCTCAAGATCCATGTCGTCGAGCACCTGGTCGACGAGTTCTTTGTCGTTGAGCGTATGGGTTAGTTCCAAAAGTCTATCGGCCAAGGTCGATTTGCCATGGTCGATATGGGCTATGATGCAAAAATTACGGATGTTTTTCATTGGGCTGCAAAATTAGGAAAAATTTCGTTTGCAGCCTCATAAAAACGCATGAAAAGCACTGACAGTTTGTTTAATAATTAAACAGCTTATCCAACGCGTCCGATTCGATAAGAGCCTGCCCCAAGACAGAGAACAGCACGATGAGGGTCACCAGGCATACGATAGAAATCACCAGACCGGCGATAGCCTTTCCTTTGGGGCGCTTGAACATACCGATAAACGAAAACAGGAAGCCGAGGAACCATAAAATGAGATTCGCAACGGGCACCCAGCACAACACCAAACCAAGAATGGACAGCACAAGTCCCGCACTCCCTGGTCCGTTTTTCTGTCTCACGGGTTGGGGTTGGAAAGCAGCAGCTTGTGCTGGAGTTGCATTGACATAAACGTTGGTTGTCGGAGTGGCGCTTTGGTATCTGGGTTGTTGAGGCGGCACCTCCTCTCTGGCGGGTTGCTCGGGGTTTTGTCCCTTTAGCCAAGCCGTGCAATACATACATTTCGCAGCGCTCTCAGGGATTTCCTCGCCGCAGTAAGGGCATTTCTTGTATCCTTCCATGGTTTTATCGATTGATGATGGGGCAAATATACAAATTTTCCAAAAAATCCATCTAAACCTTCAAAAAAATCCGCTCAAAATGCCAACGATACAAAGGATTATCCCTAATTTTGCGGTCTGAAAAAGAAGATTGCCTATGACGCCCATTTTACCCGACACGTATTCCAAAGAAGAGAAAGAAGAAATCGAGCGACGACACCAGCGCCTCATCGACGCTTGGCAGACGCGCAAGGAAGCCGCCGACCTGGAAATGGTCGACAAGGCGTTCTATTTCGCCTGCGAGGCCCACAAAGACCAACGCCGCCGCTCGGGCGAACCTTATATCTACCATCCCATTGAGGTGGCCACCATCGCGGCCCACGACATTGGACTTGGACGCACCTCCATCGTTTGCGCCCTGCTGCACGACGTGGTGGAAGACACGAAATACACCCTCGATGACATCCGCGAGATGTTCGGCGAGAAGGTGGAGCGCGTGGTGGATGGCCTCACCAAGTTCGCCAACCTCGAAGGCGCCGAGAGCGCTCAAGCCGAGAACTTCAAGAAGGTCATCTCCTCGCTGTCGTACGACATCCGCGTGGTGCTCATCAAGCTCTCCGACCGTCTGCACAACATGCGCACCTTGGACTCAATGCCCAAGCACAAGCAGTTGAAGATCGCCTCGGAGACCACCTATATCTATGCACCCCTCGCCTATCGCCTCGGCCTCCATGCCATCGAAATCGAGTTGGAAGACCTGTCGTTGAAATACACCAACCCCACCATCTACTACAACATCCGCAAACGCATGGACGACGTGCGTGGCAAACGCATGGGCGAACTGCGCGACTTTATCGCTCCCATAGAGGCCGAATTGGCAAAGAATGGCATCAAAGCCAGAGCCGAGATCAAGGAACGCTCGGTCAACTCAGTCTGGAAACGCATGATGGACAAAGAGTTGGCCTTCGAAGACTTGTATGGTTCCTTCATCGTTCGCCTCATCACCGACTGCCCGAAAGAACAGGAACGCATGGAGTGTTGGAAGATCTATGCCGTGCTCACCAACTGCTACCGTCCCTACACCAAAAAACTGAAAGACTGGATTTCGTTCCCGAAAGCCAATGGCTACGAATCGCTTCATGCTGTGGTGATGGGTCAGACGGGTAACTGGGTCGAGGTGCAGATCCGCAGCCAACGCATGGAGGAAATTGCCGAAAAGGGTTTCGGGGCTTATTGGAAATACAAAACCGACGACGACAAGACCGAGAGCGGCTTCGACGAATGGCTGAAAAAAGCCCAGGACCTCATCGGAAGCGAGTCGGACAACGCCATCGAGTTCGTCGACAACTTCAAGCTCGACCTCTTCTCCGACGAAATATACGTATTCACCCCGCAAGGCAAGATGATCACGTTGCCCAAAGGTTCCACCGTGCTCGACTTCGCCTATTACATCCACAGTGAAATCGGCGACCACAGCATTGCGGCCAATGTCAACAACCAGTTGGCTCAACTTGACCGCAAGCTCACCAAGGGCGACCAAGTGGAGATCATCACCTCCGAGTCGCAACACCCGCAAGAGAAATGGTTCGAGTTCCTCGCCACGGCTACGGCCAAGTCGCGTCTCAAGAGCGGCATCAAGGAATACCGCCGCACTTTCCGCGAAGAGGGCGAACAAAAATACGAGGCTATCATGAAGAAACTCGACATGGAGCCCTCGAAAGTCAACCGCAACGAAGTGATGGCAGCCGAGAAGCTGACCAGTACCATCGACTTTTATTACAATGTGGCCATAGGCAAAATCGACGAACGCCTTATCCGCAGTGTGCTAAAGCCTCAGTCGAACGGCAGTTTTGTGCGTTACATCACCTTCGGCCTCTTGGGCAACAGCAGCAAAGACAAAGACGAAACACCGTCCATCACCACCTCGGGCGAGTTCGACTTCAACGTGTCGACCTGCTGCAACCCCATCCCTGGCGACGACGTCATTGCCTTCAGCTTCCCTGGCGAGCCTCTGCAAATCCACAGGAGCAACTGTCCCAAGGCCATCCAACTCTCTTCACGCTTCGGCAACAACATCGTGAAGGCCAAATGGCAACCCAAGAGTGAAATCGCTTTCCTTGCAGACTTAAAAATCACCGCTTTAGATTCGGCTGGACTGCTCCACCGCATGACCAACCTACTCTCCAATGAGATGAAACTCAACCTGCACATGCTTCACATGGAGGCCAAACAAGATGTGGTGGAAGCTACCATCTCCATCTATGTGCACAACACCAAGGAACTCGACGACCTGATGGCAAAGCTGAACCAGTTGAAAGAAATCCAGAAAGTGGTGCGCAAGAGCAATTAAAAATAATGTCGGTTATTTAGAATCTGTCTGAAAAATATTCTTATCTTTGCGCCTCATCATGACGTAAGAAAAATGAAAGATTCGTTTGATAATACCTATCTGGCCGTCAAGAAGTTATTCATCGATTACCTGCAGCGGAGGAAGTTGCGCAAGACTCCCGAGCGTTTCGCCATATTGAAGGAGATTTACTCCACCAATGGGCACTTCGACATCGACTCGCTGTATAATCAGATGAAAGACAACAAGTACCGTGTCAGCAGGGCTACACTATACAACACTATCGACCTACTGCTAGACTGTGGGCTTGTCATCAAGCACCAGTTTGGGCACAATTGTGCGCAATACGAACGCTCCTACAAGTTCCGCCAGCACGACCATTTCATCGACATGGAAACGGAACAAGTCATGGAGTTTTGCGACCCCCGTTTGCTTGAAATCCAACGCTCCATTGAGGAACAATTGGGTGTTGAGATTACGCATCATTCGTTGATATTCTACGGACATAAAAAGAAAGGTTGATGGCTACTGGCCTCTAGCTATTGGCTATTGGCAGCTTCAACCGAGTACGTCATTGCGGGCTTGACCCGCAATCTCCTAAATGCGGTGGAGCTGCCAGAAGCCAAAGGCCAAAAGCCAAAAGCAATGACAAACAAGAAAACAACACTGAAATATAATTGAAAATGAACAAATTAGATATCTTACTTGGCTTACAATGGGGCGACGAAGGCAAAGGCAAGGTGGTCGATGCCCTCACCCCGAATTATGACATCGTCTGCCGTTTCCAAGGCGGCCCCAATGCCGGTCATACCATTGAGTTTGAAGGCAAAAAATTCGTTTTGCACAACATCCCTTCAGGTGTTTTGACTCCAGGCTGCATCAACCTGATCGGCAACGGCGTAATCATCGAACCACATATATTAAAAGGTGAGATCGAAGGCCTGCGCAAGGCCGGTTTCGACCTGCGCAAGACTTTGATGATCGCCAACCGCGCCCACCTCATCCTGCCCACCCACCGCGCCATGGACGCCGCCAACGAGAAGGCTTTGGGCAAGATGAAAGTCGGCACCACGCTGAAAGGCATAGGCCCGACCTACACCGACAAGACCGCCCGCAGAGGCCTCCGGATCGGCGACATCAATTCTGCTGACTTCCGCGAGAAATACGAAAACCTGAAAAAAGCCCATCTCCAGCAAATCGCCGGCCTCGGCTTCGAGATGCAGGGCTTCCAACTCGACGGCCTCGACTTCGCCGAATACGAAAAACTGTGGTTCGAAGGCATCGAATACCTGAAACAATACCAGTTTGTCGACGGTGAGTATTTCATCAACGAAGCCCTCGACAACGGCAAGAAGGTGCTGGCCGAAGGCGCCCAAGGCTCCATGCTTGACGTGGACTTCGGCAGCTATCCTTTCGTCACTTCTTCGAACGTCATTGCAGCTGGTGTTTGCTCTGGATTGGGCATCGCTCCAAGTCGCGTGGGCAAGGTGTACGGCATCTTCAAGGCCTACTGCACCCGCGTGGGCACTGGTCCCTTCCCCACCGAGCTGTTTGACGAGACAGGTGAGATGCTTCGCCAGAACGGACACGAGTTTGGCGCCACCACAGGCCGTCCGCGCCGTTGCGGCTGGCTCGACCTGCCCGCACTGAAATATGCCGTCATGCTCAGCGGTGTCACCGACCTGATGATGATGAAGTCCGACGTGATGGATGACTTCGCCACCTTGAAAGTCGCCACCGCCTACCGTTACAACGGACAAGAGACCCAACATCTGCCTTTCGCCGCCTGCACTGAGACCATGGAACCCGTCTACACCGAAATCCCCGGCTGGCAACAGAAGATAGAAGGCAAGATTCCGCAGAAACTGGAAGACTATATCAAATTCATTGAGGATTACGTCGGTGTGCCGATCAAATTCGTTTCGTACGGTCCCGACAGGACGCAGAATATTTTGAGATAAAACTGGTAGAGACGTTGCCCGCAACGTCTTTACAACACAATACAAAACACAAACCATGATCATTCTAGAAAAACCATACGTTTCCGCCCCATTGGTGGCGTATTTAGAGGAAAAACAAATCCCCGTCTTACATAACGACATGGCCGAGGTGCTGAAAGGCCAAGGCCATCACCTTAACCTTTTGGACGACAAGGCTTTCGTTGAAAAATACGAGCAAAGCCATCAGTTGTATGCCGTCTCCGAGAACGCCTTGGTGTGGCTCTACGCCCAGTTGCCTGAGTCGGAACTGGTGAAAAAGGTCAAGATCCTGAAGGACAAGGCCGCTTTCCGTCGCATCTGCCAGCAGATTTATCCCGACTTCTATTACAAAGAGGTGGAGATGAAAGCCTTGCGCAACCTCAACCCCGACGAGTTGCCGCTGCCTTTGGTGCTGAAACCCGCAGTAGGATTCCTCAGCGTGGGCGTGTATATCGTCCGCAACAAGGCTGAATGGCAGGCCGCCTTGGACGACATCGACCAAAACTTCGCCAAGCAATGCGCCGTGTTCCCCGAGACTGTGGTACGCAGCGAAAAGTTCGTGCTTGAGCAGTTCATCGAAGGCGAGGAATATGCCGTGGACGCCTATTATGATGCCGAGGGCAAGCCCAACATCATCAACATCTTCCACCACATCTTCAAGAACGAGACCGACGTGAGCGACCGCCTTTACTGCATGAGCAAGCAAATCTTCGAGGCCAACTATCCAGCTTTCAACCAGTTCTGCATCGACCTAAACGGCGTGCTCGGCCTGAAGAACTTCCCGATGCATGTGGAGTTCCGCGTCGACAAAAACACAGGTCGTGCCATCCCGATTGAGGTCAACCCGCTGCGTTTCGCTGGCATGTGCCTCAACGACTTGACGCGTCACACCTGCCATCTGCTGCCTGTACAGTGCTATTTCGAGGGCATTCGTCCCGACTATGCCACCATGTGGAACGGCATCGAGAACGACGTGTTCAGCTTCATCGTACTAGATAAGCCATACGACACCAACCGCGCCTTGGACTTCGAGCGCATCAAGCGGCACTTCCACGGCGTGCTTGAGACCCGCGACATCATGAACCCCGCCATGAGCATCTGGGGATTCCTGTTCACGCAGACCACGCCCGAGCACAAAGAGGAACTGAAAGAGATTCTGTTCTCCTCGTTGGAAGAATTCATGGTTTAGTTGGCTTGTCGTCGCTTCGCGTCATCGCGAGGCACGAAGCGATCCAGATGAAATGTTGTCAAAAAGGTGGTAAGCTTACCACCTTTTTTTGTGGTAAACCGACTTTCGGCAGTTTATTTCCCGCTCTTCCGTCTATTACATTCCTTGCAGAGCATCTGACAGTTTTCAGCGATGGTACGGCCTCCATCACACCACGGCGTAATATGGTCGGCTTCCATTTGCTCGATTTCAAAATGCTTACCACAGATGGCGCATATACCGTTTTGCTTTTCGTAAACTTCACGCTTGGTGTTGTCGTCAAAGGCACGGATACCCAAGTGATGTTCGTCGTGGTCGAAAACATAATGGAATATGCCTGATTTCTTCTGCACATCGGAGTCGGCCATAAGTTTTGAAACCTCTTGAGCGATAGCAGTAGCCGTGAGCGTTGTGTCGTAGTATTGGTTGTAAAGGATACCCCAATCAACCGCTTTCATCTCTTTTTTATACTTGCGTCCAAACAGTTTTTCCACCCAATGAATCACATCTTGGAAATACTGCCAAAGTTGGTCGGCATCGGTATCGTGCTGATGTTCAGCCATATATTGTTCGATACTCTTGCCCTGCTTGTTGCCAATCCATTTCAAGGCTTTCTCAAAATAATCCTGTCGGATAGGCGAACCCGACATGTAATCCGAGGCGATTTTGTAAGCCACGCAACCCGTCTTGGAAAAACGGCGTTTGGCTTGCGTCACCCATGGGCCTGAATAAATGGCGTTTCGGATCTCCTGTTCAGTCAACTTTTCACCTGCAATGTTGATGATGTTGAACCACTTCAGCTTTTCCTCATCGGTGCCGTTTTCGCAGATGTAGATTTGAAGCGGATAGTTCAAGATTCGCTCTTTCTGCGTTTCCGTGAGGTTATCCCAAGCGCAGAGGTTGCCCTCAATAATCATCATAAATTCGCCAGCGATAAACGAGCATATCGATATAGTACGTTGTTGTCCGTCAAGCAGTTCATATTCGATGCCATCGGCACCATCAGTTTTTACCCAATACATCACGTTGAGTGGGAACTTGTTCCAAACGGTATCGATAACCGCGTTACGTTTTTTGTCGTCATAGACAAACTCACGCTGATACTTTGGGCGGATATTCAGCCGACCACCGTAACCTACGATGCCTTCTTCAGCCGCACTAAGGTCTTGATAGCCTTCCGCCAACTCGCGGATATTGATTTCATGAAGTGTTATTTCCATAGGGTATTCTTGTTTAGATTGTTATGTTTTCCTACTGGGGGTGCTGCCGTAGGTCGCGACCTACGGTAAAGCGAGTATCGTCCCTTCGGGACGGGTTGGCTGTTGCTATTCATTCCCTTCTGCTGCCATCGGGACGAATGATTCGCTTGCCTTGTATGGAACAGTCTTCGCCTGACGACGACGGATGAAAATTCTCGAATATGCAGATTGAATTTGTCTTCCTTCTGAGTTTACAAAATAATTATGTATTCCATCATTCCTTAATAAATTCCCATTTTCATTAGTTTTACTCCCTGAAGAGCCTGTTTTTTCTCCATTCGGTTTGCATTCCCAATAATCATCATATTTTCTAGTGTCTGGAACTAATTCATGACAACCTCTTTGTGTCGAGCCAAGTAATTCAAATTGATTAGGATTGAATTTGTCCAGGAAAGTTATAGGGACTCCCATTATTCCATAATAATCACAAGGAATATTTCTATATGAATCAACATTTATTGCGTCATAATTATCATACTTTGGATACTCTTCGGGCATGTAGTTTTTATATAGATCAATCTCTTCATTATGTCTAGCAACAGGAAGATTAGTGTACCAACAAGATGTTGATACACGTGCAACTTTATGACCATTTTCTATATGATGAAATTTTTCAAAACTATCTGGAACGACGAAAAACATCCCAACATTGAAATTGGTGTATCCTGTCCTAATCTGGTCTTTTTGGAACAAGCCGAAGATTTCTTTACATGCTAGAGAATTGGTGTTCCCGATAATCAGAAACTGTTTTTGGTATTTCACCAACATTCCAACAAACTCTCTAAAAAGTGAAAACGGTGGATTGGTGACCACAATATCCGCCTCCTTCAACAGTTCGATACATTCTGGCGAGCGGAAATCTCCATTACCTTTCAGTAACGACAGCACATTTTTATCGTTTTGAATCAAATACTGCACGTCCGTGAGATTCACTGCACCATCGCCGTTGTAATCTTTCACTTCCGATATTTCAACCTTATAGGCTGTTTTCTTAGGTTCCTCGTCAGCCATGTCAAACACCAAAGGAAGTTCATCACCTGCAATTGGAGAGCCATTAAAGCAAGTGGCAATCAGTTTTTTCAATCCAAATGAATTGAAATTGAGGGCAAAATACTTGAAGAAATTGCTTTCGTATGGATCATCGCAATTGCAAAAAACAACTTTGTCTTTGAAATAGGGTTTGTAATGCTTTAACTCCAATGCGATGTCATCAAGCATTGTATAAAACTCATCCTTTTTTGCTCTTTTTGCATTTGTCAAATCTTCTCTTGCCATGGATTGATAGTTTTCGCAATGCTATCAATCACGAAACGGCATAAACGAAGCGTGGGGTTCGTTATCCGTTCGACAGGTGTCTACCAAACCCCCACGCCAAATAAGTACTACCCACGCTTGCAGCGTGAGCATTAGTACATTATTCTTGGCATGGGTATCTTACGACACCTACAAGATATTATTTCTGTGGTTCAATTATTGTTTGGTAGACTTCGTCGAACGCGAAATAATAGCTAATGCTTTGGTTTTTAATATGTTAGTTATTCTCTATTTTTATCTCTACGATACGTTTGGTCTTTATTTGGCGCAAAGATAGCGTATTTTTCTTATTAAACACTATCTTTGCAGCAAACAATTGCACCATGAAAAACACCTTACTCGCACTCATTACCATCTCTGCCTTTCTCTTTTCCGCCTGCTCAACCGAAAAGAAAATGGCTTTCAATGAAAAAGCAGCCTTGGAATTCCTATACCAATACATGCCGCTCGGCGACAGCGTGGACTACACCGAAGATTATTACCGCGAGTGTGTCCACTTTGCTTTCCTGGCCAAACAAGAACTGCCTTGGGGCCAAAACATTCCCGAGCGCGAGTTCAAGCATTTTGTGGTACCCGTCCGCGTCAACAACGAGAACCTCGACCGCTTTCGTGCCACTTATTATGAAGAACTCAAAGGCCGCGTGAAGGATTTGTCACTTTACGATGCCGTCCTCGAAGTGAACCATTGGTGCCACGAGCATGTCAACTATAAAGGTAGCGACAGCCGTACTAGCGCTCCGATGGCCACCATCAAGACCTCGTGGGGTCGCTGTGGCGAGGAATCAACGCTATTGGTGACCGCCTTACGCACTGTGGGCATTCCTGCAAGACAAGTGTATACCCCCCGCTGGGCGCACTGCGACGACAACCACGCCTGGGTGGAGGCTTGGGTAGACGGGCAATGGCACTTCCTCGGCGCCTGCGAACCTGAGCCAGTGCTCGACTTGGGTTGGTTCAACGAGCCCGCCTCACGCACCTTATTATTACACACCCGCGTCTTCGGCGATTATGACGGTCCCGAGGAGGTCATCAGCCGCAGCGCCAACTACACGGAAATCAACGTGGTAGACAACTATGGCAAGACCGCCAAGACCACTTTTACCGTGGTTGACAGTGACGGCAAGCCGCAAGCTAACCTGCCCGTGGAGTTCAAGATTTACAATTATGCAGAATTCTGCACTGTCGTTACAAAAACTACCGACGAGAACGGCCAGACCTGGCTCACCTCTGGCTTGGGCTGCATGATGGCCTACGCCGCCAAAGATGGCAAATTCGGTTTCCAAGTGTTCAAGTCGGGCGAGAAAGACAGCATCACCATCACGCTCGACCACGAGCAGGGCCAAAACGACATCTTCGAGTTCGACATGGTGCCACCAGCCCCGACCAGCGTCTTGCCTGAAGTCACGGCCGAGATGCGTACCGAGAACGACCGCCGCTTGGCCTTTGAAGACTCACTGCGCAACGCCTACATCGCTGATTGCAAGAAAGCCCAGATGGAAGAGATTATGAATACGGGCAACAAAAAACTCTGTAGTATTTATGAAAAGACTTGGGGCAACTGGCAAACCATCGCCGATTTCGTGAAATACGCCCAAGACAAAGGCCAAGAGATCAAGGCCGTGGAGCTGCTCAGCAACATCTCCGACAAAGACTTGCGCGATGTCAGCCTTGAAGTACTCAAAGACCATCTCGACAACACGCCTGGTCTCGAGCAATCCATCATCTCCATGCCGTCCGAGCATTACGCCCAGTACATCCTCAATCCTCGCGTGAGCAACGAGATGCTGGTGCCTTACCGCAAGACCCTTTCCGAGTTCTTCCCCGAAACGGAGAGACGGCAATACCATGACAATCCCGCTCTGTTGGTCAACTGGGTGAAAGAAAATATCCAAACCGATGACAACCTGAATCCCCAACGTTTTCCCATCTCACCTTTGGGAGTCTTAAAAGCCCGTAAGGCCGACCGCCATTCGCGCGACATCTTCTTCGTCAGCATGGCACGTAGTTTGGGCATCGCCGCACAAATCAACCCCGTAAACGGAAATGTGCAATACTTCGGCAAGGAATGGACCAATGTGGACTTCGAATCTGCTGAGCCTACCTATGCCGCCGTGGGATATCTGGACATCCAATACTACCCCATCGCTTCCGTCGCCGACCCGAAATACTACACACATTTCAGCATCAAGAAATTCGATGGCAACAGTTTCCGCTTGTTGGCCTACGACGCCAAAGACCCAGGTATCGACGATGGCATGATGCTCTCCTCTTTTGAGCATCCTACACCTTTGGACGAGGGTTATTACATCCTCACGGCAGGAACGCGCCTGGACGATGGCACCGCGCTGACCCACAGCGAATTCTTCAGCATCAAGGCTGACACGACCACACAAGTGAACCTCATTTTGCGCGAAGCCGACCACGACGTACATGTCATCGGTTGCTTCTACGCCGACATCCACTTCACCGACCCTGAGACGGGTGAAGACGGCAATCCAAGGCTATTGATGGGTAACGACTATTTCATCCTCGGCTATCTTGACCAAGGCAGCGAACCCACCACCCACGCCATGCAAGACATCGCTGCCTTCCGCAAGAACTTCGAGGACAACGGTTTGCCAATGATCTTCATCTTCAGCAGCAAGGAGGAATATGACAAATTCAAACTGAAGAACTTCAACGAGCTGCCCGAAGGCATCGTCTATGGCATCGACGACGGCTCCACCCGTGACGATCTCATTGAATGCATGCACCTCAACCCCGACGTCCGCCCCATCTTCCTCATCGCCAACGCCAACAGCGAGGTGGTGTTTATGAAACAGGGGTATACGATTGGCTTGGGCGAACAGTTGCTAAAAGTGATAACAAAGTTGTAAAAAAAAGACCGGTGTTGCCGGTCTTTTTTTATAACTTCCTTGCGACTTCCTTCTCGGTGTAACCCTCGATGATATCGCCGACCTTGATGTCGTTGAAGTTCTCGATGTTCAAGCCACAGTCCATGCCGGCGCTGACTTCCTTGACGTCGTCCTTGTAACGCTTCAAGGAGCCGAGCACACCCGTGTAGATCACGATGCCATCGCGGATGACACGGACCTTAGTATTGCGGGTGACCTTGCCGTCCAGAACCATACAGCCAGCGATAGTACCGACCTTGCTGATCTTGAAGGTCTCACGGATCTCGAGGTTGCAAGTGACCACCTCTTCGATTTCGGGAGCCAACATGCCTTCGATAGCGGCCTTGATCTCTTCGATGGCGGTGTAGATGATGGAGTAGAGACGGATATCGATCTTCTCGTTCTCAGCCATCTTACGCGCTTGCGCGGTAGGACGCACGTTGAAGCCCACGATGACGGCGTTGGATGCAGAAGCCAGCATGACGTCCGACTCGCTGATGGCACCCACCGACTTGTGGATGACGTTGACCTGCACTTCCTCGGTGGAAAGTTTCAGCAAGCTGTCGGCCAAGGCCTCCACGGAACCGTCCACATCGGCCTTGACGATGATGTTGAGTTCCTTGAAGTCGCCAATGGCGATACGGCGGCCAATCTCGTCCAAGGTGATGTGCGGGCTGGTACGGCGCGTCTGTTCGCGCTGCAGTTGCTCACGACGGTTGGCGATGGCTTTCACCTCACGCTCGTCGGTCATCACGTTGAAGGCGTCACCCGGCATAGGAGCGCCATTCAGACCCAGCAACAGCACCGGGGTGGAAGGACCTGCCTCCTTGACGGGACGGTTGTGGTCGTCGAACATGGCCTTCACCTTACCATAGGTAGTGCCAGCCAGCACCATGTCACCGATCTTCAAGGTGCCGTTTTGCACCAGAATCTTGGCCACATAGCCACGGCCCTTGTCCAATGCGGACTCGATGACCGTGCCCTTGGCGAGACGGTTGGGGTTAGCCTTCAGGTCGAGGAGCTCGGCCTCAAGCAACACCTTCTCGAGCAGTGCATCGACGTTCAAACCGATCTTAGCGGCAATCTCCTGGTCTTGGTACTTACCGCCCCAACTCTCGACGAGGATGTTCATATTAGCGAGTTGCTCACGAATCTTGTCGGGGTTGGCGGTGGGTTTATCGATCTTGTTCAGGGCGAAGACGATAGGTACGCCAGCAGCTTGAGCATGGTTGATGGCTTCGACGGTCTGCGGCATCACGCTGTCGTCTGTAGCGATGACGATGATGGCGACGTCGGTGATCTTGGCACCACGGGCACGCATAGCCGTAAAGGCTTCGTGACCAGGCGTATCCAAGAAGGTGATCTTCTTGCCACTCTCGGTGGTCACCTCGTAGGCACCGATGTGCTGGGTGATACCACCTGCCTCACCGGCCACCACGTTGGTGTTACGGATATAGTCCAAAAGTTTGGTCTTACCATGGTCGACGTGACCCATGACGGTGACGACGGGCGAACGGGGCACGAGGTCCTCTTCGCGGTCGACCTCTTCGGTCTCGGCGATGGCCTCTTGCACGTCGGCGCTGACGAAGTCGACTTGGAAGCCGAACTCCTCGGCCACCACAGTCAATGCTTCAGCATCGAGACGCTGGTTGATGGAGACAGGCATACCGAGGCTCATGCAGGTGCCGATGACCTTCACCACAGGCACGTTCATCATCGTTGCCAACTCGTTGGCCGTGACGAACTCGGTCACCTTCAGCACCTTCTTGTCCTCTTCCTGGCGCATCATCTCCTCCATCATGCTGCCAGCCACCTGCTGACGTTTCTCGCGGCGGTGCTTGGAGGTCTTCGACTTGCCCATTGGGGCGAGGCGTGCCAAGGTGTCCTTAATCTGCTTCGAGATTTCCTCTTCGCTCAGCTCGGGTTTCTCTTCGCGTTTGCCTTTCTTGTCTTTCTTACCAGGCTTCGGGCTGTCCTTAAGACCTTTCTTTCCACCTTGGTCGGCGGGTTTCGGACCCTTACCAGGCTTGCCTCCCTCCTGTTTCTTGCCGCCAGCATTCACATTAGGACCAGTCGGGTTCTCGGACGAGCCTTCGGGGCGACCGCCCACAATGCGTTTGCGTTTCTTTTTCTTCGAGTCGCCAGATTTACCGCCTTTCTTCTCGACAGGCAGTTCCAAGGTACCCAACACGGTGGGGCCCGTCAGCTTGGGAGCTTCCAAGCGGATGACCTTAGGCTCAGCGGGCTTCTCTTCTTCCTTGACAGGTTCAACCTTAACAGGGGTCTCTTGTTTTGGCTCCACAGGTTTCGGCTGAGGCTTCTCCTGTTTCTTTTCCTGAGGTTGAGCAGGTTTTTCGGCTTTCTTCTCCTTCTTCTCCTGCTTTTCAGACTTTTTAGGCTCCAAATCAATCTTGCCGAGGATCTTCAGTGAGCTACCCGAAACAGTCTCTTCTTTCTTCTCCGGCTCAGCCTTTTCAGGTTCTTTCTCAACTTCCTGTTTCGGAGTTTCTTTCATCTCAGTCTCCTCTGGTTTCTCGACCTTTTCAGGCTCAGCCACAGTCGTTTTCTTACTCGTCTTTTTCGTTGGCGATGATATCGTATTCGTGCGGATGATCACTTCTTCGTGTTCTTCCTCATCGACGGGTTTTTGCGATTGCAATGCCGAATCAACGGAAACACTACCACCCTTGTAAGAGAGGTTGCCCAACTTCATGGCCTCGTTCTTCACTTCCTTCTCGCCCTGATATTCCTTCACGAGCAGCGCATACATGTCTGCCGTGAGCTTCGTGTTGGGAGAGGAGTCCACCTGGAAGCCCTTTTTGCCAAGGAATTCCACTATGGTGTCCTTTCCCACATTAAACTCTTTTGCCGCTTTCGACAATCGAATTGAAAAATTAGTTTCTTCGGACATAGTTTCTTCTCTTTGTTTCTCGTTTATTTAATTGCCTTGGCATCATTCGGCATCTTGTTCAAACTCGGCCCTCAGGATGCGGAACACGTCTCTGACGGTCTCAATTTCAAGGTCGGCACGGTTGGCCACCTCTTCGGGCGTGTATTTCAACACATCCTTGGCGGTGTCGCAACCCATCTTGACGAGTGAGTCGATGACCCACTGGTCGATTTCGTCGGAGAACTCTTGCAGGTCGACATCCTCTTCGGCATTGTCTGCCTCGCTGTTGCGGTAGACGTCGATTTCATAACCCGTCAGCTTACCAGCCAGCTTGATGTTGTAGCCACCTTTACCAATGGCGAGGCTAATCTGGTCGTTCTCCATATACACATTAGCCATGGTGTTGTCGCTGCTCAGGACGATGTTGGTGATCTTAGCAGGGCTAAGGGCACGGGTGATGAGCAACACGGGGTTGGTAGTCCAGTTGATGACGTCGATGTTCTCGTTGCGCAGCTCGCGGACGATGCCGTGGATACGCGTTCCCTTCATACCAACGCAGGCGCCGACAGGATCGATGCGGTCGTCGTAGGACTCAACGGCAATCTTGGCACGCTGACCAGGCTCACGGACAATCTTCTTGATGGTGATAAGACCATCGTAAATCTCAGGCACCTCAGCCTCAAGCAAACGCTGCAGGAAGATCTCAGATGTACGCGACAAAGTCACCACAGGCGAACCGTTGACGCTCTCTACGCTCTTCACGATGGCACGGATGGTGTCACCTTTCTTATATATATCGGCAGGAATCTGTTCCATCTTGGGCAGAATCAGTTCGATGTTCTCGTCGTCGACGACCACAATCTCGCGTTTCCACACGTGGGCCACCTCGGCAGTGATGATCTCACCGACCTTCTCCTTGTACTTCTGGAAGATGTTTTCCTTCTCATACTCAGACACTTTGGTCTGGAGGTTCTGACGCAGAGCGAGGATATCGCGGCGACCGAAGCTCTCGATGCGCAGCTCCTCGTTCACTTCCTCTCCCACCTCAAAGTCGGGCTCGATCTTGATGGCATCCGACAGCTTGATTTCGCGCAGCGGGTCTTCCAGCTCATCGTCTTCAACCACGGTGCGGTTGTGGTAGATTTCGAAGTCACCCTTGTCGACGTTCACGATGATGTCGATGAAGTCGGTGGTGTCGCAGTCAAACTTCTTGTTCAGCATGCCACGGAACACATCCTCGATGATGCGCATCATGGCTTCGCGGTCGATGTTCTTGAATTCCTTGAATTCCGAGAAAGTTTCTACTAATTTGTAGTTATCCATTTTTATAATGTTGATTTAAATATTCAAAGATTTAAAAGATTATTGCGGGTTTTATTTCCACTTTATTGCGTTCAAAGAACAGGTTGACAAGTTCTTCCACGGGTTTCTTCTTCGTGGCTCTCTTGGGTGCAGGGGCAAATTCCACCTTTTCAGCATCAAAACTCACCAGCTTGCCTTGCATCTTGCCTAATTCTTTCGTCTTCACTTCCACGTCCTTGCCAACATATTTTTGAAGCTGGCGATCCATCTTCAAAGCACCTGAAAGACCCCATGAGAGCACAGTCAACTCATAGTCCTCAACATCGCGGTCGAGTTTCTCGTTGATATAACGGCTCAACTCAGCGCAATGGTCGATGTTGACGGCCGTGTCGGAATCCACGTAGACTTCGATCACGTTGTTGGGCTTCACCTTCACTTCCACGAGGAAGCGGTCGGTATTGGCAAGGGCTTCTTCGCAGAGGGTTGATACTTGTTCTTTGTTTATCATATTACTTGTTTTTAAAGCAGGGGTTCAAACCGCCTGCTTATCATCCGTCGCCCCTACAGGGCTATTCAAATAAAAAAACCTGTTACTCAAAGTAGCAGGTCTTTTCTTCCACCTTAAGTTGTCGAGCAAGGATTCGAACCTTGACAGGCAGAACCAAAATCTGCAGTGCTGCCATTACACCACTCGACATCATTCGTTTCCGAATGCGGCTGCAAAAGTACAACTAATTTCGTTATGTGCAAGCGATTTTTTCAATTTTTTTGAAAAAAAGTTGCATTCCTGCAATACGAATATCGTTTTTGGTGTTATTCAGATGGATGCGAAACAAAAAAGCCGTATCTTTGCCGTTTGGCAAGTGCCGTTTTTTGATTCGATAATCATCAAATAGTTTTTATATCACCATGACATTCAAAAGGTTAAACACGATTACAGGATGGTTGGTAGCCATTGTTGCCGCCGTCGTGTATTTCCTCACCCTTGAGCCTACCGTGAGCTGGTGGGACTGCGGTGAGTACATTTCAACGGCTTACAAACTGCAAGTGGGTCACCCGCCTGGGGCACCTCTGTTCCAAATGATTGGACGTTTCTTCTCGCTCTTTGCGGGCGGCGACGTCACCAAAGTGGCCATGATGGTCAACGTGATGTCGGCCATCTGTAGCGCCCTCACCATCGCTTTCCTTTTCTGGACCATCACCATGATGGCGCGCAAAGTGTGGATGAAAGAAGGCGAAGACGCACCTTGGGCGAATAAGATTGGCGTGTTGCTGGCCGGTATCGTTGGCGCAGTGGCCTACACCTTCACCGAATCGTTCTGGTTCAATGCTGTGGAGGGCGAGGTCTACGCCATGTCGTCGTTCTTTACCGCCGTCACCTTCTGGGCCATCCTGAAATGGGAACAAGTTGCCGACGACCCAAAGAGCACCCGATGGATTATCTTCATCGCTTTCCTCATCGGCCTCTCCATCGGTGTCCACCTGCTCAATCTGTTGTGTGTACCCGCCTTCGTGTATGTGGTGTACTTCAAGAAATGGCAAAAGACCTCGTTTGGTGGTTTTGTGCTGGCAGGCCTAGTTTCAGTGGTCCTGTTGTGGTTCCTCAACATGTTCCTCGTGCCTCAGGTCATCAACCTGGCTGGCAAGACGGAGCTTTTCTTCGTGAACTCTCTTGGTGCACCTTTTAATATGGGTGCCATCGTCTTCTTTGCCCTCGTCATCGGACTTATCATTTGGGGACTCTGGTTCTCAAAGAAAAAAGGACATGTCATTGCCAACACCGCCATTCTCTCACTGATGTTCATCCTCATCGGCTACTCTTCGTTCTTCATGCTGATCATCCGTGCCAACACCAACACACCCATCAACGAGAACGAGCCCAAGGAAGCCCTTTCAATGCTGTCGTACATCAATCGTGACCAATATGGCAGTTGGCCATTGCTGTACGGCCCCTACTATAACGCTCCTGTCTCCGGCCTTAAGGACGGCAACCCCGTCTACGTCAAGGACAAAGAGAAGGGAAAGTACGTCATCACCGACGACAACAAGCGCAGCCTGCCCGACTATCCTGATGAGATGAAGACCCTCTTCCCCCGCATGTGGAGCACGCAAAGAGGCACGCACTCGGAGATGTATGAAAACTATCGAAAGAATGATAAAGGCGCAGTCACAGGCAACAACGTTCAAGTCAGAAACTACCGAGGCGAGGTCGTCAACGTGAGCAAGCCCACCTTCGGGCAAAACATGAAGTTCTTCATCGACTACCAATGCAACTGGATGTATTGGCGCTATTTCATGTGGAACTTTGTGGGCCGTCAGAACGACATCGAAAGCCAAGGCGAGCTGACCCACGGCAACTGGCTCAGCGGCATCAACTTCATCGACAACGCCAGACTCGGCGACCAAAGCGACATCCCTGCCAGCCTTCAAAACCCGGGCCGCACGACCTATTATTTCCTACCGCTCATCCTCGGCCTCATCGGCTTGATTTGGCTGCTCAAGAAAGATCTGAAGCAAAGCTGGATCATCTTCTTGCTCTTCTTCATGACGGGTTTGGCTATTGTCATCTACCTGAACCAGACACCCAACCAACCGCGTGAGCGTGACTATAGCTATGCCGGTTCGTTCTACGCCTTCGCCATCTGGATCGGTTTCGGCGTCATCGCCCTTATCGACATCATCAACAAGCTGACGAAGAAGAACAGCATCATCACAGCTGTGGCCATAGGCTTGATTTGCTTCCTCGCCGTGCCATGCGTATTGGCCGCCAACGGATGGGAAGAACACAACCGCTCGGGCAAGACCTCGGCTCGCGACTGGGCACGAAACTACTTGGCACAGTTGCCACCCAACTCGGTCATCTTCACCCGTGGCGACAACGACACCTTCCCTTTGTGGTACGTGCAAGAAGTGGAAGGCTTCCGTACCGATGTGCGCGTGTGCAATTACATGCTTTCGGGCGGCTATTGGTATGTCCACCAAATGGGTCGCAAGGTGTACGAGTCGGAGAAGCTTCCGCTTACTTTGACCCAAAAAGAATACGACAATGGCATCAACGAATCCGTTCCTATTGAAGAAGAAGACTACTTCAAAGGCAAAACGGTGGAGCTGAAGCAACTCATAGACTTCATCCACAACCCCAAGGCGGTGAAACGCTACATGGACGTCAGCTACAACTATGTGCCGTGCCGCAACGTGAAGCTCACCGTCGACAAAGATGCCTGCATCCGCAATGGCATCGTTCCCGAAAGCATGAAAGACAACATCGTGGACGAAATCGCATGGGAAATCAAGGACAACTACCTGTACAAGAACTCCCTCATGCTCTTGGACTTCATGGCCACCAACAATTGGGAACGTCCAGTGTACTTCACCTCGTTCAGCGACATGTCGAAAGTGTTGGGCATCGACAAATACCTCCACATGGAAGGTTTGGCCTACCGTTTCATCCCCGTCGAGGCTGAAGACTACGTGAAGGCCTACCGTGGCGGCGTCTACCGCGACGGCAGCTACGACCTGCTGGTCACCAAAGCCAACGAAGGCATCGTCAACTGGGGCAGTATGAACCAAGACGGCGTGGTGCCCGATCGCGAAAGCGTGCGCAACATGAGCTATGCCCAGTTGGCTTACTCTCGCTTGGCACAGAGCCTTGTCAACCATGGACAATTAGACTCTGCCGTCATTGTGATGGACAAGTTCCAAGAGTTCTTCCCCAATGAGAAGTTCCCCGCCGAGATCCACACCTACCACTTCCCTGAGATGTACTACGCGTGCGGCGAACTTGAAAAGGGCGACGACTACCTCATGAAGTTGGTCGACAACTACAGCGACATCGTACAATACTACGGCAAGATGAAGCCCAAGTTCAAAAAGTACTACGAAGAAGAAATCGACGAAGGCATGAGCCTACTCAAGCACTTCGGCGACGTGGCCAAGAGATACGAGCGCAATGAGCTGGCGCAAGACATCTCGGATCGCATGATGCAGTACCTTGCCGCTTATTATGAATAAGGTATCGTTGAGGTACCAATAAAAAGCCAGCGTTCGGTTGTCCGGACGCTGGCTTTTTATGTCATGCTTCTCTGCTTCAGCCTTGACTCTCCACTTTCCTCCGATGCACAAAGCTCCAAACAATCATTCCAATGCCAATCAGCACAAAAGGAACGCTGAGCCATTGGCCCATGTCGAAAGCCATGCCCTTCTCAAATTCCACTTGTACATTCTTCAAAAACTCGATGCCTATGCGCGAACCGAAGATGATGACGAGGAAGGTACCGAACATCAAGCCGGGCTGTTTGTGACCGAGGTCGCGCTTGTAGTACATCCATAACAGGATGCCCATGGCCACGAGGCAGAAGAAAGCCTCGTAGAGTCCTGTCGGATGGCAGGGCAGCCACTCGCTTGGAGGACAACAGTCGCCCGCAGTGCAAGCCGTGTAATTGTCGACAGTGCCACAAAACTGCTCAGCGCCTCGCATGAAAACAAAACCCCATGGCAACGAGGTGGGCGTGCCATAAATCTCGTGGTTGGTCACATTGCCGCAACGGATCAAGGCACCGACTAGACAGACGGGGACAACAATACGGTCAAGGATCCAAATGTAATTGATACGCTGCGGGTTGTCCTTCGTCTTCTTGGTCGACTTATTGTAGCTGCGCACATAGAGCCACAAACCCAGCAAAATACCAATGGCACCGCCGTGGCTGGCCAAACCGCCTTCCCACACAGCGAGCATCTTCAAAGGATGGGAGAGATAATAATCCGGCTCATAAAACAAACAATGGCCCAGTCGTGCACCAACGACAGTGAACAATAGCATAAAGACCAACAACTTGTCCAAGGATTCGTCTGGCATCTTCTCGCGACGGTAGATCTTACGCATGACGAAATAGCCCAACAAAAAGCCCAAGGCCCACATAAGGCCATACCAACGCACGTGGACATTGCCGATGGAAAACAGGACAGGGTCGATGTTCCAGGTGATGTAATTGAGTAACATGGCATGAAATTTTCGGCAAAGGTAGGAATTATTTCCAAATACAAGTCGGCCCTTCGACAGGCTCAGGGACCTTAACAAGAAAATTTTCTATTTCATGTAACTTTTTCGCAAAATCTCCGTATTACATTCATTAAAGATGGACAGAAGTCAATTCAACCAGTGCGTGGAGCAATATGCCGACCGGCTTTTCCGCTTCGCGTTCTCGAGCCTCCGCAACCGCGAGCAGGCCGAGGACGTGGTGCAGGAAAGCTTTGCCCGCGTTTGGGAGAAGGCCAAAACAGTGGATTTTGCCAAGGCGAAATCCTACCTCTTCACCACCGCCCACCACGCCATGATTGACGAAGTCCGTCAGAGACAACGCTTTGTGAGCGCAGAAGACTATACGCCCACCGAAGAGAAAACCCATGGAACCCCCTACCCTGACGTCAACGACATCCTACACAAGGCCTTGACCACCCTTCCCGAAGCACAACGCAACGCCTTGCTTTTGCGCGACTATGAGGGCTATAGCTACCAGGAAATAGGCGACATCACGGGGATGAGTGAGTCACAAGTGAAGGTTAACATCTTCCGCGCCCGCACCGCGCTGAAAAACAAACTGAAAAGCATCGACAACCTTATTGACATAGAGCCATGAAGACAAACATCACCATCGACAACTACGAGGCCTACCTCCTGGATTACCTGGAGGGCAACCTCAGCCCCGACGAGGCGGAGCAGCTGAAAGCCTTCGTCGCCGCACAAGGTCTGGACTGGAACGAGCTCACCGAGGAACTGCCCCATTTGGAGGCGCCTCAAATCGAGTTCAAGAACAAAGAGCGCTTGAAACAAAGGCCCCTGAGCCCTGAGCCCGTCGAAGGGTCGAAGGGCCGTCCCAACCGTACCATCATCCCGCTTTATGTCAAGATTGCCTCGGCTGCCGCCGCTGCCGGATTGCTGCTCACCGTCACCCTGTGGCCCGAAAAACAACTGCCCAAAGTGGAACCCGTTGCCGAATTGAAGCCTGTCCTTCCCACCCGTTTGATCACCTCGGAAGAAAGCCAGACACTGCCACCTCGCACGATCAGTTTTGCGACGACACAAAACAAGACAACACAAAACAAGGTAAAGAAACAACCAAAAACCGTCAGGACTGAAACGACTTTGTTGGCGGATTTGCAACCTATAAAAGCCGAAGGAACACCTATTGCATTAACGACAACTCAGGCTTACGAACCTGACTTCGGCCTCATCGCCTACCATTTGTATTCCGATCTGGCTTTTGCCCAATTCGACGAAAGCAACTATGTGAAGACGAATGAAGACGAGCGCAACCTTTCTTTCATCGGCAAGGGCATCTATCTCCTGACCGATGGCCGTCACGACAGCTTTGCCAGCATCATCTCAGTTGGCCTTAGCACAGCCAAGAAAGAATTCAATTTGGCCGCTACTGACATCGCCATGACGGCCTACTACCGCGCCGACGAACGCTTCGAGGAAGTGAAAGAGAACTGGCAGGACAAACGGGAAGAATGATCGTTTATCTCACGCAGAAATCGCAGAATACGCAGAAATTGTCGGGTTATAATACAAGTAGAGACGTAGCGCGCTACGTCTCTACATTCATAATAATCTGCGATTTTTGCATGAAAAGGAAAACCTTATCCAGCGTGAAACAGATCAGAAATTGACGCTGAACCCAAGCATGAGTGGGTGGGCCTTGTCTGCATCACGCCCTTTAACGAAAGTAGGCACAAGAGCATAGTTGACAAAGAAACCCAGATTTTCACCGCCAACGCGCAGCGAGGCGTCGCATTTGAACAGGTTCGTCAGATAGTTCGAGTAGGTCTTGTTGTTTTCGCCATCACTATATTTGATGCGGTTCCATGCGGCAAGACGGATGCCTCCCGTCACACCTAGGTCGATATAGAGATAGCGCACCGGTCTCACTTCCACCATCAAGGGAGCCTGAAGATAGAGCAACCCGAACTTGCTGTTTCTCACGGGGCGCTCCTCAGGCAGCAGATCGTTGATTAACTCACCGTCTTCCACCATCATCTTGACTGGGTTTTTCCAACTGTAATTGTTCCAACCGAGGCCGATGCCTGTAAACAAGCCAACCCTATGTCTCCTATCGAAGGCAACGCCCACATCGGCGATGTTGAAGCCGAAGTACCAGCTACGCAGCGGACGGATGGCCATTGCATCATCGGGGCCTGTATACACATTCATTTCAGACGGGTCAAGGAGCATATTCAAGCCAGCCTCGAAGCCATTCCAATGGGCATCGAAAAGGAGATTCTTTTTGACGGAATAGCTATCCTTTGACGATGTTTTTTCCACGACATTCGATTTCACGACATTCAAACCGTCAACATTCAAATCACCGCTTCCAAGCAGTATGGTTTCCAACACATTGCATCTACCCTGAAGAATGATATCTCCCGAACCATTCAGGACAACGTGTATGGTATCGTAATCCAACTTCATAACCATGTCGCCCGATCCACCATTATAGACATTGATATAGTCGCCTTTTATGGTGTTCTTGCAGATGACATCGCCTGACGAAAGCAACTGGATGTTCTCAAGTTGTGAGACTTCAACTTCATAGTCGTCTGAACTGGAAAGAAGGAGCATTCCCGACTCCGTACGGTTGTCGGAGGATATCTTGCCCTCTTTCTTCAATGAAAAATGTCCTGGAGTCTGGCTGATAACGACATCGCCCGAACCCGTTATCCGAATAACGCTAATTGGGGAATCATCTTTCTTTGCAGGACGATAGTTGTTCGGCATATCATATTTTTTCTCAAACTCTGACCCCCACTGTTCCATCTTGCGACCCCATTCTTCCATTTCTGCGCCCCACTTCTCCATGTCTTGCTCAAAAGACTTCCAATCGACCGAGTCGGTAAGCATTTGAAGGTTCACACCCAGTTCGCGCAGCAACTCGGGGAGTTGCGACATGTCAGGCATATTCCTCATTATAATTGCCGGATCTTGCTGTTTTGGTGCAGCAGTCACGGTGTCTTGCGCCTTCACTGTTCCGAAGGCCAGCAGCAACAAGGCTGTGAAAAATAATCTTGTTTTCATTTTTATTGGTGTTTTTGATGTTTGTTGTTTCTTTTTTTGACGCGTCAGGACTAAAGGATGTCACTTTGTCTCGCGTCATCAACCGTAATACGGAGAAACAACAAAAAAGTTACAGCCCTCACTCAAAAAAAGCGGAAAAATAGCATTTGCGCTCGGCGGTGAGGGTTTCGCCTTCGGTCAATTGCAACTTCACATAAACCTTTTGCAAGTCATGGTTGCGCAAGTATTCGTTTAAACCTTCAACAGTGTATTTACGGTTCTCGTTGGCAACCATCTCCACTTTCACTTTTTGCTCAAACAACTGTTGGCCTTCAAGGTCGCACACCGTGATGGTCAGGGTTCCATCAATGCTGCGCATCAAGTCGGAAGTCACGAAAACGCCATAGTCTTTCTTGTCGAGACTTAAAAGCACGGGCGCGTAAAGGGTCTTTAGTCTTTCGTGGAACACCTTGGGATTGCCGTAATAGTCGATGGACGACCATGAAGTCACAGGCCAGGCGTCGTTGAGTTGCCAATAGAGTGTGCCCATGTTGTAGGGCTTAGCCGTGCGGTGCGCCTCAATAGCGATTTCCATTCCGTAGGCTTGCGAAAGTTGGCTCAGATGCACATATTCCTCAAAATCCTTGGGCTGGGCATTGGGGTAATACCGTTTGATGAAGTCGTCGATTTGTTTGGTGCCACGGGCGTGTTTCTGGTGCGCCGCGATCACTTCGGCATCCTTGCTCAACTCCTCGCCTTGCGCGATTTTCAGCAAAGTTTGGTAATCGGGATAACTTTGGTAGCCGTACTCACTATTGAAGCGACCCACTTTCTCGCGATAGACTTCATAAGGCAACTCGCCCCACCAAACGCCCCAATAATGCACATCGCCTTCGGTCAGGCTCTCGGGTCGGCCCCAGCCTTTCGAGGGCGAGCTGGGCCAATAAGGTCGCGTGCCGTCGTACAAGGTCACCGCTTCTGGTAATATGGTTTCAAAGAGTTGGTCGTATCCTGCCTTAATGGCCTGGTCGTCTTCTTCCGACCAATTCAACGACTTCTGCCAGCCCCAGTTATAGTAGCCTTCCGAGATCTCGTTTCCACCACACCACAAGGCTAACGACGGATGACTTGCCAATCGTCTCACCTGCTCCTCCGCCTCAATTCGGGCGTTTTCGAGGAAAGCCTCGTCATAGGGATACATCGTGCCAGCATACATGAAGTCTTCCCAAACCAAGATGCCCAACGAATCGCAGATGTTGAAGAAATCGTCCGATGGATAAATGCCTCCACCCCACACGCGAAGCATATTGAAATGCGCCTCCTTGGCCTGACGTAGCAGACGTAGCGTATTGTCGGCATTGATCCAAGTCTCAATCATCTCCTCGGGGACATAGTTGGCGCCTTTGGCATACATCGGCACGCCATTCACCTTGAAATAGAAGGCGCGACCAATGCTGTCGGGTTCATCGACCATCTCGAAGGTACGGATACCCGTCTTGAACTTTTTAGAATCCATCACCTTACCATCTTTTTTCAAGACGACTTCAAAGTCATACAACGGTTGTTCGCCCATCTCGTTGGGCCACCAAAGTTGAGGATTCCGCATGGGAACTATCAGGGATATTTGATGCGTTCCCGTTTTTAATGGCTTTGCAGGAAAGCTCAATGTCCTTTCATGGTTTAAGAAAAAAGACTCATCCTGATGTGAACTCATACTCAATTCCACCTGGAATTCCGCCTCATCCATCCTATTATCAATGCCATATCGCAGCCACAGCCAAGCACTATCAGAATCAGCATAACATGTGGAAATATAGGCATAATCCAACTTCGCATCGTTCCAGCCCATCAGTTTCACCGGCTTCCAGATGCCCACATTCTTATACCTTGGTGCCCAGTCCCAGCCATGCTGATAGGGAACCTTACGCGAGACGGCATATTTTTCGGGCAATTTAGGCTGATGTTGCTCATACAAAGCCAATTGGGTGCTGTCGTATCGGATAAAATGCACTTCAAGCAGGTTGTCTTTCTCTTTCAAAAATGGTTTCGCATCTGCTTTCCATTCACGGAACTGGTTGTCGGCAGAAAAAAGCTCATAGCCATTCAAACTAACTTCGGCGTAGGTGTCAAGACCTTCAAAACAAAGCTCAACATTCTCTTTTTCAAATAGTTCCTTGTCTGCATCGAAATGTAGTGTGTAGTCCCAAGGATGGTCTGAAATCCAAAGCAATTGGTTTTCCACCGTGCCGAGATAGGGATGCGGGATAAGACCGTTTTCATAGAGGCTCTGCTGCACCACCGAGGGCACATCGACCCGCAAATTAATATCTAAGGTGTCGCCCGTGAGCGTCCATCCTTGGTTAAGGAGTTGAACGACGACGTTTTGCTTTTCAACTTGTTGACAGCCAACTAAAACCGTCAATGCTAAGAAATAAAACAATACTTTTTTCATTGCTATTCTTTTTTGTCACAAAACCAGCAAAACCCATACAACCTTTCCCATTTGGATGGAAAGCAGCCAACCGGCCTGCTTTCCGGCGGCGACGCGGTTGCGCGCCGCCAACACCAACAAAAGATGTTTTGCTTGTTTTGTGGGTTTTGTGACGAATTAAAACGGGTTCAAGATTTTCTCCATCTCGTAAATCAAGTCCTTGTTCGACTCAGTCCAGACCATCATTGCGCCAGTCGCGTCCTTCTGGTTTGGATAGAGTTTCTCATTGAAGCGTGGCACCCAATGCGCCAGCGAGGCGTGGCAATGCACGGCACCCGTCATGTCAAGGATCTCCTTCACATTGCCAAGGTTGATGCCGCCGCCTGGCATGATGCCGATCTTGTCGCCATAACGCAACTGCATCTCGGCAATCATTGGGACGCCTTCCAAAGCTGTGGGCTTGCCGCCCGAAGTCAGAATTTTGTCGAAACCGAGTTCAATCAGTTGTTCAACCGCCTCAAAAGGTTTCACGCAGGCATCGATGGCGCGATGAAAGGTGAACTTCAAGCCTTCGCCTGCTCCCATCAAGGCCTTGATGGTTTCAACGTCAAGTTCTCCCTTGTCGTTCAAGGCGCCGATGACTACACCCTCGAAGCCCAATTTCTTACAGAGCATGATGTCGGTCTTCATCATCTCGACTTCCTCTTCATCGTAGATGTAGTTGCCTGGTCGCGGACGGATGAGCACGCGCATAGGGATAAACGAAATGTCGATGGCCTTGGCCAAAGTTCCGAACGAGGGCGTCACGCCACCCACTTCGAGGCACTCACACAACTCCACGCACTGGGCGCAGCCATCCATCGCATTCTGCAACGACTTGATGCCGTTAGCACAAATTTCCAATCTAATCATAGTCCTAGAAATATCAAATTCAACGAAGTTAATTTTGTGGCAAATATAGCAGTTTTGTTGTTATCTTTGCAGAAATTTTCCAACTATGAGAACCCGATTCCTGATTATCCTTTGCCTTTTCAGTCTATGCGCCTTCGCACAAAACACCCATATCCTTCCCACCCCGCAACAAGTCGAATTCACTGATGGTTATTTCACATGGGACGATAACGTCGTCCTCACCTACGACGCCTCTGATGCCGAGATTAACCAGATTATCACGCTCTTCCGCAACGATTTGGACCAAATCAGCGGCAGGAAAGTGATGTTTTCACGCGGTGTCATCAAAGGCATGCATTTCATCGAACTCATCAAGACCGACCACCTCGGCGTGAGCGAAAACGAGGACCAAGCCTACCGCTTAACGGTCAACAACAATTTCATCCGCTTGGAGGCCACCACCAACACGGGACTCTTTTATGCCACCCAGAGCTTGAAGCAGCTCTATCGTTACGCCTATCTGAAAAGTCCAAGCGGCACCATCGTCATTCCCAGCATGACCATCACCGACTGGCCCAATTTCAAGGTACGTGCCTGGCAGGACGACATCAGCCGTGGTCCTATCGTCAGCATGGACTACTTGAAACGTCTTATTCCGCAACTTGCAGAATGTAAACTCAATGCGTTCTCGCTTTACACCGAACACACCTTCAAGACCAAATGCCACCCCGACATCGCCCCCACCGATGCCTTCACCGCTGAGGAAATCAAGGAGTTGGAAGACTTTTGCAAGCCGTACCATATCCAAATCATTGGAAACCAGCAATGTTTTGGGCATTTTGAGGAGATTTTGTGCAACCCGTTTTACAGCCATTTGGCCGACACGAAATGGAACCTCAACCCCGCCACGGAGGAAACCTACCAATTCCTTGAAGACCATCTCCGCGAGGTGGCAAACGCCTATAAGTCACCCTATTTCAACATCAATTGCGACGAAACCGAAAGCCTCGGCCAAGGCTATGCCAAAGCATACGTCGATTCCATTGGAGCAGAAAAGGTATATTACCAACACATTAACCGCATCAATCGTATGTTGCGACCTTATCGTAAGCGCGTGATGATGTGGGGCGACATCGCCGACCAGCACCCTGAAATCCTTGACAACCTGGACAAAGACCTCTTTCTCATCGCTTGGAGTTATGTGGGCATAGACGACTTTAACGACTTCCTGCAACCCTACGTCAAATCGGGTCGCAATTACTTTGTTGCCCCAGGCGTGAGCCTTTCCGAAAGGGTTTGGCCCAAGCATTATGAATTCAAGAAGAACATCACCAACCTATGCCGCGACGGCTACAAAAACGGCGCGATGGGCGTCATCAACACCTGTTGGGACGACTTCGGCGAGTCACTGACCAACTGTGCTTTATACGGATTGGCATTGGGTGCCGAGATGAGTTGGAACGCCGCTTCCCAACAAGAGCGCACTACTGAAGCCAACTTCACCGTGCATTTCATGGGCAGTCTTTCCGACGAAATCTGCCAACATCTTGACGAACTCTCAGAATGGACAAAAATCGACGGCATAGGCAAGTTCACTGCCAGGACAGAACCTATGGTTCCCTTCTTCCCTGCCCTTGTCAACGATTCCGTCAAAGCCCTGAACCAACGGGCTTCCGTGGCGCTCTCAACCTTGGAGAAAGAGCTGAAAAACGACAAAAACAAAGTGAAGCGCAACGCCGACCTCTTCGACAATGCCCTTTATGCCGTGCATCGCATGCAATGGTGCGCCAAACGCAACACAACCCGGATACAACTCTATCGCACTTACAACGACCCAACGAAAGCCAACATCACTGAAAGCCAAAAGATGCTATCCGAGTTGACCGCCTCTCTCCACGACTTGAAGACCGAATACGTCAAGGTCTGGAACATCGAAAGCCGTCCGTATTGGTTGGATGTCAATTTGAAGAAATACGATGACATTGCCAGAGAATTGCAACAACTTGAATATCTGCCATTTATCGAAGCTATAACCGACAAGAATGGTAATGCCGCCATCGCGCTGAAAACCGTTTTTGGCGACAAAGCCATCCACTATACCCTTGACGGAAAAGAAGTTACGGAAAACGATTCCATTTATCGGAATCCCGTCGTTTTGGAGCGTCCTTGTCTTGTGAAAGCGGCTTGTTTCAATGCTCTTGGTGAACCGATTTGCACCGAACGTTATTTCTGCTACCACAAAGGTACGGGTAGGCTGAAACAACTCAATAGCCCGGCGGGTAATTATCGTCCTGAATACTCGGGCGGAGGCGATAATGCCTTGCTTGATGGCAACTTAGGTAGTGATGACTACACAGACGGGCATTGGCAAGGTTTCTATGGCATTGATGCTGACCTTGAAATCGACTTGGGCTCTGTGACCAAGGTCAACGCGTTGAATATCGGCTTCTTGGTCAATGCCCACGATTGGATTTTGCGTCCGGATGTGGTCGAAGTCTACACTTCTAACGACGGCAAGAACTACAAGCCTTTCAAGACCTTCAACCTCTCAACCGACATTGCATTGAAAGGAAACCATACTTTCCGTGAGCGTTTCGCTACGCCCAACCTCTCCACGCGTTATCTGCGCATCGTGGTGAAGAATCCAGGAAAGTTGCCAGAAGGCCTACCTGGAGCAGGATTTGACTCTTGGATCTTTATGGATGAGGTGATGGTGGAATAGTCAATTGCTGGCACGTCTATAGCTCAACCCCAACGAGTAGGAAAGTGGCGCAACCTCCGGTCCCGTCAGTTCCAGCTCCAATGCACAACGTTCCTTGATCAAGCTTTTAAGTGCAATTCTTTCAGTACGCTGTTCGCCTTCCTGCAAAGGACTGAGTGAATAATATTCGTCTGCCAACAGGTAGTTGGGCCTCCCTTTCTCGATGATTCGCACACGCAGCATCAACCCCCTCGCACATCTAGGTCCCAGGTTCTGCAAATCGACTTCCAATTCGCAGTCGGCCTTATGAAACGTTGAAGCAGGTTTCGACTCAAATCGCACACCTTTCATAAGCAGGTTTGGCGTATCATCGACGGGGACGGCCTCCATGCGCGCCTCGGCATAATCTTCGGGAATCTGCCCTATCAGCCAACCCGTCATGGTAGTCTCCAAATAATAATACCGCTTCCCACGGAATTGGAGATACCGTTCAGCCTCTATCCCATCGCAATGCACGCCGATGGCCATGTGCTCGGGCAACACCAAAAGAATGAAGTCAACGTCCATCTCATAGAACAAAGCCGTCAGCAAGGCCACCTTATCCTCACAGTCGCCACAACCGTCCACCAAAGTCTCTATGGGGTAGCGCACATATTCGTCAGCACCCTTGCTGTCAGTGTCGTGGGCGTATGACAAGGACTGCACGAAAGAAAGCGCCAGATTGATTTTCTCCAAATCCGAAGTGGCATTCTTGCTGAACTCGGTCGCCAAAGCCCGCATCACTGGACGATCGTGCTCCGAAAGCATGAAACTGAAGTAATTGGGTGGCAATTCATCGCCCTGGAACCTATATCGATAGGCCAGATGCTCGCGGTCGTTGCGATAATAATCATAAAGCTCCGTGCTGATATTCAGCGAGATGGTGCATTTCTTTTTGTTGTATTCCCATGCATGCTCCACCTCAAAATAGTCATCCCATTCCACAACAGTATGCGCTGAGGCGGCGAGGCCGGCAATGACCAAAAACATTATAAGATGCAAACGCTTTCGCATGGGACAAGTTGTTTTCCCATGTTAACGCAAGAATCGTGCTAAAATTGTAATAGCGCCAGCCTTCTATGTCATTCCAACAGGGGCAAGTGCGAAGGCGGGAATCTATAGGAGGCGGTTCAAGAGGTAAAAACCCTAATTTACGGCCTCAACAGCTATAGATCCCATGCCTTTGCCCACATGCCTTCGTTGGGATGACATACCTGTTGAGGCCTTCAACGCATTTTTTATTTTCCCCAATAATGGAATTCCTTCACCTCTTTTAGCAATTCCTTCACGGCAGCTTCCAGTTGTTCATCAATGCCATCTGCCATCTTCTCGGGTGTGTTGCGCACCTTGACATCAGGTTCCAATTGCGTATTTTCCAACCAGTTGCCTTTTTCAGTGCGATAACCCACCACGGGCAAACCGAAATACAACGACGGGTCTTGCAAGGTCTCCCAAGTCACGCTCGACATGGTGCCAGGCACAGGCATACCCACGAGCCGGCCCATCTTCTTGTATTTATAGACCCAAGGCGTGCCGTGCGCATTGCTATAATTGGCCTCACCGATAATCATTACCGAGGGCTTGTTGTAGCGTCGCGAAGGCATCACGCAGGCCACGCTGTCGTTGACGACTTGCTCCAAGTATTTCTCACCGCTGAACAAGATTTCGATGTCCTCGTGCAGGCGACCGCCGCCATTGAAGCGCGTGTCGATGACAATGCCGTCGCAGAGGTTGTATTTGCCGAGGATTTGAGAATATACATCGCGGTAGCTGGCATCACCCATGCTGCGGATGTGGACATAACCAAGGCGGCCTTTGGAGAGCTTCTCCACGGTTTCTTCGTTGTGCTTCACCCAACGGTTATAAAGCAGTTCGTTCATCGCACCATGGCTGATAGGCTTCACGGTCTCGTCCCAAGTCTTGCCGCCATCGGAGACGGTCACCAAAACGGTCTTGTCGCGTTTGTTGTTAAGCAAAGGATAGTAGTCCATGCCTTTCGTAATCTCCACGCCGTCAATCTTTTGGATAACAGAACCCGTTTTCACTTTGGAGTTCTTCTTGTCGAAAGGACCGCCTTCCACCACCTCAGCAATCTTCAAGCCGTCGCCTTTGTAGTCGAGGTCGAGAAGCACGCCGAACTCTGCCGTGGCGTCACCTCCACGACTTGAAGGACGATAACCCGAACCCGTATGCGACACATTCAGCTCGCCCAAAATCTCGCTCAACATTTCGGAGAAGTCGTAGTTGTTGTTGATATGCGCCAAGAAAGGCTGGTAGGCCTCCTTCATCATGTCGAGGTCCACGCCGTGGTGGTCTTTCATGAAGAAACGCTTCTCGGTTTGCAGGAAGACATGGTTGAACATATACTCACGTTCGGCGGCGAGGTCGAGTTCCATGGTGGCATCGAATTTAATCGGCGTCGACTTGCCACCCTTGTCCACCTTTTGCAGGTTGCCGCCCGAAAGCAGGAAGATGTTGTCGTCCTTCACGACCAAATGTGCACCGCCCTGCCCCATCTTCTTCGTGATCTTCATCGACTTCTCGCGGACGTCCATCTCCCAGAGGTCGTAGCCTTTCTCAAACGAGGTCATGAAATAAAGCTTCTCGCCGTCCTTCGACAAGGCCATACCACTCAAATTGGACGACATCGGCGTCAGGCGGATGACACGGTCCTGCAAATGCTCCAAGTCCACCTCAATCTTCTTGGATTCCTTGGGCTTCTCGTCATTCGAGGTCCCTGAGCCTGTCGAAGGGCCGTCCTTCTTATTGTCTTTCTTGTCTTTCTTCTTGTCGCTCTTCTCCTCCTTTTTCGGCTCGTCTTTCTTGTCGTCCTTCTTGCCTTTCTCCTGCTCCTTCAACAAGGCGTATTCTTCTTTGTTGAGGCGGAATTTGTCGTAGGCCTCCTGGTTCAAGAAGGCGATGAAGACATCCCTTTGGCTGCCCCACGAGGCATGAGAACGCATACCGTAACGGTCTGAATTGTAGAGAATGGCATTGCCATCCAACACCCACTGCGGGTCGTCGTCGAAGTAGGCGCTCTCGGTGATGTTGTAGATCTTCATATCACCGCTGGCCGAGACAATAGCGACATCGGAATAAGGGTCGCGCATGTGGGTTATCAAGGTTATGGCAAACCATTTGCCATCGGGTGACCATTCATAGCCAATGCTACCGTAATGTTGTGTGCCATCGGTGATTTGGCGAACTTTCTTTGATTCTATGTTATAGACTTTCAAGATATTACGATTCTCAACAAACGCAATTTCCCTGCCATCGGGCGAATAATCGGGATTGCTGCGCTCGATGCCGTCGTTGTCGAACAGGGGCTTCTCGTCAATCAAGGTGGCGTAGGCAAAGTTGTAGTCCTCCTTGCGCACGATGGTGGCTTGGTAGAGGTTCCAGTAGCCGTCGCGCTCCGAGGCATAGACCAAGGTGCGGCCGTCCTTCGAGAACGAAGGGCTGCGCTCGGCCTGCGGGGTATGCGTGATCTGCTTCGTGGTGGCGTATTCGTCCACACCCGTGACGAAGACCTCACCACGCGAGACGAAGGCAATCAACTTACCGTCGCTGCTCAACGCAAAGCTACCCGCACCCTTGAAGTCCTGCTTCACCAGTTGTTCCTCTGCTTGGTCGTTGACGATTTCGATGTTCACCTTTTGCGGCTCACCGCCAATGCGTTGTGTGTAGATCTCCCCCATGTAGCCATAGCACAGCAGGCCGTTGTTGGCCACACTCAAAAAGCGGACAGGGTGCGTCTTGAAGTGAGTCACTGCCTCCACTTGTTCAAGGTTGTCAGCGGGAGCCTTATAGACATTGAAACTGCCATTGTTGCGTTCGCTCAAGAACACAACATCCTTATAGCCAGGCAGATATCTTGGATCCCTATCTTCACCCACGTTGGTCGTGAGGATCGTATGCGTCTTCTTCTTGGCGTTGTAGTACACCACATCGCGTGCCACAGAAGAAGTGTGGTGTTTGCGCCAAATGTTCTCGCTGCCTTTGCGATCGTAATAAAGGAAGGACTTGCCGTCCTTGTCAAACGATATGCTGCTCACCGGCACGGCCACCACCTGTTCAGGGCGGCCGCCTTCGGTGCTCACCTTATATAACTCGGTAATCCAACCAGAGGCAAACTGCACATTCTCAGCTGCTTTCTGAATTTGGGCGGTGAAATAGATTTCCTTTCCATCGGGCGAGAATGCCAAGGGTATCTCGGTGGCCGAGTTCGTCGTAATGCGTTGGGCAACACCGCCTTCTGCCGAAACAAGATACACATCGAAGTTACCGTTTCGGTCGGTGGAGAAGGCAATCTGTTTGCCGTCGGATGACCATATCGGGTCGCCATCGTAAGCGGCATTCGTGGTGATTTGCGTGGCTTTGCCGCCGTTGGCGTTCACCACATACACATCGCCTTTATAGCAAAAAGCAATCTTGTCGCCCTGGGGCGAAATCACATTGTGGCGCATCCACAAGGGTTGGGCGGAAAGACTCAATCCGAGCGCCAATAGAGTAAAAAGAAATAGTTTTTTCATAGAAAAATATTTATTTTATTGATTATCTTTATTTTACACAGAAACCAAACATAGATTCTCCTTCCAAGAACAGCTCCAACCTATCTCCGACATGCACCTCGCCTACCCCTTGCGGAGTCCCCGTGAAGATGTAATCGCCCGGATTCAGCGTGACGAAACGCGAGACATAGGAGACAATCGTATTGAAGTCGAAAATCATGTCGCGACTATGCCCTTGCTGCACCCATTCACCATTGAGTTTCATGCCAAAAGCAATGTCATCAGGATTTCTCAACCCGCTGATTTTCACGAAATCACCGATGGGAGCAGAAAAATCGAATGACTTGGCGACTTCCCAAGGATGTCCTTTGGCCTTGCACTCGCTTTGCAAGTCGCGGGCGGTGAAATCAATGCCCACGGTGATAGCATCGTAATACTCAGAAGCCGATTTCTCGTCAATCGCCTTCCCTGTTTTGCATACTCGTAGCACCAATTCCGTCTCGTAATGGATTTCCTTGCTGAAATTAGGATAAGGAAAAGGCTCACCTGCAGGCAACAAGGCCGTATCAGGCTTCATGAAAAACATGGGCTCGGTAGGTAGCGCATTGTCCAATTCCTTGACGTGCGCCAAATAGTTACGTCCTATACAGATGATTTTCATTATTTTACATTTTTACCTCCCATGCGCAACTTGATGGCAGTCACCACCTTCTTCGTATAGCGCGGGAAATCGTTTTTCATAATCCAGTCGTAATAGGGCGGCTCTTTACGGAACACATCCTCGACGCGCTCACCCTTGTGTTTGCCGAACATAAAGACCTCCTTACCTTCCTCATCGAAGATGATCTGGCCCGAGAGGTCGGCATTCTTATGGTGGGCCGAAAACTCCGAAAGTTGCTTCATGTCGTTGATTGGGCCTTGCGACTTGTTGCCTTTTCCATCCTCATAATCAACACCTTGATACTTGTCGAGCATGGCACAAAGCACATCATAGGTGGCCTTGGTGTCAGCCATGGCGCCATGTGCTCCTTCCAATTCGGCGTGGCAGAAATAGCGGTAGGCGCTCTTCAAGTTGCGTGGCTCCATCTTCATGTAGATGTTCATCACATCAATGAAGTCGCGGCTTTTCAGGTCGAAGTCGTAATCCACGCGCAGGAATTCCTCCACCAGCATCGGCAGGTCGAATTTCAGGATGTTATAGCCCGCGAGGTCGGCATTGCCGATGAACAGGGCAATCTCCTTGGCTTTCTCGCGGAAAGTGGGCTTGTCGGCCACCATCGCATCGGTATAGCCATGCACAGAAGTGGATTCGGGCGAAATAGGCATTTCGGGGTTGAGCAGCCAAACACGTTGCTCCTCGTCGCCGTTCACATTGATTTTCAGCACGCTCATCTCTACGATGCGGTCGTGCGAAGGATTCAGGCCAGTCGTTTCCAAGTCGAAGAAAGCGATAGGGCGTTTCAGATTCAGTTCCATACAGGTTGTGATTTTGAGTGCAAAAATAACACATAAAAAGTAGCAATATCCATTTTTTTCCTATTTTTGCCCCACTTTTCAAACAAAAAAGAACATTTAGAAAGTATCAAATTATTGAAAGACATGATGGAAGAAAATGAAATGAAAGAGAAAGAAGAGCTGTTCTCGAAGGCAGTGAAAGCAGGAAAGAGAACCTACTTTTTCGATGTGAAGTCAACGAAGAATGATGAGAAGTACATCACCATAACCGAAAGCAAGCGCCGTTTCGACGAAGGTCTGCAACGCTTTTTCTACGAGAAGCACAAAATTTTCCTCTATAAGGAAGACTTTGAGAAGGTTTCGAAGGGACTGACTGATGCCATCAAGTACATCGAAACGGGCGAGTATCCGGCCGACTATTACGACCAGCCCGAGCCGCGTCACTTCGAGCACACGGAAGGCGAAAGCCACAGTGAGATCGACAGCGCCATCGACAAATGGTTCGACAGCCTGGACAAATAAGCATTTCAAGCCAAAACACACATAGGCCGCAAGCGTTTGCGGCCTTTTTTGTTGCCATTTCCTTTATCGACAAAAACTTATCAACAAATCTTTGTTGTGTTGATAACTTTCCATTTGCGGCGGCAATAAATCGCGCCAAAACGCGTATTTTTGTAGCGAAATTTTTTTGATTGAAAAATGGGTAAGACAATAGCGATAGCCAACCAAAAAGGCGGCGTGGGAAAGACCACTTCCGCCATCAATCTCGCGGCCAGTCTGGCCGTCCTCGAATACAAGACACTCCTTATCGACGCCGACCCTCAAGCCAACGCCACCTCAGGCGTGGGCATTGATCCTAGAACCGTCGAGACGAGCGTCTACGAGTGTATCATCGACCATGTGGATCCGAAGACCGTCATCACGGAAACGGAGACACCCAACCTCTTCCTGTTGCCAGCCCATATCGACCTCGTGGGAGCCGAAATCGAGATGATCAACCTGCCCGAGCGCGAACTGATGATGAAGAAGCTGCTGGCCCCCATCAAGGGCGACTACGACTTCATCATCCTTGACTGCTCGCCGTCTCTGGGTCTCGTCACCGTCAACGCGCTCACAGCCGCCGACTCGGTCATCATCCCAGTGCAATGCGAATACTACGCCCTCGAAGGTCTAGGCAAACTGCTCAACACCATCAAGATCGTGCAAACGCGCCTCAACCCCAACCTCGACATCGAAGGCATCCTGCTCACCATGTTCGACACCCGTCTGCGCCTGTCGAAACAAGTCGTGGAAGAGGTCAAGATGCACTTCCAGGACATGGTGTTCAACACCATCATCAACCGCAACACACGTTTGAGCGAGGCCCCCAGCTTCGGCAAGACCATCGTCATGTACGACGCCAACAGCACTGGCGCCATCAACTACCTCAACCTCGCCCGCGAGATCCTCGAAAAGAACAACTTATCCACCAAAGACTAACACGCCATGCCTGACAAAAACAAAAGATCCCTTGGCCGCGGCCTCGACAGCATCCTGCAAAGCCCCGAAACCGACATCACCAGCCGCGACATCAGCGGCGACTTTGTGGCTGGTGCCGTAGCCGAAATCGACATCAACCTGATTGAGACCAACCCCTTCCAGCCCCGCACCGAATTTGACGAGACTGCCTTGCGCGAACTGGCCCAATCCATCAAGGAACAAGGTGTGATTCAACCCGTTACGGTCAGAAAGCTTGGCTATAACAAATACCAACTCATCTCGGGTGAACGCCGTCTGCGCGCCTCCAAGATGGCTGGACTCACCAAGATTCCGGCCTTCATCCGTGTGGCCAACGACGAACAAATGCTTGAACTCGCCCTCATCGAGAACATCCACCGCGAGAACCTCAACGCCATCGAGGTGGCCATCTCCTACCAACGCCTCATCGACGAGTGCAGCCTCACCCAAGAGGAAGTGAGCGAGAAGGTAGGCAAGAGCCGTAGTGCCGTAGCCAACTTCTTGAGATTGTTGAAGTTGCCACCCGAGATTCAACTTGCTATCCGCGACGGTCACATCAGCATGGGTCACGCCCGTGCCCTCATCAACATCAACGACAAGGAAGAACAGCTGAAACTCCTCCAACAGATCATCATGGATGAGATGACCGTGCGCCAGACCGAGGAGATGGCCGACAAGGCCAAAGGCAAGGCCGACAAGGAACGCAAGCAGACCAACTTCATCCCCGAACACTTCAAGAGCAAGATCAAGACCCTGTCGCAAACGCTCAACACCAAGGTGAAAGTGAAACGCGACATCAAGGGTCACGGCAGCGTAGTCATCGACTTCAAGGACGAAGCCGAGTTTGACCGCATCATGGAACTCTTTAACCGCAAATAAACGCCATGCTGCGCCGTTTCCTGTTTCTAGTGGGCATCCTCATACTCATCGCCTTTCAGCAAACGGAAGCGCAAAACGTTGTATTCGACACCGTAGGCAATGCCATCCTCACCGCCGACACGGTGGTGAAGGAAGCGAAAACCGCCAAAGTCGTCAAATCCAAGAAACCACACAGCCCGCAAAAAGCCACCATCATGTCGGCCTGTCTGCCTGGATTGGGACAAGTTTACAACGGCAAATGGTGGAAGGTGCCCATTGTATACGCTGGATTGGGTGGATTGGGGTATCTGGTCTATAACAACTACTACGAGTACAGTTCCTATCTCCACGCTTACGAATACAAGACTGGCGACCTACCCGAGGGTGTGACCTTGAACGAACACGAGACCGACTTGGCCAACCGATACGCCGACAGCCAACTGCAGACCTATAAAGAGTCGTACCGCCGTGATTTCGAATTCTACACCATACTAACCATCGCATGGTACGGCCTCAACATCGTAGATGCCTGCGTGGATGGTCACCTATACAACTACGACATCAGCGACGACCTCTCTTTGAGCATCGATCCATATCGACCCATTGAACAGCCAATAATGATACCACAATACGCACAAGTGGGATTATCCTTTCAACTCAATTTCTAACTGACTATGAACCTAGAACCACAAAACCTGCTCTTTGCCCTCATAGCGAGCTTGACCCGCTATCTCCCACTCGACATCGTCTTCGAGCGTGGGAGATGGCGGATGTTCCTCCGCCATGAGGCAAAAAGCAGAAGGTTTGTGTTTCAAGCTCTATTTTGAACATATATTACGCACCATGAAAATTGCAATAATCGGATACGGAAAGATGGGCCACGAGGTGGAGAAAACCGCCCTCGCCCGCCAGCATAGCATCGTCGTTACCATCGACAACACCCAGGAATGGGAAGATCGCCTTGAAAAATTGAAGCAGGCCGATGTCGCCATCGACTTCAGCCAGCCTGACCAAGTGGTGGCCAACATCCACCGCTGCTTCGACATGCATATTCCAATTGTGGTTGGCACAACAGCCTGGCAAGACCATTTCGAGGAAATCAAAACGCGTTGTTTGGCCGAGAAACAAAGCCTCTTCACCGCGCCCAATTTCAGCATTGGGATGAACATCATGTTCCTACTCAACAAACAGTTGGCGAAGTTTGCAGAGAAGTATGGCTACCAACTCTCCATGGCGGAGACCCACCACATCCACAAACTCGACAAGCCCAGCGGCACCGCCGTAAAGCTGGCCAACGACATCCTTGCCATCGACCATGATTATGATCGTTGGAGCATCGACGCTCCCGCAAATCATACCTTATTTATTAAAGTGACCCGCGAAGGTGAAGTAAACGGCATTCATAGTGTGATGGCCGAGTCGCTCGCCGACAAAATCACCCTCACCCACGAGGCTTTCAACCGCCAAGGCTTCGCTATGGGTGCCATAGCCGCTGCCGAGTTCCTTGTTGGGAAGACGGGCGTGTTTGGAATGGAGGATTTGTTCTAAAACTTTCCAAAAAGTGCAGTTTAGAACACTAAAAACCTTCCAAAAAGTGCAGTTTAGAACACTAAAAACCTCCCAAAAAGTGCAGTTTAGAGTATAAAAAACTTTCCAAAAAGTGCAGTTTGATGTTTGTAATTAAAAGATTATTACTATTTTTGCATCAAATTTGCTTTGAGGATGGAAATAAAGGATTTTGAAGTCATACTGCGCGACCAGATGAACGAGCTTCGGGAAACGGACTTTTCCCAGTTTGTCACACGCAAAGAAGAAAAAGAACTCGACTTAGACAGCAATCTTGTCCAAGTTGTCATAGGGGTGAGACGTTGCGGAAAATCAACTTTGTGTCAAAAAGTGCTGATGGAAAGCAAACGTAATTTCGCCTACGTCAATTTCGACGACGAAAACCTCGCCAACCTAAGCGCTGAACACTTAAACGATATTCTGAAAGCCTTGTACAACCTATACGGCAACTTCGACTGTCTATTTATGGGCGAAATACAAAACGCTCCGAAATGGCATTTGTTTGTCAACCGTTTGCTACGACAAAAACTACATTTGGTCATCACAGGGAGCAATGCCAACCTGTTGAGCAGTGACCTGGCGACCCATCTCACCGGAAGATACAACCAAATCGAGTTGTTTCCTTTTTCGTTCCAGGAATATTGCACCGCAAAAGGTATCGACACTACAAGCCTTACCACAAAGGCATCAGGATTGAGGCTTCATGCTTTGGAGCAATACATGAAACAAGGAGGTTTCCCAGAAACGCTGAACATGAAAAACCAACGACGTTACATCATGTCGTTGCTTGAAGCCATCCTGACAAAGGATATCTGCAAACGCTATAAAATCCGATACAAAACCACTCTGCAACAAATAGCCAATGCCACACTCGACAAGTTTTGCCAAGAGCTTTCGTTTGCTTCGTTGAAAAAAGACTACCAAATAAAATCAATCCATACGGTAAAAAACTACGTTTCCTATCTTGAAGAGGCCTACCTATTGCGCATTTTGCCACGATTTTCCTACAAAAGCATCGACCGACAGACCAGTCGGAAATGCTACGCCATCGACACGGCTTTTGTGGACGACCACGAGGATGCACTGCTAACCGAAAACCTTGGCTGGCGCTTGGAAAACATTGTCGCCATTGAGCTGATGCGCAGAATGCAGTATGAATCGGAACAACTATACTACATCAAACAACCAAAGTCCTTCGAGGTTGACTTTGCCCTCACCGACCGTAACCGCGTCACTGAACTCGTACAAGTGACCTACGACTTCCGCAATCCCAGCAAACGGCTTTATAACCGCGAGATAGGAGGATTGCTGAAAGGTGCCGCCCTTACCAAATGCAACCATTTAACCTTAGTGATGATGTACGGCGATACGAAAGACCTTACAGAGCACGGCAAAACCATCCATTGCGTGGAAGCCTGTGATTGGTTGCTACAGAAATAATTCCTACTTTTGCAGCCGAAAATACTATTTCATTTATTCATTCGTTAATTAAGAAATCACAATTAAACATGTCATTATTATTGTTCATTCTTATCGTCCCGGCCCTCTTCACCATCCCGTTTGCATTCTGCTGGAAACAGTTTGAGGCCGCTGGACAGAAAGGCTATTATTGCCTCATCCCCTATTACAACATTTATATCATGCTGAAAATCATCGGCAAGCAGAAGAAATTCTGGTGGTGGTTCTTCATCGTCTTCCCCTACATCAACATTTTCATGCTGTTGCTCATGCTCGTAGAACTGGGCAAGTGCTTCGGCAGATTCAAGGTCTGGGAAGAAGGCATGGCCGCCCTTTTGCCCTTCATTTTCTTCCCCATCATCGCCAAAAACGACAAATACCAAGACCCGCTCACGACCAAACGGCCTAAGAAGTCGACTGCCCGCGAATGGTTCGATGCCATCGTCTTTGCCGTGGTCGCTGCTCTGATCATCAGGACCTACGTCTTCGAGATGTTCACCATCCCTACTTCGAGTATGGAGAAATCTCTCTGCGTAGGTGACTACTTGGTGGTCAGCAAGATACATTACGGTCCCAAGGGCCAAAACACGCCTCTTTCCTTCCCCTTTGTGCACAACACTTTGCCTTGGAGCAAGACCAAAAAGTCATACCTCGAATGGATCAAGCTGCCTTATCATCGCTATCCTGGCGTTTCGACGATGAAGCGCTACGACCCCATCGTGTTCAACTACCCCGCTGGCGACACGGTCTGTGAAAACTACCAAAGCAGCGTCAGCTATTACGACCTCGTGCGCGAATTTGGACGCGAAGCGGTTTGGAGCGGTAAAGTAAGCATCCCCCTTAATGGACAGATGACACCTTCGGGCAAGGTTATCGCTCACCCTGTGGACAAACGCGAAAACTATGTAAAGCGCCTCATCGGTATGCCTGGCGACTCGCTGCAAATCGTCAACGGAGTAGTGTATATCAACGGTGAGAAAGCTTTCGAGCCTGAGAATATGCAGCACAACTATACCGTGGTGACCACCAACGGCGGCATCAACAAGCAGACTTTGGACAAATACGAAATCACCGAAGGCTACCGCACTGACGACCCCAATACCTTCGTCCTCAACATCAGCGCGAAGGTGGCCGACGAACTCATCAAGTTACCTTACATCACTTCCGTGATGCGCAGTGTGCAGGCTCCTGGCATGGGCACCAGCACCAGCCTCTTCCCCAACCGCCCCGACCTCTATCCTTGGAACGTGGACAACTTCGGTCCTATCTACATCCCAAAGAAAGGCGTGACCGTGAAACTGGATGTCAACACCTTGCCCTTCTACGAGCGTATCATCCACGCTTACGAGCTCCACGACCTCAAGGTGGAAGGCGACAAGATTTACATCGACGGCCAACCTGCTGACAGCTACACCTTCGAGATGGACTACTACTGGATGATGGGCGACAACCGCCACAATTCCGCCGACTCACGTTATTGGGGCTATGTGCCAGAGAACCACATCGTAGGCAAGCCCATCCTCGTTTGGCTCTCAAGAGACAAGGAAAACGGCGGCATCCGCTGGAAGAGAATGTTCAGAATCCCGAAATAAACAACCTATAACAAACTCGACATGAAAAAAGCACTTATAGTCCTCCTCGCTTTGGCGATAGGGATGGCTTCGTGTTCAAACAACAATTCAAAGACAAAAGAAGCAACAAAACCGTCAACTTCGTCAGAAAAACTTGACACGAAGTCACCAACGAACGATGCCATCAGTTATGACACCTATACAAACCCTCGCTTCGGCTTCTCAATAATGTACCCAACATTCCTCTCCCCCCAACCCGAGCCCGAAAACGGCGACGGAAGAATATTCAAGGGAGAAAATGAAGAAATGAGCGTTTTTGCTTCCTATAACGTATTGGATGATTCCATCGAAGAGTTATTCAAGGAGTGCAAAAGCAGCTATATCGGAACTGTTTCCTATGCCGTACAAAAGGACAATTGGTTTGTGATTTCGGGAACCGATGAAGAGGGTACTATTCTCTACAGAAAAACCATCTTGACTAACGATATTGAATACACCGTTAACCTAATATATCCTAAAGCCAAGAAACAACTCTATGATGAGATCGTGGAGAAGGTCACAAAGAGTTTTAATGTTGGTTTGGAAATCACACACCAATAAGTATTCAAAGAATCTTATTTTGGGAGTGTAAAATATCAACAAAATACCTTTCCAAACCGCATTTTTTTGTGTACTTTTGCATTTCTAATCTGAAAACAGAACATGGCCACAGGAAACAACCGTAAAGAAAACACATTCAGACCAAAAGCACAGCCCGAAAGCAATCCTTTCGAGAACCAGCTTGTTGTGCCCGAAGAACCAATAATAACAGAAGAGAAAGTCAAAAAAACAACGACGAAAAAAAGCGAGAAAGCTCCAAAAAGCAAAGGCACCAAACCTCAGAAAACCGAAGAGAAGCAAAACAAGGAAAACCGACTGGGCAGAATCATCGGCATCCTTTTCATCTGCCTTGCCGTCTTTTTGGGCATCGCTTTGGTTTCCTATCTAGTGAGCTTCTTCAGCGGAGGCCATCAGGAATATGGCTATCAGATCTTCAGTCAAAAAGTCAACGTTGAGAACCGGACAGGTAGCCTTGGCGTGTTCTTGGCGCAGACACTCATCAAAGAGTCGTTCGGCATTGGCTCGTTTTTCTTCGTTTACCTGCTGACCCTGATTGGATTGCGTCTAACCGAAGCCACCAAGATAAAGATGTGGAGCATTTGGAAATGGGCCCTCCTCTGTTTGGTATGGATGCCTTTGTTCTTCGCTTTCATCGCCACCATGGCACCCAAATGTGCCATTTTGGGAGGTGCTGTCGGCTTGTGGCTCAACACCATTCTGACCAACTATGTCGGCAATACAGGCGTCATCATTATCCTCGCCTTCCTGCTGTTGGTCTTCCTTGTTTACCAGTTCAACCTAACGCTCAACTATTTCAAGGAAAGACGCGAGAAAAAGGAAGATGAGGCTCGCAGACAGGCCGCCCTCCTCGCCGAACAACGCATCAGGGAACAATTTGAAAGAGAGCAGGAGAACACGACCGACAACGGTGAGGACATTGACCCCGATTCCAACGACGACGAGGAAGAAGAGGACAACAAATCCAATCTGCCGCCGGTAACATCCTACACCAAAGACCCGCCCTTCGTCATCGTCAATCCCGAGGACGGCATCGAACCATCAAACGGAAAAGAGAATGTCCTCATCCATCCCAAAGACAACAAACCCAACGACGACCAAGATCCCGTTGAACCTGTTATAACGACTGAAAACGAAACCAAGCCCAAGGACGTCGTTCCCGAAAAGACCGACAACAACGCCGAAAAAGTGGAGCTGGTCATCGAGAATACGCCCACTGAAGAGACCGTGGACAAAGGCAAAAACATGGAGCACCACACCATCGACACGCCTTTCGACCCGCGTTACGAGTTGCGCGACTACAAGTTCCCAACCCTTGACATGCTCAACGACTATGGTGGACAGAAGTCGGAAATCGACGAAGAGGAACTGAACGCCAACAAGAACAAGATTGTGGAGACCCTGGGCAACTACGGCATCGCCATCGACAAGATCAAGGCGACCATTGGACCTACGGTCACCTTATACGAAATTGTCCCGGCTGCGGGTGTCCGCATCTCGAAGATCAAGAACCTGGAGGACGACATCGCTTTGAGTTTGGCCGCCTTGGGCATCCGTATCATCGCGCCCATCCCGGGCAAGGGCACCATCGGCATCGAAGTGCCGAACAGCAAGCCCGAGACCGTCTCGATGCGTAGCGTGTTGAGCTCTGAGAAGTTCCAACACTCAAAATATGCCCTGCCCTGCGCCATCGGCAAGACCATCTCCAACGAGACCTACGTCTTCGACTTGGCCAAGATGCCACACATCCTCATGGCAGGTGCCACAGGTCAAGGTAAGTCGGTAGGACTGAATGCCATCATCGCTTCTTTGCTTTACAGCAAGCATCCCTCGGAGCTGAAATTCGTCATGGTCGACCCGAAGAAGGTGGAGCTGACGCTTTACAACCGCATCGAGCGCCATTACCTGGCCAAGCTCCCCGATTCGGAGGACGCCATCATCACCGATGTGAAGAAAGTGGTGCGCACGCTCAACTCCTTGTGCATTGAGATGGACCAGCGCTACGACCTCCTCAAATCCGCTGAGTGCCGCAACATCATCGAATACAACGAGAAGTTCAAGGCCCGCAAGCTGCTGCCCACCGAGGGCCACCGTTTCCTGCCCTACATTGTGCTTGTCGTCGACGAGTTCGCCGACCTCATCATGACCGCAGGTCGCGAGGTAGAGGCTCCGATAGCCCGTATTGCCCAGCTGGCTCGTGCCGTCGGCATCCACTTGATCATTGCCACACAGCGTCCTTCGGTCAATATCATCACAGGCTCCATCAAGGCCAACTTCCCGGCACGTATTGCCTTCCGCGTCATCTCGCAGGTCGACTCAAAGACCATCCTTGACCAAAGCGGTGCCAACCAGCTGATTGGGCGCGGCGACATGCTGCTCTCCACGGGCAACGACCTTGTGCGTCTGCAATGCGCCTTCATCGACACGCCTGAGGTGGAGGCCGTCACCGAGTTCATCGGCGCACAACGTGGTTATGCCGAGCCTTTCCTGCTGCCTGAGGTGCCCGAAGACGAAGGAGAAGGTGCCGACATCGAAGAAGATGGCGAGCGCGACAGCCTCTTTGAGGAAGCTGCTCACATCGTGGTGCAAACCGGACAAGGATCCACCTCCATGATCCAGCGCAAGCTGAAACTGGGTTACAACCGTGCCGGCCGCATCATCGACCAATTGGAGGCTGCAGGCATCGTCGGACCGTTCTCTGGCAGCAAGTCGCGCGAAGTGAAAGTGACTTCCGAAGCCGCTTTGGAACAGATTTTGCGGGATATCTACAACAAAGACAACGGAATTTGAAAATGAAGATCAAGAACATCATCGCCTGCATCGCATTAGCATTTGCAGCACAAGCAGTTAGCGCACAAAACAACGCCGAGAAGATTATCCGCGTCATGGTCGACCAAATGAGAAGTCACAAGAACGTGGAGATGGTTTTCAACTACCAAATCAGTCCCGACGGAAAAACTTTAGGGGAATCCGAAAAAGGTCATGCTTGGCTGCAAGGCGAGGCTTACAAAATTGAAATGACCGACCAACAGACCATTTCCGACGGAAAGACCATTTGGTCGTATCTCATCGACGATGAGGAAGTCATGGTCAGCAACGCCAGCGAAGGCACCGACAACACACCCCTCAAGCTCCTTACCTCTTTGGACGAGAGCTACGTAGCCACCCTCTCTGGAATTGACGCCAAAGGCATCGCCACCATCGAACTGGCGAATCCAAAAGGCCAATACAAGCGCGTGACCCTGAAAATCAATACGAAAAAATCAAGACCCAATATTGATAGCGCAGACATTTATATAGAAGATGGCAGTAAGGTCGTCGTTACCATCAAAGAAATGAAATTCGACCAGGAATTGGACGACAAATTCTTCACCTTTGATGCAAAAAAGCACCCCAAGGTGGATGTGATTGACATGCGATAAGGCAATAAAATAAAACGTAATATGTTATTATGTAGAGACGCGCCATGGCACGTCTCTACAAACGACGATTCAACAATTCAACATCAATATGAACCTCCTACAAATTCAACAGACTGTCAACGATTTAGGCGCAACCGCCACTGCACAAGCAGCAGCCCAACCCACAGAATTCAAGCTTTCCATTCTTGAACTTGCCACCAAGGGCGGTTGGATCATGATTTTATTGGCCGTGCTATCGCTCATTGCCGTTTACATTTTCTTCGAAAGATTCATCGTCGTATCGCGTGCCACGAAATACGACAAGGGATTCATGGAACGCATCCGCGAATACATGAAAGACGGCAAGTTGGATTCGGCCAAGGCCTTGTGCCGTGGCAACTCCACCCCTATCTCACGCATGATCGACAAAGGCCTCTCACGCATTGGACGTCCTTTGAGCGACATCAACTCAGCCATCGAGAATGTAGGTAACCTGGAGGTTGCCAAACTGGAACGCGGCGTCAGCATCCTTGCCATGATTGCCAGTGCCGCCCCTATGATCGGTTTCTTGGGCACGGTGACGGGTATGATTCGCGCCTTCTATAACATGTCGATGGCGGGCAACAATATCGACATCGAATTGCTTTCATCTGGTATCTACGAAGCCATGGTGACCACCGTCGGCGGTCTGATTGTGGGTATCATAGCCTATTTCTTCCACGCCATCATCACCAACAAGATTCAGAAAGTCGTCAACCTGCTTGAAGGCAAGGCGACTGAATTCATGGATGTCTTGAATGAACCCGCATAAAATCAGCGCATTATGGCCATAAAATCAAGAAATAAGGTCGAACCAACATTCAACTCCTCGTCCATGTCGGACCTGGTGTTCCTGCTGCTGATTTTCTTCATGCTCACCTCAACCTTGGTCGCGCCCAACGCCATCAAGCTCATGTTGCCTTCGAGCAGCAGCAAGACCATGGCCAAGCAGACCGTCACAGTCTACATCAACGACCAATACCAATACTTCGTTGACGACAATCCTGCCGAGGAAACCCAACTTATGGACATGATCAACACCAAGATTGGCAACGACAGCCAAGCCACCGTGGTGCTGCGTTCGGATAAGACCGTCCCCGTGCAATTCATAGTGAACGTAATTGATGCCGTCAACGAGATCAACAACGCCACGGGCAACAACCACAAAGTGATTTTAGCCACATCGCCAAAGAAATAAGACATGGACAGCAGAGAAAAGAAAGACAAAGGTATTGCCATCGTGGGAACCATCGTGGTTCACGCATTGGCGGTGCTTGTCCTGCTCCTGATGGCCTTCAAAACGCCCTTGCCCTTGCCGGGCGAAGAAGGCGTTGAGGTCGACTTGGGCATGATGGACCAAGGCATGGGCAACATACAGCCCAAAACGCCTGCCGTCCCCATGGCTGCCCAGCCACAACAAGAGGAAAGCAAGAACGAGGAAGACATCGTCACTCAAACCGACGAGGAGGCTCCTGCCATTGAAAAGCCCAAAGTCACCAAGCCAAAGCAAGAGAAACCTGTCGAACAGCCGAAACCCCAAGTCAACAAACGCGCCATTTATAAGGGCAGCAATAGCCCTCAGGCGGGTGGCTCGGAAGGCATTACCGGACAACCTGGTGACCAAGGCAAGCCCAACGGATTGGCTGGCGTCAGAAAATACGACGGCAATGGAGGTAAAGGCAATGGAACGGGATATGACCTCGGAGGCCGTGGCGCCAAGAGCCTGCACCGTCCTGACGATGACTTCAGTGAAGAAGGCAAGATAGTGGTCGACATTTGGGTGAATCGTGCCGGACAAGTCGTTCGCGCCGAAGTTGCCACTAAAGGAACCGAGATTTTCAACAACACCATGCGCCAGAAAGCCATCCAGGCTGCCAAACGCTCGACCTTTGCCGCCGACCCCGATGCTCCCGAAGAGCAACATGGAACCATCACGTATACTTTTGTCATCAACCAATAAATTAAAAGCAAATGCGGAATGCTGAATGACGCGAAGCGACGCTAGTCTTAGCCTCATTCAGCATTCATCATTATTAAACAATCGCCTATGAATTACACCGATACTCTCGACTGGATGTTCAACAAGCTCCCGATGTACCAACGCATTGGAGCCGCCGCCTACAAAGCTGACCTGAACAACACCATCCAACTACTAAATCTTCTCAACAACCCACAGAATGACTTCAAGTCAGTGCATGTGGCTGGCACCAACGGCAAAGGCTCCGTCTCCCACATGCTGGCGTCCGTGTTTCAGGAAGCGGGCTACAAGACCGGCCTTTACACTTCGCCCCACCTACGCGATTTCCGCGAACGCATCCGCATCAACGGTGAGATGATTCCTGAGGAAAACGTGGTGCAATTCATCGACACCTACAAGGAAAGGTTTGAGCAGATGGAACTTTCCTTCTTTGAGATGACCGTGGGCATGGCCTTCGACTATTTCTCGAAAGAAAAGATCGACATCGCCATCGTCGAGGTGGGCATGGGCGGAAGGCTGGACTCCACCAACCTCATCACACCTGAACTGAGTATCATCACCAACATCGACTTCGACCACATGAAGTTCCTTGGTGACACAAGGGCTAAAATCGCATACGAAAAAGCAGGTATCATCAAGCCTAACATCCCAGTCGTCATCGGCGAGACACATCCAGAGACCGAACAAGTCTTCATCGATAAAGCCAAGGAATGCAACAGCCCAATCTATTTCGCCGACCAGGTCTTCGACTGCGACAAAATCCATATCGAGTCCGACATCATACAAAAGTATGACATCTGGAAAAACAGCGAGCTCTACATGGAAGCTCTCGAGCTCCCGCTAATGGGCAACTACCAGCAGAAAAACCTTACCACCGTGATGTGCGCTCTTGACCTCCTTCGCGACAAGTTCAACCTCTCGGAAGACGACATCCGCGACGGTATCGGTAGGGTAATCCGCAACACCCACCTCATGGGTCGCTGGCAGATCCTCAACAGAGACCCGCTGACCATCGCCGACACTGGGCACAACGTAGCCGGCATCACCGAAGTCGTCAAGCAATTGGCTGAGATGAACTACGAGAAACTACATTTCGTACTCGGCATGGTCAACGACAAGGACATCGACAGCGTGTTGCAGCTCCTGCCCCATGGCGCTGAATACTATTTCTGCAAGGCCGACATTCCCAGAGGATTGGATGCCAATATCTTAGCACAAAAAGCCTTCGACATGGGTTTGCGTGGACAAGTTTTCGAGTCCGTCAGCCACGCCTATCGTTCCGCTGTCAACAATGCGCATTTCGATGACATAGTATTCATCGGTGGCAGCAATTTCACCGTAGCCGAGGTCGTATAAAAGGAAAATTCTTACCTTTGCAGCAAATCCGTGTTGCATGTCAGGCAAGAAGCTTCATATCATTCTACTCTTTCTCGTAGGCATGATGTTGTCGTCGTGCAGCATCAGACGTTTTGTGCCCGAAGGAAAGTATTTGGTCAGAAGCAACAACATTGAAATCGAGGGCAAAAAGACCAAAATCAGCAAGTCGGCTTTATCCTCCTACATCACACTTAAGCCTTACAAAAGCACGTTTCAAACCAATTTGCCGATATGGGTTTACTACAAATCGCAACAGCGACCCAAGAGTAATTTCTGGAAATGGATGAACACGACATTCGGCAAGGAGCCCGTCTACTACGACCCTGCCGAAGCCAAGCGTTCGACCAACCAAATGGAACGTTACCTCGACAAGGTGGGCTATTTCCATTCCAAGGTCACACATACCGTTAAGTACCAAAAGAGAAAGAAAAAAGCGCGGGTCTATTATCACGTCACTCCTAGCCAACCCTATACCGTCAGCCACGTAGACCACATCATAGAAGACTCACTCATCAGAAGCTATATCATGCGCGACAGCGCAAGGTTCAGGCTGGATAGTGGCGACATCTATAATGCTTTCGAACTTGACAAAGAACGCGAAATCATCACCGAAAGGATGAAAAACTCGGGCTATTTCTTCTTCAGCCGCGACAACATCTTCTATGAGGTAGACAGCAACTTCATGAACCACACGCTAACTGTTACCATGAAGTTGAAAAAGAGTGACTTGGCCTACAAGAAATACTACATTAACAAGATCAGCATCTATCCTGACTACTCCATCTTCAGGTCAAACGACCACCCAACGGATTCAACCTTACTCATACAAGAAGTGGGACAAAGGAAACGCATCAACCACCTGCATTTCTATTACTTCAACACGCCTCAGGTGAAGCCCTCTGCCTTTTCTCGTTCCATCATGGTCCTTGAAGACTTCCCTTACAACCAACGTAGCGTCACGAGCACCTATCGAGCATTAAGCAACTTCCGTCTTTACAACAACGTTAACATTGAGTTCGACACGGTGAACGTCGAGAACGACAGCCTCAATAGGCTCAACTGCCGCATCACCATGCAGCAAAACGACGTGCATTCTTTCACCGTACAAGGTGAAGGCACCAACTCCGACGGCGATTTGGGCATCAAAGGTAGCCTCTCCTACACCAACAAAAACATCTTCCATGGCGCCGAGACCTTCCAACTTGGTCTGAAAGGAGGCTTTGAGGCACAACAATTGGTCGGAAACGAGGTCACAGAAAGTGGTAAAAGCGTCTTCAACACTTGGGAGTTGGGCCTCACTGCCAGTTTGATGTTTCCCAAATTCCTTGGGCCTTTTTCTTCTATCAGCCTGGCCAGAGACTACCAACCTACCACCACCCTCTCACTAGGCCTCAGCTCTCAAACCCGCTTCTACTATTCCCGATACATTTCAACGGCTTCCTACAGCTACGACTGGAAAACCAACTATCGTTTGGCTCAGGCCCTTTCGCCTTTCTTCCTCAATAGCGTAAAAATCGCCAACATCAACCCGACATTCCAAGCCTATCTTGACGCAGAAACCAGCCAAAGAAAAAAGGCTCAATACACCAGCCACCTCTTGTTCGGCACTAGATATTCCATCATCTACAACACCCAAAGCATCAACAAGGAAGGTAGCTTCTTCTATATCCGCGCCGATTTTGAATCAAGTGGTAACTTGATTTCCTTGTTCAACAAGACCAAACTCATCACCGAAAACGAGCAAGGCTATCATGAACTGTTTGGCATGCCTTACGCCCAATACGTCAGAGGTAGTTTCGACATCAGGCAGCACCTTGACCTTGGCAACGAATCGTGGTTCGTCATGCGTCAGTTTGTCGGAATAGGTGTGCCTTACGGCAACTCGAAAGACTTGCCCTTCGAGCGTAGTTTTTATGGGGGTGGTGCCAACGGACTACGTGGATGGCTATACCGCACCGTTGGCCCCGGAGGCTATGTACCTGTCTCGGATGACATCGAGAAGACGGGCGATTTGCAGTTGGAGTTTAATGCCGAATACCGCTTCCCCATCTACAACATCTTCAAAGGAGCTGTATTCGTTGACGCAGGCAACATTTGGACTTATCATCCCAACGAATCCATGCCTAACAGCGAATTCAAGTTCAACAGTTTCTATAAGCAGATGGCCCTCGACGCAGGGTTCGGAATCAGGTTGGACGTCTCATTCCTGCTGCTCAGGTTCGACATCGCATACGCCTTGCGTAATCCATACCCCGACCCAGAAACAGGCAGTTACTGGCGGTTTGGCAATGAAGAATACAACAACCTCAGGTTCCAGGCCGGCATAGGCTATCCTTTCTAAGCCATGTTAAGCCGCAGCGAGCTATATGGCAAACTGGTGCAATCCTTTGGATTTGAGCCTACCGAAGGACAAGCTATCGTGCTTTATCATATTGCTGCTTTCCTACTTTCGCAAAAAGACAATCCTACCTACATCCTAAGAGGTTATGCCGGAACGGGCAAGACATCATTGGTCAAGACCTTAGTGAGAGCATTGCCTTCCCTAGGCATGCGATTCGTGCTGATGGCACCGACAGGAAGAGCGGCCAAAGTCCTCAGTAACTACACAGGACAAAATGCCTCAACCATACATCGTAGAATCTACCAAACCAAATCCTTTCCAGACGGAAGCTTTAGGATGGTAAAAGCCGAGAACAAGTTCAAGAATGCATTGTTTATCGTTGATGAAGCCTCTATGATTGGCGAACAAAGGGAGTTTGGAGGGAGCAGCTTGCTCGACGATTTGTTGGGGTATGTCTTCAGCGGTGAGAATTGCCGCCTGCTTTTGATAGGCGACACGGCTCAGTTGCCACCCGTTGAAAGCCAAGAAAGTCCAGCCTTGGACTGCGAATATCTGAAATCACAATTCCCAATCACGGCAGCCACCTATGAGCTGACTGAGGTAAAACGTCAGGCCTTGGAGTCAGGCATACTCTACAACGCCACTGACATCAGGCAGATGCTTGGACAAAACCTCTACGAATACGCATTACCCATCTTCCATCTGGACGGCTTCGACGACATCCAAAAGATTAGTCCAGAGACCTTTGAAGAGATGTTGCACAATGCCTTCAACAACACCTCGGAAAACGAAGCCGTCGTAATCTGCAAGTCAAACAAGCGCGCCAACATGTTTAACCAGGCCATACGCGGACGCATACTCAACATCGAAGGTGAGATTGCGACTAGCGACAAGTTGATGGTCGTGAAAAACAACTATTTCTGGGCGGAAGGGAACGAAACGATGAGTTTCATCGCCAACGGTGATATGGCAGAGATCAGGAAAATCAAACATTACGATGACATGTACGGGTTCCGTTTTGCCGATGTGGAGCTCAGCTTCACCGACTATCCCGATGCGCCAAACCTAGAAACAAAAATACTTTTGGACACCTTGAACAGCAACAGCCCTTCGCTGACGGAAGAAGAGAGCCAAAGACTATTTGCAGCGATTGAAGAGGACTACATGGACATCCCCAACCGTAGGGAGCGTTACAAGGAGATGAAAAAGAACCCTTGGTTCAACGCCTTGCAAGTCAAATTCGCATACGCACTCACCTGCCATAAGACGCAAGGTGGGCAATGGAGCAGCGTGTTCATCGATTCATCCTTTAACCAAAAGGAAACGCTTGAGGTGGAAGATTTAAGATGGATCTATACTGCCTTGACACGCGCACAAGAAAGGGTGTATTTCGTGAATTTCAAGGATGAGTTCTTTGGAGATTAGCTTATTTTAGGTCTCAGCATAAAACAACGAACCCCGGCAGCAACTGCTGTCGGGGTTGTCGTTTAGGGTGGGCGGCGAACTACTTTCCCACGCTTTCGCGCAGTATCATCGTCGCGGCGGGGCTTAACTTCTCTGTTCGGAAT
>ONKA01000041.1 GCA_900318265.1 uncultured Bacteroidales bacterium | reverse complement strand
CCCACCTCCACCGCCACCCTGCAGGAGATCCGCAGCAAGCTCATCGAGTTCAAGGAGTCGGGCAAGTTCATCGTCACCTACAGCGAAAACTACAGCCAAAGTGCCTATTATATGGCCTCGGTAGCCGACAAGATCTACCTCAACCCCGAAGGTGCTCTCGACCTGCACGGTATGGCCACACAGATTATGTTCTACAAGCGCCTGCTTGACAAGCTCGATGTGGAGATGCAAATTGTGCGCGGCCCCAACAACCGCTTCAAGAGCGCCGTTGAGCCCTACTTCCTCGAGAAGATGAGTGAAGCCAACCGCGAGCAAATGGACAAGCTGCTGGGTTCGGTCTGGGGACAGATCCTCGGCAGCATCAGCGAGAGCCGCAACATCAGCGTGGAACAGCTCAACGAGATTGCCGACAACCTCGACACTTACTTTGATGCCGACAAGGCTTTGGAATACGGCCTGGTCGACAACCTGTACTATAAAGACCAGATGCTTGAAGAGCTGAAAGGCCTCACAGGCAGCAACAAGGACATCAATGCCATCGGCAACGCCAAATATGCCAAGTCGTACACTGTGAAAAACGCCAGCAAAAACGAAGTGGCTATCATCTATGCCACTGGCCAGATCTTCGACGGCAAGGGCGACGAATCGGCAGCCATCTATTCCGAAAACCTCTCCAAGACCATCCGCAAGGCACGCGAGGACGAGAACGTGAAAGCCATCGTGCTGCGCGTTAACTCGCCTGGCGGCAGCGCCGTGGCCTCAGCCATCATCGGCCGCGAGCTCGACCTGACCAAGGAAGTGAAGCCCGTCATCGTCTCCATGGGTAACTACGCCGCCTCGGGTGGCTACTGGATCTCTGCCAAGGCAGACTATATCTTTGCTGACCCCACCACCCTCACGGGTTCCATCGGCGTGTTTGGTACCGTTCCCAACCTGCAAGGCTTCCTCAACGACAAGGTGGGGCTGACCTTCGACGTGGCCAAGACCAACAAAAACGCCGACTTTGGCACACTCACCCAACCCCTCACCGAGTTCCAATACAGCAAACTGCAAGAGATGGTCGTGAAGACCTACAACGACTTCACAAGCCGTGTTGCTGAAGGCCGTGGCCTGACCCAATCCTATGTCGATAGCATCGGTCAAGGCCGTGTGTGGGCTGGCGCCGACGCCATCGAGATCGGCCTTGTCGACAAACTCGGCGACATGGAAGACGCTATTGCCTATGCAGCGGAAAAAGCAAACCTCGGCAACGACTACAAAGTGACCGAATGGCCTAAACAGAAGGATTTCTTCAGCCGCATGATGGAGTCGATGAACGAAAGCGACAAGCTCGACGCCGCCATGAAGCAGAAGATGGGTGTCTACTACGACTACCTCCAAGGCTTGGACAACCTGCAAAAGAACACCGGCATCCAAGCTCGCCTTCCGTTCGACATGATCATTGAATAAGCATTATTCTTGGGATGTACGCACTGTTTAAGAAAGAAATAAGCAACTTCCTCAGCTCGCTGATCGGCATCATGGTGATTGTGGTGTTTCTGCTCATCACCGGCCTGTTTCTTTGGGTGTTCCAAAGCGACTTCAACGTGCTGAACTCTGTCTATGCCAATTTGGACGGCCTCTTCATTTTGGCCCCATGGGTGTTTCTCTTCCTCGTGCCCGCCGTCACCATGCGCAGCTTCGCTGAAGAGAACCGCACGGGCACCATTGAGATGCTGGCCACCAAGCCCCTGTCGGACTGGCAGATCATCTGGGCCAAGTTCCTGGCTGGCGTAGCCTTGGTGCTGCTCGCCTTAATCCCGACCTTTATCTATTATGTCTCCGTTTATCGTCTCGGACTGCCCAAAGGCAACCTCGACAGCGGAGGCATCTGGGGCTCTTACATCGGCCTTTTCTTACTCAGTGCCAGCTTCGTCAGCATCGGCATCTTCTGCAGCTCGCTGACCAACAACCAGATCTTGGCTTTCATCATCTCGGTCTTCCTCTGCGGATTCCTGTTGATTGGCTTCGAGTTCATCTACTCGCTCTCGTTATTCGGTCGTGTCGACCTATTCATCCAACAGTTGGGTATGAACGCCCACTACAGCTCGTTGAGCCGCGGTGTGGTCGATACGCGCGACGTGTTGTACTTCCTCAGTGTGATTGCAGTTTTCTTGAGTGCTACGAAATTGGTTCTGTCGAGCCGCAAATGGTAAGGAGGTGATGCTATGGAGAACAAACGCAAGAGTCTGAAGAAAAACCAAATCGTCGCCTTCCTCATCACGATCGCCATCGTGTTGTTGGTCAATGTGATTGGATCCTATGTATTCACCCGCTTCGACCTGACGAGTGAGAAACGTTACACACTGTCGCCAACCACCAAAGAAACCCTTAATAACCTTGAAGACTACGTGTATTTCAGGGTATATCTCGAGGGCGACTTCCCGGCAGGCTTCAAGAAACTACGCCGTGAGACCAAGGAGATGCTCGATGAGTTCCGAGCCTACTCAAAATACATCGACTACGAATTCATCAACCCTGCCGAGAGCGGTAACGACGCTGAGATTCGAGAAACATATACACAACTGTATCAAGCGGGCTTGAATCCCACCGATTTGAATGTACAAAACAGCGACGGTTCCTCGAAGCAGATGGTGATTTGGCCAGGCGCTTTGGTGAGTTACCGCAACAACACCGAGATCGCCATCGACCTGCTGGAGAACCAAATCGGACAATCGTCAGAGGCCGCATTGAATGCATCGATGCAGAACTTGGAATTCCGACTCGTGGATGCCATCAAGAAGGTCACACGTTTGGAAAAGCCACACATCGCCTTTATCGAAGGCCATGGAGAGCTGAGCGACGAAGAGCTCGCCGACATCGCCAAAACCTTAGGGCAGAAGTATAGCGTGGAACGGAAAGCCATTGATGGACAGATTGATGCGTTGATGCATCGCACTCAGGACACGACAAGAGACGTCAGGGTCTTCCCCTCATACGATGCCATCGTCATCGCAAAGCCCACCAAACCTTTCGACGAGAAAGACAAGTTCCTCATCGACCAATACATCATGCACGGTGGCAAGGTGTTGTGGCTGGTGGAGCCAGTGTTTGCCACGATGGACAGCCTGCAAAACCAGGAGTCGACCATCGGCATTGAGCAGGATCTCAACCTTGACGACATGCTCTTCAGATATGGTGTGCGCCTCAACCGCGACTTGCTCCTCGACCTGACCTGTGCCCAATTGCCCATCCGTACCGGACAAGTGGGAGGCCAAGCTCAGTTGGAGTTCTTCCGCTGGTATTACTTCCCCTTGCTGCAGGCTGCCTCCGACCATCCCATGGTGCGCAATATGAATGCCATCAAGGCAGACTTTGTCAGCTCGATTGACGCCACCACCTCAGCCAATGGCATTGAACAGATACCGCTGCTTAAGACCTCAAGCTACACTAAAGTTTCGGGTACGCCGGTGTTTATCTCCTTGGCCATGCTGCGTCAGGCACCAGACCAACGCATGTTCACTAACAAAGGCAAAAACGTGGCTTATCTCCTGAAGGGTAGCTTCCCCTCACTTTATGCCAATCGCATCCCACAGGAAATCGTTGACGATCAAGCCACCGACTTCCTGGAAGAAAGCGAGCCGACGGCGATGATTGTGGTCGCCGATGGCGATATTATCCGCAACCAGTTCGACATCCGCACCCACAAACCCCTACCCTTAGGCTTCGACCAATACACGGGCATCACCTACACCAACAAGGAATTCATCGAAAATGCCATCAGCTACCTGGTTGACGGCGAAGGCCTCATCGACATCCGCTCACGCGAGCTGAAAGTCCGCCTGCTGGATGCCACCAAGGTCAACAAAGAAAGGGTGAAATGGCAGGTCATCAATACCGTGATACCTATCACGCTCATCATCGTCTTGGGTCTTGTCATGGCTTTCGTGAGGAAGAAAAAATACAGTAAAACAGAGCATCATGAAGAAAAATAACCGCATCACCATTATTATCACCGCATTGCTGGTCGTCATTGCCGGCATGTTGATCTGGAACAACCGTTACCTCTCAACATTGCAGGGCGAGTCGTCGGACTTCCAGGTGTGGGACACAGCATCGGTCACGAGGGTTTATTTGGCCGACCGAAAGGACCATGAGTCGCTGCTCGAACGTCAGGAGAACGGCTGGACACTTAATGGCAACTACAAAGCACACCCCAAACAAGTGCAATACCTGCTGACCACCTTATACAAAATCCGCATCAAGATGCCCGTCTCAGTGGCTAGCCACGACAATATCGTAAAGCAACTGGCTTCGCAGAGCACCAAGGTGGAGGTTTACCAGATAGTGCCTCGCATCAACTTGTTCGACAAAATCAAGATGTTCTATCACGAGAAGCGCACCAAGGTGTTTTATGTGGGCGATGCCACCATGGACGGTAGCGGCACTTTCATGCTTAAGGAAGGCGCTGACAAAGCCTATATTGTTTACATCCCCAGCTTCAGAGGCTTCATCACCACGCGTTTTACCGCCAACCCCGACGACTGGCGCGACCATACCATCTTCCATGAGAATATGGCTGACATCCAGTCGGTTGAAGTCGACTTCAACGAAGACCCTGAAGGCAGCTTCCGTATCGACAACATCGGGAAGCACCAATACAAACTCACCCGTTTGATTGACAATCAAGATTTGCCTTACGACACACTGAAAGTCATCAACCTTATGTCGTCGTTTGGCGACCTTCGCTTTGAGGCCTTGTTTACCAACACCCTGCCTCAGGAGCGCATCGACTCCATCACCAACTCACCCTACCTGCATTACATTGTGGTGACCGACAAGGACGGCAACAAGCAGGACATGAAGACCTTTAAGAAACTGGTGCTAAACGGCGTGACCGATATTGGCGGCGAGCTGGGCGACGTTGACCGTGACCGTATGTATGCTCTCGTCGACGACGGCAAGGACTTTGTGCTCATCCAGAATTATGTCTTCGACAAGGTATTACATGATGTTCGCTATTATGAGGCTGGACATCCCATTCAGTTTGAGATGGGAACCGTGGAGGTTTACGAGTAAAGTTATTTCTTCTTTAGCAACCCCACCATCTTAAAGCTCACATCCGTAAAGATGAGTGGCGCATAGCCGTTGCGCTCAATTTGGCGCATGGCTTCCTCGAAGAGTTCCACGATTTGCGCCAGATTGGCAGGCTTGACAAAAGGTGCGAAGTTGGCGTTGAATTTCTTCTCGTCGTCGGGCAGCATAACCATACTGGCCAGATTATTGTTGAATAGCAATGCGTTGCCAACAATACGAAGTCCATATTCCAGCAACTCCTTTTGTTTTTCGCGACCCAGCGTCTTGATGTTGTTCGAAAAGTCGATGATTTCTGTAACGTTGCCACGGAAGCAAAGCCGCATCCACTGCTGGAAGGTGGTAAAGAAGAACTTATGCTCTTCCGAATCCTGCACCGAATGGCAGGCGGTGATCCAGTTGCCTTCCGAAATTATGGCCGCATCATGGGCTTGGTTAGGCTGGCATGACAGACGCTCCACAAGGGCTTTTTCCACCGCACTGGTTTCGATGGCTGGTATCTTCACCAAGGCTGTGCGCGACTTGATGGTAGCCAGCAGTTCTTCTTGGTCCTCTGCGATGAGGAGGAAAACGGTCTTCTCTGGCGGTTCTTCAAGGAGTTTCAGCAGTTTGTTGGCTGTGTCGACGCGCATCTTCTCCGCCATCCAGATGATGGCGATCTTGTATTCGCCCTCGTAGGACTTCATGCTCAACTTACGCAGCAGTGAGGCGGCATCACGCACCGACATATAGCCCTGTTTGTTCTCCACATCAAGGAAAGTGTACCAACTTGAAGTATCGACATACCCTTGGTTTTGAATGACATACTCTCGCCATTCCTCCATAAAGAGGTCCGACTCGGGGTTGCTTTTTATCTTTTTCGTGGTGGCCGTTGGCACCACAAAATGCAGGTCGGGATGGACCAGTTTCTGCATCTTCTGGCAGGTGGGGCACACCCCGCAGCTGTCGGTCTCGGTACGGTTTGGACAGAGGATATATTGGGCGTAGGCCAAAGCCAAAGGCAGTTTGCCGCTTCCGGCAGGGCCCAAAAAGAGTTGGGCGTGAGAGACATGGTTTTCCCTCACACTCTGGATAAGCCTTTGTTTGATGGCGGATTGGCCGATAACGTCTTTGAACTGCATATCCTTCAAAATTGCGGGTCAAAATTACAATAATGTATCCGCAGGCCGCGTTCCCCGTGAGCGTGTTCACCACGGACATCCTCAACCAATTTGACGACAACAACCCCGACCAATTCCAAGAGGTCACCCTCGCGGGCCGTATCATGAGCCGCCGCATCATGGGCGCCGCCTCGTTCTGCGAATTGCAGGACTCGAAAGGCCGCATCCAGCTGTATATCAAGCGCGACGAGATCTGCCCCGAGGAGGACAAGACCTTATATAATACCGTGTTCAAACGCCTGCTCGACATTGGCGACTTCATCGGCGTGAAAGGCTTCGCCTTCCGCACGCAGATGGGTGAGATTTCGGTGCACGTCAAGGAGATGACGGTGCTGAGCAAGTCGCTGAGGCCGCTGCCCATCGTCAAGGAGAAGGACGGCGTGAAGTACGACGAATTCAACGACCCCGAGTTGCGCTACCGTATGCGTTATGTCGACCTCGTGGTCAACGACAAGGTGAAGGACATCTTCATTACCCGCACCCGCATCATCGACAGCATCCGCCGTTTCTTCAACGAGAGCGGTTATTTGGAAGTTGAAACGCCAGTGTTGCAAGCCATTCCGGGCGGTGCCACGGCGCGTCCTTTCATCACGCACCACAATGCCTTGGACATCCCGATGTACTTGCGCATCGCCGATGAGCTTTACTTGAAGCGCCTCATCGTGGGCGGCTTCGAAGGCGTGTATGAGTTTTCGCGCAACTTCCGCAACGAGGGCATGGACCGCACCACGGAGGTGTTAGGCACTGATACCGTGAAAGTTGGCGACAACGAAATCTGCTTCAAGCGTCCCTTCAAGCGCATTACGATGATTGACTCCATCAAGGAGAAGACCGGCATCGACATTACCGGCATGGATGAGGCGCAACTGCGCGACGTGTGCAAGCAACTCGGCATCGAGGTGGACGAAACGATGGGCAAGGGCAAGCTGATCGACGAAATCTTCGGCGAGAAGTGCGAAGGCACCTACATCCAGCCGACCTTCATCACCGACTATCCTGTGGAGATGTCGCCGCTCTGCAAGCGTCACCGCAACAACCCCGAACTGACCGAGCGCTTCGAACTGATGGTCAACGGCAAGGAATTGGCCAACGCCTACACCGAGCTGAACGACCCCATCGACCAGCGTGCACGCTTCGAGGAACAGATGAAACTCAGTGAGCGCGGCGACGACGAGGCCATGTTCATCGACCAAGACTTCCTGCGCGCTTTGGAATATGGTATGCCTCCGACTTCGGGCATGGGCATCGGCATCGACCGTTTCGTGATGCTGCTGACGGGTCAGACCACCATCCAAGAGGTGCTGCTGTTCCCGATGATGCGTCCCGAGAAGGTCGTGAAGAACGCCACCAAGGAAGACTTCATGGCCTTGGGTATGGCCGAGACTTGGGCGACCTTGTTGCTCACCAATGGCTACAACACCATCGAGCAACTGAAGGCAGAGAAGCCCTCCGCATTGCGCGAAAAGCTGAACGGCTTGCGCAAGAAGAACAAACTCGACATCCCAGCTTTGCAGCTGGAGGACGTCGAGGCCTGGATGAAATAAGCCGATGCGTTGAAAAGAAAAACCCCGGAAGCCGTAGCTTTCGGGGTTTTGTTTTTATTTCACTCTGATTCTTTGTCCGACTTTCAGCACCTTGTTGGCCCTAATACCATTCAGTTTGCAAATCTTGTTCACTGAGGTGCCGTATCTCTTGGCAATCTTGCCCAGGGTTTCGCCCTTCTTCACAGTGTGATAGGATTTCTTCGCCTTGCTGACGCTTCCACTTCCTCCGCCTCTTTCTTGCGGGGCTTGTTTCGAGGCTGCCAGCGACTGTGCATCGGTCTGACCATAGTGCGAGTTGATGTTAAAATAGTGCTTATGCAGCACAAACTCCTCGCAGCGCAAGGTGCCGTTCTCCAAGTCGAAGATGCGCTCTGGGTCGAAGCTCTGGCCCATATAACGGGTTTCCAAATGGAGATGCGGTCCAGTGGAATGACCTGTTGAGCCACCGTAGCCAATGGGCTCGCCAGCCTTCACTATGTCACCGCTCTTCACGATATAGCTCGAAAGGTGGCCGTAATAGGTCTCCAAGCCGTTCAAGTGACGAATCACCAGCACATTGCCATATCCGCCCGTCATGGATGTCGGGAGAGCCACGCGCACGATGCCATCGAAGGCGGCATACACCACATCACCCATGTGCAAGCCGATGTCGACACCTCTGTGGGGACGGTGCCACCTGAACTTGAATTGGGATGTGACAGGGCCAGGATGCGGGATGCAGAAACGATGCACCGAATCCACCAAGCGGAGCGTAACCGAATCGGGAAGGTCGTTCAAAGCAATGTCGCGATAGGTATGCACCCATTGCGTCTCCCAATGGTCGCTACTGATGGAATCCGGGATCTCGGGACGCTCAATATTGTAGTACAGCCAAGTGCCATTGTCGAAGAGCACCACCTTTTGATATCTGTTTTTGGTATTGAGCGTGTCGACAGGGACCGGGATGCCTTCCGAGAACTCCTCGTCTTCTTCGTCGTCTTCCTCTGCGTTGTCAACCACAATGGTGTCGTTGTCGTGCACATAAATATATATGGTGTCGTGAACAGTATGGTTGTTTCTCCAACGTTTAAAAAAGCCTTCTTTTTCTTGCGAGAAGGCAACGGATGACAATAACAGGCAGATTATGATAGCAGTTAATTTCTTCATGATAAAGGGTGATTTTTTGAAAAATAAGGGTGCAAAGGTACAAAAAAATCCCAAAATGGCAAGAAGAAAGGAGCCAAAAACGGCCAAAAACCCAAAATGTTGACATTTTGTCAGTTTTTAGCTTTGGCACAAAGATTGACAAGTTGAGGCCGTTGCATTTCGTATGCAACCGCGATTAGACAACAAAATAAGTAACAAATAAAAAATAGGAGAACAAAGAAATGTCAAAGATCATTGGTATCGATTTAGGTACAACTAACTCATGTGTGGCCGTTATGGAAGGCAACGAGCCGGTTGTCATCGCCAACAGCGAAGGCCACCGCACCACCCCTTCCGTGGTCGCCATCACCGACAGCGGCGAGCGTAAGGTCGGCGAGCCTGCCAAACGTCAGGCC
>ONKA01000010.1 GCA_900318265.1 uncultured Bacteroidales bacterium | reverse complement strand
CCTCCCACGCGGCGCATCCGGTATTATCCGGCGTTTCCACCGGCTATCCCGGCGAGGGGGGTTGGTTGCATACGCGTTACGCACCCGTCCGCCACTCTCACGGTCCCGAAGGACCGTTTACCGTACGACTTGCATGTATTAGGCCTGCCGCTAGCGTTCATCCTGAGCCAGGATCAAACTCTTCGTTGTAGTATTGTTGTACTCTAAATTTTTCTTCTGAATCTCGGGTTCCGCCTTGATGTTCTCTTTGGTGTTCCTTCCTAAAAGGTTCCTATCCCTGGCGCCGCCTCCCGGTGGCGCCTGGTCTTGTGCTGGCCTCAGACTTTCAAAGAACTTCGCTAAACCTCTTTCACAATCTTGCTTTCCCCTCTCGTTTAGCGGGTGCAAAAGTACAGCTTTTTTCATTACGCGCAACACTTTTTTTCGATTTTTTGAAACTTTTTTACATTATATTGATTATCAAATTATTAAAAACAATATTTTTTCAGAAAAACAATTCAATGAGGACAGAAAAAACTCTTTTTCGGCCCAAAAGGTCACTTTTTTGTCAAGGTTCTCTGGAAAATTTTCATGATTTTGAGATCAAAACTCGGCATTTTTCGTCGCCAAAGTAGTCCGTTTCTCAACACACCTTATTAATATAATATCGTAATCGCGTTTTTTTTGCCGAGAACGAAGTCGAAATCATCGCAAAATCGCTATTTTTGCCGAAAATAAGACATCAATGAGGTTTTGCTTCAGAATGATCCTGCTTTGTACGGCCATGTTTGTCGCATTCACGGCCAAAGCACAGATATATACCAACGACTTTGAGAACCGCCAAGAGTGGAATGCACCTTGGTTCAACCTTCATATCGTTGCCGACAGCAGCGTAACGGATGAGAATTACGTTTCCATCTGCGACTCCATACATGAATATGGTTTTGGCTTCGGCATTAATGCCGGCGTGGAATTTCCCAACCAAAATGTCAGCTTCAAATACGATTTCTTGTTTAAGGCCGATGCCAACACCCAAGCCGACATTGTGGTGAGCATCGACGACACGATCCGTAACCGTTATTGGGTTGCCTATCCCCTTGCAGATTATGTGAACGACACGGCTGAATGGTCGCAAGTGCAGCTTGACCTCAACTTCCCCGCCAGTTATACGCAGGGTAGCGAGATCAAGGTTTATGTTTGGAACAAAGGTAAGGAAAGGCTGGTTTTCGATGATGCGAGGTTGGAAGTTACGCCTTTGGAATATAGCTTCCTGCCCAAGATCGACAGCCTTGTGCAGAAAGACTATGATCCCGAGAACTATTGTGTTTTGCGGGAAGACCCTTACAACCTCAAAAGTGCGCCCATCACCTACCCCATCGGAATGTATGAAGAATACATCATCGACGGCGACACCCTGCAAGAATTTAATCTCTTCCAGGGCAATCCCAACTATGCCTTTGCCAGGTCGCGAATTGGTTCTACCTTAATGAGGATGACCGACCATCGGATTGAGCCTTTGCCGACGCATGGAAAAAGAATCATTTTGAACTGCACCCTTTCGGAAAGCTGCAAAGTGCTTCAGCGAACACTCGTCATCCCCTTCATCGACAGCACCCTGACCGTCTATCGGCGCAACCTACATGTCGACACCACGGTGTTCCAATCCGAATACTACCTCGACAGGGAAGGGTTCACGATAGGCAAAGGCCCGCGCAGTTTCACCCTCTATCATCCCTCCAAAGTCTCATCCATGCAACTCGATGCCACCCATCGCATTGCCTACATCAATCTGGACTATTGGAGAGACCATCCCTTGATTCATTACCCGCTTTGCGATACCATCGAGGAGTATTTTGAGGATGTCTCATGCGACAACATTCACTATGTCCACCCCGAATCCAGCGAAAAAAAACTCGGTGAAATCTATGTGGCAATAAATGATATTCATTCTTTCATTGTCCATATCGGCGACAGCATCCACGATTTACCCCGCCTCATGCCCGTCTGGGATGGCTACCAAAGTGCCTTCATCTTCACCGAACACGCCGACTGGACGGATATCAGAACCCATCGCGCCGTGCTGTTTGGAAATGAGAACATTACCAAGCCTGAAGATGCCGTTGGAGGCTTCTGCTACTTCAACATCCCCGTCACGAAGAGTGTGTTCTATTGGAACCCCGACAATGTGACCAACGAGAAGACCAGCAACGGACTTTTCAAAGATTTGGTGGCTTCCATTAAGACCGATAAGGAGTTTTATAAACTACTGAAAACCATTAAAAAACAAGGCTTTGAGATCTGTCTGCACTCGCCTGAGGTTTATACCACCCTTCCTGAAGAGTTCCCAAAGGCAATGCGCTTTATGAGAAGACAATTCGACACCAAGAGTTGGATTGACCATGGCTACAACAACGGTCCCGACAAGAACCGCGAGGACTTGGTTTGCGACGGCCTGCTACCCGAATCACCTCAATATGCCGCAGAATTATGGAAAAAGAACGGCGTGCGTTACCTCTGGAATGCCTATTACGAGGAAAACCGCATGGAAAGCCATAACTTCGACGGTCATTTCGTGCAACCTTTCGACGGCTTCGGCGATGCCTTGCCCAACCGACAAATCACCACTTTGCCCAATGGCGACAAGGACTTCCTGCTATGGTCGACGCCCTCGACCTTGGAGGTAAACGAAGACAAAGAATGGTATTTCTATTTCGACAGCATCCGCCTGCAACGCCTTGTAGACCAACACAATGTGTTTATCACCCATGTCTATCCCGCCTGGAGCAATCCTTATCGCGCCTTCTGGCAGTACAATGAAAACGGCACCGCCGTAGCCATGCCAGGCTTCAACTTCGCGCTGAGCCAACTTGCCCACTTCCGCGACGAGAAGAAAATCCTACCCACCACCATTGAACAATACCTCAGCTATTACGAAAAACTCAACAGCATCGAGTACCTGATTATCGACAACAAGACCATACAATTGACCAATCCGAATGAAACCATCAAGGGGCTGACCTTGCTTTGCACCAAACCCATCGTGGTGGAAGGCAAAGCCATCGATTTCCGCAAGGTGGATGAAGGCTATTTGGTGTGGTTCGATTTGGGCAAACACGAAACCGTAACTATAAGATACAGAGAATGAAAAAACTATCCATATTCGTCAGCGGCAACGGCACCAACCTACAACGCATTGCCGAATATTTTGTCGACAACAAAGACGTCGAAATCGTCAACGTGGTTTGCAACAATCCCAAGGCCTATTCCATTGAACGAGCGAAGAATTTGGGGATTCCTTTGCGCATGATCACCAAAGAGGACTTCAAGAGCGAAGCCTTCATCAAGGAACTGCAAGACCTTCATGTCGACCTTATCGTTTTGGCGGGTTTCCTTTGGAAAATTCCGGAAAACCTAGTCAAAGCCTTCCCGAAGAAGATTGTCAACATCCACCCTGCCCTATTGCCCAAATATGGCGGCAAAGGCTTTTATGGCGAGCACGTTCATGAAGCTGTTGTAGCGGCAAAGGAAGCCCAATCAGGCATCACGGTTCACTATGTCAACGAGATTTACGACAGCGGCGAAATCATCCTGCAAGCCCGTGTCAGTCTCGACGAAAAAGAAACGCCTGACTCCCTGGCGGCAAAGATCCACCATCTGGAGCAGGCGTATTTCCCTGTGGCGATCGAGCAAGTGCTACGCTCGCAAAAGGATTAGATGTGTGCTGAGATGCGTTCAATCATAGCATCAATCTGCTTACCCATCTCTTCGGTATAACCAGGATTCTTCTTGAAAAGCTCTTGGCAATTCTTGATACCATCAATGAGACTCTTCACAGCTTCAGGATTGTTGTAATAAATGCACTCAGGATCCGTATAATTGGCTTCCAAAGGTTCTTCTCCAACAAAGAATTCCATGATTTCCTTGGGATCTCCCGTGCTATAGGTATCCACCATGTCCTCATAGTAATCTTTGCAGTCTTCACGCAGAGAAGATTCATTAAACAGCACATCGTCAATTCTCCATTCGCCGTTCTCCTTTAAGAGCTTCAGTGTATAAGGATCATCGTAGCAAGTCGAGTCGACATAACGCATGGCCACATCGCAATGCAGCGAATCGACGGGCGTGATGCCTTCGATTTTGGTTTCTCTGTTCTCAGAGCAAGCGTCCTGCACGGCGAGGTCCCATTGGAAACCTGGGAAGAAGTTGCCCCAAAAATGAACACCTTGAGCCTTTTCCTGAAGGGCCAACAAATCGGCTGTGAGGATCTTGTCGGCATCAAACAATTCGTGCATTTGCATCATCTGTTCGACGCGTTGTTTGATTTGGGCTTCATTTTCTTTTTCTTTCGAGGCTTGTTCTTTGCCTCCGTTGTTCGTATTCTGGCAAGCCATAGCCATCACAGCCAGAAAAGCGATTGCTGCAAATAAGGTTTTCTTCATAGTTGTAATATTTAAGTATTATAAATCATTCAGTTGGAAGCGCTTTAAAGCCGTTACCCATGATTTCCGAGCTCTCGATCACGTTGACAAAAGCGTTCGGGTCAAGGAAGCGGAGGTTGGCTTTCAGTTTCACCAAGTCGGAACGGTTGAGGGTGACATAAATCATCTTGCGCTCGGCACCTTGATAAAGGCCGCTACCCACGAATACCGTACCGCTACGATCCAAATCCTTAAGGATAAAGGCACGCACCTCTTCAATCTTATCCGTAACGATGAAAGCCGTCTTGTAACTCTTCACGCCTTCCACCACAAGGTCGATGATCTTGCTTTCGATGAAGATAAGGATGATGGAATAGATGGGCAAACGGAAATCTTCAAAAGCAATCAGCGTGGTCAACGAGATGATGCTATCGACAATCAGCACCAGCGTTCCAAGACTGATTTTGGTGTATTTGTGGATAATCATGGAGATGATGTCGGAACCGCCAGAAGTGGCACCCGAGCGGAAGATGACACCGATGGCCACACCATAGATGAGGCCTGAAACCACCGTGTTCAAGAACATGTCGGGCATGAACCAACTCTGGGAGCCGTCCTTGGCGATATAATAAAGCGCGGACTGGGTGTCGGCTGCCACTGCGCCACCATGAATCACGGGTGCATATCCCCAGAATGTCTCAAGGATATAGGTAAATACGGGAATCAGGATCACTGAGATGATGGTCTTGATACCGAATTTGGGTCCCAGGATAATCGTACCGATAATCAACAAAGGGATGTCCATGCAAATGCCAGATACGGAAATCTTCCATCCCCACAAGGCATTGAACACGTTGGCGAGACCGTAAACGCCGCCAGGAGCCAAGTGATAGGGATTCACGAACATCACATCGCCGACGGCGAAAAGAGCTGAGCCTAAAATCAAATAGAAATAGGCCAAGATTTCTTGTTTCAGTTTTCCACTTTTCATATCTTAAACAATTAGAATCCAGTATTTTAGATTAAAGAATATGCTTTTTGAAGCGACAAAGGTACGAAATTTCCAAAATCTTACTAATTTTGCAAGCCAAAATAGGACCCGTAGTTTAATGGATAAAATAAAGGATTCCGGTTCCTTAGCTCAGGGTTCGATTCCCTGCGGGTTCACAGCAAAAAGGCTAAGCGCGCTTAGCCTTTTTGCTGTTTATCGGTAATTATCACATCAATAGCACCGACACCGAACTTGGCGATGCTGGCCATGCGGTTCTCGGTGTTCTTATAGTCCTTCAAGGCCTCGATGATGGCATTCTTCAAAACGCCGTTACCGACACCATGAATGAAGGTCACCTTGTTGTATTCGGCAGCAATGGCACTATCGAGCATCTTCTTGAAGTAATCGGTCTGGATCTTGAACATATCATGACTCGAAAGACCAAGTATGTTGTCGACCAACTCGCCAATGTGCAAGTCGACGATGGCCTCACCAGGAGCCACCCTATGCTTGTCGATAGGCGATTCCTTCTTCACCAAATCTTTGGTGGGAGCTTGTGAACCGATGCCTTCCTTCATGATTTTGGTGAAATCGCCGTCACCATGCTTGAGGGCTATCAGTTCAGAGAGGCAGATCATCACCGACTTCTCGCCCAAAATGCCAGAAGGCAGGTAACTGCCCTCTTTGTAGAAGCGTCCCGGACGCAACGAGAAGGGGGCATTCAGCGGAAGCAACACACAATCGGAAGATTCAGCAGTCAAAATGGCTTGAACCACGCCGTTGAGCCAATACTCGAGGTCGTCACGCGAAATGGTCTCAATGACGATTTTCTCGTATTTGTCGACTTGACCGAAGTCAACATTGGCGAACTTGTCTTCTTCCTTGATGGTGAAAGTGTAAAGCATCTCGTAAGGCGTGTGGTTGACTAGCACCACATCAAGCGGACCCGTCAGAAGCCACTGTTGCTCGTGGGGCACGAAGGCCATGTAGATGCCTTCCTTCTCCGCCTCTTTCGCGAAACGGCGCAGACCACCTTTTCGGGCCTCCTCGGCCTGCTGTTGTTTCAGGAGTTCCTGTCCCTGGACCTCTTTCTGCACCTTATCGACCGTCTGTTGCTGCTTGCTCGGAGCGGGCATGGAGCGGTAGTCGAGCACCAAATCCGTAATCAAAGTCGGGATTTCGAAGCCGTCTTCCACCTCGACCATCACCATACGGGAGTCGATGATTTTCGTGACCTTGCCCCCACCCACGGTGCTGAGGAAATTCACCTTATCGCCAATCTTAAATTCTGCCATAGTTTTTCGATTTAAGGCGGCAAAATTACACAAATTTGGCAGAATTTTTGTACTTTCGCGACCAGAAAACATCGAAAATGAAGACTAGAATACTAGTTATGTTGTTGGCCGTGTTGGCAGTTGCCTGCACAAAACGCAACGACCAGGCCGAAATCGACCTTAAAGTCAACTATGAAATCAATGGAAAGCCGTTGATTACCGATACTTTATGCTACACCAACGAAGCGGGTAACCTATTCCTCATCACCGAAATCCAATGGTTTCTCTCCGATATCGAACTGAAAAACGAGGATGGCGACTGGACCTTGCTTCAACAAAGATGGCTTTCCGACACTTTGGACGCCAGCAGAATCTTCTACATCGACACCGACATCCCAGAAACGCAAAACTTGCGTTCCTGCCCTGTAAAAACAGGTCACTACACAGCCATACGTTTCACCTTTGGATTGGATGACTATGACAACTATACTGGCCTTTTCAACGATCCGCCTGAGTCGGAGATGTTTTGGCCCGACGTGTTGGGCGGTGGCTACCATTATATGAAACTCAACGGGAAGTATGCTGGTTCATCAGGCCGACTCAAGCCCTTTGCCATTCACCTCGGCATTGGACAAAACGAGGATTGCACTGAGTTCTACCAAAACTACTTCATCGTGGAGTTGCCCCTCGATTTCGACGTCAAGGCAAATGCCGACAACCGACTTGACTTGACCATGGTCGTCGACAATTGGTTCCGCAATCCGCATGTCATCGACTTCAACGAGTTGGGTAGCAGTATCATGCAGAACCAAAATGCGCAACGCTTGTTCAACGGCAACGGGAAAGACGTGTTCAAAATTGGAAAACCAGACGACAACAATATAAAGATGAAAAGAGAAGCAAAACTAGTGGAAAAGTTCAACGAGGTGATGCATTATGCCACGCCAAAGCCCCATTTTTGGACTTGGGAGAATGTCAGGCAAACCTTTGAGCAAATCAAGGAAAGCGACAAAAACCAGTCATGAGGCGCTTGTTTTGGATAGTACCCCTAATGCTGTTCGGCCTGCTTTCGTGCAACCCTGAACACAACGCTTATATGCCAACGGCTTATGAGCTGGTGCAGCCATCCTATTTCCCCACGAAAAACAACATCCCTGCCGACAATCCCATGACCGAGGAAGGTGTGGCCTTGGGCAGGAAACTGTTTTACGACCCAAGACTCTCGGGCCGCGACGGCACCGACGGCATCCGCAGTTGCTCTTCTTGCCACCATCAAGAAAACAACTTTGAGTTTGGCGCCCCGACCAACACCCATCATGCCATGCTTCCTTTGATCAATCTGGCTTGGAACCGCACGGGTTTGGGCTGGAATGGTAGTGTGGCCACTTTGGAAGACATGGTCTTGGCGGCAGTCACAAGTCCGGTTGAAATCAATGCCGATACCAACCAGGTAGTCAAATACTTGCAGAAGACCGATGATTATCCCGAGTTGTTCGAGAAGGCCTTCGGCAGCCGAGAAATCACCTTTGTCAATGTGGAAAAAGCCATTGCACAGTTTGTGAGAAGCCTAGTCTCTGCCAACAGCAAATTTGACCGATATCTACAGGGTGATGAGGAGCTTACCGAAGACGAAAAGGCAGGATACGAGTTGTTTTGCACCGAAGAAGGTGCCGACTGTTTCCACTGCCATGGTGGTGGCGGTCTGGCCTTGATGACCACCAACCTGTTCTATAACAACGGTTTGGACGACGAGTTTAATGATCCAGAAGACCGCGCCGCCGTCACGGGAAGCCATTGGGACCGAGGTGCCTACAAAGCCCCTACCCTGCGCAACATCGCCGTTTCGGCACCCTATATGCATGATGGACGCTTCACCACTTTGGGCGAAGTCATCGACTTTTACAGTGAAGGTGTGAAAGACTCCGAGAACATCAACCCACTGATGCATCATGTAATGGACGGTGGTGTGCGGCTCACCGACTTGGAGAAGGCGCAGCTCAAGGCGTTTTTGAATACCTTGACGGATGAGACTTTCTTAAACAATCCTGACTATTCCAAGCCATGACTTATCCCTGGGGAGACGAACGCAGATTCAACAGCTACAGCAACTACTTCACGAAGCAGTTCGGCGGACGTGTGCAAAAGATCAGTATCGACGCGGGCTTCAGTTGTCCCAATAGAGATGGGAAAATCAGCACGGGTGGTTGCACTTTTTGCAGCAATGAGGCCTTCAACCCGTCGTATTGTCGGCCCGAGAAGTCCATCAAGCAACAAATTGAAGAAGGCATTGAGTTTCATCAAAGAAGATATCGTCGGGCGAACAAGTATTTGGCTTATTTTCAACCGTTTTCGAATACTTACAAGCCGATTGAAGAGTTGAAGAGTATCTATGAGCAGGCTTTTGAAGCCATAGATTCCCACCTCCCGCAATGCCCGCCTCGGAATGACATGGCTTCAAAAACCTTAGAAACACCAGAAATCATTGGTATCGTCATCGGAACGCGACCCGATTTGGTTGACGAGGAGCTTTTGCAATACCTCAATGAGATAAAGCAAACATATTATATCATGTTGGAATACGGCGTAGAAAGTGTGTATGACGAAACTTTGAAGCGCGTCAACCGAGGGCACGACTTCGCCACGGCAGAACGAGCCATCCGCCTAACTGCCGACTATGGCATCCCTTGCGGAGCGCATTTCATCTTTGGCCTACCTGGAGAAACCAAGGGAATGATGCTTGATGCTGCAGACTTCATCTCGCGACTGCCTTTAACCACGGTCAAATTCCACCAACTGCAAATCTTCAAAGGCACCACAATGGCTGAAGAATACCTTGAGCATTCCGAGCATTTCCATCTCTTTAACCTCGAGGAATACATCGATTTTGTCATCGACTTCGCCGAGCGGCTTAACCCAAACATCGTCATCGAGCGTTTTGCCGGCGAGGTGCCGCCACGCTTCCTTGTCAGCGAGCCATGGATGAAGCTGCGCTATGACGAGGTGCTTGCCAAGATTGAAAAACGGATGGAAGAACGCGACACTTGGCAAGGGCGATTGTACACACCCCATTCTTAAAGCTTCTTCACTGGGAAAGTGAAATAAGTATCGGGGAAAGGCTCATTCTTCAACGTGAAGTGCCACCACTCCTCGCCGATGGGCTTGAAGCCGTGACGCATCATGGCCTCACGCAGTATCATGCGGTTGTGGAATTGCTCGGCGGTAATACGGCCATTAGGCTTGTATTTCCCCGTATTGGGATTGCCACCAAAATCGGGATAACTCTCTATGCCGAACCAATCAAATGTGCCACCCATGTCCACTTCCTTTTCTGTTGCCATGTCGAACAAGGTGAGGTCGATAGTGGAGCCACGCGTGTGACCGCTCTTCTTGGCAATATAGCCCAACTCGAAAAGCCTATCGCGAGGCACATCAGGATAGAAATAGGGCTTCATCAGTGTATCGTTGACATCAGCAGCCCAACGCACAAAATGGTCAACGGCACACTGCGGACGATAGGCGTCAAATATCTTCAGGCGATAGCCTTGTTTCATGAGGTCGTCGCTCACGGCACGGAGGCTGTCGGCAGCCTGGCGCGTGAGCAAGGCGATCGGTTCCTCATAGCCGTCCACGCGGGCACCAACGAAATTATAAGTGCTGTAATAACGTATTTCCAAGATGGCATCGGAAACGACGTCGGTAACGTTAACAAACTGGCTGGCATCATCAGTGGACGGCAACACCCCTGTCAGCTGCTTGAACTCGGCTTGGGCCTTGGCAAGTTGTTCAAGGAAAGCGGAACTAGTGTGAAGGCGGGCCAAGCCGATGGCAGCACAAAGGCGACTGGCATCCACATCGCTCTGCCAGTGGGCACCAGCGATAACACGGCTCTCGCCATACATGTAGCCGCGCGCCATGATGGTATCGGCATTGGCTGGATTGACCTCAGAGAGCAGCAAAGCAACGGCATAGCCACGCTGGCTGTGGCCCGAGGGATAGGAGCCTTCGCCCGAAAGTTCAACTTCTTCATACCGCGTAAGCATGTGTTCGTGGAAGCGTTCAAACGGGCGCTTGCGATGGTAGAAGGCCTTCGGCTTGACGCGCGTCTGGTCGATGGTGGATAGGCTGTTGACCAAGTATTTGTATATCTCGGGTGTGCCTTCCTTGGAGATTTCGATGCCGAAGGGCACACTAAAAACGGCAAAAAGCGAGTCGTAGTTCCACACGGCATCACGAAACACTAGAGCTGCGCGGACCGAATCGCAACGTTGTGTCTTGCCCCACATGTAACGCATGATGTCGTGGGCGAAGTCAACACCGATGGTGTCGGGCGGCGGAGGCAGGCACTTGATGAGGTCGGGCATCTCTTCCGTGCTGAAATACAGCGTCACGCCGTCGCTTTGTGCTTGGGTTTGTAGGCTACCGCATAACAGGAAGGCAGCGAGGAATGCTATGAAAAGTTTTTTCATTTTGTCTTGGGTTTGAATTGTGGGTGCAATAATACGGAATTTTCGGAATAGTCTTTGACCTCACATCTTCATTTTTAACATCCCAAACGTAGCAAAGAGTCACTATTTCATGGCAAACACTATTTTCATCACAGCTATTCAAAAAAGTTGTATTTTTGAAGCATCCTAAACATTAACATTATGAATAAAGTCTTTACAAAACTGGCGTTGACCCTTTCGGTCATGGCCCTCGTTTTTGCTTTCAGTGCATGCAACAACGACAAAGAAAACGTACAGCGTTTCAAAGACGCCGCAATGAACCTCGACAAGACGAACCACACACTTACCGACATGTATGACTATTGGCCGGTATGTGGCATCCGTGTCACAGGGAGCCACCTCGCCTCACTGATTTCGCTAGAAGAGCTTGAAAAGATGCTCCCCTGCCCTCTCTATGCGTCCGGCCCCCATCATGACGGACAATGGGACCTCGACAACGAGGCCGAGTTTGGGCACTACAATCCAAAGGCCATTCAGTACCTTGCCAACCTTGCAAAAAAAGTGGTCGCAGACAAGCAGTTTGTGGAAAAAAGCAAAAACCTTGTGGACCAATACCTCTACGACAAAATGCTCATCATGATGGTGCTGCACGATGCGCTGTACGATGAAGGCCTTCCCTCACGGATGGATATGGATGCCAGTGTGGAGGAAACCCGAAATAAAATCCTCAACGAATTGGTGGAAAACAAAGGATTCTGCTACGAAATCTCATGCGTCTTCCGCGACTATGTCTACATCGATGTGGATTCTTGGACCGGGAACGGCTCTGAAGGACACTTCCTGTATTTCTGGGCCAGACGATGGAAAGACGGCACCATAGACCAATTCTATGATGCACTCAGTACCGTCTTCAAGGCCTACCATCCAGAATACCAATACCGGTTTGAGGATTTTTACAGAGAAAGCGAGGAACCCTATTACGATGAGGAAGAGGAGTTTGAAGGAGACTGGTGGCCCATTTACAATCAAGTTTGGCACGCTCTGTTGCAGGAACACGCAAAACTGGGCGAGAACAACGATTTGTTGGATTATGGCGACGAATACGAAGCCGATAGATATTACGAAGAGTATAGCACCAATGATGGCATTGACATTGCATTTCCCGGTACGGAGCAAGGCTACTATCACGCTTTTAAATGTTTCCCGCTTGAAAACGGCACCATGAAGGTGTATGAATATGTGGCTTGGGTTTTGGGCGAAGAAGCCGCTCACGAAGAACCCACCTTTGAACCCTCGTTCTCCTTCAACAGCTACCACTACGACCAAGGGACACTGACCCCCATGCCGCTAGAACCCGAGATCGCCGAATGCATCGCTGACGTCTCTCTCTACCGTTATAGTCCAGCCACATTCACCGAAAATGGTGTCTTGTTCAACAATGGCACTCAAACCAAGTTTGTCTGGGATGGCGAAAAGATGGTAAAAGAATAGACTCTAAAACTATGCAAAAAAAGCGCGCCTCAACCGAGACGCGCTTTTTCATTAGCATTAAGCGAAGCTTACTCAGCCACTTCTTGAGCCTTAGCCCTGAAGTTCACCAAGTCTTCCTCGATGAAGTTCTTCACATAGACGCTCTTGCCGATGACGTCTTCCTCGGCGGAATGGACGTAAACGTTGGCCGACTGGGTGAAGAGGTGCGGGGCGTGAGTGGCGTCGTCGAGGATGAGGAGCGACATCATGATGTCGCCGGTCATGTCGTAGAGACGACGGGCCAAGAAGTCCTGAACCTCCTGGTTGTTGGCAGCCTTCACGTAGTTGATGCTCTGCTCATAGAGTTCCACGAGGGTGCGTACTGTGTTCTGCAAAGGTTTCAAGTCCTCGGAGACTTCGTTCTCGAGCATTTCCTTCATGATGGTGAGGTAAGTGCCGTTGGTAATGTAACGAATGGCGGCCACCACCTGCAGCTGCGTCGTGCCTTCGTAGATGGAGAAGATACGGGCGTCGCGGTAGAGGCGCTGGCACTTGTACTCCATGATGAAGCCCGAACCGCCGTGGATGCTGATGGCATCGTAGGCGTTCTGGTTGGCATACTCGGAGTTCATGCCCTTGGCCAAAGGCGTGAAGGCATCGGCGAGGCGAGAGTACTTCTTGCACTCTGCACGCTCTTCGGGCGTCAGCGGACGCTCGCGCTGGATGTCCTCAAGGCACTTGTAGATATCGACATAACGAGCAGTCATGTAAAGCAGCGAACGACCTGCGTCGATCTTAGCCTTCATGCGCGAAAGCATGTCATAGACAGCCGGAAATTCGATGATTCTCTTGTGGAACTGCTGACGCTCACCGGCATACTTCAGAGCCTCATTGTAAGCCTCTTGTCCCAGACCCACCGACTGCGCGGCGATGCCGAGACGAGCGCTGTTCATCAAGGCCATGACGTACTTGATAAGGCCCAGACGGGTCTCACCGCATAGCTCAGCCTTGGCGTTCTTGTAGGTCAACTCGCAGGTGGGCGAACCATGGATACCAAGCTTATGCTCAATGTGGCGCACATTGACACCGCCCTGGCGCTTGTCGTAAATGAACATCGACAGGCCACGACCGTCCTTGGTGCCTTCCTCGGAACGAGCCAGCACGAGGTGGATGTTGGAGTCGCCATTGGTGATGAAACGCTTCACACCATTGAGCAGATAGCAGCCGTCCTTTTCACTATAAGTGGCCTTCAGCATGACGCTTTGCAGGTCGGAACCGGCATCAGGCTCGGTGAGGTCCATCGACATGGTCTCGCCGGCACAAACGCGCGGGATGTATTTCATGCGTTGCTCCTCGTTGCCGAATTCATACAAAGTGTCGATGCACGACTGCAGCGACCAGATGTTCTGGAAGCCTGCATCAGCAGAGGCAACCATCTCGCTCAGCATAGAGAAGACGGTGATGGGCAGGTTCAAACCGCCGTAACGGCGCGGCATAGAAACACCCCAAAGGCCGCCCTTGGTGCAGGCATCGAGGTTCTCCATGGTCTTGGAGGCATAGATCATGCGGCCATTCTCCAAATGCGGACCTTCGAGGTCGACGCTCTCGGAGTTGGGTTCGATGATGTTGGCGGTGATGTCGCCCGTGATGTCGAGCACGCGACGGTAGTTCTCCATCGCGTCTTCGTAATCGACGGGGGCGTCTTGGTAGGTGTCCTTATCAGCGAAATTGCGTTCCTTCAGCTCGACGATGCGCTTCATCAGCGGGTGGTCGAGGTAGAACTGCAGATTCGGGTTATCGTTATAATAATTTGCCATTGTTTTCTTGTTTTTCCGCTTCTAGCTTCTGGCTTTTGGCTTCTGGCAGCTTCACGATAAAAGTGAACACACACGCTCTGTCAAAGCTGCCAATAGCCAGAGGCCAGTAGCCAATAGCCATTATTTACTATTCTGCTTATAATACTTTATCAGTTTCGGGACGACTTCCTCAACAGTACCGACAATGACATAGTCAGCAATACGGTTGATAGGTGCATCGGGGTCGCTGTTCACCGAGATGATGATCTTGGAGTCCTGCATACCGGCGATGTGTTGGATCTGTCCGCTGATGCCGCAGGCGATGTACACTTTCGGGTGCACGGTGACACCCGTCTGGCCAATTTGGCGGTCGGTGTCGCAAAAGCCCGCATCGACGGCGGCACGCGAAGCACCAACTTCGCCGTGGAGCACCTTGGCGAGTTCAAACAGCATATCGAAGCCTTCCTTCGAACCCATGCCGTAACCGCCGGCCACCACGATGGGTGAGCCTTTCAGGTTGTGCTTGGCAGCCTCCACATGGTGGTCGAGGACCTTCACGACATAAGCCTCGGGCGAGACATACTTGCTCACCTCGGGATAAACGACTTCGTTCTTGGCCTTACCTTCGTATATGGCTTTCTGCATCACGCCTGAGCGGACGGTAGCCATCTGCGGACGGTGGTCGGGGTTGACGATGGTCGCCACGATGTTACCACCAAAAGCGGGACGAATCTGATAGAGCAGGTTGTCGTAGTGATTCTTGGTCTTGACGTCGTCAAAGTCACCGATTTCGAGTTGGGTGCAGTCGGCGGTGAGGCCGCTGGTCAGCGAGGAGCTGACGCGCGGACCGAGGTCGCGACCGATGACGGTGGCGCCCATCAGGCAAATCTGCGGTTGTTCCTCCTTGAAGAGGTTGACGAGGATATCGGTGTGAGGTGCAGAGGTGTAAGGGAACAAGCCCTCGCCATCGAAAGCGAACAGCTTATCCACGCCATAAGGCAGGATTTGGTCTTCCACCTTGCCTTTGATGCCAGTGCCAGCCACGACAGCGTGCAGTTCCACGCCCAGCTGGTCGGCCAGTTTACGCCCTTTGGTGAGCAACTCCTGGGAGACTTCGGCCACCTGTGTGCCTTCGGTCTCGATATATACAAATACGTTGTTCATTATCCGATAATCTTTTCGTCCAACAATTCTTTAATCAATCCTTCCACATCGGAGTCGCTGGCGGTGAGAGTCTTGCTCTCCTTGGCCTGAAAGACGATGTTCTGCACGGTTTTCACCTTGGTGGGACTACCAGAGAGGCCACACTGGTTGGGGTCGCCATCCACGTCGGCCACGCTCCACTGGTTGAGTGTCAAATATGGACGTGTCTTACTTAATTCAGCATTCCGCATTCCACATTCCGCATTCACATCCACTTCTAATGGACACATAGCATACTTATACTTCATCACCAACTTGGCGTTGCAGGGACGGCAGGGTGCCGCGCTACCGTTGACAGTAATCACGCAAGGCAACGGCACTTCAACGGTCTCCACGCCACCGTCGATATGACGGCGGATGGTGGCGATGTTGTTTTCGATCTTGAGGATTTCCTCGGCGTATGTCACTTGGTTGAGACCCAGTTTCTGTGCCACTTGGGGACCCACTTGGGCGGTGTCGCCGTCGATGGCCTGGCGGCCTCCGATGACGATGTCGACATCGCCGATCTTCTTGATGGCGGTGGCGAGGGCATACGAAGTGGCAAGGGTGTCGGCGCCTGCAAAGAGGCGGTCGGTGAGCAGCCAGCCTGTGTCGGCTCCACGGAAGAGGCCTTGGCGGATGATCTCACCGGCGCGCGGCGGGCCCATGGTGAGCACGCCGACGGTGCTGCCTGGATTCTGCTCCTTGAGGCGCAGGGCCTGTTCAAGGGCGTTCAGGTCTTCGGGGTTGAAGATGGCGGGCAGGGCGGCGCGGTTAACGGTGCCTTCCGGCGTCATGGCGTCTTTGCCCACATTTCTAGTATCGGGCACCTGCTTGGCAAGCACCACGATTTTCAATGGTTTGGTCATAAAATAAAATTTCTCGTTTTCAAATTCGGCCGCAAAGGTACGACATTTTTTTGGAAATCATTACTTTTGCGCCAAATTTCAAACAATGACCATCACCGAAATCCTAAATAAAGTCGGCTCTTCGACCCTTCGACAAACTCAGGGCTCAGGGTCCTTAACTCATGAGGAAATCAAAGTCCTTTTAGCCGCCGAAGGTGACGACAAGAAGAAACTCTTCGACAAAGCCTTGCAAACCAAGCTTGCACACTTGGACAATTACGTCCACCTGCGCGGGCTGATTGAATACAGCAACATCTGCACGAAGTATTGCCTTTACTGCGGTGTGCGCTGCAAGAACCTGAAGGTGGAACGTTACCAACTCAGCGACGAGGAAGTCATCGAATGTGCCAAACTAGCACATGAGTTGGGCTATGGCTCGGTGGCACTGCAAAGCGGCGAAAGGAGCGACAAAGCTTTTGTAGACAAGATCACCTATTTGGTCAAGGAAATCAAGAAGATAGACAACGGAAGTCTGGGCATCACGCTGTCATTGGGTGAACAGACCGAGGAGACCTACCGCCGTTGGTTTGAGGCTGGCGCGCACCGTTACCTGCTCCGCATTGAGGCCTCAAACGAAGACCTATATTATAAGATTCACCCGCACGATGAAAAACACGACTTCCAACAACGTCTCGCCTGCATCGACAATCTTCTGAAAGTCGGCTACCAGACTGGCACGGGCGTGATGGTCGGCCTGCCTTTCCAGACTCTTGACGACCTCGCCGATGACCTGTTGTTCTTCAAGCAAAAAGATGTGGCCATGGTCGGCATGGGACCCTTCATCCCCCACCCCGACACACCTTTGTGGCAATACAGAGACCAAATCCCGTCTGCCGAGGAACGCATGGAGCTGACCTTGAAGATGATTGCCATCCTCCGACTGATGATGCCCGAAATCAATATGGTGGCCGCCACCGCCAACCAGACTATTGACCCGCAGGGACGAGAGAAGGCTATCCTTGCCGGAGCCAACGTCATCATGCCCAACCTCACACCCAACGAGTTCCGCGAGAACTACCTCATCTACCCTGACAAAGCCTGCGTCAAAGACAAACCAGACGAATGCCACAGCTGCCTCGACGTGCGTCTCGCAGCCATCGGACACAAGGTTTTATACAACGCTTGGGGTGACTCGGTGGCGTTTACCAAAAGGCAAAAGAAATCATAAAACCATGACCACTGACCATGACCATGACCATTTTGTGCATGGGCGCTGGCATGGTCATCGTCAGCGGTCATAGTCTAAAAGTTGAAAAAAAGTCATCTAATCCCGAAAAATCATCCAAGATATCAAGAAATTACCTATTTTTGCCCTTTTAAAACCTACATCAAAAACAACATTCATTTTACTATGAGAAAACATATCCTAACCGCCCTGCTCGTCATGCTTACCGTAGTGACCTTCGGTCAGCAGTGGGTCGCCATCAAGAGCGATGCCCCGAGCACCATCCAGACGACTTTGGTTGCCTCTTCAGAGAACCAAATCACCGTCAACATGCAAGTCCCTGGCTTCTACACCTTCGAGGTGACCACACCTCGTGGCGAAGCCAACATCATCTCGGTTCCGCGCACCGTCAGCACCGCTGCCGCTGGCGAACCTAACCTTCCCATGATTGCCGTTCCGGCCATCATCGGCGACCAACAGCATTACAGCATTCGCCTCATCGACGCGCAATACACCGACTTCCAAATGGAGGTTGCGCCATCAAAAGGCGATTTTCCACGCACCATCAATCCCGACGATGTGCCTTACACCTATGGCGAGGCCTATTCGACAGACGCCTTCTTCCCTGCTCAGAAAGTAGGTTTATATGACCCTTACATCCTGCGTGACTTCCGTGGACAGAACATGGTGTTCTATCCTTTCGCCTACAACCCTGTCACACACACTTTGCGCGTGTATTACAACATGACCGTTGAAATGTACAGCGACGGCCAACTCGGTGAGAACACCCTCAGCCGCCGTTCATCTGAGGTGAGAATGGATCCCGAATTTGGTGCCTTATACCAAAACCACTTCATCAACTACAGCCAAGGTCTGAGCAAATACAACGCCGTCGACGAGACTGGCGAGCTTCTCATCATCTGCCACGACGCTTTCATGGATGCCATGCAACCTTTTGTCAACTGGAAGAAACAGATCGGCAGACCCGTCACGATGGTCGGCACCTCGGTTTCAGGCTTCACTAGCGATGCCATTAAAAACTACATCCAAAGCCAATACAACAGCAACCCCAACATCAGCCACATCCTTCTCGTGGGCGACAACGCACAAGTGCAGAGTTACTTCACCGCTGCTGGAGGCTATTCCGGCCGTACTGACCAATTTTTCGGACAATTAGTTGGCAATGACTACTACAACGATGTCATCGTTGGACGTTTCTCAGCCGAGAACGCCGACCATGTCACCACTCAGGTTGACAAGGTGATCCACTACGAAAGAGACGTCACCGCCGCCGACACCTGGCTCTCGATCGGACAAGGTGTTTCAAAGAACGAAGGTGCAGGCAGTGGCCACTTTGGTGAGGCCGACTACCAACATATCGACTACATCCGAGACACGCTGTTGCATTACAACTACACCAGCATCCATCGTGATTACCAGAACGTACAAGGCGTTTCATCGAGCGCAGCCATCATCAGCCAGCACATCAACGAAGGTGTGAGCATCATCAACTACTGCAACCACGGTTCACCTACGAGTTGGGGCGTGTTCAACTACAGCAACTCGCACATCAACGCATTGACTAACGACAATAAGTTGCCTTTCATCTGGTCGGTGGCTTGCAACAACGGACAACTTGACTATTCGCAGCCTTGCTTCGCTGAGGCTTGGATGCGTGCCACCAACAACAGCACCGGTGCACCTACCGGAGCTATCGGCGGCATGTTCAGCTACATCTCACAACCTTGGCAGCCGCCTATGTACGGTCAGGATGAGATGAACAACGTCCTTACAGAACACAGAAGCATCAAGCGCACCCTCGGCGGCATTTCAACCGACGGCAACATGAAGATTCTTGACCAATACAACTCGAATGGTCAAGGTTTGGCCACCTATCAGTTCTGGCTCCTCTTCGGCGACCCGACGCTTACCGTGCGTAACATGACGCCCGCCAATATGAACGTGACCCACGCCTCCTCGATGAGCAGCAGTGCTACCTCGTTCACCGTCAATGCCACCAACGGCAACGGCGCGTTGGCCACCCTGACCCGTAACAACGAGATCATGGGCTCGGCCACCATCAACAATGGCACCTGCAACATCACCTTCGCCGCTCCTGGAACGACGGGCACCGCCACATTGACCGTGTTCGGCTACAACAAAATCACCTACATCGCCACCATCCAGATCACGCAAGGTGGCACCCAGCAGTATACCATCAACGTGTCGGCCAACCCGAACATTGGAGGTAGCGTCACTGGTGGCGGCACCTACAACCAAGGTCAGTCGTGCACGGTGTCAGCCTCACCCAATGCAGGCTACACCTTCTCCAACTGGACTGAGAACGGCAATGTTGTCTCTACCAACAGAAGCTACACTTTCACTGTCACTGGTAACCGCTCTCTGGTGGCTAACTTCCAAGCCCAACCGCAGAACTACACCGTGACCGTGTCGGCCAACCCGACCAATGGTGGTAACGTCACTGGCGGTGGCACTTACCAACAAGGCCAATCCTGCACTGTGACTGCCACGGCCAACACTGGTTACAACTTCACCAACTGGACCGAGAACGGCAATGTGGTCTCTACCCAATCCAACTACACCTTCACCGTAAATAGCAACCGCACCTTGGTGGCCAACTTCACCCCGCAGCAATACACCATCACTGCAACGGCTGATCCTGTCAACGGCGGTAGCATCACTGGTGGCGGCACCTTCAACTACGGAAACAGCTGCACCTTGAGCGCCACTCCAGCCACTGGCTATACCTTCGTCAACTGGACCAAGAACGGCCAACAGGTTAGCACCAACGCCACCTATACCTTCACCGTGACCGAATCGGCAGCTTATGTGGCACATTTCCAACTGCAGTCCTTCACTGTCAATGTGACGGCTAACCCGACTGAGGGCGGCACCGTTGCAGGCGGCGGCACCTTCAACTATGGCGAGACCTGCACCGTCACAGCCGCGGCTAATGAAGGTTACACGTTCGTCAATTGGACGACAGGCATGTTCTCAGTTTCCAACGAAATCACTTACACCTTCACCGTCACCAGCAACGTCAACTTGACTGCACACTTCGAGCTGCAGACCTTCCAGGTCAAAGTTTCGGTAAACCCTGCAGAAGCTGGTAACGTGACTGGAGAAGGCACCTATAATTACGGCGACGAAGTCACGCTGACCATCGTCCGCAACGAAGACTGGCACTTCGAAAACTGGACTGAGAATGGCGAGGTGGTCTCGGAAGAAATGACCTATACCTTCACCATCACCTGCGACCGCGACTTAGACGCTAACTTCATCTACACCGAAGGCATCATCGAGAACAGCATTGCCGCCAAAGTCTATCCCAACCCGACTAAGGGTGAAATCACTCTCGAGGCAGAAGGACTCCAAAGCATCCGCATCGTGAACGCCTTCGGACAGACCGTCTACAGCACCAAGGTGGAAGGCAACCAAGTCCGCATCGACCTGTCGAATATGGCTAAGGGCATCTACATGATGCACATCGAGGCCGCGGGCGGGCAGACCGTCAGAAAGGTCGTGGTAGAATAAACACATCAACCTTTGCAAAAAAGAATCCCGCTGGCGACGGCGGGATTTTCTTTTGCTGCCTATGTGCGTTTTCAGAAATATGACTATTTTTGCGGTTAATATATGCGATATGAACTGATGGAATAAATCAGTAAAAATTGGAATATGAAAAAACTCAAAGGAATTATTAATATATTGTTTTCTACAAAGGTTATGGTAGGCATAATATTGTGGGTAATTATCGGAGCTGTAGTATGCTGCATTATTGGCTTTTTCTGCCCAATATTCAAATATCCTAATGAAGACAACATAGTCATCACTTTCCTAGGCGCATTGGCGGCATTCGTAGTCATCTGCAACTTCACCTTAATGATGGAGACAAAAAACAAAACGGAAAATAAATTGAAGGAATTTGAAGACAAGTTGGGAAATATGAACACGACAATAGATGAAAAAGTTAGAGTTACAGATACTGACAAGGCAAACATCAGAAATAAGTATTTGACTATAGAAAAAATGATGTTTTGTGACCAAGGCACATTGTTTAGGTATTATGCCATAAAAGATCTCTCTGGTTACATAATGCTTAAAGTTATGGGGTATTCAGAAGAAAACATCCATGAAATTGAGTTTAAAGAATACTTGAGGAGATTTTCCGATGACGACATGAGAGAATCCGAAAAGAAAAAACTAAAGAATTTTGGTGTTCCTGACAGTTTGCTTGATGCTAATCACACAGCAAAAAATGAATAATTAGACATTAGAATTTGAAAAACCACTATCTTTGCACCAATTCTAAACGAAACAAACATGTAGAACAGGAAGCACATACAGAACGCATTGACTGATTTCTTGTCTTTGGAAAATTTGGCGATTTTATCATCACAAAGAAATAAGTGTAATGCTCACGCCCTGCGTGAGTTTAACTTATTATCGTGTGATGGGGTTCGCCAAATACCTTCAAAGAACGAGAACGGTTAAGTTCACGCTTTTTTTTAGAAACGCTCAAAACAACTATTATGAGACACAACCTATTACTATCAATTCTCATCGCCTTGTGCCTACCTTTGCTAGGCAACCCCGTTGACGAAGCCACAGCAAAACAACTTGCCAATAACTTTTGGAAAGAAAACAACATCATGGGCGTAAAAGGCGACAAAGTTTTCAAAAAGAAGATGAGTGATGCCCGATTTGTGAATGTAGCACCACAATGCGGCTATTCTGAGTTCTTCATCTTCAACAACGAAGATAGTAAAGGCTTTGTCATCATTGCCGCTGATGATTGTGTGATACCAATTCTTGGCTATTCCTATGACAACAACTTTGTAGCAGAAAATCTTCCGCCCAATTTGAAAGGCTGGCTTGACAGTTATGCTGAGCAGATACGGATTGCTGTTGAAACGAGAGCGATGGTCATCGATGAAATTCGGGAAGATTGGGAGTGCTTGAGACAAGGCAGAAATTTTCCGATTAAGTCGGAAACTTCTGTAAGTCCTTTAATAACTACCAAATGGGATCAAAACTATCCTTACAACTATTACTGCCCATACAATTCAATATACTCTCAAAACACATGTGCAGGATGCGTCGCGACCGCTATGGCTCAGATCATGAAGTACTGGGAGTACCCAACTCATGGTTATGGTTCCCATTCTTATAGCGATTGGTATTATGGACAAATCTCTGCGGATTTTAGCAACACCACCTATCAATGGTCTTCAATGCCAACACAACTATATTCCAATTCGTCTCAAACTCAAATCAATGCTGTTGCTACACTGATTTTTCATTGCGGCGTGAGTGTAGAAATGAATTATGGAATCGATGGTAGCGGGGCTTCTACTGTTTACAACGATTATGACGGTTATCATACATATTGTGCAGAGAATGCTTTGAAAAGCTTTTTTGGGTATAGTTCATATATACAAGGACGCAAAAGGACGGGATATTATTCAGATTCTGAATGGACTAATCTTTTAAAAGGGGATTTAGATGAATCTATTCCTATCCTCTACGATGGACAGGGAAGTGGAAGCCGACATGCTTTTGTTTGTGATGGTTATAATTATAACAACTATTTTCATTTTAATTGGGGTTGGAGCGGCAATTATAATGATGCGTATTATTATATAAACAATCTAAACCCCAATTCATACAACTACTCAAATTATCACGTAGCAATTTTCGGTATTTGTCCACCTAGTTATTATATTTCAGCATCAGCAAACCCCAGTGAAGGAGGCTCAATAACAGGAAATGGCATGTATTATCAAAACAAGAGTTGCACAATGCATGCATCTGCTAATTCAGGTTTTTCTTTCTTCGATTGGACCGAAAATGGCTCGCATGTCAGTTCAAACCCTTATTACACCTTCACTGTCACAAGAGACAGAAATTTGGTAGCCAATTTTCAACGCAATAATTACACAATAACCGTTGCTACTAATCCGTCTGATGGAGGCTCTGTTTCTGGTGGAAATACTTACTCATATGGCCAGACATGCACAGTGAAAGCTACAGCTGCAGCAGGATACGTTTTTGTTAATTGGACAGAAAGCGGAACACAAGTTTCAACTAATGCGAACTATTCTTTCACGGTTTCAAATAACAGGAGTCTTGTAGCCAATTTCCAACGCAGCAATTATACGATTCGATTATTAGCTCATCCTACAACTGGTGGAAGTGTTAGTGGCGCCGGTACCTATAATCCAAATCAAACCTGTACCGTTCAGGCTATAGCCAAGAATAATTATGTTTTCCAAAATTGGACAGAAAGCGGGACAGTAGTATCAACTAATGCAAATTATACCTTCACGGTCACTGCCAATAGAGATTTAATTGCTCATTTTAAACGGAACACTCATACAATTACTACAGCTGTTGGCGCCAATGGTAACATTTCACCTTCGGGAACAATAACCGTAGATCATGGATCAGACCAAACATTTACAATCAATCCAGACAATGGATATGATATAAAAGAAATCTATATTGACGGTTCTGCTGTTGGGGCAGCATCTACATACACATTTTCCAATATCACGGCAGATCATAGAATATACGTTACTTTCAACAAACACATTGGTGTTGATGAAATGAACGATAATAAGATATGTATTTACCCCAACCCGATCCAAGGCGAGTTCACCCTCGAGGGCGAAGGCATCAACCACGTCCGCATCGTGAACGCCTTCGGACAGACCGTCTACAGCAGCAAGATTGAGGGCGAACAAGTCCGCATCGACCTGTCGAATATGGCCAAGGGCATCTACATGATGCACATCGAGGCCAACGACGGTCAAGCCGTAAGAAAGATTGTGGTGGAATAAGCCGCAACGATTAGACTGAAAAAAACTTAAAGTGAGGTGACATTTTTTTGCCACCTCACTTTTTTTTGTTATTTTTGGAGCAAATTTTTGAATTCAGCCTATGAAAATCAAATTCATCGGTGCGGCCCAGGAAGTGACGGGCAGCAAGCACCTCATCACCACCGACCATGGCAAGAAGATCCTCTTGGACTGCGGTATGTTCCAAGGTAAAGGCCTCGAAACCGACGCCGCCAACCGCAACATCATGGTCGACCCCAAGGAAATCGACGCCATCATCCTCACTCACGCCCATATCGACCACTGCGGCCTGATACCTTATTTCTATAAGCTTGGCTTCCGCGGGCAGGTCGTCTGCACCAAAGCCACGGAAGACCTTTGTAACATCATGCTTCCCGATAGTGGCTTCATCCAAGAGAACGATATGGAGTGGTTCAACAAGAAACGCCGCAAGCAAGGCTTGCCCGCCTTGGAACCCATCTATACCGAAAAAGACGCCCGTGCCTGTATGAGCCTCTTCGTCAGCGTGGGCTACAACCGGTATTTCTATATCGACAACAACATCAAGGTGAAGTTCAACAATACAGGCCACCTGCTGGGTAGCGGTTGCGCCATCATCGAAATCGACGAAGGTGGCAAGATGACCCGCATCGGCTACACGGGCGACATCGGCCGCGAATACAACTACCTGCTGCGCTCGCCCGAGCCCTTCCCGCATTGCGACTACATCATCACCGAAGCCACCTACGGTAACCGGCTCCACGGTGACCGCACCAATGCCGAGCAGCTGCTTTTGGAAGTCATCTACCACACCTGCGTCGAAAAACGCGGCAAGCTCATCATCCCTTCGTTTGCCGTTAGCCGCACACAAGAGATCGTGTACCTGCTGAACAACTTCTACAACCAAGGCAAGCTACCCGAGAAGATACCGGTTTACGTCGACAGCCCCTTGGCCGTCAACGCCACCGAGATCTTCCGCATGCACGTCGACCCCTTCAATGACGACGTTAAAGACGTCATCGAATACTCCCCCGACCCCTTCGGATTCAACGGCCTCACCTTCATCCGCGACATTAACCAGTCAAAGGCGTTGAACGCCACCAAACAACCTTGCATCATCATCTCGGCATCGGGCATGATGGAGGCTGGTCGCGTGAAACACCACATCGCGAACAGCATCGAGAACCCGAACAACAGCATCTTGGCCATTGGCTACTGCGCTCCCACCACCTTGGGCGCCAAACTCTTGGCCGACCCCAAACCTGAGACCGTGTCTATCTTTGGCATGGAACACCCCGTGTTGGCCGAAATCTTCGAAATCGACGCCTTCAGTGGCCACGGCGACTACAAAGAGCTGATCCATTACCTCAGTTGCCAAGACCCGAGCAAGGTGAAAAAGACCTTCATCGTGCATGGCGACCCCGAGGCCCAACAGTTCTACAAACGCCAGCTGCGCAAGGAAGGCTGGGACAACATCGTCATCCCCGAGCAAGGAGAAGTTTTTGAATTAAAATAAACCATAACTGTAACATAAAAAGAAACATCATGAAATGTCCGACATGTGGGCTTGAGATACAAGGCAACGTCAAGTTTTGCCCCAACTGCGGAACGCCCATAGCACCTATCAGTGCAGAACCGCAACCCCAACCAGCTCCTGAACCCGAGCCTGTCCCTGAGCCAGAGCCAGAGCCTATCCCAGAACCTACTCCTGAACCGGAGCCGACACCACAACCCGTCGTAGAGCCACCCGTTCAAACGGATGCACCCAACTCCATGGAGAAGACCCTCGCCCTCGAGGCCTATCTGGGCATCCTCGTGCTGGCACCCATCTTCGGAGCCAAAAAGTCATCTTTCGTTAGGTTCCATGCCAACCAAGGTCTCATCCTGTGCATCATCTCCGTGGCCCTATCCCTTCTGATGACCTTCAACAGCATTATCATAGCTGCGGCTGGTGCCCTTTGGGCCAGTATCATCTTCGGCCTATTCAACGGCTTGTATGGCCTCGTCTCATGCGGCGTCATGGCTTTGGCCATCATCGGCATCATCAACGCCGTCAAGGGAAAGATGAAGAAACTGCCTATCATTGGCAATTTTAAAATCCTCAAGTAACAAGGATTTGCCTTACATGTTCAAGAGGGAAAGGATTTCGTATTTTTCAGTACGGAGTTCTTTTCCTCTTGACATTTTTCGTATTTTTGCAAAAATTTTCCAAAATGGCACAAAAACCCAGCATCCCCAAAGGCACACGCGACTTCCTGCCCGAAGTCATGGTGCGCCGCAACTATATCTTCGACACCATTAAAACCGTTTTCAAACGTTTTGGTTTCCAGCCCATCGAGACGCCTTCGATGGAAAACCTCAGCACCCTCTTGGGTAAATACGGCGACGAGGGCGACAAACTCCTCTTCCGTGTGCTCAACTCGGGCGATTTCATGAGTGGCGTGGAGCAAAACGGTGAGCCGCTAGAGTCATTGAAGCTGGCAAGCAAAATCAGCGAAAAAGGCCTGCGTTACGACTTGACCGTGCCTTTCGCGAGGTTCGTCACCATGTACCGCGAGCAAATCGCCTTCCCCTTCAAGCGTTACCAAATCCAACCTGTTTGGCGTGCCGACCGCCCGCAAAAAGGCCGTTACCGTGAATTCTACCAATGCGACGTCGACATCATCGGCAGCGACTCCTTGCTGAACGAGGCCGAACTGGTTCAAATCGTCGACGAGGTGTTCCATGCACTGAAGATCAACGTCACGCTGAAGATCAACAACCGCAAGGTGCTGGCGGGCATCGCCGAATACATTGGCAAGTCGGATGCCTTGGTCGACATCACCGTGGCCATTGATAAGTTGGACAAGATCGGCATCGATGCCGTCAACGCAGAACTGGCTGAGAAGGGACTGGAGCAAAATGCCATCGACAAATTACAGCCCATCCTCTTCATGAAGGGTAACACGCGCGAGAAACTGGCTCAACTGAAGCCTTTGTTGGATAACGAAGTCGGACAAAAAGGCATCGAGGAACTTGAGACCTTATTTGATTACATCGAAAACATGGAACTCGGCATCGACACCGAACTCGATCTCACCCTCGCCCGTGGCCTGAACTATTATACTGGTGCCATCTTCGAGGTGAAGGCCAAGGACTTCGCCATCGGCAGCATCTCGGGCGGCGGTCGTTACGACAACCTCACGGGCATTTTCGGTCTACCCAACGTCTCTGGCGTGGGTATCAGCTTTGGTGCCGACCGCATCTACGACGTGTTGGAAGGCCTTAACCTCTTCCCCGAGACCATGTCGGAGAGCACCAAGGTCATCTTCCTCAACTTCGGCAAGAACGAGGAGAAATACTGCCTGAAATACCTCAACCAGGTACGTAAGCACGGCATCAACGCGGAGATTTATCCTGAGGCCGCCAAGATCCAGAAACAGATGAAATACGCCAACCAACGTGCCATCCCGATTGTCGTCATCGCAGGCGAAAGCGAAGTGGCTGAACAGAAATTCACCGTGAAATGGATGAAGGAAGGCACACAAGAAACTGTAGATGCCAACAAATTAGTGGAAACGATAATGAAATAAACCTAGCCCCGTAGGAGCGACAGCCAATAAGCAGGCGACGTAAGTCCCTGCGTCAAAAGAAAGAACACAACAAACATAAATCGATATGAAAATCCACAAAATCTCATCGAAGGAACTGACCTTCAAACAGGTAAACGAAATACTCACCAAAGGGTACAAACTCGAACTCAGCGCCGACGCTGTCAAACGCATCCAAAAATGCCGCGACTACCTCGACAAGAAGATGGAGAACCCCGAGAAGCCCATCTACGGCGTGACCACCGGTTTCGGCTCACTCTGCGACCACAGCATCTCGAAAGAAGACCTGAGCACCCTGCAGAAGAACCTCGTCATGTCGCACGCCTGCGGCACTGGAGAGATGGTGCCCGAAGAGATCATCCGTCTCATGCTCCTCTTGAAGGTGCAGAGCCTCAGCTACGGTAACAGTGGTGTGCAAGTCGTGACCGTCCAGCGCCTCATCGACTTCTTCAATAACGACGTACTGCCCGTGGTCTACAACCAAGGCTCACTCGGTGCCTCCGGCGACTTGGCTCCTTTGGCCAACCTCATGCTGCCTCTGCTCGGTCTGGGCGATGTGCATTTTGAAGGCAAAATCGTCCCTGCTGAGAAAGTCCTGAAGAAGTTCGGTTGGAAACCCATCACCTTGCAGTCGAAAGAGGGTCTGGCGCTGCTCAACGGCACCCAGTTCATGAGCAGCTATGGCACCTACGTCCTGCTGAAGGCCTTCCGTCTCAGTTACTTGGCCGACCTCATTGGTACCGTTTCTTTGGAAGCCTTCGATGGTCGCATCGAGCCTTTCTTCGACCAAGTGCATCAAATCCGCCACCACAACGGACAAATCGTCACCGCCAAGCGTGTGCGTGAGTTCACCAAGGGTAGCGAACTGATTGTCAGGGAGAAGAAACACGTCCAAGACCCCTACTCTTTCCGTTGCATGCCTCAAGTACATGGTGCCTCCAAGGATGCCATCGACTATGTGGCCTCCGTGTTCAGCGAGGAAATCAACGCCGTCACTGACAACCCGACCATCTTCCCCGATGAAGACCTGGTCATCAGCGCCGGCAACTTCCACGGCCAGCCGCTCGCCATCACCTTGGACTTCTTGGCCATCGCCATGGCTGAGTTGGGTAACATCAGCGAACGCCGTATTTATCAGTTGATTGGCGGCAAACGCGGTCTGCCTTCGTTCCTCGTCGCCGAGCCTGGTCTCAACAGCGGCTTCATGATTCCACAATATGCCGCCGCCAGCATCGTCAGCCAGAGCAAGCAACTCTGCACGCCCGCTTCGGTCGACAGCATCGAGTCGTCACAAGGTCAGGAAGACCATGTCAGCATGGGCGCCAACGCCGCCACCAAGGCTTTGCGCGTGGCCGAAAACTTGGAGCGCGTGTTAGCCATTGAGTTGTTCAACGCCACACAAGCCCTTGAGTTCCGCCGTCCGCTGAAGTCGTCGCCCATCATCGAGAAGTTCGTCGCCGCCTACCGCAAGCAGGTGGAATTCGTTCGCATCGACAAGGTGATGTACACCGAGATCGCCAAGAGCGTGCAGTTCGTGAAGGACTATCCGCTGGCATTTGATGATTTGCAAAACAAATGATTTAATATGTAGAGACGGTGCATGCACCGTCTCTACAATTTGATGATATGGAAACCTCCAACCTGAAAAAACGGCCCGTAGGGATGACCATCCTCTTGGTGATGTCGCTCATCAATGCCTGTTGGAACATCTTCAGCGCGTCGATGTCGTTGATCATGAAACCAAGCATGACCGCAATGTACAAGAATGGGCAATTTGAGGAGATACTGCAACCCTTCTCGGCCATGGGTGGAGAATTCGCCAAGGCCATGAACGAAGCCATGCAGGTTTTCTCCCAAATCGACTCCAAATTCTACATCATCCTTCTTGTGTTGTTCATCGCATCGTTGATTGGCGTCATCAGGATGTTCAAAGGCGACAAGCGCGGTTTCCATATCTATTCCCTCGCCCAAATCTGCATGTTGATCAACAGCTCCGTGTTCGTCTATCCCCTGCAGAAACCTTCACCTTTCCTCTCCGACCTCATGCTCACCGCCATCTTCATCTTGTTGTATTACCTCTATTTCAAGCGGATGGAGATGATTGAAAACATGCAAAAACCCGAATGACCATGGAACAGCGCGAAGGCAAGATATTCAACCTGAAACCGGAAATGACACTTCCCATGAAAGTGGCGGCCAGTTTCGCCATCACTTACTATAGTTTCTTGCTCGTTTTCGCCATCATCACAGTCATTTTCAGCCAGTATTACATCGACTCCTACTATTACAACGAAACCAATTTCAAGCAAGACAAATCTGAGCTGTTAACCCCAATCCTTCAGCTCGTCCTGCTTTTGACACTGGTATTCAGCTTAATACAAATCTTCAGAAAAAAGAATCATGGCAAAGCCATCTTCGTGCTTGCCTCCATTCTGCTCATCGTCTTCCAATTAGTGACCACTGGTTTCATTCCGTGGATGAAATACGCCCTCGAAGCACTTATGGTACTGATCATTGCGCCCATCCGAGTAAAGAAGAAAATCAAGTTGAAAGACGGCAAATTGAAGTTGGAAGCCGTTGATAACCAAGAGTCAAAAACAGAAGAACCTGCAGTGGAGACTGCTCCTGCAGAAGCCCCATCGACAGAGGCTTAACGCAGCATCATCGCTGCCTTTTTCACTGCATTGACGAAGACTTCCACCTCTTCCATCGTATTGTATAAGGCAAACGAAGCCCTCACCGTTCCAGGGATGCCGAAGCGTGTCATCACTGGCTCAGCGCAATGGTGACCTGTGCGCACTGCCACACCCATCTTGTCAATAATGGTACCCAGGTCATAAGGATGGATGCCATCAATGATGAAAGAAACTAAGCCTGAACGATGCTCCGCCTCTCCTATGAAACGGATGCCGTCGATATCAGATAGTTTCTCAATGGCAGATTGCAAGAGCTGGGACTCGTGCTTTTCAACCTCTTTCCTGTCAAGTTTTTGCAGGAACTGGACAGCGGTCTCCAAGCCCAAAGCTGCGCCCACATTGGGAGTGCCAGCCTCGAATTTATAGGGCAACACATTGAAAGTCGTCTTCTCGAAACTCACCGTATCGACCATTTCACCGCCAAATTGGTAGGGAGGCAACTTCTCCAACCATTCTGCCTTGCCATATAAGCCGCCAATACCCATAGGTGCATACATCTTATGGCCCGAGAAAACGAAAAAATCGCAATCCAAATCCTGAACATCGATAGGATGGTGGGCAATGGACTGGGCACCGTCAACGACGACAGGAATGCCGTATTGATGCGCCATGGCTATCATCTCCTTTACAGGATTGATGGTTCCCAACACATTGGAGATATGCGCAATCGACACCACCTTCGGCCCTTCTTTCAGCAGCTTTTCAAATTGCTCCAAGTCCAGCACACCCTTATCATCCATCGGCACGACAAGCAGTTGGCCATGATGGCGCTGGACCATCTGCTGCCAAGGTACGAGGTTGGAGTGGTGCTCCATAGAGGTGACGAGTACTTTTAGTTGAGAGTTGAGTGGTTCGACAGGCTCACCATCCGTTGAGAGTTTAGAGTCAGTGGTGAGTTGAGAGTTGAGAGTTGAGAGTAAAAAGTGCTCGAAAGAGGTGGCGAGCAGGTTCAACGACTCGGTGGTGCCTCGCGTGAAGATGATTTCCCTTGCTTCCTTGGCATGGATGAAATCGGCAACGGTCTGTCGGGCATGTTCGTAGGCCTCTGTCGCCTTCTGGCTCAGGTAATGCACCCCACGGTGAATGTTGCAGTTCTCGTACAGGTAATAGTCACGCTCACGCTCGATGACACACAATGGCTTCTGCGTAGTGGCGGCATTGTCGAGATAAACCAAGGGCTTACCGTAGACCTGCTGGTCGAGGACGGGGAATTGCTTTCTTATTTCGTTGATGTTCAACATTTTGTTTATGATTCTACCTTTTTTGCCATTGGTTGTTAGCAATTAGCTTTTAGCTATTAGCTTATTGGCTACCAAGCTAATAGCTAACGGCTAAAAGCTAATAGCCAGCCAAGCGTAAAGGTGTTAGATTTTCGAATAATCAATGTCAAAATTATATTCCTTCGGGTGGCTGCAACGCAACACACAGTTCTCGCAACTCGACAATTCGCCACGCAGTCGACGCTTAATCATGTCGTCGATGTGTTCGTGCAGCATATCGTTGCCGATATGGTTGCTCACCTCGGCAGCGAAGGCATACATCAACAGGATTCTGGCATTAGCCTTGCTGATGCCACGCTGGCGCATGTAAAACATGGCCTCTTGGTCGAGTTGGCCTGTAGAAGTGCCGTGAGAACACTTCACGTCGTCAGCATAGATCTCAAGGAAAGGTTGGCTGTTGACTTTGGCCGTCGACGTCAGGAGGATATTGCTGTTGTTCTGGTGGGCATCGGTCTTTTGGGCGTCTTTTGCCACATACACATGACCGTTGAACACCGCCGAGGCCGAGTCGTCGATAACGCCTTTGAACTTTTCGTTGCTGGTGCAATGCGGCACATTGTGGTTCACCTTCAGGAAGTTCTCCACATGCTGGGTCTTGTCGATGAGATACAATCCATGCACTTGTGTGTCAGCGCCTTCGCCATCCAAGTCGACATGATAGGTGTTGCGCACATCGCCGCCGTTGAAGGTGATGACCACAATCTTCAGTCGGCTGTCGGCCAACTGCTTGACCTTAAACTCCCGTTGGATGGAGGCCTCGTTGCTCACATTCTGCAGCACATACAACTCAAGGCTAGAATTCTCATTGAGGATGATCTCGGAAACCTTTGGCTCGGATGACAGGTGAGCGTCATCGTCATACTCAATGATTTCGCGGCTTTGGTTGGCGGCTAAGATAAGTTGGTTGTTCATAATCAAAGTTCCTTAATCCATTCGTAGCCTTTTTCTTCGAGTTCGAGGGCAAGGTTCTTGCCGCCCGTCTTGACGATGCGTCCGTCGTACATCACATGGACGAAGTCGGGGACGATATAGTCGAGCAGACGCTGATAGTGGGTGATGACCACAAAAGCGTTCTCATTATTATGCAGCTGGTTGACGCCATGGGCCACGATGCGCAACGCGTCGATGTCGAGACCCGAATCGGTCTCATCGAGGATGGCAAGGCTCGGCTCTAGCATGGCCATCTGGAATATCTCGTTTTTCTTCTTCTCGCCACCAGAATAGCCCACGTTGACGAAACGGTTCTGCAGTTTCTCGGTGATTTCCACCATAGCCTGCTTCTCCTTCATCATCTTCATGAAGTCGACAGTGCTCATTGGCGGCAAACCTTGGTATTCGCGCTTCGAGTTGACAGCGGTGCGCATGAAGTTCTGGATGCTTACACCAGGGATTTCGACAGGATATTGGAAACTCAGGAAAATGCCTTCATTGGCGCGGTCCTCGGGCGACATCCCGACGATGTTCTTGCCCTTATACCATATCTCACCTTCGGTGATTTCATAGCCCTCGCGACCTGTGATGGCCGCAGCCAGTGTGCTTTTTCCCGTTCCGTTGGGGCCCATGATAGCGTGGATTTCGCCTTCGTTGACGCCCAGATTCAATCCTTTCAGGATTTCCTTGCCTCCGATGGAGACGTGTAGGTTTTTGATGTTCAGTAACATATTGATCAGTTGTTCAGTTATTCAGTTGTTCAGTTTTCAGTTGGGCTTAGGCTGATTTTGCCGTAGCGCATATAATAGGCATGCTTGGCCCACTGTGTATATTCTTCTTGTGGTATTTCAATAATACTATTGTCACCCACTTCTACAATCTTTTGTTTCACCTCTTCTATCAACGCTTCATCACGGCCGTATTTCCCGAGATGAACCACATTCAAGACTACTCCCAACAGCACGACGCAACCTGCACCAAGGGTCATCCATCCACGGACTTTTGGCGTTATCTTAGGCAGCCATAAAGTCAGCATCGAAAGGGTGATATGTCCGCAAGCCAAGGCAAAGAAAGGCAACGCAGCAAGCAGATAGAAGTCGCGTTGCTTCACGCTCACCATGATGGGCAGTACGCCCAAAAGGCCTAAAATCAGGAAACTATAAAACCAACCTTTATCAGGTGGGAACTCAAACACTTTACTATTGACCTTACTTCTCGCTTTGCAAATCACCAACGCCATCGCAATCACATACGGGATCATCAGTTGTTGCAATAAAGCGAAAACGATATAGAACCTTGAAGATGCTGTCGCTTCGTACAGCCCGCCACCTATGACTTGAAGTAGGATATAGTCCTTAAGATAGGCAAACGAGCCAGGGCAAACCAAGAACATAATCCCAGCAAACACCACCACAGAAACCAACAGGAGCAAACTATCAATCGGGCCTTGAATCCATTTGCGCTTTTGGTCGAAAGCGCAATAAAGAATTGGAAACACCATGGGGAACAACCCCGTGAATCCTTTGGAGAGGAATGCCAGCAATAGGGTAACTGCCGACAAAAATAGCCAAATCTTATGGTGGCGTTGATAGCCGACGATCATCAGGTAGACCGAGAGCAACACAAAGACCGACATGGTGTTTTCGAGCAGGTTGTTCGTCGCACTCCACGAAACCAAAGGCATAGCGAGCCAAAATAGCAACGGCAGCCAAACCCATCGGAGGTTGTTGGTAGTGCGCTTCCAAATCAAGGCGATGAACAAACCTGATAGCAGGAACATCAGCACGGAATAGGCCTTCTCGACCCACCAATGATCGCCAAACGCCTTGAAAGCCAAAGCTTCCATGCCTAGGGCCAAGGGTGGATGCTGACGAAACTCGGGATACAAGGTCTGTGTGTAATGGGGATTCCAGAACGTCCCCTGCCCTTCCGCCATATTGCGCGAGATACTGGCATAGGTCACGCCGTCAAAGAACATGCCTTCGGTCAATAGGCTCTTGCTCACCAGAATGAGGAACAATCCGATGAGGAGCAACCAAAAGGGGGTGTTATTTGAACGAGCGGTTTGCATGGTTTTATATTTTCGGACGCATGCGATGCGTCCCTACATTATCCGACGCTGCCTTCCAATGTGATGGACAATAATTTCTGTGCTTCAACGGCGAATTCCATAGGCAGTTTGTTCAGCACATCCTTGGCATAGCCGTTGACGATGAGGCCAATGGCCTTTTCCGTCGGAATGCCACGTTGTTGGCAATAGAACAATTGGTCTTCGGAGATCTTCGAGGTCGTGGCTTCGTGTTCGAGGATGCTCGAATCGTTGCCGCATTCGACGTAAGGCCAAGTGTGGGCACCGCATTTGTCGCCCAACAGCAATGAGTCGCACTGCGAATAGTTACGCGAGTTCTCGGCTTTGGCAGCCACTCTCACCAAGCCACGATAGCCGTTCTGGCTGTGACCGGCGGAGATACCTTTAGATATGATGGTACTGCGGGTGTTCTTGCCCAAGTGAATCATCTTGGTACCCGTGTCGGCCTGTTGGTAGTTGTTGGTCACGGCGACAGAGTAGAACTCACCCACAGAGTTGTCGCCCAACAGCACGCAGCCGGGGTATTTCCAGGTGATGGCCGATCCCGTCTCGACCTGCGTCCAAGAGATTTTGGAACGGTCGCCACGGCAGAGGCCACGCTTGGTGACGAGGTTATATACGCCTCCTTTGCCGTCCTTATCGCCAGGATACCAGTTCTGGACTGTGGAGTATTTCACTTCGGCATCCGTCTCGGCGATGATTTCCACGATGGCGGCATGGAGTTGGTTTTCGTCGCGTTGCGGAGCCGTGCAGCCTTCCATGTAACTCACATACGCGCCTTCGTCGGCCACGATGAGCGTGCGCTCAAACTGGCCTGTGTTGGCCGCATTGATGCGGAAATAGGTGGATAGTTCCAAAGGGCAACGCACACCTTTCGGGATATAGCAGAACGAGCCATCGCTGAAGACCGCCGAGTTAAGTGCAGCGAAGAAGTTGTCGGTATAAGGTACCACCTTGCCAAGGTATTTCTTCACCAAGTCTGGATGCTGCTTGACAGCCTCACTAAACGACATGAAGATAACGCCATGTTTGGAGAGGGTCTCCTGGAAGGTCGTCTTCACCGAGGTGGAGTCCATCACCGCGTCGACGGCCACGCCCGAGAGCTTCTTCTGCTCGTCGAGCGAGATGCCGAGTTTGTCGAAGGTGGCCAACAGTTCGGGGTCCACCTCATCGAGGCTCTGCTTCTGCTGACGTTTGCGCGGCGCGGCATAATATATGATGTCCTGATAGTTAATCTCGGGGATATCGAGATGTGCCCAGTTGGGTTGCTTCAGTGTCTGCCAATGGCGGAAAGCCTTCAGACGAAACTCCAGCAGCCATTCTGGTTCCTCTTTCTTCTTGGAGATGAGGCGGATGATGTCCTCGTTCAAGCCTTTCGGCACAAAATCAGTTTCAATGTCAGTCACAAAGCCGTATTCATACTCCTTATTCGTGACTTCATTGATGATATTTTCGTTCGGATTCTGATCCATTTTATCCTTATTAAGAATGATTTCAAATTAGGCTGCAAAGATACGCTAATTCTTTCTTTCAGAATTGCCTTCGGCAAGAAATCTTTCAAAATCAAATTAAAAAACAATCAAAATCCCACTTTTTTCCTTTTCTTTGCAAATCATTATGAGCAAAACAGAGAAAAAACACGGCTTTTGGTTCTATTTCGGCAGGGTGATGGCAGGCCTAGGCATCGCTTTATTGCTGCTGATATTATATATTTACCTCTCCGTCCCCACCTACAGTTTCAAGGAGCCCAAACCCTTCAGCGGCGAATACCTCTACAACCCTTATCAAGACATGAAGCCCGACCAATGGAAGAAGTACCACTTTCATTGCCACTCCCGAAAGTATTTTGGTGTCACCAACGGGCGCAAGAGCAAGGAAACCACCATCGACAGCGTCTATCAAGCCTTGGGCTACGACCACTATGGCATCTCTGACTATATGGGCATCAACACACACGGCTCGGAAAGAGAAGACTATATCCCCGCCTACGAACACGGCTACGGGCTTTTCCGCAAGACGCACCAAATCTGCATTGGCGCCGAATCGGTGTATTGGCCCGACTTCCCTTTCATGCAGAACCTCAACATGAAGCAGCATACCATCAACAAGTTAGGAGAACGTTGCCGCTTCGTCATGCCTGCCCATGCCTCATTCACCAAAGGCTACCAGGTGAGCGACATGATTTTTTTGAGCAACTACCGCCTAATCGAAGTGGTCAATCCATACGGCAACGCCATAGAACATTGGGACAAGGCTCTTTCCAACGGACACCGTGTGTATGCGCTGGGCGATGACGACACGCATGACATCACAAAAGCCAGCGAGGTGTGCCACAACCTGACCATGATTAACACTCCCGACCTCAACCCTGAGCATGTCTATGAGGCCTTGGACAAAGGCCTCTGCTACGCCGTGGAGTTCGACAACTGGTATCATCATCCCATGTCTTTGTCCGAAAAGGTCGAACAAGCCCGAAAGCTGCCTCATCTGACACGCGCCGAACTGGTGGGCGACACCTTATTTATTGAAACTTCAGCCGACAAAATGCAGGAGGTGAAGTTCATTGGGCAAGACGGCAAAGTGCTGAAGACGGAAGAAAAAGTGGCGACAGCCTATTATGTCATCCAGCCCGAAGACCATTATGTCAGGACGCAGATCAACGTCAACGGATTGCAGCATTTCTACCTGAATCCCGTCACGCGTCATGCGACGCCCGAACCCGTCGACCAACGGCTCGACTTCGTCAACAAGTCACAAACTTACCTGTATTGGTTCGTTTACATCGTTGCCTTCGCGGCCCTAATATGGTATCTCTTTAAAAAAGCCAAAGAGAAAAAAGAGGAGAGCAAGTGAGGATCAAAGAGCAAAATATCAACAAGATACTGATATGGCTCTTGGCCATCAGCGTTGTCGTGAGAGGTTTTTTGGCGGCATGGATGGAGTTTGGCAACGACGAGGTGTATTACTGGACATACGCCCTCTATCCCGATTGGAGCCATTTCGACCATCCACCTATGGTGGGCTGGGTCATCCAATTGTTTAGTCTTAACTTATTGCTCGACAGCGAGTTCTTTATCCGCTTGGCATCGGTCATCTTTATGACCGCCAACACCTATATCGTTTTTCACATCGGAAAGGAGCTCAAAGATGCTTTGACAGGGCTCTATGCCGCACTGCTTTACACCGCATCCATCTATGCCTTTGTCATTAATGGTATCTTCATCATGCCCGACACGCCGCTGATGCTGTTTTGGTTGCTGGCAGTTTGGATGGCGGTCATCTACTTCAAGCGATTGCCCACGCAGCAACATTCCGACTCTTACATGGTCCTCTTCGGCGCTTTTGCCGGTTTTGCCATGCTTTCAAAGTATTCAGGAATTTTCCTTTGGTTCGGGATGGTGCTTTACATCCTCATATTTGACAGGAGACCGCTCAGGACATGGGCATTCTATTGCGCCTTGCTCATCTCCCTCAATGTTGTGATGCCCGTTATCCGGTGGAACATCAACAACGATTTCATCAGTTTCCGTTTCCATGGCGAACGTGTAGGCGGAGGGAACATCAATTTCGGCACCTTCGGGACAGAAATCGCTGGTGAGTTCTTCTACAACAATCCTGTGATTTTCGTTTTGGCCTTCATCGCCATTTTTGCGGCGTTCAAAAAGAGAATCAACATGGAGAAATCCGTGCAACGCCTCATTTTGTGCATCTCCCTGCCCATGATTGTGGTATTCTGGGTCTTCTCCCTCATGCGTCCCACCCTACCCCATTGGAACGCTCCTGCATACGTCTCACTCATCCTGTTATCCGCTGTCTATCTGAGAGATAAACATACCGATTCTGACAAGTTGCCCAAATCCATCATTGCGGCATTATCCGTGCTTGCGGTCACATTGGTCGTTGGCGTGGCCGAAATCAAGACGGGCTTTATCCCATTGGACAAACATACCGAGCCCGAACAATTGGGCCGCGACGACTTCACCTTGGACATGTACGGTTGGCGACAACTCGGAGAAAAATTCGCCGACTTCCGTGAAGAGAAGATAGCAGAAGGCATAATGAAAGCGGAAGACGGCATTGTGGCCAACCAATGGTTCCCGCTGGCCAACCTCGATTATTATGTGGCTCGTCCCTTAAAAATGAGGGTTATGGGATTGGGTTGGCCCGAGTTTTTGCATAAATACCTATGGATCAACGATGAACGAGGAGGATTCCATCTTGGCGAAGACTATTGGTTCCTCTCCGACAGCCGTTACATGAAAGACCCGAAGGAGACCTATCAATGGTTCTTCAAGGAGATTGAGCTGGCAGGCGTCATTCCCATCGAACGCAATGGGAAGACGGTGAAGAACTTCTTCGTCTACACCTGCAAAGGCTTATGTGCCGAGCCGCCCAACTTGGAAAGCCTTAGGGCTGCTTCCGCCGAAGCAGATACAACGTCCCATCGGTAGACACCGTTTCAAATTCATCTCGATTCCCGAACAACAGCTTGCCGTCCCTCAAGAAACCAAAATAATGGTCGGTAATGAGTATGTATTCGGCATTCGTGTTGGTCGTCCAGGCAAAGTCCTCGATCCAATCACGCATGGCCAGATGGGGGACAAACATCGTGGCGGCACACACCGTGGCATCGTCAGGAATCTGTTTGATCAACTCGCGAGCATAATCGGCGTCAAACTTCTTCTGCTCATAATGCCGCCCTTGGTAGACACAAAGCTGGTCGAGCCACACATTTGTTTTAGGCACCCCTATGGTATAGAACGTGGTCAGCACCACCGAAATGAACATGGCACCAGCCAACACCAGCCTCCACAATTGTTTCTTCAATTTGGCAATCACCATAAAGGACGAAATGACGAGCACGGGCATAAACTCCACTGAGTATTGGAGTGAAATACCCCAGAAAGTGCCGTCGGACGCCAACATTTTCTGTGCCACCAACGGAATCAACATAATCAGGTAGTTGGGCTTCAACAAAGTGAGCAACATTCCAGTGGCCAAAGCACAGATATAGAATTCCTCCTTCACCCCATCGAAACGCGACAGACCGCTCGTGTTGACATACAGCAGTTCCAACGCCTTCCCCGGATGCATCAGCAGGTTCTTGGCGATATCGAGATAATTGTCGCCCAAATGGGCATAACGCGAAAAACCGCCTCCCGACCCACCCAACGCAGGCATCACTATCATATTGATAATGAAGAAATAAGCCAAGGCAAACACAGCATAGCCGACCAAATACCATAAGGCTTTCTTGTCCCTCCTATAATCCCACATCAAAGCGATGGCGATGAAAAACAGCCACAGCGACATATTCTCCTTCCCAATGACGAAGAGTACCACAAACAGGCTAGCGAGCCCAAAACGCCTTTGCTTCAGATAATACAATAGCCACGGTAACATCATGGCAGCCAGTACATTGGAATGGTAATCGAAAGAGAGGGCATGAATGATACCGAACGAGAAGAAGAAGGCTGCCATCGCAAAAATAGGCAGCAGGTCGTCGTCGGTATAAAGTTTTATGAGTTTATAGACGCCCCATCCACCCAGCAAGACACCTGCAATCTGGACTATGAGCAAGGTATAGCTCCCAAACAAGTAGATCAATGGCGAGAGCAGCATCAAATACAGATCAAAATGGTCGCTCAACACACTACGAGGCGCCCTGCTATAAATGAAGTAGTCGTCGATGCGGAAATGGGAATAGTCATACATGATGTGGGTGTAAAAGCCCAAATCCAGCGAATAGGTCTTGAAGAGATAATGGTTGACCAAGGAAATAAGGCAATACAACACCCCGGCGACGGTGAAAACCGCCGCCAAGGTGATGGTTTTTGGCCGTTTGCCTAAAGTCACCGTCTTCATGCCAACCCAGCGATTATTCCGCTTGGAACAAGGTGATGATGTTCAGGATGACCTCCGATGCCTTCATCATGCTTTCGAGCGGAACATATTCCAGCTTGCCGTGGAAGTTGTGACCGCCAGCAAAGATGTTGGGGCAAGGCAGTCCCATGAACGAGAGGTTGGCACCGTCGGTGCCGCCACGGATGGGTTGTACTTTCGGCTTGATGTTGGCCATCTCCATAGCCTTGATGGCTCTTTCAACGATGAAGAAATGTGGTTCCACCTCTTGGCGCATGTTGTAGTACTGGTGCTTCAGCTCCAATTTCACCACATCGCCATATTTCTTGTTGAGGAACTCTACCACCGAGGTAATGAGAGCTTTCTTTTCCTCAAACTTGGCGCGGTCATGGTCGCGGATGATATACGACATCGTGGTCTCCTCCACCGTACCATTGATTTCGGTCAGATGGAAGAAGCCCTCGTAGCCCTGTGTGAAGCGCGGACGCTGCTCCACGGGCAGCATACCGTTGAGTTCCATGGCGATGAGCATGGAGTTCACCATCTTGTCCTTGCCATAGCCGGGATGGATATTGCTGCCTTGGATGTGAATCTTGGCACCTGCGGCATTGAAGTTCTCATACTCCAATTCACCGATTTCACCGCCATCCATGGTATAGGCGTATTTGGCGCCAAACTTCTTCACGTCGAATTTCACCACACCGCGACCAATCTCCTCGTCGGGCGTGAAGCCAATCTTGATCTCGCCATGCTTGAAGTCGGGATGCTCCATCATATACTGGGCGGCGTACATGATTTCGGCCACGCCAGCCTTGTCGTCAGCGCCGAGCAGCGTTGTGCCGTCGGTGGTGATCATCGTTTGGCTTTTATACTGTGCCATCTCGGGAAACTCAGAAACACGCAACACAATGTTCTTTTCCTTGTTCAGCACGATGTCGTTGCCGTCATAGTTCGGGATGATTTGCGGCTTGATGTCGGCACCCGAAGCGTCAGGCGAGGTATCGACATGGGCAATGAATCCGATAGCGGGGATGTCGCGGTCGACATTGGAAGGGATGGTGGCCATCACATAGCCATATTCGTCCAGCTCTGCCTTGATGCCCATGGCTTGCAGCTCGTCGCGAAGCATCTTTAAGAGGTTCAGCTGTTTGGCGGTGCTGGGTTGTGACTCGGAATTTTCGTCGGAGGTCGTCTCCACGGAGACGTATCTCAGGAATTTATCTAAAAGTTTTTCCATTTTGTGAGGTTTTAATTTGGCACAAAGGTAAGGATTTCTGTTGAACTGTTGAATGTTTAATCGTTTAATTGTTTGTTGACGCTAGACTACGGGACACTGGGCATTGGACTTGTCACAAAGTCCAGTGTCAAAGCAAAACAAAACCGCGGCAGAATCGCTTCTGCCGCGGCACCATGAAAAAACAATCTTACTACTATCTATTATTTTAACGCTTTTCAGCGTGTTTTCTTGTACGGTGGCGATCTTTTGCCCACAAACCATAGACCTCACTAACGTTACCAGCGGTGGTGAAGGCATTGATTTCGTTCTTTCCGAGATACTCCATCAACTTCGAGAACTCGTCGTTGGTGAGCAGCGATTCCAATTCAATCGACTTTTCGTTGGTGTAACCACCGATGACTTCATAAAGCGTACAGCCACGATGAAGCTCGTCAATGATGTAATGGCGAATGCGATCGTAGTCTTTCGAAACAATGCAAACACGCTTGCGTTGGTTCAAGTTGGCCGTGAACATATTGACCACCAAGCCATTGATCCATGTGGCAATAAGGCCGATGACAACCATCTGGAAGGGGTTGATGGCAAAAGCCGTAAGGCAGATGATGGCACCCGCCACGCTCACCGACTTACCCATGTCGAAGTGCAGGTATTTGTTGACGATCTTTGCCAGAATGTCAAGACCGCCTGTAGAGGCGTTGATGGAGAACATCAGCGTCTGGGCTGCACTGAGGATGATCACGCAGCAGAGCAGGTCGAACCACGGGTTACCCATCACGGAATAGGCCGAGCTGGGGTCGACGCCCATATTGACCAGATAGCTGTTGGGGGTGGCAAAGTTTTCCCAAGGATAGATCCACTCGCAGACCTTGGTCATGGGACCGAGGATCATGGCGCAATACACCGTTTTGAGGCCGAACTCCTTGCCAATGAGCAGATAGGCCAAAATCAGCAGGATGGCATTGATGATGGAAATCATCATGGACAAGCTGATGTTGATGTTCATGCTGTTGAAGATGTTGGTCAACACGATGGAGAGACCCGAGATGGAGCCCACAATCAGCTTACTAGGAACGAGGAAATAATAGACGCAAACACCCGTCATAAACATGCCGAAAGTCATGATCAGCAGCTCCACCCAGAACTTTTTGCTGACCAAAGCCTGGCCAATTTCCTTCATTATGTCGTTAAATTTTTTCATAAATGTTTGATTTATAAATTCTTAATTAAATTCTTACCCTTGATTTTTGAGGCTGCAAAGGTCGGAATTCTTTTTGAGATAAAGAAGGGTTTTCAATAAATAATTATCTTTGCAAAAAAATCGCGGAATGACCCTGCTCGACTGGCTCCCCATAACGAAGAAAGAAACCGACCTGCGCGGTTGGGACGAGGTGGACGTGGTGTTCGTCACGGGCGATGCCTACGTCGACCATCCCGCCTTTGGGGCAGCCGTCATCGGTAGAGTACTGGAACACAACGGTTTCCGCGTCGCGCTCATCCCACAACCCAACTGGCGTGACGACCTGCGTGACTTCAAGAAATTCGGCAAACCGAGATTGTATTTTGGCGTGTCAGCAGGCTGCATGGACTCGATGGTGAACCACTACACCGCCAACAAGCGCCTGCGCAGCAACGACGCCTACACCCCTGGTGGCGAGGCGGGCTTCCGCCCAGATAGAGCCACCATCGTCTACTGTAACATCCTCAAGCAACTCTATCCCGATGTGCCCGTCATCGTGGGCGGCATAGAGGCATCACTCCGAAGGGTAACACATTATGACTATTGGGACGACTGCCTGAAGCCCAGCATCTTGGTCGACTCAAAAGCCGACCTCGGCGTGTACGGCATGGGCGAGCTCACCATGGTGGAAATTGCCAAAGCCATACAAAACGGCAAGAAAGTCAGCGAATTGACTGACATTCAACAGACTTTCTTCCTGCAAGACAAAAAGGCTCCCCTCCCCGACTTCGAGGGCGAGACCATCGAACTCGTCTCACATGAGATCTGCTTGAAAGACAAGAAAAAATACGCCTCCAATTTCAAGCATATCGAAGAGGAATCTAACAAGAAACATGCAGCAAGGCTGATTCAAGACATTGGAAACCAAAGACTTGTCATCAATCCACCTTTGCCAACCTTTACCACAGAACAGATTGACGCTTCGTTCGACCTGCCCTATACTCGCCTGCCACATCCCAAATATGCCAAGCGCGGCGTCATCCCAGCATACGAGATGATCCGCCACTCGGTCAATCTGCACCGAGGCTGCTTCGGTGGCTGCGCCTTCTGCACCATCTCGGCACACCAGGGCAAGTTTGTGGCCTCGCGCAGCAAGGAATCCATATTAAAAGAGGTGGAAAAGGTGACAGAGATGGAGGACTTCAAAGGCTATATCAGCGACCTGGGCGGTCCCTCGGCCAACATGTACCGCATGAAAGGCAAGGACGAACGCCTCTGCGAGAAATGTGCCCGTCCCACATGCTTACAACCCAACGTCTGCAAAAACCTCAACACCGACCACCATCCGCTGATTGACATATATAAAGAGGTGGACAAGAACCCGAAAGTGAAGAAAGCCACCATTGGGTCGGGCATCCGCTACGACCTGTTTCTGCACGACAGCACACCCGAGGAAAACAAGACCATGGGCTATGACGAATATTTCCATCAGTTGGTCACCAGACATGTGAGCGGACGACTGAAAGTTGCCCCAGAACACACCAGCGACGCTGTGCTTAAACTCATGCGCAAGCCCAAGTTCGACATGTTCGTAAAGCTGAAGAAGAAGTTCGACCAAATCAACGAAAAGGAGCATCTCAACCAGCAACTCATCCCCTATTTCATTTCCTCCCACCCTGATTGTTATCTCGAGGACATGGCAGAGTTAGCCGTGAGAACCAAAGAGTTAGGATATCACCTGGAACAAGTACAAGACTTCACCCCCACTCCCATGACCTTGGCCACCGAAATCTATTATTCGGGATATGATCCTTATACTTTGGAGCCCGTCTTTTGTGCCAAGACCAAAGAGGAGAAACTCGCACAACAACGTTTCTTCTTCTGGTACAAACCCGAGAACCGCGAGTGGGTGAAGAGTGCCTTGAGACGCATTGGGCACACAGAATGGATTAAAAAGCTCTTCAAGTCATAAAAAATCACTACTTTTGCCGCAAATTTCCAAATCATAAAAACCAAGCAATGAAAAAGCATCTCATCGGAGCCATCGTGCTCTTCGCCGCCCTTGCCTTCACGGCCTGCGGCAACAACAATGAAAAGAAAGAAAAAGAAGAAGTCGCCGGCGCTGCCACCGAGGCAGAAGCCCAAAAACCCGAGCTGCCCAACCGCATGCTCATCATCGTCGACCCGCAAATCGACTTCACCACAGGCAGCCTGGCCACTGCCAAAGGTCCCGCATCCATGGAATACCTTGCCAAGGCCCTCAATGAAGGCGCTTGGAAGAACTACGGCTGGATCATCGTCACCCAAGACGCTCACCCGGCCAACCACTGCTCTTTTGTTGAGCAAGGTGGCGTGTTTCCGCCTCACTGCGTGCAAGGCACCGACGGCATGAACGTCTATCCCGCCCTCCAGAACGTGTTGACGGACATCATGCCCAACATCTCGAACATCCATTACATGCAAAAGGGTGACCTCGCAGAGAAAGAGGAATTCAGCATTTTCCAAAACGAACGTAGCGGCGCCAAGCTTCGTGACGTCATCGAACAAGAGAAGTTTGAAGGAATTGACGTGTGCGGCATTGCAACGGACTACTGCGTCTACGAGACCACCAAGGACTTGATGGGATTCTATCCCGCCAAGCAGATCCGCATCGTCACCAACTGCCTCGCCGCCGTCGACGACAACGATACCAAGCTCGCCGACCTGATGAAGGAGAACGGCATTCAAGGCATTGAGTTTTAACTGAGGGGACGGCCCTTCGACAAGCTCAGGGACCTTCTTTTTACTGACATTGAGGGTGCCTGAGCCCGTCGAAGGCCCCACGTCAAAAGAAACATGAGCAAATTCAAATCATTCCTACAGCGCAAGGGCGTCGACATGACCTGGAAGGCCTATTTTGTCGACGCTCTTGGTGCTATGGCGTTAGGCTTGTTTGCCTCGCTGCTCATCGGCACCATCTTCCAGACCTTGGGCGACAAGACAGGCATTGAGGCCTTTGTGACCATCGCCAAATACGCCAAGGCCGCCACAGGAGCTGCCATCGCCGTTGCCATCGCCTACAAACTCAAATGCGAAGGCTTGGTGCTGTTCAGCGCCATCGCAGTCGGCATTGCAGGCAACGAACTGGGTGGGCCTATGGGTGCCTACGTCGCCGTGATCGTGGCCGCCGAGTTGGGCAAAATCGTCTACAAGGAGACCCAAGTCGACATTCTCGTCACGCCTGCTGTGGTCATCATCAGCGGCGTGCTGATGGCCTATGCCGTAGGTGCTCCCATCCAAAAGGTGATGACCGCCCTCGGCACCTTCATCGAGAACGCCACGCAGATGCAGCCCTTCCTCATGGGCATCATCGTTTCGGTGGTCATCGGCTCGGTGCTCACCCTGCCCATCAGCTCGGCTGCCATCTGCCTCGCTATCGGTTTGGGCGGCATCGCAGGAGGCGCTGCCACGGCCGGTTGCTGCGCCCAGATGATTGGTTTTGCCGTGTTGAGTTTCAAGGAAAACCGTTGGGGCGGACTCGTGGCACAAGGTCTCGGCACCTCCATGCTGCAGATGGGCAATATCGTGAAAAATCCCAAAATCTGGATTCCCGTACTGCTCACTTCTGCCATCACGGGGCCTATTTCGACTTGTGTCTTCCATCTGGAGAACATCCCCATCGGTTCTGGCATGGGCACTTGCGGCCTCGTCGGTCCCATCGGTATCTACACTGCCATGCCCGAAGGTGGCATGAGCATGTGGCTTGGCATGGCACTCGTCTGCTTCGTGCTCCCTGCTGTGCTTTCATGGCTCTTCGGTATGATTCTGAGAAAGATCGGCTGGATCAAGGAAGGCGACCTCAAAATCGACTGCTGATGCCGAAAAAGCCCCAAAAGCCACTCACGCCCGACCAGGTTCTTGACAAAATGGCCAAATACTGCGCCTATCAGGAGCGTTGCGTAAAAGACGTGAGAGACAAACTGAAAACCTTCGATATCTCCGAAACGGAAAAAACCAAAATCCTAGATTATCTGCAGGATAACCGTTTCGTCAATGATGAGCGGTTTGCCATGGCTTTTGTCCGAGGCAAAGTCAACCAAAGCGGTTGGGGTGTCAACAAAATTCGTTTTCACCTCATGCAGAAAGGCATCGCCAAGGAACTCATTGACGAAGCCCTTGGACAGACCGATGAAGAGGTCTACCGCCAACGTCTCATCGACATCCTCAAGACAAAATCAAAGACTATAAAGGCCGAGACTGACTTTGAGAAAAAACGCAAACTGGCTGCCTACGCCATGCAGAAAGGCTTCGAAGGCTCACTGGTATGGGAAGTGGTTAATGGGATATGCTTCGCATAGAAATTGTTCAAAAATCTGCTTTTAAAATCGTTATAATTCGCTTGTTAGCGATCTCAGACTTAGCACGATTGATTTTTGAAAGATTTCTTGCCGCAAGGCAATCCCAAAAAAATTCATATCTTTGCCGCGTAAATCACAAAACCTGATGAAATACACAAAGAGACTGATCACACAAACGCCTGAGTGTCTGACAGAACCTGTCGGGCAATCGCTCAATGTGATTATCTCGACACTCTTTGCTTTGGTATTTCTGACGGCATACGTACCTTTCTCAGGAACGGCATGGTTCCAAGTCGGAAAAGGCAGCTATTTCTTCACCACTTTAGCATTTGTGGGTACAGGCACCTTGTTTTTGGCCCTCAGCCGAACCTTCATGACTTGGCTGGTCCGCAAGATGCGACATTTCCCCTTCTGGCTATACATCTTCTGGCTTTTCTTAGAAATCGTGCTGATTGCCGTGTATTACACCCTACTCTCCTATTTCCAGATCCAAATGACCGAAGCCATGGGGCATAGCTTTGCCTTCATCCTAGCCAAGAGTTTCCTCGTCACTTTGGTTGCTCTGGGTGTGCCCTACACCGTTACCGACTTGGTTATCTTATTGAAAGACACGCAACAACGCCTAATGCTCACCAAGAGCGACACGGTGGAGTCGGACGACGAAGTGATGCCTGAACATACTGAAATCATCAACCTGATGGACAACAACGGCAACCTAAAACTGTCCGTCAAGCTCGACAACCTTTATTATATTAAGGCTGAAGACAACTATATCAACGTATTTTACCAACGCAGCGGCGCCATCGCCAGCTATCTGCTCCGCTGCAAGATGCAGACCATCGCCGACAACTGCGTGGATTCCAGCTCGTTGATGCGCTGCCACCGCTCCTATATCGTCAATATAAAAAAGGTGAGTGTGCTCCATAACGAAGCCGACGGTTTCGTCATCGACTTCGAACGGGAGGGATTGGAATCCGTGCCTGTTTCTAAGACCTATTCAGCAAAGGTGTTGGAAGCCTTCAACAAGAAATAAAATGAAAGGCCTCGCCGATTGGCGAGGCTTTTCTTCTGCTATCGTTTTCAAAATTTATATGCTTAACAATTCATGCCGCCACAGCAGTGGATGACTTGGCCTGTGACATACGAGCTGAGGTCGGAGGCAAGGAAGAGCGCCACATTGGCCACATCTTCGGGCGTGCCACCGCGACGCAGCGGAATCAGGCTTTCCCATGCTTTACGCACGTCCTCAGGAAGGGCATTGGTCATGGCGGTGATGATGAAACCAGGAGCAATGGCATTGTGGCGGATGTTGCGCACACCCATCTCCTTGGCTGCACTCTTCGTGAAGCCGATGATACCAGCCTTCGAAGCACTGTAGTTGCACTGGTTGGCATTGCCCGAAACACCCACCACGGAGCTCATGTTGATGACGCTACCACCAGCCTGCTTCCACATGACGGGCTGCACAGCCTTGGTGAAGTTGAACACCGACTTGAGGTTGACGTTGATGACAGCATCCCATTGTTCCTCAGTCATACGTTTCAGCGCAGTGTCCTTGGTGATACCCGCATTGTTGACGAGAATATCGATGCGGCCGAAGTCCTTGACGATTTCGTCAACGACCTGGTGCGTCTCCTCAAAGTTGGCGGCATTGGAGGCGTAAGCCTTCACCTTGACACCACAAGCTTGCAGTTCCTTTTCTGTTTCCATGACGACATCGTTCAGAGCGATATCGGTGAAGGCGATATTGCAGCCTTCTTGGGCAAAACGCATGGCGATGGCCTTGCCGATGCCACGACCAGCTCCCGTAATCAGAGCCACTTTATTGTCTAATAATCCCATAATTTTCTGTTATTTAGTTTTCTTTTGGTATTTTTCAATCATATCATACAAATCGCCGACGGTCTTGACGTTGGCCGTATCATCCTCGGAGAACTTCACATTGAATTCGTGCTCCAAAATCATGAGAAGTTCCACGACATCCAACGAGTCGGCGCCCAAGTCGTTGAAAAGGTTCTTCTCTGGCGTGATTTCACGCTCGCTGACGTTCAGCTTGGTAGCGATAAACGCCTTCACCTTGTCTTGAATCGTAGCCATCTCAAATTTAAAATTTAAAATTCAAGATTCACTGTTTGTTCCTAGTGTCGGGGAGCAGTGCAAAGGAAAGCTCACCCTTCACGCACATCTTGCCGCCCACGCTGAGCACTGCTGAGCAGATGTAGATGTTGGCACGATGATAGGTCAGAGTAGCTTCCACCTCCACAGTGTCGCCAGGACGGACGCTGTTCTTGAAACGCACCTTGTCGATGCCTGTGTAGAAAGTCAGCTTGCCGATGAGGTCGTCCTTCATCAGCAGGGCGCACGACTGTGCCATGATTTCGCAAAGGATGACACCAGGCACAACTGGTTCGCCAGGGAAATGGCCTTGCAGGAAGAACTCCTCGCCCGTCACATGGTACTTGGAATGACACACATGGTTCTCGTCGAGGTTCATCTCGTCGACCAAGAGCATAGGCTCGCGGTGCGGGAGATACTGTTTGATTTCGTCTCTGTTCATATTGTTGATTATTTCAAGATTTCTAATTTCAAGATTTGAGGCTTCTGGCTTCTGGCCTTTGGCTTATGGCAGTTTCACACTTTTCGTGATGCTGCCAGAGGCCAGTAGCCAAGAGCCAGAGGCATTATTAGATTTTACGTATCGCCAAGCAGGCATTATGTCCGCCGAAGCCCAAGGAGTTGGAGATGGCGATGTCCAGGTCTACCTTGAGCGGGTTGTTAGGCGTGTAGTCAAGGTCGCACTCGGGGTCGGGTTCATCCAGACCGATGGTCGGAGGAACAATATTGTTGTTCAATGCCATCACACTGATGATCAACTCGATGGCACCAGCAGCACCAAGGGCGTGTCCCATCTCCGACTTGGTCGAGCTGATGTGGGCCTTGTGAGCTTCCTCCTCTCCCATGGCAATCTTGATGGCACGGGTCTCGCCACTGTCGTTCATCGGGGTGCCCGTACCGTGGGCGTTGATGTAAAGGCTCTCACCCGCCTTGAATTGGGCTTCTTCGAGGGCTTGCTTGATGGCCAGGCTCTGTGTTGTACCATCAGGACGCGGAGCCGTGCTATGATAGGCATCGCATGAATTGCCGTAACCGCAAAGCTCGGCATAGATCTTGGCACCACGTTGCTTGGCGTGTTCATATTCTTCAAGGAGAACGATGCCTGAACCTTCAGCTATGACAAAACCAGCGCGGTTCTTGTTGAACGGCAAGGAGGCATGTTTCGGGTCTTCCGACTTCGTCAAAGCCTTGCAGTTGGCAAAACCACCGATGGAGACAGGGTTGATACCAGCTTCAGAACCACCCGCAATGACAGCATCGGCATAGCCGTGCTTGATGGCACGATAAGCCTCACCAATGCTGTGGGTACCCGTGGCACAAGCCGTCACGATGGGGACACAAGGTCCTTGGGCGTTGTAGCGGATAGCCACACTACCTGAAGCTTGGTTACCAATCATGGTCGGGATCATCAAAGGAGAAATCCAACGTGCACCTTCTTCATAATAGGTCTTGACACCCTTCATAATGGTGTCGAACCCGCCAATGCCGGAACCGACATACACGCCCAAACGGTCGGGGCTCATCTGCATGTCCTCATTGTCCTTCATGGCTTGGTAGGCAGCGGCCAAGGTATAGACGGCAAAACGGTCGTTACGCTTGACAAAGCCCTTGTCGACGCCACAAGCCTCGGGATTGAAGTCCTTCAGCTCGGCAGCGATCTTCACAGGAAGGTCGGTGGTATCAAACGATTTGATGAAGTCAATGCCGCAATAGCCCTTCATCAGGTTATCCCATATCGACGGCAGGTCGTTGCCAATCGGCGAAACGGCACCCATGCCGGTGATCACTACTCTTCTATTTTCCATATATCATTTGTTCTTTTATTCATTAAACCTTGGAGTGAGTCTTTCAGCCTATTGCGTCATGGCGGAGGAACATCCGCCATCTCCTAAGCAAGAAGGGAGACTTTTTTGCTTCAGGAGATCGCGGATCGAGTCCGCGATGACGACAAAGGCTTGGGGTCTCACATTCATTAAAATTCCCATTCCCACAAGCAGGCGGCGGAGACGAAACCAGCGCCAAAGGCACTCATGATAATCTTGTCACCTTCCTTAATCTTGCCGGCTCTCAGCATTTCATCCAACATAATCGGGATGCTGGCCGATGAGGTGTTGCCGTACTTCTCGATGACGGTAGGATATTTCGATTCGGGACCTCCGATGATATTGCGGATGCCCTCAATGATGCGCTTATTGGCCTGATGCAACAAGAACCAGGTGATGTCCTCATGGGTCAAATGGTTGTAGTCCAACACATTCTGGATATCCTTAGCCGATTCGGTGACAGCGGTCTTGAACAATTCCTTGCCCTTCATCACCAAAGGCTGGCCTTTGACGTAGTGCTGCTCGAAAGGCGTCGTCTCCATGCCGCGCTCATAATAAAGCACATCGCGGTCGCTGATCATGGTGAGCTTCACGTCTTTAAAAGCATTGCCGGCAGTAAGCACCACGGCACCAGCACCATCGCCGAACAACACGCTACAGTCACGCTCATGCCAGTTGCAGTATTTGGTGGGCTCTTCTGCACACAATATCAATATGTTCTTCGCGTGACCGGCTTTCATCATGCCATCGGCAAGCATCAATGCGTTGACAAAGCCAGCGCAAGCCACGTTGATGTCGAGGCCGGCGCAGTTGAGGCCAAGACGTTTTTGAACGATGCAACTTAATCCAGGGGTGATGTGGCGGTTGGCCACATTCGAGACCAACAGAAAATCGATCTGGTCGGGACGCAAGCCCGAGGCGTTGATGGCCTTAGTGCCGGCCTCAACAGCCAAGTCATACAGATCTTCGGTAGATAAAAGATGGCGGGCTTGGATACCCGTTCTGGTCGAAATCCAAGTGTCGTTGGTGTCCAAGAAAGTCGCCAAGTCATCGTTGGTGACGGTGAGGGACGGCAACGCGCTTCCAGTTCCAATTATTTTCATTTGTGTTTCGATTAAATTAAAATTCGATTTCGGTTTTGATTAAAACGTCGCAAAAGTACAGCATCGTGCCATGTCGCGGGGAAAATGTGCCGAATACGGGCCAAATGTGGCGAAAATCGGCTATTTGTGGCGAAAATCGGCCTTTTTTGTGGCGAAAAATGGATTTTTGACCACATGTTAGGCCAAATTTCCCTATTTTTGGAGTCGAAATACGGACCGTTTTTTGAACGAAAAACAGAATTTGAAATGAAAAAAAGTAGATTTACCACGCTCCATCGCGCTGTTTTTTTGGCGGTGTTTCTTTTCACCGCGACCGTTTTTGCCCAAGCCCAGACCTTTTTGGGAACGGCTGGCGACCAACTTTGGTCAAATGAGGACAATTGGCTTGATGGACTGAAACCCACTGGAATGTTTGATGAGGCAACTATCTCAGCCGATGTCATCGTTGACGAAGATGTAAGCATTGGAACCCTAAATAATTCAAACAATTACACGCTTACCGTCCTTGCAGGAAAGACGCTAATCGTCAATACTGCCATCCATTGGGGCGACAACGACTTTATCCTCGAAGACAAGGCCCAACTGGTCTACATGGAACCTCTACAGGTTACCATCAAAAAGAACATCAACGCCTACGACGAAGACAACCATCTTTGGGACCTCATCGCCTCACCTGTTCATGAAGACGTCATTCCTTCAACGGAAAACGGATTCCTTACCGATCCCGAAACAGGATACGCGCTGTATTCATTTGACGAAAACACAGTAGATTGGATCAACTACAAAGAGAACCCATTCGCCATTGAAAACGGAAAGAGTTACTTGTATGCCAACGCTTTAGACACGACTTTACTATTTGAAGGAACGACTATAGGCTATAGTGCCGAATGCGACCTCTCCTATCATGCTGGAAATGGAGCCTATGCTGGATGTAATTTCATAGGCAACCCTTTGCCTTGCAATGCCTACCTAAACAGAAGCTATTATGTTTTAAGCGACGAAAGCAATTCCTTAATTGCTGTGCCTAACTCCGCGACCAAGAGCATAGCACCTTGTTCAGGCCTCATACTTAATTCGAACGGTTTGGACGACAACGAAGTATTGTTCAGCTACATGCCATTTTTCCAATACTTAAGTTTTCAGGGGTATATAGAAATCACGGCGGCTAAGAGCAATGCACCCGCATCAGTGCTCGACCAAGCCCTCTTAAGCTTCAACGAAGGCGACGATCTGGCCAAATTCAGCATTTTTGAGAAAGCACCAAGGGTGTATTTCACGCATGACAACAAGGACTTGGCCATCCTTAGCATCGACAGCGTCGATGTGCAACCCCTTAAGTTCAAAGCCGAGGAAAACGGCAACTATACCCTACATTTCGATATCGACAAACCCGACCTCAGCTATCTGCATCTCATTGATAACATGACTGGTGCAAACATCGATCTGCTGGCAACGCCTAACTACAACTTCTCAGCCAACGCCGACGACTATGCCTCTCGCTTCAAACTGGTGTTTGACCCGCATTATGGCATTGAAGAAGACGGCCCTTCGACAGACTCAGGGACTTTTGCGTATTATGCGAATGGAGAAATCATTATCAACGATGTAGAAACGTGCCATGGCGCGTCTCTTCAGATGGTGGATATGACAGGAAGAACCGTTTGGTCAGAGACCATAAACAATAGAGACGGTGTGCACACCGTCTCTACCCTGTCACCAGGCATTTATGTCCTGCGTCTTAACGATGGGAGCACCATCAGAACGCAAAAGATGGTAATTCCTTAATTAAGATCGGCCCTTCGACCCTTCGGCTGGCTCAGGGCTCAGGGACCTTCGCCTTACATTCCACCCATGCCTTGTGGTGCGCCTTGCGAGTCGTCGGCACCTTGGCGGGCGCGTTGCTCAAGCTCCATCTTGCCGAAACGGAAGGTCACGCCGACCGAGACGCTACGGCTGTTGTACTTCGAATTGGAAGTGGAAACCACATACGGGCTGCTACTCGACTGGCCCCAACTGTTCCAGTTGAAAATATCGTTGGCGTTGACGAAGACCGACAGCTTGCGGTCGAAGAAGTCGGCACGAAGGCCGGCATTGATGCCATAGCGGGCGTGACGCTCGCTAAACAGCGACTGCGTAGGCGAGCTGTAATAGCCCGAAGCTGTCACTTCCAACTTATTCCACAGCTTGGCCCACATGTTCAGGCGGAAACTGTAAGACCACATGTCTGATTTATAGGGCATTCCATTATATTCCGTAGAAATGTAGGAATCATAAAGGTTGGCATAGAAGCGCACATTGAAGAAACCATTTGGACGATACATCACATTGGCTTCCAAGCCTGTGCTGTAGCTCTTACCCACATTGACGGGATAACTGTACGACACCGGACGACCATAAAGCCAATACATAGTGCTGTCGGAAGAAATCGTTATCGTATTGACTTCGTTTGACTTGCCGCGATAGTAGGCCGACAAGCCCACCGAACCGAAACTCGTCCAATATTTGGTCCAACCGGCTTCAATTGAGTTGGTATAAATACGCTCCAAGTCGGGATTGCCGCTGCTGTAGTTGTCCTCGTGATACATCGGGAAGGCGCTCAATTGCTCCGCTTCGGGCGCGGCAATGCGGCGCGTGTAGCTCAACTTGAAGTTATGCATCGACTTGGTGCGATACGATAAGTGTATCGAGGGACGGACACTGAAGAAATGCTTCTTGAAATTGTATTGCGACGAGTCGGGATAAGCTCCGCTCACCAACTCGCTGACGAAACGGATGCCCGGCTTCACCGTGAAACCGCCAAACTTGTGCTGCACGGTAACGAAAGCCTCGTTGTTCAGCGTGCTGAAGTTGGCCTTGTAGGAACGATAAATGTCGTTGTCCCAATTCCAAGCGTCCTCGTCGCCGTAGGGATTGGTCACGGTGTCGGTGATGAGGTATCGTTTTTCAGGATCGATGCCCACGGTGTAGCCCACCGCAATCTCGCCGTTTTCGGAATAGGGGCGGTTGTAGATGATTTCGCCTTCCGCACCAAACGAGCTATAGTTGCTCTCTTGTTGCATCACCTTTTTATATTCGTAAGGTTGGGTAAACGCCCTCGTAATCGTGCCGCCGTTGCCACCGCCCCAACCCATTGCGTTCACACTCACCGAAAGGTTGTGGCCTTTGTCGTCGAACTTGTGGCGATAATACAGGCCACCGTTGGCAAAGTAATTGCGGTTCCAAGCATTGCTGCTTTCGGCAAAATCAGTCGTCAAAGAGTCGGGGATAAATTCTTCGCGGAACACCGACATGCTGTTGGTGTTTTTGCCCCAATTGGGCCAACCGCTGAGCCAAACATTGATGCTGTTTGCCGTATCTATTTCATAATCAAGACTGAAGTAGCCACCCGTATTGAAGTCTTTGCTGTTGTAAGTCGAAGTGTCAATTTCGTGGCTGGCCAAAAGATGTTCCTGCGTAAACAGCGACTGGTCACTATAGCTGTTGCCTTTCCAAATGGAATAGCCACCATTGATATAGGCGTTGAACGTCAGCTTGTCATTCGACCAAACGTATGACATCCAAGGCGTTACCGACGGCCTTGTGGAGCCATTCACGCCGAAGCTGAAGAACTCATTCTTTTGAATCTTGGCGTTGGTGACGATGTTGATGATGCCGTCGGCCTTGGAGCCGTAGCGAGCCGAGGGGTTGGTGATGACCTCCACGCGGTCGATGCTGTTGGCGGGCATGGTCTGAATGTAGGTCTTGAGGTTCTCTGCCGTCATGTGCGAGGGCTTGTCGTTGATCCACACCTCCACACTTGAAGTGCCACGCAGGGTGATGTTGCCTTCCACATCGACCTCCACACCAGGCGCGTTCTGCAAGGCATCGGAGGCCGTTCCCGTCTGGATGCTCGGGTCTTCGGCCACATTATACATGGTCTTCTCCCCTTCCACAGCGAACAAAGGACGCTTTTCGGCGACAACCACCTCGCCAAGCTTAGTGGAACCTTCCGAGAGTTTCAACTTACCGAGGTCTTGGTTGCCCTTCACAGTGAGCATCTGCTCGTAGGTCTGGAAGCCGATGGCCGAAACCGCCAAACGATAGTCGCCGTTAGGTGCCAAAAGTTCAAAACGACCTTTGTCGTCGGAGGCGGCACCGCTCACGAAGACGCTGTCGGCCTGTCGGAACAGACCCACATTGACAAAGGGAATCACTTTGCCGTTGGCTTCCTCGACGATGGTGCCAGTCACTTTATTCTGTGCCAAAGCTGGCATGATGAAGCACCCAAAGAGTGCGAAAAGGATAAAAACACGTTTGTTCATAGTTGTAAATGTAAAAAGTGAAAAACTCCTGTTTAATTGAATGTTTAACGAAGGTGAAACCGTATTATTGCCTTCTGAATGAAATAATTGATTGTTTTGTGTATCGATTTTGTTTTAGTGTATTAGTTTATTAAGACACTGCAAAAGTACGGCTTTTTTCGATACTGTCAAGAAAAAAGAGAGTTTTTTCGATTTTTTTCTTTCCCTTTATTTAACGCCTTCGACAACATAGCCTAATCCTTCGAGAAGTTTCAGTACACCTTGCTCCCCACAGAGGTGTCCGGCGCCGACGGCAAAGAGGGTTGGCTGCTCTGCCATAATTCCAGGCATCATTTTGATCCAGTTGCGGTTACGATTATCAATCAAGGTAGCCTCATCCTCTGGGGAGCCACCACATTCACCATCAAGCTCTTCCTCTAATACCGCTTCTAAACTTTGAAGATCTTGCGAAAAATAGGCATCCGTGATCCGATCGACCAATTTTGTGCTCTCTTCAAAGTGGTCCACCATACACATAAGGTCTTCCACCTGCTTTGGCAGTTCTGCTCCGTAAAGCACTCCCATCTGGAAGTCAACGGTTTCAAACCCCTTGACGCTTTTGCTGTTCTGCAAGGCAAGCATCTGAAAATAGCTGTCAAGCAGTTCCATGGGATTGAATGACTGTGTCTTCTTCATGTAGGCTGCCAGGGAGAGCGTTGTGGAGAGAACTACAGGCTTCATCTTTTCCACTTGAGCGGCATAAGCCTCATCATCCAGATTCGTGCCCAATACCTCAAGCAACAAAGCATTCAGGCGCGTACGCTGTTCGGTAGTGAGTAGCGAGGACAGTGTGACCCCTTCTGGCAACATCTGCGACTGCAACATGCTTGCGGCATTCTCAGGTTTGAAAACATCCATCATATCCAATTCACCACATACTTGAGTAGTTTCTTCTATGGCCTGACGCATACCTGGAATGCTATCAGCGAACGAAGCAGGCGCTAAATGGTAAGTGCCGACAATATAGCTAGGTGTTTCAAGGCCATTGCCAGAAATGCGATACAGAATTTGTGCATGAGATTCGAAGGCGAAGCCAACGACTAGTACCAAAACAATAATAATAACTTTTTTCATAGTTGATGATTTGTAGAATTCGATGATATGCATGATTTTTTATATTTACTGCTTTATCAATTGCTCGCAGAAGGCCTCCACTTCTTCTTTCGACCAATTGGGATTGGCGTTGATAAAGAAAGCACTTGAAACAGCATTAGCGATGCGCCAATCTTGATAAACCAAGCCGTCAATAACGACTGCTATATTGACAGGTTGAGGCTGTAGTAGCGCCTCTTCGGTCATTCGTTTGAACATAATCGTGGCTTCAGGCATCAACTCGAGAATGATGGCTGTGAAGGTTCCTTCTTTATAGGGTCCAGTATCCAGTCGTTTGACCAAAGGCTTCCCACCCAGTACCGCCGAACTGATGGCAGGACCGACTTCCGTCGTCTTTTTCAAGGTGTAAAGCATAAGATCGGTAGTATCAGCCGACCATCTATACACCAAAGAATCATTGTCTTCCACCAAGGTTGTTTCAAGAAAAAGCTCCTTATCTGGAACACTAATCCAATTATAAACCTCCCAAATTTCGAGGCTACCCTTTGTGGACAGATCACCTTCTGCCCGTTCGTAGTGAATGGTATCACCCACTATTTTCAGATGTTTAGCGATCAGATAACCACCCCAGATGTCGAAGCCCAGAAACACCACTATCATGGCGATGAAGGACCACTTTTGCTTTGGATCCAATCTTGGTTTCTTGTCACAAGAGGTATCAGCGGCTTCTATTTGATGGATAATATCGTCGCAAGGCTTGGTCTTATAGCGGATTTCAGCGATTCCAACAAGAACAAAGATTACAATCGCGATGCAAAAAACAACCATGACCGTGCCTAAATTCGGCCCTCCATTTCCTATCCAACCCAAAAGCACACCCAAAACCAGAACGAGCCCAGTGGAATAGTTGAGAATCGTAAAGGTGGCGAAGAGTCTTTTAAAACCTCTAGCTTGATTTGACAAGGTCAGCAAATCATCGTTTTCAAGGGTCTTAAGTTGCAATTTTCTAGTAAGAAGCAACTCTATGACCAAACAAATCGCGCAGAAAGCCACCCAAAACACCTTCGCTGAAAGATGATTGCCCAAACCCCAGGTGATGATCAAGCATCCGAAAAATGCCGCCAACGGGTATAGCACGACTTGCAGCCATCGGTAGCGCTTGTAAAAATCGGTGCTATGCTTGATGGATGACTTCATCAGCCTATCATTGATGATTTCCTGTTGGTCGAACTGATGTTTCAGCGTTTCGTATTGCGCCTTCAGCTGGTCCAGTTCGGAGAGGTTATTGTTTTCGTTGTTTTCCATGATGATTCCCTTTCATTCGTTTTTCGACATTTTCACCAGTTTGTCCTTAATGCGTGCTAGCCTCACACCCACATTGTTCGGCGTGATGCCGATGATGGCCTGATGCCTTCGAGCCAAAGCAGGATGAGGCTTCGGTCGATGAGGTCGAGGCGCGAGATGCGGTCGTAGAGTTCGCGGATTTGCTGCGTCTTGGGGTCGTCGGCCTCGTAAGGGTCGATATCCACCGTCAGCGGCACGGTCTCGATGCGGCGGCGTCCCTTCTTATCCTGGTTAATGGCCGTATTAAGCGCGACTTGTTGCGCGAGAACATGTAGCACACCGTGTAGATGGTCCGCTTGTGCTGCCGCACCAAAAGTTCAAACTGATGTTCCTTGTCGTTGTTCATAATGCGTCATTCGTTGCAACGTTCATCATGTTAGACAACAAGGGAAAGGAATTATTACATCACGGTGACAATTTCTGTCGAAAAACCTTCTGCGGTTTCTATTCTGATCACATAAAGGCCTTTTTCAAAACCGCCGAAATCGAATTCATAGGCACTGCCAGAGACCACGCTTTCAAACACCTTTTCGCCCAAAAGATTGAAAATGCAAATGTTATTGATGCCTTCTGCTTCGATTCTCACCATGCCATGTGTTGGATTGGGATAAACCGAAATACTGTTGTCACCGTTTTCAGAAACAGCCGTGCAATCATCAACGATGTTGGTGAACTGCTCGCTCCAGTCAGAGTTCTCATACACTGAAACGCATCCGCAAGGTACCATGAGGGTGGTACAGCCAAAGCCGCCAAAGGGATACATGTCAAGTGCTGGGGGCGTCTCAGCCCAAACTACCGCCTCTGTGAAGCCCGAACAACTTGCAAAAGCAAAGCTACCAACATAATTCAAGCCCTTGGGAAGCGTCAGTTTGCCGTCGAAACCATGGCAGCCTTCAAACGCACTTGAACCAATTTCTGTCACCAAATCAGGTATCACCAAGGAGCCGGTGAAGCCTGCGCATTCCTCAAAAGTCCATCCACCTATGTAAGTCAAGTTTTCGCTCAAGGTCAAGGTACCATCGAAACCTGTGCAATTCGCAAAAGCAGATTCGCCAAGATAAACGACGGTATTTGGGATGACCAAAGAGCCCGTCAGACCTGTACATTTTTCATAGGCATAATGTCCAATAGAAGTGATCTGTTCAGGAATCACCAACTCGCCTGTGAGTGTGCTGCAATAATAGAATGCGTAGTTGCCGATACGGGTCACGTCATCAGGGATTACCGTGTTTTGGCAGCCGGCAAGCAGTTCGTTAGTGCTTGTCCTGATGATAGCGTTGCAACCATTTCGGGAATCGAAGACGGGATTACCGTCCTCTACAACGATTTCTTCCAGTTCAGTGCAACCACCAAACGGGTTTGTGCCAATGTAAGTCACCGCGTTGGGAATGGTAATACTCGTCAAGCCAGTGAACCAAAACGACCAGCCGCCAATTTCAGTCACCGTGCTGGGGATGGTGATGGAAGTCAGGCCGCCGATATGGCTAAATGCATCCTCGGCAATGGATTCAACCCCATTGGGAATGGTTGAATTCTTGCATCCGAATTTCAGCTCATTACTATAAGACGAGATAACAGCATTGCAGTTGTCACGCGAGTCGTAATCCTCGTTGGCGGGGTCCACCACAAAGCCCTCGATGCCATCACAGCCATAGAAAGGCGTGTAGCCAATCCATTCCACCGAAGCAGGAATGTTCACGACACCAGTAAAACCACAGTAAACAAAGGCATCGTCACCGATTTCCTCAAGGGTGCTAGGGAGAATCAAAGTGCCTTCCAGTCCCCTGCAATAGCTAAAAGCATAGCTGTCAATAATGGTGACAGCGTATGTATTTCCACCATAAACCACATGATCGGGGATGGTCAAGGTGCCCGTGGCATCGGTGCCGTCGACATGATCCAACACGGTGACGGAAGTCCCGCCGTAGTTGACTTCATAGTTTAAGTCGCCATAGGTAAAGGTCTGGGCATTCAGTCCTAAAACGCCAAAGACCATCAACAATAACAAAAGGAAATGTCTTTTCATAGGATAAGCTTTTAATCAGGGCAAAAATACAAATTCTCCATAAAATTACTACCTTTGCAGCCCGAAATTAAACAATAAAGCCAAAAGGCTACAGGGCGGGGACCATTACCCCTGACCATGACCATGACCACTTTTACTTCTATAAAGAGGTCAGGGTCAGAGTCAGTGGCCAGGGTCAAATAAAACACAGTCCCGCAGTCAAAAAACAACACCTTATTATATTATGATCACTGCTGACCAACTTAAAGACTTATGTAAGAGGATTGATGCCTTGAGGAGGTATCTTTGACGTCGACAGACGTACTATCGAAGCACAGGAATTAGACGAAAAGACGCAAGACCCGCAGTTCTGGGCCGACCCCAAGGCCGCCGAAGCCACCATGAAGAAGGTGCGTGAGGTGAAGGGCTGGCTCAACGGCTACAAGGAAGCCGAAGATGCCGGCAACGACCTTACCGTGCTCTTCGACTTTGCCAAAGAAGGCGAGGCCACCGAGGAGGAAGTGGATGAGCAATACAACGCCACCCTCCAAATCGTGGAGAACCTGGAGTTCAAGAACATGCTGCGCGAAGAGGCCGACCCCATGAGCGCCGTGCTGAAGATCAACGCGGGCGCAGGCGGCACCGAGGCCCAAGACTGGGCACAGATGCTCATGCGCATGTACATGCGTTATGCCGAAAACCACAAATACAAACTCACCATCTCCAACCTTTTGGAAGCCGACGATGCCGGCATCAAGCAGGTGACCATGAAAATCGAAGGCGACTATGCCTACGGCTACCTAAAAGGCGAGAACGGCGTTCACCGTCTGGTACGCGTCAGCCCTTACAACGCCCAAGGCAAGCGCATGACTTCGTTCGCCTCGGTGTTTGTCACCCCGCTCGTCGACGACACCATCGAAATCGTCATTGAGCAGTCGCGCCTGTCGTGGGACACCTTCCGCAGTGGCGGTGCCGGTGGACAGAATGTGAACAAGGTGGAGTCGGGCGTGCGTCTGCGCTACCAATACAAGGACCCCTACACGGGCGAGGAAGAGGAGATCCTCATCGAAAACACCGAAACCCGTGACCAACCCAAGAACCGCGAGAACGCCTTGCGCCTCTTGAAGTCGCAACTCTACGACCGTGAGATGCGCCACCGCATGGAAGAGCAGAACAAGATCGAGGCGGGCAAACTGAAGATCGAATGGGGTTCACAAATCCGCTCCTACGTCTTCGACGACCGCCGCGTGAAGGACCACCGCACCAACTACCAGACCTCTGATGTACAGAGCGTTATGGATGGAAACATCGACGCATTCCTAAAGGCATATTTGATGGAGTTCGGAGGCAAAAAGGAATAAACTGGCACATTTATTGCGACTTTATTTTTAATCACCAGATTACTAACTAAAATCTTTTCAAATATGAAAAAGCTTATTTTCGCTTTCATTGCCATCATTTGCTTTGGCTTTTCCTCAGCAATGGCACAAAACACTAACGCCAATCCTGCCATCACCCAATTTGTGACACAACACTTCCCCAATGCCACTGTCCAAATGGTGATGCCTGACGATGATGACATCGACGTCGTGTTGAACGACTACACCAAAATCGAGTTCCGTCGCAACAACGAATGGAAAAAAGTCGACTGCGAGCACTCCACAACCTTCACTGCCGTGCCCGCCACACTTGTTCCCGAGCAAATCACAGCCTACGTGACCACCAATTTCCCGAACACCATCATCAAAAAACTGGAAAAGAATTTCAGAAGTTGGGAGATTGAGCTGAACAACGGCCTTGAGCTGAAGTTCAACAGCAATTTCAAAATATTGGAAATCGACGACTAATCAGAAGCAACCATGAAAAAAATAGTCTATTTAGTCCTGTTCATCGGTTTCGCCTTGACCAACACTTCGTGCAATAGTGACAAAAAAGCACAGGTTATCGACTCTTTTGTTAAGACTTATTTCCCTGATACAGAAGTGATTGCTAACATAAAGGATGGTCTCGACTGCGACGTAACCCTCAGCGACTACACCCAAATTGGCTTTGACGGCAATTTGTTCGGCAAACTCGAATGGGATGAGGTGGACTGCCGCCACGCTTCCCTTTCCACGACGGTGCCCGCTGCGTTGGTTCCTGCCGAAATCAGCAATTATGTGAACCGTATCGACGGAGGCCAATCCATCACGAAGATTGCCAAAGACAACAATGGTTGGGACATTGAGTTGAGCAACGGCCTCGAAATTGAATTCGACAAAAGATTCAATGTCGTTGATTTCGACGATTGATTCTTTTCATACGCTAAACCAAACGGTCTGGAGTTTTTCAGGCCGTTTTTTTGTTTTTATTTTTGAGCCCGACAATGTATTTTGTCTTTCAAAAACTGTAATTTTGCGCCATTAAACTTATCCATCTATGATTACTTTCTTTATCGCTTTGGCCGTCCTCATTCTCGGCTATTTTGTATACGGAAAGCTTGTCGAGAAGGTCTTCGGCATCGACCCGCAACGCCCCACTCCTGCCACGACCATGGCCGACGGTGTCGACTATGTTCCGATGAAGCCTTGGCGCATCTTCTTGATTCAGTTTTTGAACATCGCAGGCGTCGGACCCATCATCGGTGCTATCATGGGCGCACAGTTCGGCACGGCATCCTTCCTTTGGATTGTATTTGGTAGCATCTTTGCTGGTGCCGTCCACGATTACCTCGCTGGCATGATCTCGTTGCGCGACAAGGGGGCAAGCCTGCCCGAAATCCATGGCACCTACTTGGGCAACGGCGCCAAACAAATCATGCGTGCCTTCACCATCATTCTGATGATTTTGGTCGGCGTAGTGTTCGTCAACACCCCTGCCACGCTGCTGAACGCCAACTTCACGCAAGGCTGGAACCCTTACATCTGGATTATCATCATCTTGGTTTATTATCTGATCGCCACCTTATTGCCCATCGACAAGCTTATCGGCAAGATTTATCCCATCTTCGGCATCCTGCTGTTAGGCATGGCTGTGGCCATCTTTGTGGCTTTCCTCATCTACAAGCCTGAGATTCCTGAGTTGTGGAGTGGCATGCAGAATCGCCATCCTGACGCGACCAACAACCCCATCTTCCCGATGATGTTCATCAGCATTGCCTGTGGTGCCATCTCCGGCTTCCATGCCACGCAATCACCGCTGATGGCGCGTTGCATGGTGAATGAGAAACAAGGCCGCCCCATCTTCTACGGTGCCATGATCACTGAAGGTGTCGTGGCTTTGATTTGGGCTGCTGCCGCCGCCTATTTCTTTGGTCCCAACAGCGTCGTCGATGTGACAGGCAAGAGCGGTGCCGCCATCGTGGGCGTCATCGCCAACACGTGGTTCACGCCCGTCATCGCCACCATCACCATCTTGGGTGTCATCAGCGCTGCCGTCACCTCGGGTGATACGGCACTGCGTTCGGCGCGACTCATCATCGCTGACTTTATGCACTATGACCAAAAGCCCATCAAGAACCGCCTGATTGTGGCAGTCCCGATGTTTGTTGTCACTGCTGCAATCCTGGTCTACAGCATATCCGATGCCAAAGGCTTCCAGGTCATCTGGCGTTACTTTGCTTGGGCCAATCAAGTGCTGGCCACAGTGACACTTTGGGCTATTTCCGTATACTTGGCCAAGAACAAAGGCAAGCTATGGTATCTCATCACCCTCATCCCTGCCCTCTTCATGACCATGGTGACGGGTTGTTTCCTCTTCGTGGCCAAGGCAGCCGATGGTGGACTCGGCTCTATCCTGCCCCGTCCTGTCGGATACGGCATTGGCGCAGCTATCACTGTGTTGGGTTTGGTTCTCTTTATCCTTTTCTTGAAAAAACAAAAGAATTGCTTCATAAAGAAATCCTAGAAAATCTGGTTTTATATCGATTTCCTTCGATTTCTTGCCGAAGGCAATCCCAATAATAAAATGCCCGACTGGAAAACCAATCGGGCATTTTTCTTTTTTTGGAGACGCAAGCATTGCGTCTCTACAACAGATTATTTCGTGGCCTGGGCGTAACCAGCACGCACGGCCTGAATGTTAAGGTCGACGACCTCTTGGCCTTTCTTGCCGAAGATGTGGGCGATGGCCTCCTCGACCTTCTCCATGGAGATGCCGAGATAAGGCACCGTGGCACCCAGAAGCACCATGTTGGAACGGGCCTTCAGCTGCTTGGCAATCTCGTTGGCGTTGAAGGAAACGACATGCTCAAGCTTACCCAACTCAGCGTTGACCTTTTCCATGTCGGGATAATTGCTGATGTTGATGAAGGGGTCATTGTTGGTGATGACCCAACCTTCCTTGCTCAGCCAAGGCAGATAACGCAGGGCTTCCATAGGCTCGGATGAGAGGATGATGTCGGCCTGACCTTCCGGGATGACATCGGCAAAGATCTCATTGTCGGAGATACGGAGGTGCGAGAACACCGAGCCGCCACGCTGCGACATGCCGTGGATCTCGGACTGTTTCAGGTTCATGCCCATATTCAGAGCGGCATCAGAGATAATCTTGGCCACCGAAACGATACCGTCGCCACCCACGCCGCATAATACTATATCTTTTTTCATTTGCTTAAGTTTTTGCTGTTTAACAATTGTTTTATGGGATTGCTCCGCAAGAAATCTTTCAAAAATGTTCAAAATCCATCAAAAATCTCCATTGCTAATCCTGATTGATTTTTATATCGATTTTCTTCAGATTTCTTGGCCGCAGGCCAATCCCATCACTTCTTCATATGCTTTTTGAGTTCCACGATGCAGGTGCGGTGCGGGATGATGACGGACACGCCGTTGTAGTTGACCTCTTCTTCGATGATCTTCACGTTCTCTTCGTGGTTCTTGGGCAACGGGATGATGTCGCGGATGTGCTCCGGCTCCACGCCGAGGCCTTCGCAGATGCGGCGAATCTTGTTGTGTGCCGACGAAGGCTGGCCACCCGTCATGGCGGTGATGTCATTGTCGAGGATCATGACCACGACGTTGGCCTTCTCGTTGACGCAGTCCATAAGGCCTGTCAAGCCGCTGTGACCGAAGGTACCGTCGCCGATGACGGCCACGCTCGGGAAGATGCCCACCTCGCTGGCGCCCTTGGCCATGGTGATGGAGGCGCCCATGCACACGGTGGTGTTGATGGCACCCATGTTGAAGCCCAAGGTGTAGCAGCCGATATCGCCGAACACCTTGCCACCCTTATGGTTGGCCATGACAGCGTTCAAGGCATTGTAGCTGTCGACGTGCGGGCAGCCCTGGCAGAGCGCGGGCGGACGGTTGGTGACCACTTCCGGCACCTTATACATCACCGGCACATCCATGCCGAGAGCCTTAGCGACCTTTTCGGCGTTCAATTCACCATCGCGGCGGATAGTCTCATCGAGACGACCCATGACATTCTTACCCTTGCCGAGGAAGCCCTTGATATGCTCTTCAACAAACGGCTGACCGTCTTCGAGGACGAGGATCTCGTCGCACTCGTCGTAGAGCTTGTTAATCATATCGTAAGGCAACGGATATTGCGTCACCTTGACAACAGGATACGGGCACTTGCCATCGGGGAAGTTCTCCATCAGGTAGTTATAGGCAATACCCGTGGTAATGATACCGATATTCTTCTTGGGACCATCGAAATACTTGTTGAAGCCCGAAGTGGCTGAAGCCTCTTCGAAGGCAGGTTGCTTGTCAATCAAGTCGCGATAGAGGCGCTTGGCGTTGGCCGGCAGCAGCACAAATGACTTGGCATCGGCAGGCTCGGTGAGCTCGTTTTGCGGACGGACGGGCTTGCGCACCACACCAGCGCGGCTGTGGGCCAGACGGGTCGGGATGCGGTAGAGCACCGGCGTGCCGAGTTTCTCACTCAGGTCATAGCCGTAATGTACCATGTCGTAGGCTTCCTGTTGGTTGGAAGGCTCCAGCATGGGGATCATGGCCCAATGACCATAGAAGCGGCTGTCCTGTTCGTCCTGCGACGAGAACATGCTCGGGTCGTCGGCCACCACGATAAGGACGCCCTTCGTGCCGATGATGGCAGCATTCATGAAGGGGTCGCCGCAGACGTTAAGACCCACGTGCTTCATGCAGGTCATGGCACGTTTGCCAGCGTAAGCCACGCCGATGGAGGCTTCGAGGGCCGTCTTCTCGTTTGCGCACCAGTTGGCGATCACGCCGAGTTCTTTGGCTTGCTTCGAGTTGATGACATACTCTGTGATTTGGGTTGAAGGCGTGCCCGGGTAGCTGTTGATGGCCGAGCCGCCAGCGTCGATGAAGCCCTGTGCAATGGCCTCATCGCCTAAAAGCAATACTTTCTCCATATCTATAAATCTTGTACTTATACTTTATGAGTTGGCACAAAGATACAAAGAAAAACCTTACCAACAAGAAAAAAGTTACCATCATTGCGGATTTATTCCGCAAAACTTGTGCACTGAGATGATTTGTCTCATCAAGGCATCGTCTTCGTCATCGTTTTCATGCCAAATGACGAAATCGGCAAGCAGACGCTTGCCTTCTTCGGGCCATTGTTTGGCCATGCGTGCCCTGACGGTGGCCTCATCGCAATGGTCGCGCTCCATGGCGCGCCGGAGGCGAGTGGCTTCCGATGCCGACACCATCACGATGGCGTCAAACCGCTTTTCCAAACGCTTCTCAAAAACCAATGCCGATTCAAACAGGACGTATGGCGCGTCTTGTTTTTCCATCCACTGCTCAAAATCGACGAACAAGGCGGGATAAAGTATGCCTTCCAAGTCGGCTTGGGCTTTTTCATCATGGAAAATCAAGTCGGCGATGTACTTTCTATTCAGTTTATTCAGTTCCGTATCAGAAAGATAAAATGCGTCACCAAAGCGTTTCACCAATTGTTGACGCACATCAGGCAGGAAATACATCTGCTTGGCTGCATTGTCGCTGCTGTAGACAGGGATACCCAAATGCTGCTTGAACAACTCGCACACCCACGACTTGCCGCTGCCGATGTTGCCGGTGATGGCGACTTTCTTCATTGCACAATGAGATATTCCACCTTGTCGGGGCGGGTACTGAGGATTTGGACAGTGGGCGGCCACGAAGCAAGCCTGACATCAAGCAGAGGTTGCATAGCCTTCAGTTGCTGCTTGTCGACTGCTACCACAAAATTCTCAGGGGTGATGGAGGCGTAGTCGCGCATGGCCACGAGGCACTTCACCGTCATCGTCTCGGGGAAGAAACGCATCTTCAGGCTGTCGGTCATCTTGATGGGCACTTCGACATCCATCTCGGTGAATTTTTCCACTTGCACCTCGGCTTTCACCTCCTTCACATTAGAATGAATACGACCACCAAGCAGGTCAAGAGGCAAAGTGGCATTGAAATTCTGACTCACATTGTTCATGATCAGGGGTTCGGTCCTGACCGTCTTGATGGTATCAATGACCTCTTGCGGTCCGTAAACCGTTACTGACGAAGGATCAAGTGTGGGGATGCCATAGATGTCGTATTGCCGCGCCGTCGTGACATTGGACTGCAGGACGACAGGTACCACCTTCGACTTCAATGCATCCAAAGTGAAATAGATCTTCGCGTCGTTCATGGTGATGTCAGACGCGTTGATATTAAGCTTCTCAGCTACTTTCTCAGCCACATATTGGCTACTGAAAGAATAGGTATTGCCATTTTCGAGGCGATACGACACCTCGTTCAAGGGAATGGTGACGACGCGGTCGCGAATCATCTTGTATCTCAAGGTATGGAAGCCGTCGATGTTGAGCGACATCTTTACAGATTGCTCATCCGACGAAATCCATTTGTCGGCCTGCACTTCCTCCATCTGCAATCGGAAGGTGGTCTGGGTGACATAGTTCTCCGACAATTTGACCAAAAACCACGCTGCGGTGGAGATGACCAAAAAAATGAGAAAAGTGAAGGCGGAATGCTTGTTGGTGCGTTCCACCTTCTGTTTGATACGATTCAACTCGTCCGTCATGTCAAACCGCTCCGATGATTAGATTAGGCTTGGCCAACGCGGCTGGCGCTCTGAACCAATGCGCTCTTCTCCACTTCCACTTCCGTGTTGGGAGCGAGAGAGATGACAACGGTGGTGTCCTTCACTTCGACCACCTTGCCGTGGAAACCGCCGATGGTGACCACTTTGTCGCCTTTTTGCAGGCTGTCGCGGTATTTCTGTTCTTCCTTAGCCTTCTTCGACTGAGGACGGATGAAGAACAACCAGAAAACGACGATGAGGAGAATGATGAAAAACAGGCTACCATACTTTTGCATGAAGGTCGGAGCTTGTTCTGCGGCTTGCTCAGCAGCCTGGAGTAAAATAAGTAAGTTGTTCATTTTATGTAATTTAAAGATTTAAGATTCAAAATTTGATTCGATCATATCGGCCCTTCGACAGGCTCAGGGGCCTTAAACTAATACTGATCCGGCGTTTGCACCGTGCCCTTAATACGCAAGGTGGTCTTGGCCGGGTTGGTGTTTGACATGACCGTCAGGAAACGGCTTTGGAAGCCGTGATGGCCTGAGCTGTTATAGGTCACCTTGATGTCGCCCGTCTTGCCGGGAGCGATAGGCTCGCGGGGATAGTCGCCCACCGTGCAGCCACAACTCGACCCCACATCGCTGATAATCAAAGGTGTGTTACCCGTATTGGTGAAATGGAAGGAATAGGTCACCACCTCGCCTTGCAGCAAAGTGCCGAAGTCGTGCTCTTCCTTGTCGAACTTGATGGCAGCCTGCTTGTTGGAAGTCTCTGAGGCTGATTTAGGGTTGGTCACCAAGTCGGTGGAAAGGTTGTCTCTGTCCTTGCCCCCACAGGCAATCATCACGCACATCGTCACAGCGGCAACAAATAAATACTTGATATTCAAAAGGTTTTTCATTCTCTTCTAGTTTTGATAATCATCACCGAGCCTTGATAGGTGGCGTCATTTTTCAAGCCATGGCATTTCAGCACATAGAAATAGGTGCCATCCGAGAGGCCGCCGCCGTCCCAGTCGTTTTGGTAGTCGTTCGACTGGTAGACGATGCGTCCCCAACGGTTGAAGATAGTCAAGTCGGTCTTTTCATAATAGCTGCTCAAAGGCTCATAGTTCTCGTATTCCAGCCCTTCATCACGATGACCACGAGTGCCACCTCCATTGTTGTGGGGCGTATCGCTGCCATTCTCCAAAGAAATGATGAAATAGTCATTGATGCCGTCGCCATTGGGCGTAAAGACATTCGGGATCTTCAACTTCACGGGCTCCACCCTGACGCTGTGGAAATAGGAAGTGTCGCAACCCTGCGGATTGTACACTTTCAACTCCGTGCTGAAGTCGCCCGTCTCCACGTAAGTGAAACGTGGCTCAGGCGAGGTGGATGTAATGTTGTACTGCTGATTGAGAATCCAATAGAAATTGCTGATTTGCAGCGTGTCTTCCGAAAGGTTCTCAAAGGAATACGTCACGTGCGGGTTTTGCAGATAGACCGTGTCTTTCGGTTCAGTCGTGATTTCAACCACGGGATTGGGATAGGCTTTCAGTTTCACACTGTCACGTTGCATGCAACCACGGTTGTCGGTCACCTTGATGTGATAGTATTTGTAAGCCTCCAAGCCAATGGCCCACGAAGGATCGTTAGGTGCAATATGGAGGGGACTCAGTTCCCATTGGTAGTTGAAAGGTGGCTCATAAACGCCTGCCGTGCTGTCGACCGTGGCCACAACTTGGGCATTCCTTCCGTTTTCCTCTTCCCTGTTGCTGCAGGTCAGCTTCACCTGTCGGAACTTGACCTCGAAACGCGGCTTCACCTCCACCCTGATCTCGTTTTGGCACACCAGATTGTTGCTCTCCGCCTCACGAACCTCGACACTATAGGTCGTTGTCTCGGTGGGATATACGGTAATGCTGTTGGTCGTCTGGCCGCCCGGTGACCACAAGAAAGAATACATGTAATTATTTGGCACGCTGAGCGTCACCGCCGATTCGGAGCAAACGGGCATCTCGGCGTTACAGGTAATCTCGCAAGGATCCTGTGCCTTGGCAAAAGCCGAACAGGTCAAGGCCAAGAAGAGCAGCAAGGCTTTGCATATTATGGTTTTGTTTCTCATTCCAATTGAAATAGGGTGCAAAGATAGGAAAAATCCCTTGATGAACGCAACAAGAACGTGAATATTGTTCAATCAAGCGATTATAGCTTTGTCAGTTTGACCACCTTACCCATCTGAACGGGTTTGCCGTAATTAACAAAATAAACTCCTGACGCCCAGTTACTTGCATCTATCTCAACACTCCTTTGGAAGCGAACCGACGTCATGATGTTGCCCAACACATCGAAAACCACCAAATCCGAAATGCCTTCCGAATCCAATGTCACCGTGAACTTGTCGTTAGTAGGATTGGGGTAGATACCAAGCTCAATTTCAGGCATTTCTGGACCAACAGGCGTAGGCATTACGGCGCTCCATGAGGCTTCCCACCCCGTGGAAGTGGTGGCACAATCGGAGCGGAACTCGACGCACATCACATTGGAGGAAGACTGCACCACGCCTGGACTCTGGGTGTTCCACCGGCCTATCTTCGGGGCATACACGTCATCCCCATCATAAACCCACAGGAAATCATAGTCAGCCTCCAAATTGAAACTGCTGAAATCCAATTGTATGGTCGACTCTTCTGGGCCACGGATCACCCAAATCTTGCGTTCGTCGTCGCCATAGTTGCGATGGTCGAGACGTCCTTCCGTTCCTTCAAGGACGGTGACAGGTGTGCCTTCATTGATGAGCTTGTAGTAATAGTTCCAATCCCAATACGGCCCCGGGTCGGTATGCGTCTGGTCGGGATAATGCTGGTGACCGCGGATTTTGGTACAAGCATCTTCGCCACCGAGGTCATGGACACCATAGTTGAGACAGGTGCCGTTGTCAAGGGTGTCACGATAAAAGGTGCGATGTCCGTTGATGGCAGCAACACGAGAGCAGATGTCACGCACCAAATCGGCTGACGACCGATACATCTCATCCGTAAAAAAACTCCAGATATTGCCATAGGCCTCATGCTCGATGCCGATGGTATAGCCATTGGCCGAGCGGGCATGCCAAGCCTTGTCGGCTTCGCGCACCATCTGCGTCACCTGACCATCGGCAGAGCGGATGACATAGTGGGCAGAAACCTCTGCATCACAATTCTTGAACCAGCTGATGCAACCCGCGTAGGTGCCTTCTGTATAGTGAATCACTATGGCTTTAACAGGTTTGGTACGGGGCTCCCAGTTGCATTCCGGAGCAGGATCCCAGATGGCCAAAGGATAGTCGGGGCCTCGTGTGACACCTATTTCAGGAGCAGTGAGCATTTCCAGGTTTTCAGAAAAAACGTCCTTCAAGTCAACATGATACTGTTTGAAACCATATTGCTCCGCCTTTTTGGCATCGTTCAGAAAAAGGCACACCGAATACAACATCGATTGCATGGGATATATGTCCACACCCTCCCCCATCGGAAGTTCTGAAAGTTGTTGGATTACAGAAAGATAACCTTTAATATCAGAAGCCTTGCTCTCTTTTGCCAAACGGTCGAATGCCTTAGCGTATGCCAACACATTCTTTTCTGGACTTTCCAATACCTCTGCTTCCGAAATGCCCGACAACTCCGACACAAGATGCAGGTTCTCACGGAAATAGTTCTTGCCGTCCTTCACCAAACCCATCAAACCGTATGCACGTGGCATGGCATCGGGACCATCGTTGAAATAGTTGGCGTCCGTCAAATGATAGCAATGCGTGTTGGTGAACGAGACAGCCTCAAGCAAGCCTCTTGGAATGTCGGGGCAAGCTTCATACGCAACATTGAAGGCAGACTTATAGCTTTGTATTTCATTGTTTTGCGCCAATCCAATCATAGGAAGCAACAGAGAAAGCGTAAAAAACACAAACAGACGTTTCATAGCATACAATTTGATGACAAAAATACACTTTTTTCTTTTTTAAAGGGAATGAGTTTTTTTGACTCACTTCGTTTCGTCGAATCTAAAGATTTCGTATCTTTGCGGATTCAAGGAAAGTCATATAAAAACAACATAAAAATAAAATGAGTACACTCAACGATTTCCAAAAAGAGATTCTTGCCGGCATCCCCGATGAACTGCCGGAAGTGAAACCTTACGATACCACCATCAACCATGCGCCCAAACGCAAGGACATCTTGACGAAGGCCGAGAAGAAACTGGCCATCCGCAACGCTTTGCGTTATTTCCCCGCCAAGTTCCACGCCACTTTGGCCCCCGAATTTGCCGAGGAACTGGAAAAATACGGTCGCATCTACATGTACCGTTTCCGCCCGTCCTATAAGATGTACGCCCGTCCAATCGAGGAATACCCTGCCAAATGCAAGCAGGCCGCAGCCATCATGCTGATGATCCAAAACAACCTTGACCCTGCCGTGGCACAGCATCCGCATGAACTCATCATCTACGGCGGCAACGGCGCCATCTTCCAAAACTGGGCACAATACCGCCTCGTGATGCAATATCTCGCCAACATGGACGAGGACCAGACCCTGGCCATGTACAGCGGCCACCCGATGGGCCTCTTCCCCTCGCATAAGGACGCTCCGCGCGTGGTGGTCACCAACGGCATGATGATCCCGAACTACAGCAAACCCGACGACTGGGAGCGTTACAACGCCCTCGGCGTGACGCAATACGGCCAGATGACCGCCGGTTCCTATATGTATATCGGCCCTCAAGGCATCGTCCACGGCACCACCATCACCGTTTTGAACGCAGCCCGCAAGCACGGCGGCAGCACGGCCGGCAAGCTGTTTGTCACCGCTGGCCTCGGTGGCATGAGCGGTGCCCAGCCCAAGGCTGGCAACATCGCCGGTGTGGTAAGCATCACTGCCGAAATCAACCCGGCTGCCACGCAGAAGCGATATCAGCAAGGCTGGGTCGACGAGGTGTACGACAATATCGAGGAACTGTTTAAGCATGTCAACGCAAGCCTCGCCAAGAAGGAAGCCCGCAGCTATGCCTACCAAGGCAATGTGGTGGACCTCTGGGAATATGCCGCCGAGCATGACATCCATGTCGACCTCGGCTCCGACCAGACCTCGCTCCACAACCCGTGGGCAGGTGGTTACTATCCTGTAGGACAGTCGTTTGAGGAGTCGAAAGCCATGATGGCCGAGAATCCCGAGCTCTTCAAAGAGAAGGTGCAGGATTCGTTGCGCCGCCATGTGGCCGCCATCAACAAGCTGACCGCCAAGGGCATGTACTTCTTCGACTACGGCAACGCCTTCCTGCTGCAGAGCAGCCGCGCTGGAGCCGACATCCTGAAAGAAGACGGTACCTTCCGTTATCCCAGCTATGTGCAGGACATCATGGGTCCCATGTGCTTCGATTACGGCTTTGGTCCCTTCCGTTGGGTGTGCGCCTCAGGCAAGCCTGAAGACCTCGCCGTCACCGACGACATCGCCTGCAACGTGCTTGAAGAGATTGCCCGCACGGCTCCTGCCGAGATCCAGCAGCAGATGCGCGACAACATCCAGTGGATCCGTGGCGCACAAGAGAACCACCTCGTGGTCGGCTCACAGGCCCGTATCCTCTATGCCGACTGCGAAGGCCGAACCAAGATCGCTGCCGAGTTCAACAAGGCCATCGCTGACGGTCGCTTGAGCGGACCCGTCGTCCTCGGTCGCGACCACCACGACGTGAGCGGCACCGACAGCCCGTTCCGTGAGACCTCCAACATTTATGACGGTTCAAGCTTTACCGCCGACATGGCCGTGCAGAACGTCATCGGCGACGGTTTCCGTGGAGCCACCTGGGTGAGCATCCACAACGGTGGCGGTGTAGGCTGGGGCGAAGTCATCAATGGTGGCTTCGGCATGGTGCTCGACGGCACTGCCGACGCCGACAGACGCCTCCACTGCATGCTGCATTGGGACGTGAACAACGGCATCGCCCGCCGCAACTGGGCCAGAAATGAAGGCGCCACCTTCGCCATCAAGCGCGCTATGGAGGCTGAGCCTAAGCTGAAAGTCACGTTGCCGAATTTGGTGGAGGACAAGATTTTGGAAAACCTGTTTTAACTGAATGACAATGTGTAGAGACGGTGTGCACACCGTCTCTACAAAAAAACATTGCATATTTTAAATTATTCCGTACTTTTGCGACATCATTAAGTATCAAATAGCAAACACAACAAACAAATCATTCCATTTATTAACCCTAAAAAATCAAGCGTATGAAGAAAGTAATTTTCTCTTTGATTGCAGTGGTCGTCATGGCCTTGAGCTTTGTTTCCTGCGGCAATAGCGGCAACAACGGTGGTGACAAGGGCAACGACAAACAACAACAAGGTCTCGTCGGCGAATGGTACTACAACGACAACACCTACTACACCTTCAATGAAGATGGTACGGGTTCCTACATGGCTTATGGTGTTTTGGTCGGCAACTTCACCTACAGTGAAAGCAACGGCAAGCTCACCCTCAACTACGAAGGATTCACCGATCCCACCGTGTTTAACTACAAAGTGGAAGGCAAGACCCTGACCATCCTATCTGGCGAAGGCAACATCGGCAGTGACACGGAATACAAACGCAAATAAACGCTATTTCGTGACTTTGTAGAGACGCAATTCTACAAACTCTCTAAAGCGGACGCACTAATGCGTCCGCTTTTTTTCTTCGCTGTTATTTTCATTATTATTTGACAGAAAAGTTGTACCTTTGCAGTGCAAATTCAAATCGTCTAAAACACAATAACATAATGAAGAAAGAAGTCAAATTCAGCCTAGTCTACCGCGATATGTGGCAGTCGTCAGGCAAATATGTGCCCCGCAAGGACCAACTGGAGCAAATCGCCCCCTTGATTATCGAGATGGGTTGCTTCGACCGTGTGGAGACCAACGGTGGTGCCGCCGAACAGGTGAACCTGCTTTATGGCGAGAACCCGAACCCATCCGTCCGCGCTTTCACCGCAGCACTGCATAAAGGTGGCATCGAGTGCCACATGCTCGATCGCGCCCTCAACGCCTTGAGAATGAACCCCGTGCCTGCCGATGTGCGTCAACTGATGTATAAGGTGAAGAAAGCCCAAGGCGTCGACATCACCCGTATCTTCTGCGGCCTCAACGACGTGCGCAACATCATCCCATCCATCAAATGGGCCAACGAAGCAGGCATGATCTCACAAGCCGCCATGAGTATCACCTACTCACAGGTGCATACCGCCGAGTATTATATGCATATCGCTGACCAGCTCATCGAAGCCGGTGCCAAGGAAATCGCACTGAAGGACATGGCTGGTGTGGGTCGTCCCGTCAGCTTGGGTCGCATCGTGGAGCATATCAAGAAACAACACCCTGAAATCAAAGTACAGTACCACGGTCATACCACCCCGGGCCTCTCGATGGCTTCGATGCTTGAGGTCTGCAAGGCCGGCTGCGACTACGTCGACGTGGCCATGGAGCCGCTGTCATGGGGCACCGTCCACCCCGATGTCATCAGCGTGCAAGCCATGCTGAAAGACGCCGGTTTCCTCGTCAAGGACATTGACATGAAGACCTATATGGCCGCCCGTAGCATGACGCAGAGCTTCATCGACGACTTCCTCGGCTACTGGATCGACCCGCGCAACCGTTACATCAACTCCCTGCTGGTGGGTTGTGGTCTGCCTGGTGGCATGATGGGTTCGCTCATGGCCGACCTCAAACCGGTGCACGCCGCCATCAATATGAACCGTGAGAAGCAAGGTCTGCCGGCATTGAGCGAAGACGAGATGCTGGTCGAACTCTTCCAAGAGGTGCAGGACATCTGGCCGAAACTCGGCAACCCGCCTTTGGTCACCCCATTCAGCCAATACACCAAGAACATCGCCTTGATGAACCTCTTCGCTTTGAGCAAGGGCGAGCCGCGTTACGAGACCTCCATCGACCCCGCCGCTTGGGACATGATCCTCGGCAAAGCTGGCAAACTGCCTGGCACCCTCGCTCCTGAAATTGTGGAGCTGGCCAAGAAGAAAGGTCTCGAGTTCTTCACGGGCAACCCACAGGACAACTACCCCGATGCCTTGCCGCACTTCATCGAGATGATGGAAAAGGAAGGCTGGGACCGTGGTCAGGACGACGAAGAGCTCTTCGAGTTCGCCATGCACGAGAAGCAATACCGCGAGTACAAGTCAGGCGAAGCCAAGCGCCGTTTCAACCAAGAGTTGGAGGCCAAAATGAAGGCCAAGTTCGAAAAAGCTGGCGGCGAGGCCAAGATCCCGGACCTGCGTGCTTTGCGTCACCCCAACGCCGAGCCCGTCATCGCCCCTGTGAGCGGCATCGTGATGTGGGAAGTCGATTTTGATGACAAGAGCATCGCCCCTGCCCCTGGCAAGGTCTACAAGGAAGGCGACCTGCTCTGCGCCATCAATAGCGAACACGGCATGGAGCCCGTCTACGCCCTCTGGCCTGGCAAGATTGTCGAGGCTACGGCTGACCAAGGCAAGCGCGTCACAAAGGGTGAAACCATTGCATTTATTGAGAAATAAGGCTTGTTTGGACAATTTAGGTAACAAACATTATTATTGTGGTATATTATTTGCTATTTTTGCCGCGTCTTAAATAATTGACAAAAACACTTAACCTAATTATTAACTTAAACTTAATCAAAATGAAAAAGTTATTTTTAACCTTAGCTCTTGCCTTCGTTGGCATTCTCAGTGCAAACGCTCAACTGTGGATGGGTGGTTCCATCGGCGCTGGCATCACCAAAGATGTCACCACTTTCGCCATCGCCCCTGAAGTTGGTTACAGCTTCACCGGTACTCCTATGACCGTTGCCGCCGAAGTGGATTACACTTTCTTGAAATTCAAAGGCATGGACGCTGAGCACGAACTGATCCTGAAGCCCTATGTGCGCTGCAACCTCACGACGATTGAAAAATTCGGCGTGTTCATGGACCTCACTGGCGATTTCGGCGTGGTCAACAACAATGGCTGGGCTATCAGCCTGAGACCTGGCGTGGCTTGGATGGCCACTGAGCACTGGACTGCCGCCTTCCGTTTTGCCTTCGCACAATACGACCACGGCATGTATCACGAAGCCAATGGTTTCTTCCTGGATTGCGCCACCCTGGCTCCGCAATTTGGCTTGTACTACAACTTCTAAGATAATAGAAAGCTGAGACATTATGTCTCTACATCAAAAAAAGCCGCTCTTCGGAGCGGCTTTCTTTGTTTATGGGATGCGTTGATACACCGTCGCCACGCGACTCACATTGTAGATCTTCATCGTGATGTCATCCCCTTTCTTCTCCGAAGGGAACTTCACACTTGCATCGATATTGCCAAAGCCACCGAAAGTCTTGTCGTCGGATGTGAGGATGATATGGTAATCGCCCGTCTCCCTGACGGGGATCTTGTAATCAGGAATAGATTTCGGACCCCAGTTAAAGACGAAAATCAAGTTGCCACGCTCGTAGACGACGGTCTTGTTTTCCTCGTCGGCATAGAGCATCCAAGCAGGCGGAGCCTGCATCACTGGATGGTGCTTCACGAACTCCAACATCGCCTTGTCAAAAGCACCCATGAAGCGGTATTTCAGGTTGTCATTATCGACCAACGACCATTGGCGACGGGCATATTGGTAGCTCCAGCCGTTATCTAAACGCGGGAAATCGATCCACTCGGGGTGGCCAAACTCATTGCCCATGAAGTTGAGCCAAGCTTCGCCGCCCAAGGTGAGCGTGAAGAGGCGAATCATCTTATGCAGGGCGATACCACGGTCGACGGTCATCGAGGGTGTGTCTACACTCATTGCGGTGTACATTTCCCTATCCATCAAGCGGAAAGCGATGGTCTTGTCGCCTACAAGGGCTTGATCGTGGCTCTCGGCGTAGGCCACCGTCTTGGTCTGCGGCAGGTGATTGGTCATGGTGAAGAAGAAATTCTTCATGTTCCACTGTTCCTCAGGCTCGTCCTTCAGCACCTTGATCCAAAAGTCGGGCAAGCCCATACCCAAGCGGTAGTCAAAGCCCATGCCGCCGTCAGCGATGGGGTTGCAGAGACCTGGCATGCCGCTCACATCCTCCGCAATAGTGACGGCTTTCGGATTCAACTCGTGGCACAGTGTGTTGGCCAATTGCATATACGTGACCGCATCGTCATCCACATTGTCACCGAAGTATTTCTCGGGAGCATCGAATGTCGTTCCAATGCCATGGTCTAGGTAGAGCATCGAAGTCACGCCATCGAAACGGAAGCCGTCGAAGCGGAACTCTTCCAACCAGTAGCGCACATTGGAGAGCAGGAATTGCAGCGTCTCTTCCTTGCCATAGTTGAAGAGTTTGGAATCCCAGAGGTCATGGTTGCCACGCGCTCCAGGATGCAGGTATTGGCTGTCGGAGCCATCGAACAAGTTAATGCCTTCGCGGATATTTTTCACCGTATGGGAATGCACAAGGTCCATGATGACCAGCATGCCCATGCCATGTGCCGTGTCGATGAGTTCTTTCAACTCTTCGGGTGTACCAAAACGCGAACTCGGCGCGAAGAAATTGGAGACATGATAACCAAATGAGCCGTAATAAGGATGTTCGGCGATGGCCATGAGTTGAATGGCGTTGTAGCCGTCCGCCTTGATACGGGGCAATATCTTTTCTGTAAACTCCTTGTAGGTTCCTACCCTAGCCTCCTCCTGCGCCATGCCGACATGCGTCTCATAAATCAACAGCGGCTCGTCCTTCAACCGTGGCGCGGCATGCTTATATATAAAAGGTGTGGGCGGATTCCAAAATTGGCCTGCGAAATCCTTGTTGCCTTCATCTTGAATCACCCGCTTGATATACACAGGGATGCGCTCATGCTCCCCAATCTGCGACTGCACCAGCACCTTCAGCTTACTGCCATGCACCAACCGGTCGGCGAACTCGCTGTCGGGCAGAAAAATCTCCCACAGACCTGCACCCGCCAGTTCCAAAGGATACTCATAGCGGTTCCAGTTGTTGAAGTCGCCCATTAGAGAAAGGTAATGCGCGGCAGGTGCCCATTCGCGGTACCACCAACCATGGCGGCGTTTGTCGTAGTTGAAACCCAAGAACTGGTGCGCCGTGGCGAAAGTCTTTAGGCTACCATAGCGAGCAATGATACCACGCAGCCGCTCTTCATAGCGGTCGTGTCGCTTTTCCACCTGCTTGACAACAGGTTCCAGCCAAGGGTCGTTTTTTACAAGGGGAAGCATAGCCTAGTTCTTTTGTATAGTGCAAAAATATCAAAATCTACTCAATTCCAACCGTTTTCAAACACAATCTTTCCCGAATCCAAATCGATAATCTTTGTCTCGGCCGGCACCAAATGGACAGCATGCACCTCTGATGCGAAATCGTTCATGTCAAACTCATTGACCTTGCTTCGGCCCATCAGGGCCAAGGCATCGTGAGGGATCTTCACCTCCACATCTCTCACTTCGCTGCGGTTGAAGTTCACAACCACCAACAAACGCTCCGTTTCGGAATAGCGCAAGAAGGCATAGACATACTGAGGGTCGAAGTTCATGTACCAAGGGTTACACCACATCAGGTCATAGAACTTGCCTTCGCCAATGGCCGTATGTTCGTTTCTGAAATGCAACAGCTTTCGGTAATAGGCAAACAATCGTTTTTGTGCTTCATCAAACTGACCACCATCGAATTTGCCACCGTTCATCCACCTCTGATGCTTGGGCATGTGGCAATAGTCGAAGATGGAAGTGCGGCCATCGTCGCCGCTGTAGCCCACTTCACCAAGGGCATTCTCGCCACTCTCCTGCCCGTTGTAGACCATGAACGGCCCCGTATTCATCAAAGCGGAGAGTGCCACTGCAGGCAAAGCGGCGAAGGCATCACCCACAAACTGCGACGAGGCCAATCGCTTCTCGTCGTGGTTCTCCATGAAGCGCAGCATGTGGGCATCCATCTCGTGCAAGTCTTTCCACACCTGACTGATCTCCTTGGCCTCGTGACCTTCACAAAGCACACGTTCCAACGTATTATATAGGCCAACCTTGTCGTAAAGATAATCGAAGCCCGCATCCAAGAAAGGCTGGTATAAGTCGGGCTGATAGATTTCTGCAATCATCAAAGGATGGTAATCCTTACGCAATTCGCCAATCACCCACTGCCAGAAGGCTACGGGCACCATCTCGGCCATGTCCACGCGGAAACCATCTACATCCTTGCCACACCAAAATCGTAGAATCTCGAGCATCTTCTCCCACGTGTCGTGCTCATCGTAGTTCAGCTTCACCGTGTCGTACCAATCATTGATACTCGGATAGGGTGAAAACACATTGTTGCCTGTGGCCTTGGCAGGGAACTCTTCGTATGGCTGCTCGCCGATTCTTCTTGGCGACACAAACGCTTGTCCTTCGCAATAATAGAAATTGCAAGGGTCGAAGCCCTTGTTCTGCCGCGCCAAGTGATTGGGAATAAAGTCCATGATGACTTTCATACCTTTTCTGTGGATACGCTCAACCAATTTCTCAAAGTCGTCCATCGTACCCAAATCGGGGTCGATGGCATGGTAATCGGTAACGGCGTACGGCGAGCCCGCGCGGCCTTTGGTGATGTCGGGATGCGTTCCTGTGCTTTCAGAGGCGTGTTCCAAGATGCCCGTCAGCCAGATATGGGAGAAGCCCAAGTCCTTGATGGCCTCAAGAGCGGTTTCGTCGATGTCGTTGAAAGTACCGCAGCCGTTTTCGGCCTTGCTGCCGTTGACGCGGAAGTCAGTTTGTTTGTTGCCAAACAGTCGGGGGAAGAGTTGATAGATGTTCATACGGCAAAATTAGAAAAACTTGTACAAAAAACCAAAACAATGAAAAATGTACTACCTTTGCACATTATGAAAGCCAAGAAAACCCTTTTCCTTATCGCAGCGTTGCTTTTCAGCAACCTCCTTTCCGCCCAAGTGCAACCCACCTGGGAATCCATCAACGAGCGCGGCTATCCGCAGTGGTTCTCCGACGCCAAGTTGGGCATCTTCATCCATTGGGGCGTGTATTCCGTGCCCGCATACGCCAGCCTCGAAGGCTATGCCGAGTGGTACTACCGTGGCCTAATGACCAACGACGACCGCAAGGCCTTCCAAGAGCGCATCTATGGCAAGGACTTCAGATATGAAGACTTTGCGCCCATGTGGAAAGCCGAACTCTGGGACCCTGACGAATGGGCAGAGTTGTTCAAGAAATCGGGAGCAAAATACGTCTTGTTGGTCTCGAAGCACCACGACGGCTTCTGCCTCTGGCCGAGCCAATATGCACCCAAATGGAACTCCGTGGAAGTCGGTCCGCACCGTGACATCTGTGGCGAGTTGACCGACGCCGTACGCAAAAAAGGCCTCAAGATGGGTTTCTACTATTCCCTCCCGGAATGGAAAAGCGACATCCATCGCTGGTATGTCGACCCTGACGAGAACATCGGCACCTACGTCGACACGCACATGATTCCGCAATTCAAGGAATTGGTTACCAAATACAAACCCACCGTCCTTTTCACCGACGGCGAATGGCGCAATAGCGCGGAGCAATGGCATGCCACCGAACTCATCTCGTGGTACTACAACACCTTGGGCAAGGATGCCATCGTCAACGACCGTTGGGGCGACGGACAACAACATGGTTTCCGCACGCCTGAATACAGTGCGGGCATCACCCTCACCGACAGGCCTTGGGCAGAATGTCGTGGCTTGGGTCGCTCGTTTGGCCTCAACCGCAACGAGCCTTTAGAGAACTACATGACCTCCGACGAACTCATCCGTCATTTCTGCGTCCTCGTGGCAGCTGGCGGCGGCATGACCCTCAATGTGGGACCTGCCGCTGATGGCAAGATCCCGTTGTTGCAGCAAGAAAGATTGTTGGACCTCGGCAAGTGGCTTGATATTAACGGAGAAGCCATCTACGGCACACGCCCTTACAAGAAGTTCTACGAGATGAAACCCGTCAAGGTGGTGCGCAACGACAACGAAATCAACTTCGACTGGAAGCGCAACTCGCCTGATCCTGCTATCAGCTGCGACCATTTCCAGGCACATTGGCAAGGCGTGTTCTCCTGCCCCGCCGACACCTATACCTTTGAAATCCAGACCGACGACAAGGCACAATTGGTCATTGACGGGAAAACCGTCATCGAAAACACCAACAAAGCGAAGACAGGCAAGATGAAACTGGCCCAAGGCCAGCATAGTATAGAAGTCTTCTACGAAGAAGACGAACTCGAAGCCACGATTGCCTTATATTGGTCGTCAAAGAAAATGGAGAAACAGGTCATGAAAGACTTCCAAATGGGGGCTATGCTTCCCGCCATGGGTTTGAAAGCCACCTATACCTGCGAACAACCCTGCATTTGCTACACACAAGGCAAAGACGCGCTCTACGCCATCGCATTGGAATATCCCGAAGACCAATTGGTGTTGAACCTCGACAAGCCAGCCGACAACATGAAGGTTACGCTGTTGGGATGCCCGAAGACATTGCCTTGGAAATACAAAGATGGAAAGCTTTACATCGACACTGGCGGACTGAAGTACAATGACATCCGCAGCACAGCGGCTTGGGTATTCAAGATGAAATGAAAAAAGCGGCTCCTTCGACAAGCTCAGGAACCGCACCGCTTTTTTGTTTATCCGATAGGACCGTCCGTCAGTTCCTTTAGGCCTTGATATCCAATGATTCGGCTCGTTCCTTTAGGCACACGCTTGATGTAGAAGCGCTCGTCCTCCTGCACAAACTTGACATGCAGCAGGTCACCTTTCGGGAAACAATCCAAAGCGCCATAGCGCGTTGGACCATCATTCGTCTGATAGGAGAAGTCGGAGGTCTTCACAAACGTCATGCGTTTCTTGCCCTTGAGGATACTTGTGTTGAAGCCGTCGAAATAGTTGCGGTTGGCCCATTTTCCGGCAAATTCTGCAGGATTCTTCAAGTCGTAAAGATATACACGGAACTTCTTGTCGGTCTTCGGTTGCAACTCAAGGATTTTCTGAAAGACCACGTTTTTACCAATCGTAGCCTCCACATACATCCATTGGAAACGGTTGTCGGGGCGCTCCCAAATCGGGACAAAATGCACCATCGCCGTGGTGGAGTCGTTCACCTGCATGACATAATCGCCCTGCATGGTGCGGTAAAACTGCTTGGCGTCTTCTTCGGTAAACTTGGGTTGTTTTTGAGCGAAACCACTAAATGCCAACAATATAGCGGTAACAACCAATGCTATTCTCTTCATATCAGTATTTTCCTTCGGTTTGAGTGCGCAAAAATAGCAAAACTTATTCTCTTTTGCCAAGGAATTATGCAATTCACCCTATCGTTTCTTCTTCAATTCCTCAAACGCCTTGTCAAAATCGCTTTCAGTGTAGCTTCCGTCTAACACATGGTGCTCTGGGCCCATGGTCCCATACATAGTGTTCTCGAAATGGAAGAGCAACCGACCCGTTTGAATCAGTTGGTCGTTGTCATAGTCGTCAGGGAATGACCCCAACCTATCGAAGATTTCCTTGGTAATCTCATAAAGGAAGCGGGTCTGACCTTCTCGGTCGGTGTACATGATATAGCCATAGTACTTTTTGCGTTGTTGGTCGTAACAAGCTTTCCAACAATTTCCTTCTTTATAGAGTTTCATTATTCTTCGTTTTTAGATGATATCATTCCCAGTTCGTCCAACATGAAAGCATATTCCAAAACAACTTCTTTGTATCCTTCGAAACGACCCGAAGCGCCACCATGGCCGTAATCCATCTCGGTCTTCAGGTACAAATGATTCTTGTCCGTCTTCAAAGCACGAAGCTTGGCTGCCCACTTGGCGGGTTCCCAATACTGCACCTGACTGTCGTGCAATCCCGTGGTGATGAGCATGGCAGGATAGTCCTTAGCCTCCACATTGTCGTAAGGCGAATAGGAAAGCATGTAGTCGTAATACTGCTTCTCATTGGGATTGCCCCACTCGTCATATTCACCCGTTGTAAGCGGGATGGATTCGTCTAACATAGTGGTCACCACATCGACAAAAGGCACTTGCGCGATGACGCCTTTCCACAAGTCAGGGCGCATGTTGGTCACAGCACCGACGAGTAAACCGCCAGCACTACCACCCATGGCGAACATTTTTTGCGGAGCAGTGTAGCCTTTATTAATAAGGTATTCGGCACAGGCGATGAAATCAAGGAAGGTATTCTTCTTGTTCAGCATCTTGCCGTCGTCGTACCACTGTCGTCCCATCTCCTCGCCGCCACGGATGTGGGCGATGGCCCAGACGAAGCCACGATTCAAGAGGCTGAGGCGTGCCACCGAGAAGTAGGCATCCATGCTGGAGCCGTAGGAGCCATAACCATATAGCACCAATGGTCGATTAAGGGCCCCTGAGCCTGTCGAAAGGCCCGACTCATTTTGTTGCGGCCCTTCGACGGGCTCAGGGACCGCAGTATCCACGTTTTTCTTATAAACGATCGAAATCGGCACCAGCACGCCGTCATGCGAAGGTGCCATCAAGCGCTCGGTGACATACTCCTCTGGGTTATAGCCACCCACGATTTCCTGACGTTTGAGCAAGGTCTTGGTGCGATGTTCCATATCCCATTCGTAGACCGACGAAGGCGTAGTCATGGAGTTGTAGGCATAACGCAAGGTGACGGCATCAAAGTCGGGATTGGCACCCACACCAGCGGTATAGGCCGGCTCACCGAAATCAAGATAATAGTCAGTGCTGCCGTCCCAAGAACGAACACGAATCTTCACCAAGCCGTTCTCGCGTTCCTCGATGACAAAAAACTTGCTGAAGATAGTGAAGCTTTCAATCATCACCTTCTCACGGTGGGCGATGACTTCCATCCAATGCGTCATTTCGGTCTCTTCGACGGGTGTCCGCATAATCTTGTAATTCTTCGCACCATCGGCATTGGTTTGGATATAGAAATGCTCCTTGTAATGGTCGATGCCATACAGCATGTCGGGCTGACGCTCCTGAAACACACGGAACTCATTAGTGGGCTGGCTGCTCTCGAGGATGCGGCATTCCGACGACAGCGTCGAATCCGAGTTGATGATCAGATATTTTCTTGATTTCGTCTTGCTGATGTAACACACGAAAGTCTCATCGGTCTCTTCGTAAACCAACACATCATCGGCAGCAGCCGTTCCCAAACGGTGGCGCATAATCTTGCAAGGCCGCAAGGTCTCGTCTTTCACGCCATAGAAAAGCATCGTGTTGTCGCTAGCCCAGACCACATTGCCCGAAGTGCCGGAGATGGGCTCACCGACCAGCTCACCCGTTTCCAAGTCTTTGACATAAACGGTATAGATACGGCGACTCACGGTATCGACAGAATAGGCCAGCAGCTTGTCGTCCTCGCTAAGGCTAAGCTCGCCAATCTCAAAGAAGGCATGGCCTTCGGCCAGCACATTGCCATCGAGTAAAATCTCCTCTGGCGCATCAAGGCTATGGTGTTTGCGGCAATAGATGGGATACTCCTTCCCCTCCTCGTAACGCGTGTAGTGGTAATACTCACGAATCTTGATCGGCACCGAGTTGTCGTCTTGCTTGATGCGACCCGTGATCTCCTTAAACAGCTGCTCCTGAAGCGGTTCGGTATGCTTTAGGCATGCTTCCTCATATTGGTTTTCTGCTTCGAGATAAGCGATAACCTCAGGGTTTTCGCGCTCGTTGAGCCAATAATAGTTGTCGACACGGGTATGGCCATGTATCGTCATCTCATGGGGATGGATGGCGGCTTTAGGGGGAGTCAGCGTGTTATTCATTGCAGAACGCATCAGAACGAGAACGTCAATCCGAAGGTGGGCAGGATGGGCAGTTGGCGCGCAATCTGGCTAGTGACCATATTGACATAGAACACGTTGTTGCGGTTATAGACGTTGGTCACACTGAGGTCGGCCTCCAGCATGATGTTCTCAGTGAAATAGAACTTGCGTTTCACATCAATGTCGAAGCGGTGGTAGGTGGGCAGACGGCCTGCATTGAGGTCTCCATAAAGCACGCCCAAATCACCGTTGGTGGTGGTGTAGTCGAAGTTGATGCCATCCTGGAAGGAGTAGTATTCATAGAAACCTTGCACCTGAGTGAACGGGAAGCCCGTACCGAAGTTCCAGCGTCCGCTGAACTCCCACTGGCGCTTCGAACCAGCCGTGTAGGTCAAAATGACATTGACATTATGGCGGCGATCGAAATGCGGAGCATATTCAACCAATTCAACACCTTCCTCGACGACCTTCTCGTATTGGCGGTTCACGAATCCCAAGGCATACACTGCCCAAAGGTACCAATGCTTGTCCTCATACTTCAACGACACGTCGAAGCCGTATGCGCTGCCCGTCTCCTTGGTGAAGTCTTTCTTCAACAAGTCGGGGATTTGCGCGTTATCAGGAGTGTCGGGATAGAGTTTGTTGCGATTGATATTGGTCAGCTGATTGAAGTCCTTCCAATAGCCTTCGATGTTCATGGTGGCGTTACGCGACAAATCGAACTCACCACCCAAGATAAAATGGTTGGCTTTCTGCAAGTAGCTCTTTGTTTTCTCACCATTGAAGGTCTCAGGCAGGTTGTCGATGCCCGAAAGGAATCCATAAAACAAGTTGACCACATCGCGGTCGCTGGTGGCTGCCACAAAGTTTTGTGAATACATGCCAGCTGCAGCCTTCAGACGCAGACGATCGGATGCGTTGTACTTCAAAGCGATACGCGGCTCTGGAGAGAGGTCGGACAAGGAGGCATAGAACTGCAAACGGAAACTCGGCTCCAGCAAAAACTTGCCCAACACAGCCTTGTATTTGACATAGGCGCCAATCTCAGTAGAATTCAGTTTGGCACCGATGCTGTTGTGGCCATAAACGCTATAGGTTTGATAGTCGGTCGTGTAGCCCAACATCTCGATACCATATTTCATGGTATTCTTACCCATGAACTGGCTGAAGTCAAAGCCCATGTTGAATCCGTTGATGTTGCTGTAACGATCAGGGTTATCTGACTCTTTCATGCGTGAGGTATAGCTCGAGTAGGCGATGTTACCTTCGATCATCACGGGAGCCTTGCCAGGGATGACGAGGAAGTTAGCACCAGCACCGTACGAATTCCAGCCGAAGTCGGACAGAGACATATAGTTGTTCACCTGGTCGTTGAACGAGAAGCCAAACAGGTTGACCTTACTTCCATTGGGGGCATTCAGCGACAGCTTGCCGTATAAGTCCTGGTAGTTGAAAGGAAGACCGGTCTTTGATGCGTATGGATACAAGAACTTGCTGGATTGTTCGAGATAAGAATTCTTTGCAGAGAGGATAAAGGACAGCGTGACGTCATCAGGTGTTTTGGCTTTCTTCAGCGGACCTTCAAGCATCACCTTGGCACCAAAGCAGTTGGCACCAAGTTTACCGGAAAGGCGTTTCTTGTTACCATCACGGGTGGAGATGTCCATGATGGAGGAGATACGGCCGCTATATTCGGCACCGAAACCACCGGTGTAGACATCGGCATTGCGGATGATATCGGTATCGAATACCGAGAACAGACCGATGGAGTGGAAAGGATTGTAGACCACCATGCCATCGAGCAGCACCTTGTTCTGGATGGGCGAACCGCCACGGATATAGAGTTGACCGCCTTGGTCGCCAGTGAAGATGACGCCCGGCACCACTTGCAGGTATTGGGCAAAGTCGGCCTGACCGCCAACGCTCGGAATCTTGGTGATGGTCTTGGGAGTGACCGTAATGACCGAGGTCTTGGTCTCGGTGCGTGCCTCGATCTTGTCGGCAGTGATGGTCACCGTTTCCAACTTTTGGCTGGTCTCCTTCATGTAATACTTACGGTTGATGCTTTGGCCTTTCGACAAGTTGAACGTCTCGCTGATGGTGTCGTAACCCACGCTGGTGATCAGCAAGGTATAACGTCCGTCAGGGATGCGGTTGATGTTGAAATAGCCATTCTCATTGGTTGCACCGCCAAAGGTGGTGCCCCTCAGATAGACATTGGTAAACATCATGGGCTCACCCGTCGACTCTTCATACACGAAGCCCTTGATGCTGTTATCGTCTTGGGCCATGGCAACCACACCGTTCAACAAGAAAAACAATGCTAATAGAATCAGTCTAGTATTAAAGCGTTTGTTCATATTCGAAAAAACAAAATAGGGTTTTACTTAGTGAAATAATTTGCAAAGAAAACAAAAATAATTGAAACTTGGCGAAAAAATCATAAAAAACGCAAGGAAAACCAGTTCAAGCCCAATAATGGCATTTAAAACACAAAAAGGGCGACGTCAGAAGACATCGCCCTTTAGCTTTCTTTGTGTCAAGAACTCTTATTTCTTGACAACGAATTTTTCCGTCTTCACGGCGCATCCATTCACAAACAAGTTGCAGAAATAGATGCCTTCGTTAAGGTCGGCCACCGAGAAGGAGACCTTTCCTTGCAGGTTGTTCAGTTGCTGGCCCATCACCTCTTGACCAAGAAGGTTGTAGACCGAGACCGACACCTTGTCGCCTGCCGAAAGTGCGTAGTCAAACGACACCATCGAGGAGGCGGGGTTGGGATAGGCATGGCCAAACTCAATCGCATTCTCGGCAACGCCTTCGCCCGACCTGTGGAATTTGACGATGATGCTGACGCGCTCGTCAGGATTTGACTCGTCATAGGCATAGTATCTCATCACCAAATAGCCATAGACTTCACCATCATAGAGGGCATGGAACGAAAGGGCTTCCTCGCCGGTCACACTGTTGGCTTCAACCGTCACAGGACGGGGGCTGACAAAGACATCGGGACTAAAGCACGAGCCCCAGCAGAAGAAGTTCATGACGCCTTCAAGGTCTTCCAGCACTTCTTTCTCGACGATGACATTGAGGTCACCCGAGGTGAGATTACGGATCTGCATGTGCTGGATGTATTCACCATAACCGAATTCATCATTGATGCACTCGATGGCCTCGCCATCGTTGTAAACATTACCGTCCCACTCAAACTGGAGCGATTGTGCCGAAACGAAACCCATCACGGCCATTAAAACAAGTGTGAATAAAGTTTTTTTCATCATAGTTCTGTATTTTAAATTGTTACTATTCTCTAATTCAATCTGCAAAAATGCGAATCTTTTTTGAATCGTGCAACAAAAACATTGCCATTTTTTTAAAAATGTCTACTTTTGTGGTGAAAAACAATCACAAAATCTATTCTCATGAAAAGAAACCTACTCATTGTAGCATCTTTGCTGATGCTCTTCTCGCTGAAAGTCAATGCACAAAATGATCGCATCCTGCTCTTTGAATGCTTCACCAACGCCAGTTGCGGGCCCTGTGCAGCACAGAACCCTGCCCTCGATGCGCTCATCAACGCCAACGCCGACCGCATCGCAGCCATCAAGTACCACATGAACTGGCCTGGCGAAAACGACCCGATGTATTTGCACAACACGGCTGACAACAATTCACGTCGCAGCGTTTACAACATCAACTCGGTGCCGCACACCGTGGTTGACGGCACCCGTTACAACGGCATGCCTTCTGGTATCAACCAAAACACCGTCAACCAATGGCTTAACGTCACCTCACCTCTTGAGATGCGCCTGGCTTACGAAGTTGATGAAGCCGCCAACACCATCACCGTCCACGTCATGGGACGCGCCACCGAAAACGTTTCCGGCAACAACAAACTGTATGTCGGCGTCATCGAGCGCGAGATCCACTACAACACCCCTCCTGGAGCCAATGGTGAGCGCGACTTCTATGCCGTCATGAAGAAACTCTTGCCCTCCAGCTCAGGCATCACCCTCAGCCCACTGCAAGCAGGCAGCTATTTTGCCTACAGCTTCACTTGGGAACTAGCCAACGTCTACAACAACGACCAGTTGGATGCCATCGCCTGGGTGCAGAACCCTGACACGAAAGTGGTGCACCAAGCCTGCAAGTCGAGTTCGTCCATTGAAACCTTCTATACCAACGAGGCTTCCGTTACCGACATCACCAACGTAAAGAAGATGAACTGCAGCGGCGACGCTGAACCCAAAGTCGTGCTTACCAACTTCGGTAGCAATGCCTTGACCTCAGCCGAGTTGGAAGTGCTGGTCAACGGAGAGTCGCTGAAGACCGTCGAATGGACTGGCAACATCGCCACCTTTGGCTCCGAGACCGTGGAATTGGGTGCAATCACCTTCCCCGTCGAAGAAGAAAACCAGCTTGAGGTGAGAATCAAAGGCGTCAACGGCGTCGACGACGAAGCCCCAACCAACGACGTGACATCCTTCGCCATCAAGCAGGCCACCCAAACGGTTGGCAAGACCCTGAAAGTCAACATCCGCACCGACAGCAACCCACAGGAAACCACTTGGAAGGTGACTAAAATCTCGACGGGCGAAGTCATCCAAGAAGGCGGCCCCTACGACAATCCCACCACCATGTACACCGAAGAACTGGTCATCACGGAAGACGGCTGCTACGACTTCACCATCTACGACTCGGGCTGCGACGGCATGTCGGGCACGGGCATCTATGGCATGAGAGCCGGATCGACGACGCTCTTCTCAGGCAGCCGCTTTGGATGCAGCGAAAGCACAGAGTTCACGTATGAAGTGACCGCCGATGTGGAAGAGAACCTCGTCAGTGGCACGAGCATCTACCCCAACCCGACCTCAGGTATGGTCAACATCGTGTGCAAAGGCCAACAAACCGTCACTATCATTAACATGGTCGGACAAAAGGTCTTCGAAAGCCCATGCGACGGCAGATTGCAGATCGACATGAGGGCTTTCGGTACGGGTGTTTACGCCGTCATAGTCGGCAACGAGACACAGCGCGTCGTGGTGAAGTGATGCTCCAGTACCATCATTTCGTCCAAATCGACTCCACCAATGCCTACCTGCAAAGGCAACAATCGGAGTGCGACATCCGCAACTGGGTGGTCAGCGCCGACGAGCAGACCGCAGGCAAAGGCATGGGCAACAACGGCTGGGAAAGTGAGGTTGGAAAAAACCTCACTTTCTCTTTGGCTGTCGGCATGGGTTTTCTGCCCGCCGAAAGACAGTTCCAACTCTCCAAAGCGGTGCCCTTAGGCATCATCGAGGTGCTAGACGGCATTTTACCGCCCGAAAAACTCAGCATCAAATGGCCGAACGACATTTATTATGATAACCACAAACTCGCCGGCATCCTCATCAACAGCACGATAAAAGCCAACATGATGGACATCTCCATCATCGGCATCGGATTGAACGTCAACCAGATACACTTCCAAGACTGGCCGACACGTCCCGTCTCAATGAAGATGATAACGGGAAAAGAATATGATTTGCAGCTGCTTTTGGAGCAAATCGCCGAGCGTATCATAATAAAGGTGGAACAACTGAAAAACGACCTCACCTCCATTGAACACGACTATCTGAAAAGGCTTTTCCGTTACCGCACTTGGGCTGAATACGAAGTCAAGGGGAAAACCCTGCGGCTTTTCATGACGGGGATCGACCCATTTGGTCGATTGATGATGAGGGACGAGGCTGACACTTCCTATTGTTTTGACATTAAGGAAATCAAATTTTTATTATAGAGACGCATTCAATGCGTCTCTACAAAAAGAGAACAGCCGACGAAAGTTCGGCTGTTCTGTTTATTTAAATTTATGTATGATTTATGTCAGATTTGTTTCCCTAATCTTATTTAATTCCAGCGGTCGCTCCAGGCCTGCTGGTCCTTGCGCCACTCCTTCAAAGACTGCACATCCTCTTCGGTGACGTACTGCTCTTCCACAGCCTTTTGGATCAACGTCTCGTAGTTCGACAAAGTGACCAGTTCACAACCCTTCTCTTCAAAATTCTTCTTGGCAAGATCCATCTGGTAGGTGAAGATGGCCACCATGCCTTTCACCTCGGCACCCGCTTCGCGCAAGGCGTCGACAGCCAAGAGGCTCGACTTGCCTGTGGAAACCAGGTCCTCGATGACCACCACCGACTGACCCGCATTGATGACGCCCTCAATCTGGTTCTGCATGCCGTGCGACTTCTTCTCGGAGCGCACATACACAAAGGGCAGACCCAACTCCTGCGCCACCAGAGCGCCTTGGGCGATGCCACCTGTAGCCACGCCTGCAATCACATCGGGCTTGCCGTAGGTTTGCACGATCTTCTCCACAAACTGTTGGCGGATGTAGGTACGCACGGCAGGATAGGAAAGCGTGACGCGGTTATCGCAATAAATGGGGCTTTTCAATCCCGAGGCCCAGGTAAAGGGGGCTTTCGGGCTGAGTTTCACGGCCTTGATTTGCAGCAGATGCTGGGCCAATGTCAATGCTGAGTCTTCGTATTTCATGGTAGTAGAGCTTTTCGGAACTAAAATTTGTATCTTTGTCGCTTGAAACAACCTTAAACGACTGCAAATGTACAAGATTTTTCACGAAAACAAAGCACTGGTTTTCCCAAAAATTGAAGGCGATGCTTTGAAATTCGACGCAACGTCCCAAGAATCCGACAGATACGATGCCGACCTACTATGCATTTTTTTACCAGAATGGCTCGACGAACGCGATCCTGGCGACACCTTCATCCACGAAGTGGGTGAAGACGCAGTAGCTTTAGCCTTGAAAGAAACCTTCAGGATGGCTCCCGCAGCCGGTGGTGTCGTCGTGAAAGACGGCAAATTTGTCAGCATCGTGCGCAAAGGCATCCCCGACCTTCCCAAGGGACATATTGAAAAAGGAGAAACGCCCGAAGTGGCCGCCCTACGCGAGGTGGAAGAAGAGACGGGCATCGGCAAACTACACATCATCAATGAGTTGCCTTCCACTTGGCACTGCTACATAGAGCATGACGAATGGACGCTGAAACGCACCTATTGGTACCTGATGGAGAGCGAAGAGACCATCCAGCCCAAACCCCAGACAGAAGAAGGCATCACTGAGATAAAACTGATTGGGAATGAAGGAATTGAAGACTTTCTGAAAAATACTTTCCGTTCCATCAGTGAAATTCTCGGAAAAGAATTGCGCCAAGTCGTAACAAAGTAATACTTTTGCAGCCGATTTCAAACCAACTGAAATGAAAAGAATAGCCGTATTCCCCGGTTCCTTCGACCCCATCACCTTGGGTCACCGTTCCATCGTACTTCGCGCCCTTCCCATGTTCGACGAGATCTATGTCGCCGTCGGCATCAACATGGAAAAGCGTTCCACCTTTGATTTGCAAGACCGCATCAAGTGGTGCGAGGCCGTCTTTGCCGACTACCCGAACGTGAAAGTGGAGAGCTACCAAGGCCTCACCGCCGACTTCTGCAAGAAAGTGGGTGCCAACACCATCATCCGCGGCTTGCGTTGCGGCAGCGACTTCGAGTACGAGAACATGATCGGCCACGCCAACAAGCGCCTGCATCCCGAGCTGGAGACCATCTTCCTGCTGACCGAAAGCGAGCTGGTGGGCGTGTCGTCGAGCGTCGTCCGCGATATCTACAAGAACGGCGGCGACACTTCCAAGTTCCTGCCCTCGGAAGTCAAATTGCCTGAAAAACAATAATTCCATCCTTTCCGCGTTCTCACGGCATGAAACGCAGGATCATCACCCTCATACTATCCTTGCTCGTCGTCGCGGCAAGCGCGCAAAACTTGACCATCACCGGACGTAGCAACAAGACCAATGCATTGATCAGGCTCTTCGTCTACGAAGACCTCGTCAACGAGACGGGCATTTTGCTCAACCAGAGCCAGACAGATGCCATGGGCCATTTCATCCTTGAAGGCAATGTGAAACAAAATCTTCCCGCACGCATCTATGTCGGTTTGGAACCCGTCGACCTTGTCCTGACGCCCAATGCCAACTACGACATCGAAATCATCGTGCCTGAGAAGAAGGAGGACGTCTCCTATTTCGAAAAGGAGCTGCCCACCATCCGCGTGAAGCGGGCCACCGACAAAGGCGTCTACCGACAAGTCATCTACTCCGAGGAGATCATTAACGGCTATATGATGGAGCATTTCAACCAGATCTACCGAGGTCGCCAACTGCGCTATATCGACTCCATCCAAAACGCCATCAACCGCGAGGTGCCCGACATCAAGTCGGACTATGTGAAGAACCACAACCGCTACAAGATAGCCGCCATCAAATTGGGCATCAGCAGCGACGGCGGGAAGAAAATCATCAAGGACTACTTCGACGGACAGCCCGTGCTCTACACGCAGAACGCCTACATCGACCTGTTCAAGGAACTGTTCGACAACTACTTCAACAGCGCTGCCTACGACAGCCACCTGCTCAGCGATGCCTTCGGCGAAGGTCCTGCCGCCTTCAAGAAATACCTCAACACCGACCCGCTGATGGCGAACAACCCGCAATTGGCCGAGCTCATCACCATCTATAACCTGCAAAAACTCTGCTATGGCGACCGCGGCACGAGCCGATTGGCCAAAGACCATCTGAATTACATCAAGGGCCAGACGAAATATGCTGAACACAAGACCATCATCAGTGATTTCTTTGCGAAATACGACCGCCTTGCCCCTGGCACCGCAGCCACCGATTTTACCCTGAAAGACAGCAAAGACAAGGAAGTGAGCCTATCGGACTGCAAGGATCGCTTGGTGTTGCTGCAGTTCGTCGATGGTATCTCGCCCGTCGCGGAACATCAGTTCGCGGAATTGAGGAGCCTCCACAACCAATGGCGCGACTCCGTGCAGATCCTCACCATCGCCACACACGACAAGATGGAGTTTTTCAAGCAGCAGTTCGCAGAGAAAAAACAAGACTGGCCCCTCCTCGACCTCGGCGACCAAATACTGCTTTTGGAAGCCTATAATGTGCGCACCTTCCCCGAGTACATCCTCATCAAGCGCAACAACAAGATCGGCGAGGCACCTGCGCCTTCGCCAGAGCGGTATTTAGGCGAGCGTGTGACGAAAATGTACGGCAAGTAAATCTCCAAAAAACGGAAAAAGTCCCTTTTTCACCCCTTAAAATCATGGAATAATTCCCATTTTTAGGCCAAAATTTTCGGAAAAAGTCCCCTTTTTGACCTATAGAATATTGGAAAAAGTCCCTTTTTTAGGCAAAATTTTTCGGAAAAAGTCCCTTTTTGTTGCAGGAATGAATTGATTTATATATTTTTGCAGCAAAATAACAAATCATGCTGTATAGGAAGTTTGAAAAGCGCATTGAAGAATTCTTCCACAAGGAGCCAAACAAGATACTTTTGGTGAATGGTGCCCGACAGATTGGCAAGTCATATCTCATCCGATATGTCGGCCAAAAACTATTCAAGAACTACATTGAAATCAATCTCAAGGAAGACAAGGAAAGCCTAGGAGTTTTTGCTAACGTAAAAAGCACCAATGATTTTTACATTCAGTTGGGTGCAATTGCCGGTAACCGTCTCGACACCAAGGAAAACACTCTGGTCTTTTTGGACGAGATTCAAAGCTATCCCCATTTGATGACGATGTTGAAGTTTTTGAACCAAGAGGGGCGATACACATACGTAGCCAGCGGCTCGCAGTTGGGTGTAGCCTTATCGGAGACCGCATCAGTGCCTATCGGAAGTGTCGAGATTGAAGAGATGTACCCGCTTGACTTCGAAGAGTTTCTATTGGCCATGGGTTGTGGGCAAGAAACCATCGAGAGCATAAGGGAAAAGTTCCTTGCAGGTGAGGCGTTGAACGAATCATTGCACAACTACATGATGCAGCAGTTCAAAACCTACCTGTTGGTGGGAGGATTGCCAGAAGCCATCAACAAATTCTTGGAAAACAGGAATATGGCCCACGTGAGAAAGGTGCATCGCAACATCCATAATCTTTATAGAATCGATGCCTCGCAATACGACACGGAGAAAAAGTTGCTTATCCGAAAGATTTACGACATGATCCCGTCCAACATGGAGAACAAGAAAAAGCGGATCATTGTGAAGCATGTAGAAGACACCAAAAGCCACAAGCAGTTCAGCGACTACGCCAACGAGTTTGAGTACCTGACCAATTCCGGCATTGCCCTCGGGGTGCAAGCCGTTAGCAATCCCAGATTCCCATTGTTGGAATCGGAGAGCAAAAACTTGCTCAAGCTATACATAAATGATGTCGGCCTGCTGACAAGCATCTTATACGGTCTTAACATCAATGCCGTGCTACGAGACGAGAAAAGCGTCAACCTTGGATCAGTGTATGAGACTGTGGTGGCGCAGGAACTCCACGCCCATGGCTTTGCGCTGCATTATTACGACAACAAGCAAAAGGGCGAAGTGGACTATCTGATTGACGACTATGAGCACCTGACTGTGCTGCCCATCGAAGTGAAGTCGGGAAAGAACTACACCGTGCATAGTGCCCTCAACAATTTCATGAACACGCCTGACTACCACATCCAAAAGGCCGTAGTGCTGAATAACGAAAGAAAAATCTCGGTGAAGAACGGCGTCACCTATCTGCCTGTGTATTATTGTATGTTTTATCAGCGGGATTTTGTGCGGGATGAGGGGGATTTGATGATTCCGGAGATAAAATTGCCATAAAACCACTTTTTATTCAATTTATGCATCCTATTGCACAAAAAACATACTTTTTTATGCAGTACAGCGTATTTATTGCATAAAATCGGAAATTTTAACACGATGATTTGAACTATCGTCATTTTAAAGCCATGCAAAATAGCAACTTTCCACTGCCTTTTTGGCACATTTTTCCGACAATTCACGGAAAAACCGTACCTTTGCACGAATTTTGCGAAAACCGCAAACATCTAATTGTAAAATCGTAGATTCAACGTAGTTAATTATCAATTTTCAACTATCAATTACAAATAAATGGGATTTCTAAAGAAACTCTTTGGCGACAAGGCCTCACGCGACAACAAGGCCCTGGAGCCCATACTGCAAAAGACACTCAAGGCTTACGAGGAAATCGTGAAACTCGACATCGACAGCCTGAGACATAAGACACAAGAATTCAAGGAATACATCAAGAACAAGACCGCTGCCGAGGTGGCCGAAATCGCTGAGCTGAAAGCCAAGGCCGAAGCCAACCCCGACATGGACCCCGACGAGAAGGAGAAACTCTACAACCAAATCGACAAGCTCGAGAAACAAGAGCTTGACCACATCGAGGAGGCATTGAATGAGATCCTGCCCGAAGCGTTCTCCGTGGTGAAGGCCGCTGCCAAATACTTCTGCGAGCATGAGACCGTGGAAGTGACCGCCACCGACCTCGACCGCGAGCTGGCTGCCAAATACGAGCACGTCACCATCGAAGGCGACAAGGCCTATTACAAGAACAGCTGGATGGCCGGCGGTAATATGGTCACCTGGGACATGGTGCACTACGACTGCCAGATCATCGGCGGTATCGTGCTGCACCAAGGCAAGATCGCTGAGATGGCCACTGGTGAAGGTAAGACCCTCGTGGCTACCCTACCCGTCTATCTGAATGCCTTGGCAGGCAAGGGCGTGCATGTAGTCACCGTGAACGACTACCTGGCCAAGCGTGACTCTGAGTGGATGGGCGCGATGTATGAGTTCCTCGGCCTCACCGTGGACTGCATCGACAAGCACGAGCCTAACTCGGCCGCACGTCGCCGCGCCTATAACTGCGACATCACATACGGTACCAACAACGAGTTCGGTTTCGACTACCTGCGTGACAACATGACAGGCAACCCCGACGAGCTGGTGCAGCGCAAACACCACTACGCCATCGTCGACGAGGTCGACTCGGTGTTGATCGACGATGCCCGTACGCCTTTGATCATCAGCGGTCCCACGCCGCGCGGCGACCAGCAGGAATTCGACCAGCTGAAGCCCGACGTCGTCAAGCTGTATGAAGCCCAAAAGCGTTATGTGACCACGATTTTGGCCGAGGCCAAGAGAATCCTCACCGATCCCAATGCCACCGAGGACGAGAAGAAACATGGCGCCGACCAACTCTTCCGCGCCTACCGTGGTCTGCCCAAGAACAACGCCCTCATCAAGTTCCTCAGCGAGGAAGGCATGAAGAGCCTGATGCAGAAGACCGAGGGCTTCTACATGCAGAACCGTAACGAGAACATGCACATCATCGACGACGAGCTGTATTTCGTCATCGACGAGAAACTGAATACCGTTACCCTCACCGACAAGGGTAGCGAGCAATTGGCGCAAGCCTACAACGACCCGTCGTTCTTCATCATCCCCGACGTGGGTGCCGAAGTCGCCGATTTGGAACACTCCGACTTGAGCAACGATGAGAAGGTGCTGCGCAAGGCCGAGCTGATGCGTAACTTCGCCGAGAAGTCGGAGCGTCTGCACACCGTGCAGCAGCTGCTGAAGGCCTATACCTTGTTTGAGAAAGACGTCGACTACGTCATCATCGACAACAAGGTCAAGATCGTTGACGAGCAGACGGGCCGTATCATGGAAGGCCGTCGTTGGAGCGATGGTCTGCACCAAGCCGTGGAGGCCAAGGAAAACGTGAAGGTGGAAGCCGCCACGCAGACCTACGCCACCATCACCTTGCAGAACTACTTCCGTATGTACCACAAGCTGGCTGGTATGACCGGTACCGCTGAGACGGAAGCGGGCGAGTTCTGGGACATCTACAAACTCGATGTGGTCGTCATCCCGACCAACCGTCCCATCGCCCGTATCGACCAGGAGGACATGATCTACAAGACCAAGCGCGAGAAATACAACGCCGTCATCGACGAGATCCAAGAGTTGGTCAACGCTGGCCGTCCCGTGCTGGTGGGTACCACCTCGGTGGAAGTCTCCGAGTTGCTCAGCCGCATGCTGACGCGTAAGGGCATCCCGCACAACGTGTTGAACGCCAAGCTGCACTTCAAGGAAGCACAAATCGTCAAGGAAGCTGGTCAGGCGGGCACTGTGACCATCGCCACCAACATGGCTGGTCGTGGTACCGATATTAAGCTCGGCCCTGGCGTGAAGGAAGCCGGCGGTCTGGCCATCATCGGCACCGAGCGCCATGAGTCGCGTCGTGTCGACCGTCAGTTGCGTGGTCGTTCCGGCCGTCAAGGCGACCCGGGTAGTTCACAGTTCTACGTCTCGTTGGAAGACAACCTGATGCGTATGTTCGGCTCCGAGCGTATCGCAGGCATCATGGACCGTATGGGCCTGCAGGAAGGCGAAGTCATCCAACACCCGATGATCACCAAGCAGATTGAGAAGGCACAAAAGAAGGTCGAAGAGAACCACTTCGGCGTGCGTAAGCACTTGCTCGAATACGACGACGTGATGAACGCCCAGCGCGAAGTCATCTACAAGAAGCGTCGTCACGCCTTGTTCGGCGAGCGTCTCTCCATCGACCTCAACAACATGATGTACGACTTCGGTGAAAAGCTCATCGACGAATACCAAGATTCGAAAGACTACGAAGGCCTCAAGATGGAGTTGCTCTCCACCATGGGCATCGAGCCGCCTTTCAGCGAGGAAGAGTTCGACAGAGGCAAGACCAACGAACTGGCCGAGAAGCTCTTCGATGCCGCCCTTGAGCACTATCGCGACAAAGCCCGCATCATCGGAGAGAAGACCCTGCCCGTCATCAAGAACGTGTATGAGAACCAGCACCACTTCGAGAACATCGCCATCCCGATCACCGACGGTAAGCGCGGCATGAACGTCATCGTCAACCTGAAGAAGGCTGTCGAGAACGGTGCCCGCGAGGTGAACCTCTGCATCGAGAAGAGCATCACCCTCGGCCTCATCGACAACGCTTGGAAGGAACACCTCCGCGAACTCGACGACCTGAAGGAATCGGTGCAGAACGCCTCATACGAGCAGAAAGACCCGTTGGTCATCTACAAGCTCGAGTCGTTCAACCTGTTCAAGGCCATGTTGGAGAACATCAACGAGGACGTCATCTCCTTCCTGATGCGTGCCGACATTCCGACGCAAGACCCGAACACCGTGCGTGAGTCGCGTGGCCCGCAAGGCATCGACAAGTCGAAGATCCGCGAGCAGCGTCAAGACCTACTGGCGCAGTCGCACAGCGACACACAGCAGAAGCAGATCACCCAGCCCATCCGCGTGGAGAAGAAAGTGGGCCGCAACGACCCATGCCCCTGCGGAAGCGGCAAGAAGTACAAGAACTGCCACGGACGCATGGAAGCGGCAGAGTAATCCATAAAACTAGAACACCATGAAATACAAAAGAGTATTACTAAAACTCAGTGGCGAGGCCCTCATGGGCAGCCAGCAATATGGCATTGACCCGGTGCGTCTGGGCGAATATGCCGACGAGATCATCGAAGCCGCCCAGGCGGGCGTGCAGATCGGCATCGTCATCGGCGGCGGCAACATCTACCGCGGCCTGCAAGGTGCCTCGAAGGGCATGGACCGCATCCAAGGCGACTATATGGGCATGCTCGCCACCGTCATCAACTCGATGGCCATGCAGTCGACCCTGCAGGGCAAGGGACAGAAAGCCACCCTGCTCTCCGGTCTCTACATCGACCGCATCGCCGACACGATGAGCAGCGCCAAGGCCATCCGTCTGCTTGAGGAAGGCCACATCGTGGTGATGGGCGCCGGCACCGGCAACCCCTTCTTCACCACCGACACAGGCTCTGCCCTTCGCGCCGTGGAGATCAAGGCCGACATCATCCTGAAAGGCACTCGCGTGGACGGCATCTACACTGCCGACCCCGAGAAAGACCCCACGGCCACCAAGTTCGAACACATCACCTACGACGAGGCCTATCAACGCAACCTGAAGGTGATGGACATGACCGCCTTCACCATGTGCAAGGAGAACGACATGCCGATGTATGTGTTCGACATGAACACACGTGGCAACCTGATGAAGGTGTTGCGCGGCGAGAACATCGGAACGCTGGTCACCAAGTAAAAACCACATTGAACACGCTTCGCGTCACTGCGAGGTACGAAGCAGTCTAGACATGTATTTAAAGATATCACTCTAGATTGCTTCGTCGTTCCTCCTCGCAATGACGTTAAGCAACAAGTAAAGATGAAGACTAGGAAAAACCATCTGCGCAAAACCCATAATGTGCCGAGCAAGAGGATGGACTACATCCTCATCGGCATCATCATCCTCGTTGCCGCCGTCCTGAGGCTTTGGAAGCTAGGCCAGGTACCTTTCATGCACGACGAGTTCAGTGCCTTGCTGCGCACCCGTTTCGACAACTTCCACGACTTCATCCAACAGGGCATCATGCCCGACAGCCATCCCATCGGGGTGCAGCTGTTCCTCTGGGGTTGGGTGAAACTCTTCGGCTGGAGCGCGTTTTGGGTCAAGTTGCCCTTCGTGCTGATGGGCATCGGTTCCATATACCTTATATATTTAATAGGACGCCAGTGGTTCAACCGCAAGGTGGGCCTGTTTTCCGCCGCCTTCTTTGCCGTCAGCCAGTTTACCATCTTCTATAGCCAGCTAGCGAGACCCTATTCGGCAGGATTGTTCTTCGTACTGCTGATGGCTTGGTTTTGGCATAAGATCGTCTTCGAAAAGAAGAAGCCCAAAATCGGCATTTACATCGGCTTCGCGCTTTCGGCGTGGGCTTGTTCCGTCATCCAATACTTCTCCATCGCACAGGCGGGACTCATCTTCCTGACGGGTTTGTTCTTCCTGCCCAAGGAACGTCGTAAGGCATACTGGCTCAGCGGCATAGCCGCAGTTTTGTTGTTTGCCCCCACCCTGCCTATCTTCTACCAACAGCTCTTCGTGAGCGGTAGCATCGGCGGTTGGTTGGCGGCACCCAAGTCCACCTTCCTGCTCGACTTCCTCCAATACACGATGAACTACTCGCAGCTGTTCATGTTTGCCGTGGGCATCGTCATCCTCTTGCCTCTCATCCTGGGCAAGCGCAGCAAGTTGCGCCAGCCTTTGCGTTGGGCCGGCATTGCCTGGTTTGTCATCATCTTCGCCATCGCCTTCATCTATTCCTTGAAGCGTGAGCCCATCATCCAACACAGCACGCTGATCTTCAGCTATCCCTTCGTCATCATCGTGGCCTTCTCCATGTTTGGCACCCGTACTTTGTCGCCATGGCAGACCGCCCTGGTCGTGGCCGCCATCCTCTTTGTCGGCACCGCCTCACTCATCATGGAGCGCCGCCACTTCGACCTGATGTACCACCAAGGCTTCGACCAGATTGCCGCCGAGATGCAGCAAGACAAGGACCAATATGGCGACAAGATACAGTTCGCGACAAGGACAGAGATTGGCGAGGCTGCCGAGTTCTACCAAGCGAAGACCGACGTAGTGAACCGCATCGTCTTCAACCGTATCTACAACGAAAAGGGTGATTTAGTACGCGAAGCCGAGTTGGGTGACTTCAACCGTTGGCTCAGCGAACACCACAAAACCCCAATGCTTGGCTTCGGTTGGACCGATTACATCAACCCCATCTGGGAAGTCACAGCCGTGGGCAACTATCCTTACCTCATCGAGAAGAAGGATTGGTTCACCTCACGTTACCTCACCTTGAGCAAGACCCCGACGGAAGGCGCACAATACCTGCTCAATGAGTTGAGCACCGATTCCTGCCGCTATTTTGAAGGCCAGGAATGGGGACAAGCCTGTTCATTCTCGTGCGACTCGCTGCCGAAGGATGTTGAGGCTTTGGGCGTCGTCGTCCAATTCCACAACGAGGTCGAAGCCAACCAATGCGTTGCCGTCATCGAGGTTCACGATGCGGCGACCGACTCCCTCCTTTTATGGCACAGCTCGTTGCCTGAAGATGGACACTTCAAGCCTGGCGACCATGCTGTTGCCGACGCCATCCTCTTCAGCGACGACTTCACACCCGAAGGCAAGACTGTGAAGGCCTACCTCTGGAACCAAGGCAAGAAGCCTCTCGTTGTGACTAAGCTAAGCTATTATTTTACCCATAAAGACCCGATTCTAACTGGACTTTACGAACCACTTAATTAAATTACACCATGAAACTCCTAAAATCCAACAAGATGGTGATAGCAGCCGTCTTGGTGTGTCTGTCTTTTTTGCTATTCTCGTGCCAGAAGGACAACCCTGAAAATGCTTTGAGTAAAAAATCAGGCACGATTTATGTTAAGTAAAAAGAAATCCATTATTTTTGCACCAAAATTCATACGACTATGACTGAAGATTCTCAATTTGTATTAGACGAGGCCACTGAAAGCATGGACAACACCATCAAGCACTTGGAGCATGAATTTCAGGGCATCAGGGCAGGCAAGGCCAGTCCGGCCATGCTCAACGGCGTGATGGTTGAATACTACGGCACGACGGTGCCCATCGAGCAGACCGCCAACATCGGCTGCACCGACGCCCGCATGATTGTGGTGCAACCTTTCGACAAGAGCGCACTCAACAACATCGCCAAGGCCATCCTAAACGCCAATTTGGGTTTCAACCCCATCAACAACGGCGAGATCCTGCGTATCGCAGTGCCCGCCCTCACCGAGGAACGCCGTAAAGAGCTGGTGAAGCGCACCAAGAACGCTGCCGAGGAAGCCAAAGTCGGCATCCGTGGCATCCGCCGCAACGCCAACGACGACGCCAAGAAATTGGAAAAAGACGTGATCTCGGAAGACGAGTCGAAACTCCTGCAAGAGGAGATCCAAAAACTCACCGACAAATACATCAAGAAGATCGACGACCTCACTGAGTTGAAGTCGAAAGACATCTTGACAGTATAAATGAAAAAGGAGCCAAGTGGCTCCTTTTTCATTTATAACACATTCTCTATCGCCATTTCAAACAGTCGGCTCAACGACACGCCGAAGCATTGCGCCTGCTTGGGGATGATGCTGGCTTCCGACATGCCAGGCACGATGTTGGCCTCGATGAAGAACACGCCTTCGTCGCTGACGATATAGTCCATGCGGACAAAACCTTTGCATTCCAACTTCTCATACAGCATCGCCGTCGTGGCTTTGATCTCGATCTCGGTGTCCTCGTCCACCTGGGCAGGTGTCACCTCCTCGCATTTGCCTGCGGTGTATTTGGCTTCATAGTCGAAGAACTCGTTCTTACTGCAAATCTCGGTGAGCGGGAAGACCATCATCTTGCCTTTAAACTCCATGGCGCCGCAGCCGAACTCACGTCCGTCGACGAACTTCTCGCACATGATCTGACGACCGGCAGCACGGGCCGTATAGATGGCAGGAGCAAGGTCTTCGGCCGTTTTCACCTTCGACACACCCACGCTGGAACCGTTGCAGGTCGGCTTGACGAACAAAGGCAGTCCCAACTGCTTGATGATCTCGTCGGCATCATATTTCTCCCCTTCGTTGATGAGCACCGAGGGGGCCACCTTGACGCCGTAGGAAGCCACCAAACGCTTGCAGAAGTCCTTATGGAACGTGAGGGCGCATGTGGTCAGGGGCGACGAAGTGCAAGGGATGCCCATCAGTTCCAGGTAACCCGAAAGCGGTCCGTTTTCGCCAGGCTCGCCGTGCACCGCATTGAAGGCCACGTCGAATTTCGTCCTGTGTCCGCCAACCGAAATGGAAAAGTCGTTCTTGTCAACGTCCACTCGGGTACCGTCCTTCAAAAGCCCATACCATCCTTTTTTCGACACCACGATGATCTTCGAATTATACTTTTCCGGATCCAGGTTCTGCTTGACCACTTGTGCACTTTTGACGGAAATTTCAAACTCTCCTGAATCTCCGCCACAAATAATTGCCACGTTTTTCATATTTTTTGTAATTTTGTCGGTTTAAAAGCACGAGCAATAAACTGCTCAAAAATGAGTTGTAAAAAACACGGCTAAAATAGTAAAAATATGGGACGCTTCCACTTCCTGAAGGAAAAGAAATTTTATCTCAACCTGCTCATCATAGTACTGCTCAGTATTGTATTGTTATGGTTGACATTCAAGCTGTTAAACAGTTACACCCGTCACGACAAGGTCTACACCATGCCTGACTTTGTGGGTCAGGACTTCAAACAAGTGAAGCACGAGCACTCGAGAGACTTCAATTTCATCCTTATCGACAGTGTCTATCCCAAGGGACAGCAGCCTGGCAGCATCTACCAGCAAGACCCCTTGCCCGGCTCCAAGATCAAGAGAGGAAGGAACGTGTATGCCATCATCGTGGCCGTCACCCCCGAGAAAACCACCATGCCCAACGTGAAAGGCATCTCGCTGCGCGAAGCCATTGGCCGCTTGGAGTCGAGCGGACTTGACGTCGACCATCTGGAATATGTGACTTATGACTACAAGAACAACATCATCGACCAGTATTACCTTGGCGCCCCCATTGCCCAAGGCACCGAGTTGGTGAAAGGCAGCAAGATCATGCTCCGCGTGGGCATTGGCAGCGACAAGTCCAACGTGAAAGTGCCCAACCTCATCGGGAAATCGGCCGACGAGACCAAGAAACTGCTGAATCTGGCAGGCCTGAACATCGGCGTTGAAACCCACGAAGATAACGACAGCATCCAATACCTATGCGTCAGGAGGATGAGTCCGGGCCCCAGCTCGGGTGCCGTGAAACCTGGCACTTACGTCGACGTCTGGTACCACTCAAGCCGTACCATGGACTTCAAGAAAGAGATGAAAGAGCTGATGCGCGAGGATTCGTTAGCCAACGCGAAGCAACCCGAGATTACAATTGACACGATTAAAGAAACCATAGAGACCACCGACTATGAAGAGGAAGATGAATTTGAAGACGAGTTTTAAGGCGTTTGCCCTGACCTTGGCCTTGGGCCTCATCGCCAGCCCGGCCTTCGCCCAAGAGATATTGACCCCATTTGGCACGACGCATGACGCCCCCGCCAGGAGAGGCGTGGCCGCAGCGCGTTTTCTGCCTTTCTTCGACGACTTCAGCCACTCCAACACCTATCCCGACTCCACAAAGTGGACCGACAACAACGTGTTGGTGAACGACGGCTTCCCGCTCTGTTCCCCTAACCGCAATGGCGCCACTTTCGATGTGCTCGACGCCTCAGGTAAGGTGTACAGCTATGCCATCAGCAACGCCTTTGTCGCCGAATACCTCACCTCGGCCCGCATCCGCCTCGACTCCATCATGGATCCCGATCCGCGTGCCCTCACCCCTGCCGATTCCATCTACCTGAGTTTCTACTACCAACCTCAAGGCAACGGCAACCCACCCGAGGCACAAGACTCGCTCGTGCTGCAATTCGGCACCACCACGGAAAGACAAGAGTTCCTCTTCCTTGACTACCAAAACTACGACATCGCCGACATCTTTGCAGAGATGCAAGTCGACACGCTGTTCCCCGGCGACACCATCTGGGCCTCCGTGGGCTGCCAACCCGGCATGTTCACCCTCGTCACCGACACGCTGACGCCCGACACGCAAGGCAGCATCGCCGTGCCCTGCGACTCGGTGTTCACCACCGTGGCCGACACCACCTGGTACCACATCTGGAGCGTCCCCGGCCAGACCCTTGAGGACTTCATGGCTGAGAACGACGGCCAGTATTTCAAGCAGGTGATGATCCCCATCCGCGACCTGAGATATTTCCGCGACGACTTTTATTTCCGCTTCTACAACTACGCCAGCATCGTCGGCTCATCGCTGCCCAGCAACCGCAGCAACGAGGACAACTGGAACATCGACTTCGTCTACCTCAACATCAACCGCTCGGCCGACGACACCGACTACCCCATGCTGAGCTTCGCGGGACAACAGCCCTCGTTCTTCGAGCGCTACCAGTCCATCCCCTACCGCCAATACCGCGTCAACCCGAACGCCTTCACGCGCGAGAACCTCGAAGTGGGCGTCGTCAACCTCGACGGCATCGACCATGAAGTCAACTATTACTACAGCGTGAAGCAGATCGGCGGTGGACAGCATTATACGCGTGCCTTGGATCCTGTGACCGTCCATCCTTACAAGACCCACGGCTACCTGCAATGCCCCGACTACGGCGAGTCGCCCGCCTGTCCCTACGTCGGCGAGCTCTTTGCCTTGAACATGTGGTACGACTCGGTATCCTATCAAGTCAGCCATTATCTCTACGACTCCACAGCCAACCCGCCTTTGGTCGACTCGATGGTGTATCGCACTGGCATGTACAACTACTACGCCTACGACGACGGCATCCCGGAGCTGGGCTTCGGCGTACGTCCCGCTGGTGGTAAGTTTGCCGTGCGTTTCGACTTGGCCGACTACGACACCATCCAAGGCGTGCAGCTGCTCTTCAACCACACCTATAACGATGCCAACAACAAGTATTTCGACATCGTGGTCTGGAAAGACGAGAACGGCAAGCCCGGCGAAGAGGTGTACCGCCTTGATGGCCAACGTCCGCAATGGCAGGATCAGATCTACCGCTTCAGCTACTACAAGTTCAACAAGACCGTGGCCCTTGCCGGCGCCTTCTATATCGGCATCGAGCAACAGAGCGACGACCTCATCAACATCGGCTTCGACTCGTCCATCGACAACATCGAATACAACTTCATCAACACCAATGGCTCGTGGCAACAGAGCAGCAAGCACGGCTCGCTGATGATCCGCCCCGTGGTCGGTGCATCCTATTTTATTGGTTTGGAAGAGAACGGTCCTTCGACTACCTTAAGGATCTATCCCAACCCCGTCAGCAACGTGCTCCATCTTGAAGGTGAGGTCACCAGTGGCCAGGTCAGCATCTTCGACCTCACGGGCCGAAAGGTGTATGCAGGCGAGTATCAGACCGTGATCCCCGTCGACCATCTCACCAACGGCATGTATTTCCTCAGCGTCACCACCAGTGAAGGCCAAGTCATCAACCAAAAATTCATCATCCGCAAATGAACGACGACCTCAACGAAATCCGCGAGGATGACATGCTTTCTGAAAACGAAGAAAGCACCGAGCTTTACGAACACATACGCATGACCGTCGACCCTGGCCAACAGCCTGAGCGCATCGACACCTACCTCACCAACCACCTCTCCAACATCTCGCGCAACCGCGTGCAGAACGCGGCCAAGGCGGGTAACATCCTGGTCAACGAGAAGGCCGTCAAGCAAAACTATAAGGTGAAGCCCAACGACGTCATCTCCATCGTGTTCACCTATCCGCCGCGCGAGACCGACATCAAGCCGGAAGAGATTCCGCTGAACATCGTCTACGAAGACGACGACGTCATCGTCATCAACAAGCAGGCGGGCTTGGTGGTACACCCCGGTCACGGCAACTTCGAGCACACCCTGCTGCACGGCTTGGCCTACTATTTCGAGCAGACCCACCAGAACATCGAGAACCGTTTCGGCTACTTAGTCCACCGCATCGACAAGGACACCACTGGATTGATGATCGTGGCCAAGAACGAGGCCGCACAGGCCGTGCTGGCCCACCAGTTCTTCGTACACAGCATCCACCGCCGTTACAACGCCTTGGTTTGGGGCGACTTCGAGGAAGACGAAGGCACCATCGAGGGCAACATCGGGCGCAGCACCAGCGACCGCCGCAAGATGACCGTCTATCCCAACGGCGACTATGGCAAAGACGCCATCACCCACTGGAAAGTGCTGGAACGCTTCGGTTATGTGACCTTGAACGAATACCGTCTGGAGACCGGTCGTACCCACCAGATCCGTGTACACTCGCAATACATCGGCCATCCTTTGTTCAACGATGCGATGTATGGCGGCGACGTCATCCTGAAAGGCACCACCTTCTCGAAATACAAACAGTTCATCGACAACTGCTTCAAGATCATGCCGCGCCACGCCCTGCACGCCAAGGAGCTGGGCTTCGTGCATCCCACCACGGGCAAAGAGATGATGTTCACCTCTGAGCTGCCCGACGACATGAAGCAGGTGCTCGAGAAATGGAGGGTGTATCTGAAAGCGAGGAACTTGTTGGAAGAATAAAAAAACAAGCTGTCAGCTATCAGCCGTCAGCTATCAGCTTAGTATACACTAAAGCTGAAGGCTGACGGCTGAATGTTTAAAGAAGCGGAATACTACTATTACTTCACCCCTAGATTGCTTCGTCGTGCCTCCTCGCAAATGCTCTGCATTCGACGGAGTCAATGACGCGAAAGCGTCATGCCTTCTTTTGTTTCTCTGCCAAAGCCTTATCCAAGTCGAGGAGGAAACTGCGGGTCTTGTCCAAGGTTTCGAGCATGATGATGCGTTCCTCGTAGTCGCTGAAGCGCTCCTTTAGAGCTGCTTTTGCTCCTGCCAAGGTGTAGCCTTTCACCTTGAGCAGTTGGTAGATGACATGGACATAACGGACGTCGCGTTCGGTGAAGAGGCGGTTGCCTTTCTTGTTCTTGCGCGGACGCAACACATCGAATTCCTTTTCCCAATAGCGAATCATCGAAGTGTTGACGTTGAACATCGCGGCCACTTCGCCGATGCTGTAGTAGTATTTGCTGGGGGTGTTCTCTTCCATGATTGATATATCTGTCGCCCCTACGGGGCTGGGGTTGGTACTCTTATTCTCAGGCAGGGACTCACGTCGCCTGTTTACTGATATGTCGTCCCTACGGGACTAACTGCCAACTGAACAACTGAACAACTGAACAACTGACAACTAATCCATCGTCGGGGTTGGTAAGGTCGAAAGTCGTAGGACTTGGCTGTATTTGTCGGGCGAGAGGTCGCTGTAGAGGAAGTTGATCGGGTCGATTTGTTTGTCGTTCTTCAGCACCTCGTAGTGCAGGTGGACGCCCGTGGCCTTGCCTGTGGCGCCGATGTAACCCACCACGTCGCCGCGCTTCACCTTCTGCCCCTTGCGCACTGCGGGCTTGTTGAGGTGGGCATAACGGGTCTTGTAGCCATAGCCGTGGTCGAGGATCACCATGTTGCCATAGCCCCATTCGTTGCTCTGCACGTCGATGACCTCACCGTCGCCCGTCGCGTAGGCCTCTGCATCCAAAGGAGCCGTAAGGTCTAAACCGCTGTGGAACTTCTCCACCTTGTAGATCGGGTCGGGACGATAGCCGAAATAGGACGAGATGTATATGAGGTCCGACTCCTTCAAGGGGAAGATGGCGGGGATGTGCGCCAACATGTCGGACTTGTTGCGGGCCTTGTCGAAAAGCTCGTCGTACGACACCGACTGGTTGTAGAGCTGGCTGGCGATGACGTCAAGTTTCCGGGCCGTGTTCACCACCATGCCCGAGTTCATGTAGCCATACAAGTCGACATAACGGTCGGCATCCAGGAAACCCGAACGGCGCACCTGGCTGGGGATGGGATCGGCCTCAAACATCACGCGATAGATGTCGTTGTCGCGTTGCTCCATATCGGTCATCAAGGCCTCCAGATCATCGAGACGGTCGTTCAAGATCTCGTATTTCAACTTCATGTATTCCAACTCGCGCGCCTGTGCCTTCTCCTTCGGTGACTTCAAAAAAGTGAAGAGCAACACGGCAAAGAGGAATGCCCCACCCAAAACAGTGAGTGAGATCAATACGACACGCCAAATTTTGTTGCCAAAATTAGAAACCATGGTGCAAAAATAGAATATTTAACGTAACTTTGCACGTTTTTTTAAATCAATTTTTGAAGTAAAATTATATAACTCACTATAAATGAACGCTTACGAAATCAGAAATAGCTTCTTGGACTTCTTCCGTTCGAAGGAGCACACCATCGTGCCGTCGGCACCCATCGTCGTCAAGAACGACCCCACCCTGATGTTCACCAACGCTGGCATGAACCAGTTCAAGGACATCTTCCTGGGCAACCAGCCCTCGAAATGGAAACGCGCCGCCGACTCGCAGAAATGCCTGCGCGTGTCGGGTAAGCACAACGACCTCGAGGAAGTGGGCCACGACACCTACCACCACACCATGTTCGAGATGCTCGGCAACTGGTCGTTTGGCGACTACTTCAAGAAAGAAGCCATCGCCTACGCCTGGGAGTACCTCACCGAGGTGGTGAAGATCGACAAGGACCGTCTCTATGTCACCGTCTTCGGCGGCGACGAGAAGGACGGCCAGCCTGCCGACATGGAGGCCTACGGCTACTGGAAAGAGCACGTCAGCGAAGACCGTATCATCTACGGCAACAAGAAAGACAACTTCTGGGAGATGGGCGAGACGGGTCCCTGCGGTCCCTGCTCGGAGATCCACATCGACCTGCGCGATAATGAAGCCAGAAAACAAGTCCCTGGCCGTGACCTCGTCAACATGGACGACCCGCAAGTGATCGAGATTTGGAACCTCGTGTTCATGCAATACAACCGCATGGCTGACGGCCATCTGGTGGAACTCCCCGCCAAGCACGTCGACACGGGCATGGGCTTTGAGCGCCTCGTCCGCGTGCTGCAAGGCAAGACCTCGAACTACGATACCGACGTGTTCCAGCCCATCATCCAGGCCATCGCCAAGATGTCGGGCATCGAATACGGCAAGGCCGAGAAGACCGACGTCGCCATGCGCGTCATCGCCGACCACCTGCGTGCCGTGAGCTTCGCCATCGCCGACGGACAGCTGCCGTCGAACAACGGCGCCGGCTATGTCATCCGCCGCGTGTTGCGTCGTGCCGTGCGCTATGGCTTCACCTTCCTCGGCTTCGAAGAGCCGTTCGTGTGCCAGCTCCTGCCCATCCTGGTGCAGCAGATGGAACACAACTATCCCGAGATCAAGTCGCAACAAGAGCTCGTCAGCAAGGTCATCCGCGAAGAGGAGGCCTCGTTCCTGCGCACCTTGGCACAAGGCATCAAGCGTTTTGAAGGTTATGTGGAACAACACAAGGGTCAGGACATCGACGGCAACTTCGCCTTCGAGCTGTTCGACACCTTCGGCTTCCCCATCGACCTCACCCAGCTGATGGCCTCCGAGAAGGGCATCAACGTCGACATGGAAGGCTTCAAGGCCAACCTCGAAGAGCAGAAGAACCGCTCACGCAAAGCCGCCGAGAAAGCCAATGGCGACTGGGTGGTGGTGAACGAGAGCGAACAGCCCACCGAGTTTGTCGGCTATACCGACATGAGCTGCGAGAGCCACATCTTGCGTTTCCGCGAGGTGGTGGCCAAGAAGAAGACCCACTTCGAGATCGTCCTCGACAAGACCCCGTTCTATGCCGAGATGGGCGGTGAGGTGGGCGACACCGGCACCCTGACCTCCGAGAACGAGACCATCAAGATCGTGAATACCGTCAAGGAAAACAACCTGGTCATCCATATCACCGAGCAGCTGCCGCAGAACCCCGAGGTGGCTTTCACTGCCGCCATCGACGTGGAACGCCGTCAGCGCATCGCCAACAACCACAGCGCCACCCACCTGATGCACGCCGCCTTGAGACAGGTGCTGGGTAGCCACGTGGAGCAAAAGGGCTCGTTGGTCGACGACCAGCGTCTGCGCTTCGACTTCAGCCACTTCGCCAAGATGACGCCCGAGGAGATCCAGAAGGTGGAGAAGATCGTCAACCAGAAGATCCGCGAGAACATCCCGAACGTGACCTACGCCGAGATGCCGATCGATGAGGCCAAGGCCATGGGTGCCACCGTGGTGGTCTTCGACAAGGACTACTCCATGGAGCTCTGCGGTGGCTGTCACACCAGCGCCACGGGCAACATCGGCATGTTCAAGATCGTCAGTGAAGGCGCCATCGCCGCGGGCATCCGCCGCATCGAGGCTATCACCGGCGAGGCCGTGGAGCAATACCTCGACGAGCAGCTCGACCTCATCGGTCGTCTGCGCGAGTGCGTCAAGTCGCCCGACCTGGTGAAGGCCGTCACCTCGCTCAACGAGCAGAACTCTGCCTTGAAGAAAGAGGTGGAACACCTGATGCAGGAGAAAGCTCAGGCCATGGCCGAGAGGCTGCACGAGAAGGCCCTCGACCACGAAGGCTACAAACTCATCATGGAGACCCTGCCTTGTGGTGGCGACCAGCTGCGCAACATCGCCTTGATGCTCAAGCAGATGAACGAGAGCACCATCGCCATCCTCGGCTCCGTGGCCGAAGGCAAGCCCTCGCTCTGCCTGTTGCTGCCCGAGGCCTTTGCCGACGCCAAGGGCCTGGATGCCACCAAGCTCATCCGTGAGGTGGCCAAGGAGATCCAAGGCGGTGGCGGCGGACAGAAGACCCTCTGTGTGGCCGGTGGCCGCAATGCCGATGGACTGCCTAAGGCAATGCAGATGTTGAGAGAAAGGATTTAAAACTAATAACCATTCGATCTGATGATGGAATAAGGATTCGCCGAAAGAGCACGACCAATAAATAATGACAAAAGGCCGCCGCAAGGGTTCCTTGCGGCGGCTTTCTCTTTTTATAGATGCTCTAGCAGCCATGTCATCCCTGCGCTGGCCTGTGCGTGGGCATGGAATCTATGGCTGCGGCTTGTTTTTTCCGTTCCTTTCCCCTTGATGGGAAAGGACCAAAGGATCAAGGCCTACCGCACATGGCGAGCGCTCCTCCCCCATGTCGGCCAAGCCCGCGCGCCCAACCCGGTCAAGGTTAGGCGTTCCCATTCACGGTGTCCGTTGTTCTCACCTTCGTTCTAAACGACACACTCCAACCCCACGCCCTCATGGCGGACAATCCATTTCATTTCCAATTACTTACCCGACAGCAAACGACAACAAACGACTACAGTCGACTACAAACGTTTGTTCAACGGCTTAGTCTTGACAAGGGTTGCATCTTTGTAGCGTAAAACTACTTGTATTATGGAAACAGGAAAAGAAAACGAGATTGTGCTTTATCAACCTAACGAAATGGTCAAGCTTGAAGTGCGGGTACAAGAGGATTCGGTTTGGCTTACACAGCAACAAATTGCCGACCTATTCGGAACAAAGCGTCCCGCCATCACAAAGCACCTGAAAAACATCTATTCCAGTGGCGAACTGGAAGAAAGCAGCACATGTTCCATTTTGGAACTTATGGGTAATGATGGTAGACAAATGTACTCCACCAAGTTCTATAACCTTGATGTCATCTTGTCAGTTGGTTACCGCGTAAACAGTATCAATGCAACGGCTTTCCGCCGATGGGCCAACCAAGTTTTGAAAGATTACTTGTTGCGAGGATATGCCATTCGCCAACAATTGCAGGCTTTTCAAATGCAGTTGGATGCTCGTTTTGACGAACAAAGCAACAGGATTCGTCTATTGGAAGAAAAAACCGATCTCCATTCAGAGAAGATAGACTTCTTCATCCGTACCAATCTGCCGCCTGTGGAGGGTGTGCTGTTTGAAGGACAAGTCTTGGATGCTCGCCTGTTTGCTGAAAACTTGATAAAGACGGCGCAGCACGAGGTCATCCTCATCGACAATTACATCGACGCCTCGGACTTCGACATCCTTGAATGCCGAAGCGCCGGCGTGGAGGCAACCATCTTCGTGGAACGAATCACCCCAGCCCTATTGGTGCTGCAGTCCGATTGCCTCGTGCAGACTGGCCGTAAGACCGAGCTACAAACCACTCGCACACGCGTGCACGACCGATTCCTTATCATCGACAGCCAAGTCTATCATCTGGGTGCATCGCTCAAGGACTTGGGGAGGAAACTTTTTGCCTTCAGCAAGATGGGGTTGGACAAGGACTTGCTACTAGGGCAAGTGATCTGAGACAGCTGCTGTGACAGGTTTCATGAAAGAGGCCTTCCCTACGCAAGGCTCTAGCAGCCTTGTCCTGCCAACAATCACCGCAAAGCAATCCAAATCATGATGCCAACGACTGCCACAAGTCCCACGGCCAGCAGGGTGATGATTCTCTTGCGTTCATTGAGCTTGTTGGCCATCCAAGCGACCTTGTTCTTCATGTTGGCCATCTCCTCCACGTTGCGTTTCTCCCTTTCCACGTAACCTGCACGCTCTTCCTTGAAGTCCTTCTCTTGTTTCGTCAGCCGCTTCTCAAGGCTGGCAATCTGGTCGGCATATTGCTTGCTCACCTGCTGCACCAACAGTGCCTTCGATTTAGCCTTCATGTCGGCCACGCGTTCCACCAGCTCGTTGAGATACTGTCCCAAGGCGGTGGGTGTGGCCACTTCCTTGTCGGCAATTTCCTTAAAGGTAAGCCTTTCTTCGGGATGACCCACGGCAGAGATGACAGGAGTGTTGAGGTGACTGAGGGTCTCCAGCACGTCAAGATTGTCGAGGCGTTCGATGCCGATGCCGCCTCCGCGCACCACGGCGATGACATCAAAGCCTTGGCTGTCGATTTCGCAAAGGCGTTGGCACAAGGGTGCCGCCTTGAAGAAATCGGAACGGAACTCGGTGAAGTCGATGGCGGCTTTGGCGGCTTGTATGCCAGCCTCGAAGTCCGACATGGTGATGGAGTTGTTGGCGAGCAGCAAAGCCACACGCGGACGTTCGTCGGCCAACAGACGTTTCTCGAGCACACCATCCACGTTGCGGAAGCCTGTCTGGGACTTATGGCGGCGCAGCTCGGCCTTCTTCTGGTCGGCAAGGCTGACGGCCTGTTCCTGAAGCTTTTCGACACGGGTCACGTTGAGGGTGATCTGCACGCTGCCGCGTGGGTCGATTTTGCGCTCGAGGATGCCCGTCACGGTAATCAGGTTGCCATCGATGAGGGTCTCATGGAGATCCTTGGCTATACGCAGCGTGATTTCATCTTGCGAAGATTCGTCGTGCAGCCCTGCGTAGGCGTATGACCAATTGGGGTTGTTTTGTCGTTGCTGGTAGATACCGCGCAGGTTGACAAGCTTGGCAAACTCGTTCTGTCGGCCCAAAGCCGCGCTGAAGATGGCAATGAGTTCAGAGGGTTTGTAGGTGGGGAAATTGTTGTTGGGTTGGTCTGACATGAGTGTGGCGTTGAATAGATTTGACAAAATTAGTGTTTTTCTTTAATAATAGCAACGTTTTAGCCACTATAACATAACATCACTTATCGCCATTTTCCAAATCAATCATATCAATCACTTCCTTAAAAACTGAACTATTAAAGCAAAGGTCTATTTCTCCATGAGAAAAGCCCAATAATTCAAGAATACAACAGGTTAGGAGAACCTTCGCTTTCTGAGTAAGACGAAAAAGTCCATATCCCTTTTCAACGTTATCTTTATCCTCTTCATCTGGATACAGATGTGTATATTTATGCCTAGTATTTGCCAACACTGCACTGTCAATATGACATTTCTGGACGGCCTCAACATCTTCAAACTGTTTCAACATCATATCAATTTGATGCTGGTATTGTTTTATGTCTTTGCCATTCCTTTTATTAAGAAAGCGTTTGTGAAACCCATCTAATGCTTGAGCAACAATTAAAAAATCAGGCGCATCAAATTCATCGTATTGTATGGTTGATAGTAAATAATGGCATATCTGCGACAATTGATTATATTGCTCATGCCATGTTTTTATAACTACAGGAATCTTCTCATATAAATCTTTGAATGGAATGAGCGCATAATTACCCGGATCAACCGAAAAACCGTTCTTCTTGAATATCAATTTATTATAATGACACTCCCCTTTTCTAATCAATAGTATTTCCGATGGAATTTGCCGTGAAAACAAGGCAAATGAAAGGAATTGAGAAATTTCACCAACTAAATCTATGAAATGGTTCATCGAAAGCAGTCCAGCGGCCTGGAGAGTAACGAAAGAATAGTGGGTAGTTTTTTGCTCGAACTGATTGCTCAACACATCGCAATGTTGAAGTATTTGAAGATGCAAATTATTGTCAAGATTAACAGAAAGCAGCGTTTTGTTGCTTTGACTGAATTCTTCACGTAGCAATCGTCCGTAATTATCATCAAATGACCAATTCCTTAAATAAGGATACTTTAAAACACATAAGTCAAACATAGGTTCGTTACCCGTACGCAAAAACGCACCCATAAAGACCTTTGATATTCTATATCCCACGCAGAATAATTCGGGCCTATTCATATCATCTATAGATGATGCCCCGAACAATGTTATTTTTATTCCATCTGCCGTATCACCCCAAATAACATCGTAATGATTATATGTTTGGAAGCTTGGGGTTTTTCTTTGAACGACATAGATTTCCAGTTTTGCCGATCCATCATCTTCAATAGTAAGAGTACCCATTCGCGACTCGACACTCCTACGTTGCACACCTTCTGGCACATGCCAAAGACCATGAAATACTAGTTGTTGACTCATAATGTCAAAAGATTATCCTTGTTCATTCATGATTATCAATAATACATCTCCACATATTTATAAGCCTTCTCAAAGACGTCGTTGTCCTTGATTTTGTATTTCAGCCACAGGATGGAACGGAGCATCTTGCGCACTTCATTCTGTCCTGTGATCGTCTTGAAGGCGTTGTTGAAGCGACGAACGATGTCGACCACTTGCGTGTCGATGTCGTTTACCACGTTTTCCACCACGATGGGCGTCTCAGGCGTCTTGATGCTCTCGAAGAGCTCCGTCAAGGCGGCTCTTGCCTGCTGACGCTTGTCTTGGGGCTGCTCCAGCTTCTGCTCTGTGTCGAGTACTTCCTTGGCCAAGGCCAAAAGGTCTTTCAGGAACTGGATGCTGTCAATCTGTTGCTGGCGCAACCGCTCCTGTAGTTCCCTCAGCTTTTCGCTGAGTTGTTTGAATTCCTTCGAGTTGGCGTGCTTTTGGTTGCCGAGGCGCAACTTCAGCATCTTCTGAATCTCAACGATGGTCCGGTTACGCTTTGACTCATCATTGATGCATTCGTCGATGATGCGGCTGTTGACCACCAAGTCTTCAATGGTCTCGCCAATATCTATTGAAGTGACATTCTCATGAATCAGTTCGATAGTCTTGGGACCGAGAATGGACCAAATCAGGTTGCCCGTACTCGTCACCGGCCGCACGCTTTCGAACACTTGGCTCAGCCAGATGTAATCCATCTTGAAGGGCAGGATATCTTTATCGGGTGCCACCACTTCCCAAGCTTTGTGCAACCTTTGGTAATGCGCCGCAAACTGGGTCTTCACATTCTCATCACGCAGTTTTTCTTGCGCATCCTCCAAGCCTTGGAAGCCACCAACCGAACGGTCGACACCAGGGAAAAAGTCAAGGCAGTCTTGCATCCAGCCCGGAATCCTTTCCTTGATCTCATTGATGTTGGTGATGACCGTCTTCACTGATTCTTCATCGAAACGGAGAGCGTTGGCATAGTTGTCGAAGACGCCCACATAATCCACAATCATTCCGCACTTCTTGCGCGCCTCATAGACGCGGTTGGTACGGCAAACAGCTTGCAGCAGCGTGTGGTCTTTCATGGGCTTGTCGAGATACATGCACTGCAGTATCGGAGCATCAAATCCTGTCAAGAGTTTGCTCGTGACGATGACAAACTTCAATGGCGACAACGGGTCGCGGAACTTATCCAGCAGTTTCTCCTGCTCGAAGTCGGTCAACTTGTATTCCTCATATTCGTTGGCCTTGTCGCCGCTGGTGTGCATGACGATGGCGGTCTCGTCGCCGCTATCCTTCAGCAGCATGTCAAGCTCCTTCTTATAGGCCACGCAGCAAGCACGGTTGAAGACCACCACCTGACATTTCAAACCTGTCGGTCGCACATACTGGCGGTAGTGTTCCACGATGTTCACACACACCTCGTGGATACGCTTCGGCGAGGTAAAGAAAGCCTCCACTTTGGTGCCACGTGTCAGTTGGTCTTTCTCTTCATCGGTAAGGTTGTTTTCACGCGCCATGTCATCGAAAGCGGCCTGCAAGTTGGCTTCATCAAGATGCAGCTGCACGGGCACCTCACGGAAGTTGAGTTCGAGCGTGGCACCATCGTCGATGGAGTCTTGGAAGGTGTATTTCGACATATAGCCTCCATGGTCTTCTTCGGCACCAAAGCATTTGAAGGTGTTCTTGTCGCGCTTGTTGATGGGTGTACCCGTCAAACCGAAGAAGAAGGCGTTGGGCAATGCCGTTCGCATGCACTCACCGAGGTCGCCCTCCTGTGTGCGGTGGGCTTCATCCACCAGAACGATGATGTTTTCCCTCATGTTGAGCGATTGCTTGATGTCGCCAAACAAGAAGATGGTAGTGATCAATATCTTTCGTTGGTCTTGCTGGAAGAAAGCCTTTAGTTCTTCTTTCGTATAGGCAAAATCCAAGTTCGGAATCTCGGCACGGGTGAAGTCACCAGTGATTTGAGCACGAAGGTCGCGACGGTCGTCGACGATGACCACCGTGGGAGCGTTCAGTTCTTGCTTCTTCATCAGCATCTGGGAGGCAAACACCATCAGCCATGACTTGCCCGAGCCTTGGAAGTGCCAAATCAAGCCCTTCTTCGGGCCTAAGCCTGACTTGGTACGGTCCATGACACGGTTAACGATGGCCATGCCGCCAAAATACTGCTGATAACGGCACACCACCTTGATTTTTCTGGAGGTCTTCTTATCGGTAGTGAAGACTGAGAAGAAACGGAATATGTCGAGCAGGCGCAGCGGGGCGATCAGGCTCATCAGGTTGGCTTTCACATCGGCCAAGGTGCCGTGCTTGCGTGCTTCGTCGGCAAACCATGGACCCCATTTCGTCAAAGGTGCGCCTATGCTGCCGAAATACAGCTCCTTCCCTTCAGTGGCAAAACTGAGGATGTTAGGCACAAACATCTCGGGCACCGACTTCTGGTAGTCGATGATGTCCTTGGCGCCATCGGCCCAGGTGACGCTGGATTTCACGGCGGTCTTCACCTCGCCTATCACCATTGGGATGCCGTTGATGAGCAGCACCACATCGAGCCGTTTGCCGCCAGCATACGAACTCTTGGGATATTCCCATTGGTTAGTCACCACATAGCTGTTGTTTTTGGCTGCCGTGGCCGGGTTAGTATCGAAGAAATTGATAGTGACATACTCGCCATCTTTGCCAAAGGGGAAACTATTCTCATCAAAGAAGAGCTTGCGTAGGTTCTGGTTGGCGGTGATGATGTCGCCGCCCATGCCAGCAGCAATGCGGGTGCGAACCTTATGGATAACCGTCATGGCCTCTTCCCCAGTGATGTTATTGATGCGAATGAGTGCCTCATACAGCAATCGATCCACGATGACCGTTGATTCGCCGTCGCGCAATTCCGATGATTCCACATAAGTGTAGCCCAATTGTTTGGCCACCTCGATGCACATCTGCTCTGTTACGTTGTCTTCGTTAAAGTATGGCATATCTTTAATCACTATGTTAAATCTTGTGTTTATATTAAATCCGGATAATCCAATCTACATCTTTTTGCATTGGTTTGAGCCAATGCCTTACCTACACTTGAGATTCTAAACCAAATAGAAATGTTATTAAACCATTCCCTAATAGTTCTTAGATTATTATTAGAATCCCAAATCTCCAAAAATCTAGATTCCACTTGTTTTAACAGAGAATTGTCTTTAGAATAATATCCGAGAATTGGCTTTAATTCTGGTTTCAATTTGCTTTTTTCGGCAATTTTAAGCCGCAAATAACCATCTAAACAATCATTTTTCATCAAGACACTTGGGTTATAACCCTTATCTTTTAATATGCCTAACGCAGCTTTATGCTCCTCTGAACCTTCTTTAATTCCAACACACACATAACCATCAAGACTATCACAGAGAATTTTCTCCAACTTGTGAAAATGACCTGTTTGAATATTTACAGCTCCTAGAATTTGCAAATGGTCTATCCAATCAACTCCAACTGGCAATTCTGTATAAAGCAGTTTTGTATATAAATCATTCATTGTCTTCAAACCTTCATAAATATCCCCATCAGCAGGCACAACATTCAAAAGTGAGGTAACTATTGTCAATCCACATAAAGCATCATTATCTACTTCATTTACAATTTGAATGGCTCTATTTATGCCGGCATCAATTTTCATATCTTTTCCTTTTTCAACATGACATACCAACAATTGGGTAAGCATATCCAAATCTTGTTCTCGAGAACTCTTTGCCGAAGATATATATGCGTCTCTTAACATGAATTGAAACTTAGGATCAATAAAGTGATCTAATATCCCATCCATCTTTGTTAGGACAGGGTTCCATTTAGACTCAAATGCTCTCATTTTGCTAACACAAATATCTTCGGATACTTGGGTACAAAGGGATAATGCCTGTTTTGATACTTGTGTTGAAAGCGTAGTCGTAAAGGCAACAATATCAGTAGGTGTTAAACCACTCACACTATAATTGTTCGTCTGATTCTCAATTATTATTTGATTGGAATCATCACCAATCTGCTGATACTGCGATGAGTTATCACCAGCTTTCTGTTCTTGAGTTGTCTTTGAAATACCCATACTCAAATTGTTTGTTTCTGTTTTGAATTATTGCCAGCCTTCTGAGACTGAGAAATATTGTTCTCGTCTTTAAGTGTTGATGAAGCAACAGATTGTTCTTGTTCAGAATCAGAACCTGATTTCTGTTTCTGTGAAATCTTGTTCTTTGTCACATATCTATAAACTCCAATACCCAAACATGATAGTATGAAAACTATAACGGCTACAGCCCATCCATCAAAGGCAATTTCTGGTTTTAATACATCTAAGATATCCATAATTGTATTATTATAAGTTTTCGTTAATGAGTGATTTGATGACTTTGTCTATCGCGTCGATGGATTTGCGAAGCTCAGTCTTGGATTTTTCGGCTTGTTTAACAATCTCCGAGAATTGTTGTTGCAAACATATTTTTGGGAGAGGTATTATCAGTTCTCCAATCTTTGTTGCAGATGGGAGATGCTGTAATGCAGTGTTCCTTACCTCTTTTAGTAATGTCGGCAACATAAAAAAATCCCAAAGATATTCAAAATAATTAGGCAATATATTCCCTTTGAGTGTAAGACGTAGCAGAGATGCGGAAATAACACCTTTCTCGATTTTGTCTGGAAGCCGAACATACCGTCCTAATGTCCCATCACATGTTATAATATAATCTCCTGGTTTGACCTCAAACTTGTACATTTTTGAGTCAAAGTATTCCTTTGAAATATAGTAATTGCCTAATGTGACATCTTTATTAATTGCATTAATCTGAATATATACTTTATATGCTCGGTCTGATTTTGGTACATATAATGACTTCTTTATATCACTCCCAAACGGCCCTTTCATCATATTTAATACACAATTAGCAAATGGAACAGAATTTGAACAATTATCCTCTGCTATTCCAAACATCTTTATATATTGCGATTTCACCATTTTTTCGGTGGCTTCAATCATACGGAGATAGGATTGCTTTACCTCGTAAGCAGCCCAAAGTTTATCGGCTAAAGCCCTTTGTTGCTCTTTTGGTGGTAAGAGAAATTCGAATTCTGCTAATTGCTTCCATTTTATACGACGAGTTAAGCCACCTGAAGAATTGGAAACGATGAAATCCCATAACCTTCGGCTATATAACACACAAATCAAATAACCATCGCTTATAAACTCTGGATTTTCACGAATGGTAAGTATATCAGCAGAACAACAACCGCTAAAATCTGCACGCGGAGCTCTTTCCCTAAAGTCGCTCCCATACAAGCTCCTACGTACTAATAGATAATCACCACTTTTGAATTCTTTTTGTGCAGATGTGATTAGGTCTGCTGGACTTTTCTTGTTGATTCTAAAATCATACTGGCCAATGCAATCGGAACCGATGAAGAAATCATACTCTGATTCAGAAGGGTTTTCAATCCGTGCGGCGTATTCGTAGGCTACATCTCCAAGTTTTACCGTTTTCCATAAAGACTTGTCAATATTAAGATAACTGCCACAGACTTTCTCCATTTCGCAAGGTTCAGATTCTAACAATTCAAAAGCGTTTAAAGCATTCGCGAGCTCGTTTTGTTGTGTTTCATATTCAACGATGCTTCTCTCAAAATCCGTAGCACTCTTGTTTTCAGACTTCACATAAAGTTTGATATTAAGGTTTCCATCCTCAATATCTTCATTCTTCACCCATTTTGAGAATCCGTTTTCATCTTCCAAATTATTGTATGCATGCATAATCTTCTCAATGTCCGTTGGATGAAGATAGGCTTGCTTTCCGTCTTTATGTGTGCAGTTCTCGGCCTCAATAAAAAGCACTTTCCCTTTCCTTTCTGCCAGTTTTCTATTGCTACACACCAATATAAATGATTCCAAGCCCGAATTGTAAAACAGATTTCTGCCCAGCCCAATCACAGCATCAATATTGTCTAGTTGGATAAGGTTCTTTCGAATATCTGATTCTTCATTCCTGTTCAGAACGCCATGCGGTAAAAGCACCGCACATCGTCCATTTCTTTCATCCATAGAAGCCAATATATGTTGAATAAAAGCATAGTCGGCTCTTGATTGTGGAGGAACACCCAAGAAGCATCTTCCGTATTTGTCGTGTTCAAATGCTTCGCGGTTCCAAGTTTTAATGGAATACGGCGGATTGGCCAGCACCACATCGAACTGCTGCACACGGCCGTTTTTGGTGAAGGCGGGGCGCAGTAGGGTGTCATCGTTCACAATGGAGAAGTCGTGGATGCCATGCAGGTATAGGTTCATACGCGCAATGGCAGCTGTGCCCGCATTGATTTCCTGGCCGAAGACCTTTACATCGCGCCACTCCTCGCCTTTCTCTTTCAGATAGGTCAGGCTCTTTATCAACATGCCACCCGAGCCGCAAGTGGGGTCGTAGATGCTCTCGTGGGGTTGTAGCTGCAGGATTTCAGCCATCAACTCCACCACGGTACGGTTGGTGTAGAACTCCTGTGCGGTGTGGCCAGCGTCGTCGGCAAACTTGCCAATCAGGTATTCATAGCCCGTGCCCATCTCGTCGGCAGGACAAGCCGCCAACGAGAGCGTGAGCTTATTGAAGCTATTCAGCAGGTTGCGGATGGTGGCATCGGGCATCTTGTTTTTGTTGGTCCAAATGGCCTTGTCGCCAAAGATACCCTCCAAGCCACCCACGATGCGGTCGTCAATCTTCTTGCCTGGGTTGGCATTCTCAATCTGGCGAAAGGCATCCACCAAAGCCTGCCCAATGTTCTCGGTCACATTGAAGACCTTGCTCCAATGCGCATCCTCGGGAATCTGTATGGGCGAGTCTTGTATCATCATCTCGGCATACTCCTCGCCGCCTTCGTCCACATAATGCTGGTACTCCTCGTCGCGCACATCACAGATGCGCTTGAAGAAGACCAACGGGAAGATATAGTCCTTGTATGCCGCGGCATCAATCTGTCCCCTGAGGTCGACAGCCGCCTGCCAGAGGTATCGCTCCAATTCGTCTAAACTAATCTGTTGTGTCATACGGCTTCACGGTTAAGGATTTCACGGAACTTGGCTTCGGCCTCCACCATCTGCTGGTAAGCGGCCTTAAACTCAGCCAACACTTCTGCATAAGGTTTCACCGCTTCCTTGTGGTATTTCACATATTTGTTGGGTGAGAGGTCGTATCCCTTCTCGGCTATCTGGGCCAAGCTTACCACGATGGATTTGTCTTCTTCTTCGTGATAGGCAGTATAGAGGCGATACAACTCGTCAATATCGTCATCGCTCAAGATGTTTTGAGCGCGTTGAGGGGTCAATATCTTCGAGCCGTCAATCATCAGCACCTTGCCTTGGTGTGCTTCGGATTTACGGTCGCGGATGATCAGCAGGCAGGGCGAGAGCCCTGTGCCATAAAAGAGTTTGTCGCCCAAGGTGATGATAGCTTCCACATAGTCGTGCTTCACCAGTTCTTCCCTGATTTTGGCTTCCTCATTGCCACGAAACAGCACGCCTTGCGGCAACACCACCGCCAAACGGCCTGTGAGGCTTCGCATGCTGCTCACCATGTGCTGAAGCCAGGCAAAGTCACCAATGGTCTCAGGCGGTGTGCCCCAAAGGTTGCGCCCATAGCGATCGGTCTTCCAAGCCTCGGCACCCCAGTTTTTCAACGAGAACGGCGGATTGGCAATCACACAGTCAAAGTGGGCGATGTGCTCGTTTTGCAGGATTTTTGGGTCGCGCAACGTATCACCGCACATGATATTGAAGTCGTTGGCGCCATGCAAGAAGAGGTTCATCTTGGCCACGGCTGCATTCGTCACGTTCTTTTCCTGTCCGAAGATGGAGCCGCAGCATTGGGCGTCATTCTTCATGTGATGGACAGCCTCGATAAGCATGCCTCCCGATCCGCACGCAGGGTCGTAGACGGTCTCACCCGGCTTGGGGTCGAGTATGCGCACCAAGAGCCTCACCACAGGACGGGGCGTATAGAACTCGCCCGCCTTGGCTTTTGAGAGGTCGGCGAACTTCTTCAGCAGCATCTCGTAGGCATCGCCCATCAGGTCGGCATTATAATCGTTGTTGCCGAGGCGGCGTTTGCTCATGTGCTCAATCAAATCGCGCAGTTTCTCGTCGCTAAACACATTCTTGTTGCTCCAGTTGGCGGTCGAGAACACGCTGAGCACGCCATAAAGCGTCATGGGGTTAGCCAACTCAATCTGACGCATGGCACCTATGATGGCGCTACCAATATCCACAGAGCGCTGACGCACATCCTCCCAGTGGCAGCCTTCGGGAATCACAAAGCGATGCTGCTCTGGCAATGCAGCGAATTCCTCATCACCGTCCGACAGGTCCAATGCGGCCTGCGTCTCTTCGTCATACACATCGCTGATGCGTTTGAAATACAAAAGTGGGGTGATATATTCCTTGAAGGCATCCTGCGACACGGGTCCTCGGATGATATTACAAGCCTCGAACAAGAAGTTGTATAGTTCGCGGCTGGTGCCTATCTCTTCGACCTTCTTGGACTTTGTTGTTTTCTCTTTCGGCATAATCTGAATAATAGCCTACAAATATAGCGATTTTTGATTTGCAAATGCAAAAGTCAAGTTAAAATGGTTATTAAATCATTGATTATTAAATTATTACAAAAATAACATCGACTCAACTGGTTAGTGAGACTAACCACTTCATTTTGTGAAGGCATAAAAAAACACCTCCCCACAAGCCATTCAGCTCATGGGGAGGCAATCGGCAGCAGCGACCGAAATCAAGCTACTGCCTCGGGCATCTCGTCACTCTTGGTAGAGTCAGCACTTTCGGGAAGGTCGTCGGTGGTGCACTCATCGGTGTTTTGCTCATCGAAGTTTTCGGGCGGTCCCTCCTCTTCGAAGTCACATCTTTCCGCGATTTTTGACCCCATTATTATTTCAAAAGTTCAACCAGTTTGTATATTCCGGTCGATGGATTATTTAAATCCTCCAGTTCCTTGGCTCTACCAACGGCTATGTCTGTGTTGTCTTTTAAAAAAGATTGTTGAGGCTCAGAAAATGTCGATTTCGCATAGCTTTTCCAGATAGAAGAGCTTTTCTTTAGTTTTTTGATCAATGCGGCTGAGCTAATTGCGTTCTTTTGTTCTTCTATGTGAAGAAGCAACCAGAGTTCAAAACAAGGGTTGCTCAGCAGTAAGTTTGCCTTGCATTTCAACAGTTTTTCATTGACGGCAGGCACATCCATGTCGTACATAAGAAAAGACTGTACTTTATCCCATGGAGAGATTTTTAGTTCTCGAGTACGATTGTCAATCAAAGATTGCGTAATCTTTGTGCCTTCTATGTGTGACACGATTCTTATGGGGGATTTATACCATTTCTTCAGAAGGTTGATATAGCTCTCTTCCGTCTTGCCTTCACAAATAACGAGCGCAATTCTACGCATTCTTTTCGACGGAGCCTTTTCTCTTTTACTTGCCATGGTTAACCCTCCAGCAATTGTTGGACACTCTCAACAGACGAGTCTACATAAGGTATAGCATCGAAACGGCCTTGTATATAACCCTTCTCTGCATCCATGTTTTCACGGAAATCCTTGAAGTCGTACAAGGAATAAACTTCCGTAACCCCATTTTCGGATTTGTTGACAAACACAATTTGGTCACGTCTCAATCTTTTTACGTCAATGAGGTTCGTGTTGTGTGAGGTAAACAACAACTGACTGCTTTCTGAAGCATGGATCAAGTCGAGAACGAAATCGGCCAAACGCGTGTGTAGCCCCATGTCAAATTCATCCATCAGTATGCTTTTCTTGTTCCTGACCACATCAAGAAGTCGAATAAGTATTTGGAACAGTTTCCTTGTTCCATTAGACTCTTCCATGTCCATGTCAAACATAACATCCTTCTGATAACGATGAAATGTCTTAAAGCGGAGAACGTCTACCAATCTATATGACAGTTCTTGTTGACCAGGAACGACAACAGGAGCTGGAACTTGTTCTGTCCTTGCCTCGATGTCGGTAATATCCGTATCGCATATTTCAAGTGCCTCGAGAATTAGTGGCTTATAGGTGTTGAAATTATCCAATACCACCATGTCATTTACATTCACCAATCCAAGCAGGAACTGATTTAGGAAATAGCGATAGAGCTTTTGGGCAAACTCGCGATTCATGGAACTGGCTCTGCTAAGAAAAAGGTTCTTCTCACTGGTGTTAACTGCCACGTCCGACGGCTTTGCCATGATGCCTGTGCCAAAACTATACTTGTCACCGGCCCTGCGTTCGAACATCTTTGCTCGTCTGCCTAATGGATAATGATACAAACTCTCACTGATGATGCGCTCACGGGTAAGTTCAAAAGAATACTCATATTCCACATTATCACAAACAAAATCAATAAGAAACTTACTTGGCTTCTCCTGCCAACCATCAAACTTAAAAGGTTCGAAATCGAATATCTTACCCTCATTATATTGATGGGAATCCAAAACCATCCTGCAACAAAAAACGATAGCCTTTAGAATATTCGACTTGCCTGATGCGTTGGGGCCAAATAATCCTATTGTCTTGAGTATAGGCACACCTTTCCACTCCATTACATTATGGCTAAGTTCACGGGCAAGGGCAGTGTTGATGTTGGCAGCCCTAAAATCAATTCTTATACGCTCCTTTATCGAGAAGAAGTTTTCAAATTCAATTTTGAGTATCATTTGACTATTGATTTTGTAGATTTCCTGCAAAAATAGACAATAAATTTGAATAATTTTCATTTTACTGCTATTTTTTTCATTTTTCCAAGTTCAATACCCAAAAACCATCCTCCACGAAACTCCCCGCACCGCCAAACACTCCATCAATGCTTCTCAGCACAGGCTTCTCTCGCTTTTCCTTCGCCCTTCTCTCGTCCTTCCTTCGCCCTTCCTTCGCTCTAGCCATACTCAAAGGGTATAGTTGAGTATGCCAACTCCTTGCCAACTCCTTGCCAACTCCTTGCCAACACCTTGCCTAGGGTATGCGAAAGCCTATCCTCTTCTTTCCTTATTGCCGGACAAAGGAGACAAAACCGCAGCCATAGATGCCTACTGGCTTTCTGCCCATAGATCCCAGCCTCCCCTCATGCCAACGTAGGGATGACATGGGCAGAAAGGATGGCATGACATGGCTGCTGAGCCTTGAATAAAAACGAGAAAAAACCGCCCATAATCCACCAAAATTTCGTATCTTTGAAGCCTGATTCACGACGACACGCCATGGCCAAAGAACAGCATTACATAGACTTCGACGAATATATCCGGCAAGGAGAGCCTGCTCAACGCGAGGCCGCCTATGCGTGGAGCACGGCCATCGGACTGCAGGCAGTGGATGGGCTCACAACCTCCGAGTACCTCAACGACTTGGCACGACGCAACATCGAAGGCGAACTGACCATGGATCAGGTCGACACGTTGCTCGACAACTATTACGAAAGCAAGGCCGCGCGCGAAGCCCATGATGATGACAAGAATGAAGCCGACAAGGCATCGAGAAACATCAAGAAGATACTCTCCGTGAAGACGGTCGACTTCACAGCCAATGGTTTTATCTCGTTGCACCGCCGCATCTTTGAAGGCGTCTTCAAACACGCCGGCCAACTGCGCGACTACGACATCACCAAGAAGGAATGGGTACTGGAAGGCGACACGGTGAACTACCTGAACTGGGAAGACCTGCGCCGAGCGTTGGACTACGACATCAAGCAGGAACGGGAGTTCAGCTACAAAGGCCTCGCACAGGACGACCTTATCACTCATATCGCCAATTTCGTCTCCGGACTTTGGCAAATCCACGCCTTCGGCGAAGGCAACACCCGCACCACGGCTGTGTTCACCATACAGTACCTGCGCTCGATAGGCTTTGACGTTGAGAACGACCTGTTTGCCAAACACTCGTGGTATTTCCGCAACGCCCTTGTCCGCGCCAACTACAAGAATGCCGTGAAAGGCATCGACTACTCCCCTATCTATTTGGAACGTTTCTTCCGTAACCTACTCCTCGGCGAGCAATGGGACCTCCGCAACCGTTATCTGCATGTCCATCCTACGGAAGAATGGAGTGTGCAACCTAATCTTGCTGACCCAACAAATACCGGACAAGCACCCGAACAAGTACCCGAACAAGCACCCGAACAAGCTCGTGACTTATTCCACACAAACAACCCCTTGGTTATTGAATTGATAAAGGTACTGGGATATGAAGAATTGTCTATTTCGCAATTGATGGAAAAGACAGGATTAAAACACAGACCCAACTTCATTGAATACCATTTGAATCCCGCCATTTCCGAAGGTTTCGTCCGTCTGCTTTATCCCGACAAGCCACGCCATCCACGGCAGAAATACTTGCTGACGGCGAAAGGGGTAATGCTTTATAAGGAAATAATCGGATAGCTATAGGAGATCGCGGACCCTTAATCCCCCGCCCTTCGGGCACCCCCTTTGAAAGGGGGAGGTCCGCGATGAGGGTAAAGGGAGGGCGTTGTCCGTTGGAGTGCTGTTTCCCGCCCGTATGCCGTGAGCGGGAAAGCCAAAACCCAGCCGGGTTGGGCGGGGAGGCACGGCCGCCGTGCGGGGAAGCGCCCGCAAGGGATGGCTAAACGCTTGGCTTTCACAGAGCGGCGCTTGTCGTTTACCTTCGCAGAAGGTACTCCGCGACCTGAAAGTCAGGCGTTTAGACAGCCGCGGGGAGGTCCGATGGAGGCGGCCTTGATTTTTCGCTTACTTTTCATCAAGGAAAAGGAAGGAAGAAATGCCGCAGCCATAGATGCCTACTGGCTTTCTGCCCATAGATCCCAGCCTCCCCACATGCCAACGTAGGGATGACATGGGCAAAAAGGCTTGAATGACATGGCTGCTGATTCTTGCCAACGCCAGGTGGACATGGCTGCCATAACAAAACAAATATAAAAATATAAAAACCAATAATTTATCCGACAACAAACGACAACAAACGACTACAGTCGACTACAAACGATTAATCAACAGCTTGGTCTTGACAGAGTTTGCACCTTTGCAGGGTGAAACAATTAAAACCCGCAAAAATGGAAACACAAAAGAACAAAATCGTTGAGATTCCAACAGGGAATAACAAAGACGATTTCAAAATCAGGAAACAAATCATTTGGCAATTCTATCAAGACTGGAAAAAGAAAAACCCATCACAAAAAAAGTATAACCTTGCATTAAAAGACTACATCAATATCAAGTATGTCTCTATTGACGAAACCAGCCATCAGGCTGCGAAAAGTTACCTTTCCACTCTGGCGGTACTCCAATTGGATTCCATCTTGACTATGGCGAAAAAGTATCGCGAAGTCAAAGCCAAACCAAAAAACAAGAATCAGAAGCAATTCAACAAACTTTTGTGGATGAGATACAATCTACCAGGTGTCGGCGAAGTCAAACTAATGGTTGGCATAGTAAGACGGACAAACGATAAAGTGCAGTATTGCATCACGGTCATTAAGGCATAACAACAAAAAAAAACGGATGGAAATCTAAAGAGTCCTGTTGTCGGTGTTCTCTCATCCCGATTTCCACCCGTAGGGTTGCCGCAGAATGCAGGAGGTAAGTCGCACTGAAACGATAGGCCACCGCGCGGACTTTCGGAAGGTCATACCTGATCCCTGACTTATTTCTGGCTGCAAAAATAATACATTTTTCTCAACCCGCAAGGTTTGGGGCACAAAATGCGGCCACAAACCACAAAGCTAGAACGTTCCCCTTTCCCAGTTTTTTCTTATCTTTGCGCCAAATTCGAAGAATCAACGGAGTTAAATCCATCCCCTATGAAACTCGCAGAAGCATTAAGCATCAGGAAAGACCTGCAGAAGCGCATCCAACAGCTGGGACAGCGCATCCAGAACAACGTGAAGGTGCAAGAAGGCGACGCGCCTTCGGAAGAACCCACGGAGCTGATGAAGGAACTCGACACCTGCCTCACGCAGCTCGAAGACCTCATCTGGCGCATCAACGCCACCAACATGCAGACCACCAACGCCCAGGGCGTCACCCTCACCCAACTCATGGCCCGCAAGGACGTGCTGACCATGCGCGTCAGCAACCTGCGCAGCATCTTCGACACCGCCTCGGCGGGACAGGACCGCTACTCGCGCTCGGAGATCAAGACGGTGACCGTGGTCGACGTGAAAGCCATCGGCAAGAAGGTGGACGAATGCTCCGCACAGCTGCGCCAACTCGACATGGAGATACAGGCGCTCAACTTCCAGACCGAGCTGGTCTGAACTACAAGGCATCCGCATTTGTAGGGCGAACCGAACCCCCACCACTGATCGTTGCCCGGAGCCGGCAGCACCCGTTCACGATGAACAGCACGGCGCAGGCTCAGCACGTTGTCAGTCGAATGCACGGCTTAGGCCGCACGGCGCACTACCGACCGGTTGACTATGAATGCCGGATGCCTTCTTTTGTGTTTACGACTCAACCCAAGTCCTTCAAAAACGCGATCAGCTTACGCGTGGCCTTGCCACGGTGGCTGATGGCGTTTTTCATTTCGTGGCCCAGTTCAGCGAAGGTCTGCTCGTAGCCGTCGGGCTGGAAGATGGGGTCGTAGCCGAAGCCATCGGTGCCGCGTTGCTCCTCGGTGATGCGACCGTCGCAACGGCCTTCGAAGTAATAGGATTTCCCATCCAGATTCAGCGCGATGCAAGTGCGGAAGGCCGCCTTGCGGTTGGTCTGTCCCTTCATGGCCGCCAACATCTTGTCGACATTGTCCTGGTAGGTGCAATGCTCACCGGCATAGCGTGCCGAATAGACGCCTGGGGCGCCGCCCAAGGCCTCCACCTCGAGACCGGAGTCGTCGGAGAAGCAGTCCACGTGGTACTTGTTGGTGACGAAGTCCGCCTTGATCTTGGCGTTGCCTTCGATGGTGTCGGCGTCTTCGACGATGTCGTCGTGGCAGCCGATGTCTTCAAGACTCAGGACCTCATAGAGGCCCTCCATGATTTCGCGCATCTCGCGCAGTTTGTTCTTATTATTGGTGGCAAATACGATTTGTTTCATTTTTCTTTTGTTTTGGGGAATTGTCCTACGGACAAGAAATCTATCAAAAATCATTTTTAAAATCTTTCAAAAACACCACCATAGTAAAAAGACGTAGAAAAGAGATTTTTGATCGATTTTATTTTCGATTTTTTAAAGATTTCTTGCGAAGCAATCCCATTATAAACTCCAGTCAATAGGTTCTATTCCGTGTTGTATCAAGTAATTATTCGTTTGCGAAAAATGATGACACCCGAAGAAGCCGCGGCTTGCCGAGAGCGGCGAGGGGTGCACCGACTTCAGGATCAGGTGCTTGAAGGGGTCGATCAGGGCCTGTTTGGCGATGGCGTAGTTGCCCCAGAGGATGAAGACGAGGTGCTCGCGTTGCTCCGACAGGGCGCGGATGGCGGCGTCGGTGAACTGTTCCCAGCCGTGGCGCGAGTGCGAGGCGGCCTGTCCGGCGCGCACCGTCAGCGAGGCGTTGAGGAGCAGCACCCCTTCCCTAGCCCACTTCTCGAGGTTGCCCGAGCGCGCCATGGGCACACCAAGGTCGTCGTGCAGCTCCTTGAAGATGTTCTGCAGGCTTGGTGGGAAAGGCACGCCGTCGGGTACCGAGAACGAGAGGCCGTGGGCCTGTCCCGGGCCGTGGTAGGGGTCCTGACCCAAGATGACCACCTTCACCTTGTTGAAAGGCGTGAGGTTGAAGGCGTTGAAGATCAAGGGACCCGGAGGATAGACGGCATACTGCCGCTTCTCGCTGACGAGGAACGACTTGAGGTCGGCGAAATAAGGTGCCTCAAACTGCGGCCGCAGCACTTGGTACCAGCTTTCGTCAATATTGGGTTTCTTTACTTCCATCGTTTTTAGTTGTTCAGTTAAAACAGGTTGCTGAGTACTGAGTCCGTCGAAGTATCGAAGCACCGTCATTCTAACTGTCGGCCCTTCGACGGGCTCAGGGACCTTAGCTCGTTTGTTCACAAAAATCTCTGCAAAGATGGTAATAATTCGGGAAAAAATCCGTTATTTTGCAAATCAAATTTGATTTCTATGAAGAGAAAACTTGTCATCGCCCTGTTAATCGCCTTTGTCTCAGGCATTATCCTGACTTCTTGTGGGTCAAGCAAGACCTGCCCGGCCTACGGCGAATCGTCAAAATACATCAAGGAGACGCGCTATTAATTTAGGTGTTGGGAGGCAATGCCATGACTGCCCTCAAACAACGCCTATTGCGCATCCTCATGCTCACGCTTTTCGGAGCGTGCGCTTTTTTGTTGCCTGCGCAAAACATCGACATCCAGAGCGATGACAACAAGCCCTTGGAAGAGAAGCTGGTCTACAACCACCAAAACACCTTCAACGTGGCCATCCACTCGCGGGGCTTCGGCGCGGGATTCAAGATCGGGCGCATCAAGAGCATCAACCTGACACGCAACTGGGAGGCCGAGGTGGTGTCGCTGCGCTCGCTCAAGGAAATCAAGACCTTGAACATCTCCACCATCAACATGAGACCCTTCGTCTACGGCAAGCTGAACTACGTCTACGTGGCCCGCTTCGGCTATGGCGAGGAGCGACGCATCTTCGGCAAGCCCTATTGGGGCGGCATAGAGACGCGCTGGACCTACGAATTTGGCGCATCGTTGGCCTGGCTCAAGCCCTATTACTACTATGTGGTCACCTACATCCCCAACGGCTCGGGCGGCTTTGTGGAGTCGGTGCAAGAGCAGACCTTCGAGGAAGGCATCGACATCCTCGGGCGCTCGGCCTTCACCAAAGGCCTCGGCGAGAGCAAGCTCTCGCCTGGTGCCCATGCCTCGTTGGGACTCAGCTTCGACATCGCCAAGTCGCGCACCTCGGTGCAGGCCATCAACGTCGACGTCAAGGTAGAGTGTTTCCCCATGGGCGTCTCCATCATCGACTCGGAGCGCGACCGTTGGCTCTTTGTCACCTTCATGCTATCGTACAACTGGGGATCGCGTTTCAACAAATACTGAGAATGAGGGGCTTATCCCGCCTCCATTCTCGCCAAGCAAAAAAAAAAACGAAAAAAAATCCTCGTTTTTAGTTGCAACATTCAAAAAAAGCGTATTTTTGCAGCCGATTTGGATGCCCAATGGTGTAATGGCAGCACAACTGACTCTGGATCAGTTAGTCTAGGTTCGAATCCTGGTTGGGCAACAAAAAACCTCCGTTTTCGCGGAGGTTTTTTTGTTTTTAAGCCAGTTGATTCAGTGCTAATAGCTGGTCACAAACTCACGGGGTGACGCAATCTTTTGCTCCGTCCCATCGGGCGAAACCACATAGATGCCGTCATTACCGAAATAAGCCAGTTTGCCGTTGGCCAGCCAGCCAAAACAAGCACCATTATAATCGTAGCACAAAGCCTTCTGAACCTTGCCGTCGAGCGTGGCGAAGCAAAGCGGTCCGTAGCCGACATGACCAAAGTCAACAGCCGCACCGTAGACAACGCAGTCACGCTGAGGGTTCAATCCAAGAAGCTCAAACTGAGGCTCATAAGAATACTCACCTTTGAAGCTATCGAGGTCAATCTTGTCGCTGATGCAGATTCGCTCATCACTCGACTCATCTGGAACATAGTAATAGTAACTCTTGTCCTCGTCGGCACCTTCCACCTCCACATCTACTTGTTTGAACAGGTCTTGGTCGTTCAAAAGCTGAATCTCCTGCTCATCAGCTCCGTCGCCCATGTTGACATCATCGGGCCATCCTTCGCTCTTCGTATTATCGTCTGGCAGATAGTATCTGTCATCCATAAACTCGCAGTACATCTTTTCCAAGTTATGCTGAATTCCAATCATCGGGACGTTGGAATACCTCAACATAGGGGCATAACCGCAATTGTCATCGAAGCAATCGCTGAGTTTCAGGTCCCAGTCCGTGAGCATGACAGGAGCGGGATGAGAAGCCAAGAGGTCGACCTTTTTCAGATAGAGCTCATCATCAATCACGACGGTGTAATAAAACTCGTTTTCGTTGAGGAAAACGCCTTTAATTACACGATCCTGCTCGTCAGCGAAAGGAATAAGCGAGTTCGTGCGTGAGTTGAAGAAGGTCACCTTTCCGTCGTCAAAGATAGCCATGTCGCAGCCCTTAAGAGGAGCAACAGCATCTGACGTTTTGGTCTGGGTAGGGAGCGGATTGCGGTCGCAACCCAACAGTCCAAACGCCAGGACGGCAAAGAGAAGCAATAGAGTCTTTTTCATGTCAACCTCTTTTATTGGTTCATTCCCCATTGACGGTCACGAACCTACTGCCAGGGCAGAGTTTCGTGATGGTACCATCGGGAGCAATCGTCTTGATGCCTTCGTCATCGGAGAAAGCCAACTTGTTATTGTTCAGCCATCCGTAGCAAGCATCATAGGCCAACAGCTTCTGCACCTTGCCGTCGAGCGTGGCGAAGCACAGCGGACCACGGCCGCCGCGACCCCATTCCATAATGGCAGCGTATGCCACGCAATCGGATTCGGGGCTGAGGGCAAGATACGTGAACTCGGGTTGGCCTTCATATCCCTCGTATTTACCTTCATGGAAATTGATTTTGTCGCTGATGCAGACCAGATGATTAGGCAACTCTTCCTCAGGATACACGGCAAAATCTACATCGCAGTAATAGTAACGCTTCTCCTCTCCACCTTCTTCGATGGGCAAAGCAATGAAATGCACGTTATCAATGAAATTCTGATACGCAACCATACCCTCATCCACGCCTTCCGGCCAGCCGTCACTCAGGGTTTGTCCTTCAATCATATAGTATTTATTATCTATGAAACCCTTGCACATCTCGCCCATGTTATATTCAATACCGACAAATGGGACATCAATATAATAATAGACCATTGATGCGCACTTTTCGCAACTGTCGACGACACAGTCGTTCAGCTTCAGTCCCCAATCGACAATCTGGACCGGAGCAGGTTTGTCAGCAGAGAGATCAACCTTTTTCAGATAGAGCTCGTCATTGACCGAGACAGTGTAATAAAACTCGTTTTCATCGCTGAAAACACCGCTGATCACGTTATCCTTTTCGTCGGCGAACGGGACAAACTTGTCAGTGGATGAACTGTAGAACGTCACCTTTCCGTTGTCGAAGACGGCCATGTCGCAGCCCTTGAAGGTGACGACCTCTTCAGCTTGTGTCAGGTTTGCATTGTTGGGTTTTTGAGTGTTGTCGCAGCCCATCATTACGAATGCCGCGGCGATCATGAATAGAATAAATGTTTTTTTCATTTTTAATTATTATTTAAAGTTTGATTTTCAATGTACGGTTACGAATAATTTGCCATCCGAAATCTTAGTGATGGTGCCATCAGCGGCAACAGCCTTGATGCCTTCTTTGTCGGAATAGGCCAGTCGACCGTCGTTCAGCCATCCATAACAGATGTTCTGGACGTCGGTGCCTTCCAAGGCCATCTTCACCTTGCCGTCGACCGTGGCAAAGCAAAGCGGACCACTTCCTCCTTTGGGGCCCAAATCCGTATAATAGGCGTAGGCGATGCAATCGTGGGACGGCGAGATGGAATACACTTCCAGTTTGTTTTCCTCAACCTCACTAGGAATGTCGAGGTCGAACCTTGTCAGGTTCGTCAGCTTCAATTCATTCATAAGTTTTTCCCGCTCCGCAAACTCATCGTCGGTGTTGTATTCTGCGGGCCAGTAGTCGGTTATCACACCGCTTTCGTTGTTGTAGTATTTGACGCCACTGAACACGCACAAATCCTCATCCAAGCCACAATCTATTCCGACCAACAGGACACCATAGGGGTCGTCGGCAGATTTTGCGATAACATGATGCATCGGTGAAACCATTCCGCAGTTTTCCGAGTAGCAATCGCCCAGTTTCAGGTCCCAGTCGGTGACCATGTAGGGTCCCATGAAGGATGCCGTATATAACGTTTTCAGATAGAGTCTATCGCCAATCGCAACGGTGTAATACAAGCAGTCTTCCTCGACGAAGGTGGCGCTGACCACGCGATCCTTTTCGATCACCATGGGGACGAAGGTGTTGTCAGTGGAGTTGTATAACGTCAACTTTCCGTTGTCGACGATGGCCATATCGCAGCCATACATGGAGTTTTGTTTCTCTCTTGGCTTCAATGGCTCGACCGGATTGACATAATAAACTTCGGCATCGGAAGCCACCAAAGAAGTCGCGCCTTGAGGATCGATGATCTTGATGCAATAACGGGTCGTGTTCCATTCAGCATCGTAATCCGGGTCGCTTTCCGGTCTGGGTTCTCCTCCGACATAGATCATGGAGCCATCGGCGAGCCACTCGGGAGATATGGTCCACATATTCGAATCTTTCAGCAACGTTTGATGCTGTCCGTCGCTGTCGGCAACACAGTATCGTCCATAACCTCCTTCTACCTCATAGGTATATTCAAACACAATCTTCTTTCCATCCTGACTCATCTTTACCGGAAGGTACTCCACGTCTCCCCATGCAAACTTGTCATGGTTATCGCTACGGATATCGATTTGATCGTTGAGGCACACTTTGCCTTCAGGAGTCGCATAATAGAACTTCTCTTGTTCGCTATAGAAATGGTCTAGTGCGATGCTTAAGCCGCTGATAGGTTCATATTCCTCGAACGACAATTCCTTTTTGGTGCCAGAAGCGATATTGAAGGTCTCTGCATAGATAGGATCATCATCTTCGAAGCTACCCCTCATCAAATAGAGGTTTTCCAAAGATTCATCCAAGAACATACCCTGGGCACCCGTTCCGTACACCCAATCCGTAATCTGATCCAACGTCAGCTTCCAGTTGGCGCATACCTTGGGTTGCGGATGGGATTCCGTAAGATCGAGGGACTTCAGCGTCAAGGCTTGCTGATGGGCTGCCGTATAGAACAGATGGTCGCTCTTGTCGAATAAGACGTTGACCACGCTGTCGGTTTCGGCTTCATACGGCGTCAGTTTCTGTGTCGCATGGTTGTAGAATTGCATCTGCCCGTGATTGATGATCACGACATCGACACGAGGGATGGTGCGGTCGCAGCTCATGACACCCAGTGCCAATGCTGCAATGAGAACGAATAGTGTTTTTTTCATGTGGTAAGTTTTTAATGAAGCAAGGATTGTTTTTTCACAAATTCGCCGCAATGGGCGATAATGTCAATGTGTCCGTCAGGATAGACGCGCTTGATGCAATGGGCGCGATAATGCCAGTTGGCATCGTAATCGGGATCATCGGGTGAGAGCGGTTCCTCGCCGACATAGACCAGCGATCCGTCGTCGAGCCATTCAGCGGTGAAGCCTGTGCAGTCGGTGTCTTCGAGCGGTATCTGAAGCTTGCCGTCGGTGCTCGAGACAGCCAGGATGCCATGAGCGAAATCGCTCCATTCCAAGATAGCCATATAGAGCACCTTCAAGTTGTCGGGTGACGAAGAGACATATTCGAAGTCCACGTCGCTGGCATATTCGGGATCACTAACATATTTGCTGAAGTCAATCTGGTCGGTAAGGCACGCAATGTCGTCGCCGTTGCCGTCTGTCAAATAATACTGACCTTCACTCCGAGTAAGATACTCTTGTAGCTCGTTAGCCGTGCTGATATAATGGTAGTTCTCCTCGGTCTGTTCTTCGTCATTCCTGTTTTGCATACGCTGGTATTCTTCTTCCCATTTCCAGGTCCAGTCTGTGATTTCGCCCGTTTCAATGTTATAGAGCTTTTTGTCGGTGAACCAATAGCCATCCCAACTAAAGTTGTGATTCAGGCCCAAGGTGTTTTTTCCACGGTAATACTCCAATGGTGATACCGTACCATAGGTCTCGGTCACGCATTTTTCGTAGGGAACGCCCCAGTCGGCGAGCTCCTGCGGCTGTGGGTCGGCTTGTTCCAGGTCGACGCAGCGTAGCAGGATCTTCGGTCCGGTGGCCACGCAATAATACACTTTGTTGTCGCCGGTGAAGACGCAATTCACCACGCTGTCCTTTTCGGCCTCAAAAGGCGTCATGACCGCTGTAGTCGTATTGTAGAAGAAGAGTCTGCCCATGTCGAGCATCGCCATGTCGCATTGCGTGAGGTCGACAGGTTGGGAGACAATAGAATCTCCATACACTTTCATATTGACGGTAACTTCCACACTATCGACATTCGTCGTAACACTGTTCGGGTCGGGTTTGATGGTAATGTTGCAACTGGCCAAACCCATCGTCAGTAGCATTAGGAGAGAATAAATGTGTCTTTTCATAGTAGTAGGTATTTGTTGTTATTATTTTCAATAGCCCGTCACGAACCAACGGCCTGGCGAAAGCTCCTTTATGGTGCCGTCAAGAGACACCGTCTTGATGCCTTCACGATCGGAAAAGACAAACGTGTCATCGGTCAGCCAGCCCCAGTTGTACATATTGGCAACGTCGATTTCTTCCAAAGCCACCTGCATCTTGCCATCAAGACTAGAGAAGCAAAGCGGGCCATGGCCTGGGATATTGACTATGTCTTGATCCATCCAGTCTTTAATATCACCGAAAGCAATATATTGATGGGATGGATTCATCTCTAACAATACTGCAGAGATTCCCTTCTCTTCCAAACCCAGGGCAATCTCGTTAAACAAGTCCTCATTTTCGAGATGCTTTCCCAACATGCCGTCATCGCCCCAACCATCCCATTGGGTTTGGGCATAAATGTCATAAAATCTGTAATCCTTGAAATTACAATATTCGGGATCCACCCCATGGAGTATTCCTATCTCCTGGAAACCTGGATAACCCACCATCGAAGCGACCTTCTCACATTCATCGTTGACACAATCACTCAGCTTCAGATCCCAATCGGTGAGCAATTCGGGATAGTTCAGATAGTCTGCAGCATAGATTCGTTTCAGATACAATTCGTCACCGATAGCGACGGTGTAATAAAAGGAATTATCAACAAAGACTCCAGTAACCACGTAATCGTCTTCGGCCACGAAAGGAATGATGGTATTGGTGGATGAATTGTAGAAAGTCACTTTTCCTTCATCAAAAATGGCCATGTCGCACCCACCCAAAAGGGCTTGTTTCTCCTTGACCGGATCCAATGGCTTATCGATGGGATTGAGGGCAGGCTTGGGGTTGTGGTCACAACCCATGATCCCTACTGCCATTATGGTGATGAGAATGCAATAAAGTCTTTTCATATTGTGATATTATGTTCCATTAAAAACAATGCCTTTATGGGCGAAGCACAAAGGAGCGGCCAGGACACAGTACTATGTCTTTCCCACTGGGGGCAAGCAGGTGGATACCTTCCGAGCCATAGACGAGCGAACCATCGGGCAACCATTGGCCGGGATACTTTTCATCGTATGTGCCCAAGACTTTCTGCACTTTGCCATCCAACGAGGCATAACATTGTGGACCATGATAATCATCATCCTCGCCAAAAGTGGTTGCTGCCTTGAACAGAACGTATTTTCCAGTCGGATCCATGGAGAGCACCTCGAAAAAGGGAAGCTCGTCCGGGGTGTCACTGTCAACCTCAAATTCAAGTTGGTCGCTAAGGAAGATCATGTCGTCGCCTTGACGATAGTACAAGTCGCCGTTGTCCTCCGCACAGGCAAACTGGCCTTCAAACGGATCGAACATGTCGTAATTGAGGAAGGTCAGGTCTCCTTCCCAATCCATGGCATTGACCGACTTTCCGGTGGCGGGGTCAAAGATGCGGTATTCGGAATAGCCGTAGTTGGGCTCCATCATATAGTTCATGGCGAGGATGTTTTGCTCCGGGACATACTGCAACGCGGGTGCTTCCAAACAGTAATAAGCCGTGCCCACACAGCAATCGTAGGGTACCTCCCAATCAGCAGCCAACTGCGGTTTGAGGTCCGGATCGTTAAGAACCACATATTTCAAGAAGGTTTTATTACCTTGTTTCACAGAATAATAGACACGATCTGATCCAAAAACCATATTAAACACAGAGTCCGTTTCTGCCTCGATTGGGGCTGCAATTCTGTTGGTCAGGTCATAGAGGATCACATGGCCTTTATCCATAATGGCCATATTAAATTGCACGTCAGGTTGCGTTGAATTGTTGCTAGCACTGGTCGAGGTCGCATTGCCGCAGCCGAAAAAGGGTATCAGCAACGCCATTAGCAGAAAATAGAGTTGTCTTTTCATAATGGTCTGAGTTTTAGTGTTCTAATTGAAAAAAATCACTTACCCAAATGCATACGAATCCTAGAGGCGAGGATGTCGACCACCACGGGGCTGGAGCCGCGGGGCAGGATGATGTCGGCCGTGCGCTTGGTGGGCTCGATGAACTGCTGGTGCATGGGTTTCACGAAAGTCTGGTAGTGGCGCAGCACATCCTCCCAGGTGCGGCCGCGCTCGGCGATGTCGCGGCGGATGATGCGCATCAGGCGCTCGTCGCTGTCGGTATCCACAAACACCTTGATGTCCATGCGATTGCGCAGTTCCTCTTGCGTCAGCACCATGATGCCTTCCACGATGATGACCTCGGTGGGATGCACATAAATCACCTCCTGCGAACGGGCACAAGTGACGTAGGTGTAGATAGGCATGGGAATGGTCTCACCCTTTTTCAGTCGGTCGAGGTGGTCGATAAGCAAGTCCCACTCGATGGCATCGGGGTGGTCGAAGTTGATTTGCTTCTTCTCTTCAGGCGTCTTGTCGCCATTGTCATAGTAATAAGCATCTTGCGAAATGACTGATACTGAGTTCTCTGGCAGCTGGCTGACCAGCTCTTTGACGACGGTGGTCTTTCCTGAGCCCGAGCCGCCTGCGATTCCAATGACTAACATAATCTTATGGTTTTAGATGGCACAAAGATAGGAATAATTTAATTCAGAATGCGGAATACAGAATGCGGAATGGAAAAAAACAACCTATTGCATTCGTTTTTTCAGTAGTTTTGCCGAAAAATACAAAGCCAAAAGAATGAAAACAATGCACAAATTCGCAGGTTTATTCCTACTTGCCGCCGTTTTGGGCTTGTGTAACTGCGGTCCCAAACTGCCTGAACTTCCCGTTGAAAATGTCAAGCCTTATTTCGCCGATGCTGCAAAGACCAAGGCCATCGACACGGCTTTCTATGAAGTCAAAAACGCCAAGGGCGCCAAACTGGGCACGGTCTTGTATTCCTCGCCTTATTCCGACAACGTGAAAGGCTTCAACGGCCCCACGCCTCTGTTGATTGCCTTGGATGCCGAAGGGCGCATCAAGAACGTCGTCCTCTTGGACAACCAGGAAACGCCCAACTTCGCGCAACGCGTCGTTGACGGAGGCCTTTACGAAGCTTGGAACGGTCTCACCGTCGACGAAGCCCTCGCCAAGGAAGTGGACGCCGTCAGCGGCGCCACCTACACCTCCACAGGAGTGAAAAAAAGCCTTGTCGCGCGACTGAAGGCATACCAGAAACAGGTGAAATGATAATTGTAGAGACGTGCCATGGCGCGTCTCTACGATTTTGGTATGGTATTTGTAATTCATAGGTCAACATCAAAATGATATTGACTATGAAAAAGACCATGTTAGCGCTGTGCCTCCTCTTCGTGCTGTCGATGACGGCCGAGGCACAAATCCGCCCACCTCATCACCGCTATCGCCACCACCCCAGAAGAACGGTGGTGGAACCTCGTGAAACTCGTGCGCCTCGCCTCTATAATCCCGTCGGAGAGTTCCGTTTCCATGTGTATGGCGAATTGGGTGACGACGACTTGGGTGCCATCATCATGCACGAAATCCCCTACCACTTCAGCGTAGGCGGCATGGCCGAGTACCAATTAGGCTACCTCACAAACATCGGTGTAGGCGCAGAATACTATGCCACCTACGGCGAGCACTGCGACCTGTTCTACAACATGCAGGAGACCTACCTCCAAACGCTGCCCATCTATGCCAACCTGAAACTCCAATTGCCCAACTCGCCCATCAGCCCCTTCATCGAAGGACGTATCGGCTATTCGCTGCCGCTGGGCAGGGTGACTTGCAACGACCCTGAAGGCGTTTATCACTACCAATCCATGGGATTGTACACAGGTGGTGCCATCGGTCTCAAGATCTACCGCACCTACCTCAGCTTCGGCATGTCGACCATCGACGTGGTGGATGCCGACCTCGGTATCAACAGTCCTAGGATGGACGTCATCACCGACTACTACGTGCGGCTGTCGGTCGCATTTTGACCTGAAAAAAACAATATGGGATATAATGTGTAGAGACGTGGCGCGCCGCGTCTCTACAATTTTTATTCGTCGGAATCGTCGTCTGTAGAGACGGTGCATGCACCGTCTCTACCTTCTAGGATAATGACGATTTCGCCTTTGATTTCCTTTTTGGAAAAATGTTCGATCACCTCGGCTAAAGTGCCTCGTGCGTTTTCCTCGTGGATCTTGGTCAGTTCGCGTGAGACGCAGACCTTCCTTTCGGGGCCGCAGACCTCAGCCAGCTGCTGCAAGGTCTTCAGCAGGCGGAAAGGCGATTCATAAAGGATGGTCGTATAAGGGTATTCCGCCACCGCCTGCAGCTTGGTCTGACGGCCTTTCTTGTGCGGCAAGAAGCCCTCGAAGATGAACTTCTCGGCCGGCAGGCCCGAATTGACCAAGGCGGGCACAAAAGCCGTAGGCCCTGGCAAACACTCCACCTCGATGCCGCGCTTGACGCACTCGCGCACCAACAGGAAACCCGGGTCGGAGATGGCAGGCGTGCCTGCATCGGTTACCAAGGCCAAGGTCTCCCCTGCCTCGATGCGTTCGGCAATGCGTTCCACCACCTGATGCTCGTTGCGGATATGGAAGGCCGTCATCGGCTTGCTGATGTCGAGATGACGCAACAGGTTGCCCGACGTGCGGGTGTCCTCGGCAAGAATGCCGTCGACTTCCTTCAACACACGGATGGCCCTCAAGGTGATGTCCTCAAGGTTGCCGATGGGCGTGGGCACAAGATAGAGCTTCGGCATGGTAGTGATTATTCAAACTTACGGGAAATCAATTCCTTGAGCTTCAAGTAGGCCTCGTTGCTGCTGTTCCACTGCAACTCGATCTTCAGCTCGTTGAGATAGATCATGGCGCCATTCAAGGTCTTCAAGTCGTTGAGGTTCTCGATGGACTTGTTGTACTTCTCCATGCTGCCGCCAAACAGCTCGTTGACAAACAAAAACTTGTCATTGATGCCGATCACTGATTTCAGGTCGCGGACGGGGTTTTGTTGCAGCTTGGCGGCCAAGGAGTTGTCCTCGCCCATCATCTTCTCGCCCAGGGTCTCGCCTGTCGACAGTTCAAAACCGGCGTCGTCCTGCTCGAAGAAATTGGGCATGCCTTCCGACGACTGCTGCTCGATTTCAGCCTTCTCGGCCTTTCTCTCTTCATCCAGTCGCGGCATCACCAGTGGGTTATCCATCACCAAGTCGTCGCCATGCACGCGGTCGCGCTCAGGAATTTCCTCTTCGGGGATGGCCTCCATCACATGAACGACTCTACCTTCGGACTGCTCCGTCACCACCTCAGGCTCTTTCTTCTCGGGGATATCCTCGAAACGGAAGAAGAAACCAAACTCATCGCCCAGCGGCTTGCTCTCTGGTTCGGGTTCAGGCACTGGCTGAGGTTGCACCTCTTCTACCACAGGCGTCGGCTCGGGTTCAGGTTCCTCCACCTTGACCGGCTCAGGTTGGAACTCAACCACGGTTGGGGGTTCCACCACAGGTTCGGGCTCGGGTTGGGGTGCTTCCACAACAGGCGCTGCAGCGACAGCTTGTTCCTCAACGACAGCGCTTTCTTCTTCAGTAGGTTGGGCAGGTTCTTCCTGCGTCATGCCGCCAAAGAGACCCGCGAGGGCATCGGCATCGAAGGGAAGATCCTCATCGATGCTCTCGTCGCCCACATTGATGGCGCAGAGCTGGTCGTAAAGGGTGTGCGTGCGATTCATCAGCACGTCCAGGTCGAGGAGTTCAAGAGGTTTCTCGTTTCTTAAAAGGTAGTTGACTTGTTGGTATAACAAACTGATTTCCTGCTTAATAGAAACCAGCCGTTCTTTTTGGCTCTCAAATTTGTCGTTCATATAAGATTAATCTCTAATTTTGGGTGCTAAATTACAAATATTCTAACTACCATCGCTATGTTTCTGGAAAAAGATTCTCACAATAGGTCGCAGGGCTGGATTGAAGTGATTTGCGGCTCCATGTTTTCGGGCAAGACGGAAGAGTTGATTCGTCGTTTGAAACGCGCCAAAATCGCCAAGCTGAAGGTGGAAATCTTCAAGCCGGGTGTCGACACGCGCTATAGCGAGGAGGACGTGGTGTCGCACAACGCCACAGCCTTGCACTCCATTCCTGTGGAGAGCGCCAGTGAGATCCTTTTCTATGCCAATGACGTGGATGTCATCGGCATCGACGAAGCCCAATTCCTTGACGATGAGCTGCCTAATGTGTGCGAGCAACTGGCCAACCAAGGCGTGCGCGTCATCATCGCAGGCTTGGACATGGACTTCATGGGCAATCCATTCGGTCCCATGCCCAAGCTCATGGCTATCGCTGAAGACGTCACCAAGGTACATGCCATCTGCGTGCGTTGCGGCAGTCCCGCGCAGTTCTCACACCGTACCATCGCCGGCGACAAATTGGTGGTGTTGGGAGAGACGGAAAGCTACGAACCCTTGTGCCGCTCGTGTTATTTGAAGGCAAGACAGGAAAGGGATAATGGGCTGTCTTCATAGAGACGCAAGCATTGCGTCTCTACTTGCCTCGCCCTTGGATAACAATCAGAACCGTGTAAATCAAGATTTTTATATCGAGAGCAAGGCTCACGTTCTCGATATAAAGCACATCGTATTTCAGGCGCTCGACCATCTCATCGACATTCTCGGCATAGCCATATTTCACCTCGCCCCAGCTGGTGATGCCAGGCTTCACCTTCAGCAGCAGGCGGTAATAAGGTGCCTTCTCCATGATCTTGTCGATGAAATACTGACGTTCAGGGCGATAGCCCACCAGCGACATGTCGCCTTTCAGCACCGTCCAGAACTGTGGGATCTCATCGAGGCGCACCTTACGCATGAACTTACCGAACTTGGTGATGCGCGGGTCGTCGTCGCTCGACAGCTGTGGCGTGCCACTCGACTCGGCATCGACCCTCATGCTGCGGAACTTAGACATCTTGAAAGGCTTGCCACCTTTGCCAATGCGTTCCTGTGCATAGAAGACCGGGCCTTTGGAGGTGGCCTTCACGATGATGGCGCAGGCCAGGAACACCGGCGACAGGATGACGAGAGCCAGGATGGAAGCCACGATGTCGAAAGCACGTTTGACTACCCTCTGCCAAATGGGCATCAGTTCGGGCGTAACCTGCACCAAAGGCGCCTGCCAGATGGCCGACTGCTTGACGGTGCCGAACACCAAGTCCTGCATGGCGGGGATGATCTTCACGTTGGCGTCTGTCGTGTCGACCACCGAAAGCAACACCTTCATCGTCTCCACCTCGGAGCGCTCGATGGCGATGATGACTTCTTCCACGTTGTGTTCCTTCACGATTTGTTCAATTTCATGGTAAGAGCCCAAACGCGGGAGATACTCCGCCAGCTTGTATTCCTTTTTGTCGTACACATTGAGGAAACCAATCAGCCGGCGGCCCGAGGGCTTCACCTCCTCTTCAATTTCCTTGAAGATGGCGCAGGCATTGTCGTTGCTACCCACGATAAGCGTGTTGAATCCAATCTTCTTGTTTCGTATCCTCGAAATCACCGAGGTGGTGATGATGACACGCGGAATGTAAGTAATGGTAAACTGAAGGGTAAATAATGCTATAAACGACTGATAATAAGACTTGTAAGAAGCTACTTCATCATCCAAGATAACCACAAAGAAAAGCACGACAACGCCCAATAAGGTGATGAAGAACGTCTGTCCCAACTCCTTCAGCCTCGACTTTTGGTAGACCTTCTCATAGGCCCCCGTCACAGCATGAAGGATGAGCCAACAGATGGGGATGATGATCACACCCAACCAAAAACTCGGCGTGTTGAACGAATTCGTGATGCGGTCCCAATAGTTGATGTAAAGGTCTTCGTGCGCCTTACGGAAGAAGTAAAACAAGGACCACGCCAGAATGGAAGCCAACCAATCGACGACGAAATAGAGCGTTGCTAACCGTTTCTTGTTCATTGGTTAAAAGTTGCGATAGAGCAGTTTCAGGTTATCGAAATAATAATAACGCGGCTCGTTGATGGGGTGATACACATGGCCGTATAGAATATCCTGATCGGTAGTCAGGTCGGAAGTAAGGTATAGCTTGAAATAGTTGGAAGTCACATTGTTGTTCATCATCGGGCCGATGTTGATGTAGATCTTGTTCCAACGCTGCGGTCTGTCGTGTTGCTTGTCGGTGGGCGTCACCTTCACCAGCGGCATCATCTCCAACTGATAGTTCTTAAAGTACTGTACGCCAACGAAGAAGGTGTCGTTGCAGTTGTAGTCCATCTCAAGCATGCAATACACACCGTTGGTGCCTTTATAGAAGTCGAACTGATCGGCGGTCATGACGGTGAAATCCATGGTGTCGGGTGGCAGTTCCACCTTGCCCGAGAAAAACGAGTTGGCCGAATGCCAAGCCCCACTGCCGGAGAAGCGCACCATGCTCGTGTCGCTGCCGCCATAAGGTTGCAGGGAGTTGGTGTTCTCGAAATCCTCCATCCAAGCCACATTGATACCTTCGCCGATGGGATAATAGTTCAGCACAGGACTCAGGTTGATGATGCTGTCTTCCACGAGGTTCAGGTCTTTGTAGACACGAGGCATATAAAAGGGGTAGTCGTCGCGTGCGGGTGACCTGCCGTCCACCTTGATGCCTCCGTAGATGGACACCTTGTGGGGACCTTTCTTCAGGATCGGGAACGTGCTGGGGAGTTCATAGCAGCCAATGGGGTTATCGTCGACATACACCCAAGCATCTGTGATTTTGCTCGTGTTGGCGCCGTAGACAAAATAATCCGTGAGCGAATCCACCTCGATGGACTCGATATGAATGTAAGAGGGCACGGTTTGCGAGCCTTCAAACTTGTTGCACGAAGTGGCTGCCAGCGCCAGGAAAAAGAGACCCAGCATGACAGAAAAGATAGAATTCCTTGTCATAGAACTGTATTTAATAAGGTAACGACGGGGCTTCATGAATATTGTCTAAAAAGGCTTTTATTTCTGCACCTTGGCAATGGCCTCATCCACAGCGGCCAAGATACGGTAGGCCAGCTTAAGTACGTTGATGCCGTCGTCGATGGTGACGGCGGGCGTAGTGTTGTGAATGATAGCGTCATAGAAACTCTCAAGCTCCGTCTTGATGGCGTTGATGGGATGGATCTCGGGGCGTTCGAAGGTGATCTGTTTTTCGGAGCCGTCACCCAAGGTGATGGTCGCCGAGAGCGGATTGCTCTCATCCACTTCGTCATGGATGCGGAAAATCTCCGCCACCTTATCCAAAAAGTCCACCGTGATGTAGGCACCTTTCTGGAAGATGCGGGTCTTGCGCATGTTCTTCATCGACAGGCGTGATGCGGTGAGGTTGGCCACTGTGCCGTTCTCAAACTCGATGCGTACGTTGGTGATGTCGGGTGTGGGGCTGACGATGCTCACGCCGCTGGCGCTGATGTGTGCCACGGGTGACTTGACGATGGTGAGCAAGATGTCGAGATCGTGTACCATAAGGTCAAGTACAACAGGCACGTCGGTACCGCGCGGGTTAAACAAGGCCAAGCGATGCGCCTCGATGAAGAGCGGGTCTTGGATGAAAGGTTCAGCCACGACAAAAGCCGGATTGAAACGCTCCACATGGCCCACCTGCACCTTCACGCCAGCTTCGTCAGCCAGTTTTTTCAAAGCGTTGGCCTCGTCGGGCGTGGCCACGATGGGTTTCTCGATGAAGACATGCTTGCGCTTCTGCAAGGCCTTGGAGGCACATTCGAAATGACGGATGGTGGGAGTGACGATGTCGACCACATCCACGGCATCAATCAAAGCGTCGATGGAGTCGAAACACTTCACGTTCATCTCGGCTTCCACTTGCCGCGCCGTCTCCATGGCAGGATCATAAAACCCGACCAAATCGTACTTCTCTATCTGTTTGATGCAGTTCAGGTGGATCTTGCCCAAATGGCCTGCACCTAAAACACCGATTTTCAGCATTTGAAAAAATTTTCGGCAAAAATAGTTTTTTTATCCTTTGGTTTGGCGTAATTTCGCGCCGCAAAACAGAAAAACCGAGGTCCCTGAGCCTGTCGAAGGGCCGAAACGCAATATGAGCACTAGTTTAGAAGACAACTACCGCCACAAAGGACTGCGCAAGCAACTCGTCGACCTGTTGCGCACCAAGGGCATCACCGACGAAGCCGTGCTTGCGGCCATCAACGAAGTGCCGCGCCATATCTTCCTCGACTCCTCCTTTGTCGAACTCGCCTATCAGGACAAGGCCTTCCCCATCGGCTCGGGACAAACCATCTCGCAGCCGCACACCGTCGCTTTCCAAACCCAATTGCTACAAGTGAAGAAAGGCATGAAGGTGCTTGAGATCGGCACTGGGTCGGGCTACCAAGCCTGTGTGCTAGCTGCCATGGGCGCCAAGGTATTCAGCATAGAGCGGCAACGTAACCTCTTCTTCAAGACCAAGGAAATCCTTGAACAATTGCCGTTTCGCGTGAAGACTTTCTTAGGCGACGGCTACGAGGGCTTGACCACCTACCAACCTTTCGACCGCATCATCATCACTGCCGGTGCGCCCAGCATCCCTGAGACACTCATCGAACAGCTGAAACCTGGTGGCATCATGGTCATCCCCATGGACAACTCCGAAGGCGATGGCCAAACCATGCTGAGGGTCACCAAGATGGAAGATGGTTCACTAAAAAAAGAGGAATTCGGCGACTTCAAGTTTGTGCCGATGCTGAAAGAGATTGGGAATGACTAAATCCCTTTTATCCTTGAGTTTAGAGCCAAGACATGCCAACTGCCATCATCACGCCTGTCGACATAACCTTTCTTTCGAAAGCCTTCAATCTGTTTTTGCACAGCTGAGCGGTTCACAGCCAAATGTTCCGCCATCTCGGAAAAAGTCACAAACGGTTTATCTCTCATTAAACCGAGCAGGCGTGCTCCGTTTCCGCTTCTGAAAACAATTCTTTGTCCATCGTACCACCAAGTATCATTCGCGGAATTATTGACAATATCTATCTCACACTGCATTTCCTCGCACACCGTCTTGCGGAAAAAAGCAAGAAACGAGGTTATCTTTCCAATCGGAGCACTGGCGCCTTCCGAAGGGACTTTGCCGATTTTTTGATCCGACCGATGCAAGGCTTCGAGGTATTCCGGCTTTTTACGGTTACGAATAACTATCATTGGCCAGCCGTGGCGCGCCAATATGTAGTTCACCATCAGGCGGGCGATGCGACCGTTACCGTCCTCGAAGGGATGTATGCGGATATAGCGGTAGTGGAACAATGCCGCTAATTCCACGGGAGACAGTTGACCTTCCTGTTCGGCAGCGTTGTACCAGTACACAAGGTCGCTCATCAACGAAGGTGTTTCTTCTGGTGAAGCATACTCGAAGCGGTCGCCATAGCGTGTGATGACACTGTTGGGGCGCGTCTTATATTGTCCTGCATGGACGGTATGGCTACTGGTTCCTCCACCAGGTAAGTCACGATAAACGGTGTAGTCTTCACGCAATAGCACCTTGTGTAGTTGACGAATGAAATTTTGAGTCAAAGGCATGCTTTTGTTCTGTACGGCATCCTTCACCATTTCAACAGTCACTTGGCTGGCTTTCATGTCAACGAAGTCCTTCAAATCACCTTCGCCACTCACTTTGCCGAACAACAAAAGCAACTCGGTCTGCCCATAGGTCAGCGTGTTGCCTTCTAAATGGTTACTATTATAGTTATACTCTGTGGTAAACTTATTGCGCAACAACTCCGTTTGTTCTTTCGAAAGCGGAAAAAGAGCCTTCCATTCATTGTATATTTCTTCCATCTTCATAATCGTACTACCTTTTTAAGTGGGGTATATACCACCTTAAAATGTAATTATCTTCCAATTTATTATACATACCACCATTTTAGGTGGGGTATATACCACCTTTTTAACGATTGCAAAAATACAAAGAAATATGAAATCACCAAAAAAATGTGTGTTTTCACTTTTCGAAAACACACATTTTCAGAAATGTAGCTTTATTCGACGATTTCAAGTTTGTGCCGATGCTGAAAGAGATTGGGAATGAATGAAAAAGGAAGGCCGCAGCCTTCCTTTTTTAGTGGACTTCTAAAAATCAATCAATAGAAAGCTCCTACGGAGCATAACTTACCGGAATATTGTTTTGTTATTAAACGAAAGCTCCTACGGAGCAACATTTAGAAGCTCACTTTCATTATTTCTTGAATATGCCGCCCAAAAGCCCTCGGAAAATCGACTTTCCGAGTTGGCGTCCGAAGGTCGTCGCCGTCGTGTTGATGGTCTTCTCGACGGCTTTCCTCGTGGTCGACTTCTTCTTGGTGCTTGTGCTACGCGAGCTGGTGCTTCTTGAGCGTTCTCTTTCCTTGGCTTCCTTGGCCAGGCGCTTCTCTTCCTCTTCTTCTTCACGCTGGCGACGTTTCTCTTCCTGCTTCTGCTGTTCGAGAAGGAGTTCGTAGGCGCTCTCGCGGTCGAAGCTCTTATCATAGATGCCATAGAGGCGCGAGTTGCGGATCAAAGCAGTGCGCTGTCCCTCGGTAATAGCACCAATTTGGCTCAACGGGAAGAGGATCTTGGCACGTTCGACGATGCAAGGCGCGCCTTTCGCGTCAAGGAAGGAGACCAAGGCCTCGCCTGTGCCGAGTTCGAGGATAGCCGCCTCGGTGTTGAAGTTGGGATTGGCGCGGAAGGTTTGTGCCGCCGCCTTGACGGTCTTCTGGTCTTTGGGCGTATAAGCTCTCAATCCATGCAAGACACGGTTACCCAACTGTCCCGCAATGACCTCCGGAATGTCGCTCGGGCTTTGCGTGACGAAATAGACGCCCACGCCCTTGGAACGCACCAAGCGGATGACCTGTTCAATCTTGTCAATCAAGGCCTTGGAGGTGTCCTTAAACAGCATGTGGGCTTCGTCGAAGAAGAATACCAGCTTGGGCAATTCGAGGTCACCGACTTCGGGCAATTGTTCGTAGAGTTCGCTCAGGAGCCACAGCAGGAAGGTGGAATAGAGCTTGGGATTGAGCATCAGCTTGTCGGCAGCCAACACATTCATCACACCGCGACCGCCTTCGGTCTGGAGGAAGTCCAAGGCATTGAACGAAGGCTCGCCAAAGAAGATCTCGCCGCCTTCGGCCTCCAAAGCCAACAGGGCGCGCTGGATGGCACCCACGCTCACCGACGACACCGTTCCGTAGGTGGTGGTAAACTCCTTGGCGTTCTTTGCCACATAGTCGAGCATCATCCGCAAGTCCTTCATGTCGATAAGCATCAACCCTTGATCATCGGCAATCTTGAAGACGATGTTGAGGATGCCCGTTTGTGTTTCGTTGAGGTCGAGCAGACGGGCCAAGAGTTGGGGACCCATCTCCGAGATGGTGGCACGGAGGGGGTGACCCTGCTCGCCATACACGTCGAAGAAACGTGTGGGGCAGCCATGGAAGTCGGGGTTCTCGATGCCAAATTCGGGGCAACGTTTCTCGATGAAGCTGCTCATCTGTCCCGGCTGGCTGATGCCTGAGAGGTCGCCTTTCATATCGGCCATGAAGCAAGGCACGCCTGCCTCGCAGAAGGTTTCGGCAAGCACCTGCAGGGTGACGGTCTTACCTGTACCCGTGGCGCCCGCAATCATGCCGTGTCGGTTGGCCATCTTGCCAATCATATAGATGGGGCCGTTGTCGCAATGTGCGATGTAGAGTTGTTTGTCTTCTGTATACATAGCAATAGTTTTATTTGTTGATTCTAAATCGGATATACTTTATCGTCAGACCTTGGTCGAGCCACATCTGCTCGTAGAAGGTGCGGATGGTCTTCACTTCGAGGTTGTCATCGTTCGCGTAGAGGTCGTCTGTGGCATAAAGCAACGGCAGACCCTGGGGCTCCACCACATCGTGGAGGGTGAACTCATACATGATGGGACTGTCGGTCTTGAGGTTGAGGATGCCGTCGGGACGGACAATCTTGCGATACCGGTTGAGGAACTCTGGCGAGGTGAGGCGATGGCGCGCGTTACGTTCGCCTTCACCAGGATGCGGGTCGGGGAAGGTGACCCAAATCTCAGCCACTTCGTCCTTGGCAAAGAAATGCTCTATTTGGTCGATGCGGGCACGGAGAAACGCCACATTCTTCAAGCCTTCCTCGTTCGACTGCTTCAGGCCGCGCCAGATGCGGGCGCCTTTGATGTCGACACCTATATAATTAATGTCACGATGCGCACGAGCCAAGCCAACCGTGTACTCCCCCTTGCCACAACCCAACTCCAACACGATGGGGTTGTCGTTGTGGAAGAAGTCGGCATGCCACTTCCCTTGCAGGGGGAAGCCTTCGCTCATGATACGCTCATAGCTGTATTCGAACAAGTTGGGGAAGGTCTTGTTCTCGGCAAATCGCTCTAGTTTGTTCTTCTTTGACATTGTTCTAATATCCTGTCGCCCCTACGGGGCTTTTTGGTCGTTACCTTTGTTGTCAGCAGGGGTTTACACCGCCTGCTTACATTCTGTCGCCCCTACGGGGCTAATCGGTCGTTGCTTTTTTTGTCGGCAGAGGTTTACACCACCTGCCTGTTTTGCTGTCGCCCCTACGGGGCTCATTTGAAGATCCATGCCTTGTATTCGGTGTTGGCCCTGATTTCACGCAAGGCAGCAGCAGCCTCTTCATCGGTTTTATAGCGGCCAAACGAAACATACCACATGTTGTAGTGCATCTCATACAAGGCTCCTGCATAACCTTTTTCCTTCAGGGTATTTGTCAACTTAATGGCATTCTCCTCCACACCGAAGCAACCGCCAATAATGAGAATGTTGCCCTCCGCAGAGGTAGCCGAAGGCTGAACTTTTGGCTGCTCAACAGCTTGTGGCTTCGGCTGCTCTATAGGCTGTGTCTTAGGTTGCTCAACAGGTTGTGTTTTCGGTTGCTCAACAGGCTGAGTTTTCGGCTGCTCAACGGGTTGCGCAACCGATTGTGCAGCAGGTTGTTCTATCGGCTTTTCCACGGGTTGCTGTTCCGCTGGCTTCTTGACCGTATCGCCAACCACCTGCACCGTATCTTGAGCCACAGGCTCTTTCCACTCCCAAGTCTTCTGATAGAAGGGCAAAGTATAAGTCATAGGCTCGGTCACAAAGGTTCTCTGCTCCTGCTGCCACGGCAATTTGATGACCTTGAAATAATACAATCCGTAGACGACACCCGCCACCAGCAAGAGGCCCAACAGGATCCACAACCAACCCAGACCACGTCTCGAATCGTCTTCCTCATCTTGCTTATGCACAGCCTTTTCGTCGACGGACATCGGTGTGTTCTTGTCCTTCTGCTGCTGCTCGATTTCGGTCTTGATTTCATCCTTCGTCTTCGAGCGCAATACCGGCTCGGGCGAGAAGTCGCTCAAGCCGAAGGTGTCGGCGTTGTAGTTGACCGTCTTGTCCTGCTCAAAAACTAGATCATTGGCCCAATCGTACGACAAGGTGCCTATTTGGTTCAGCACTACCTTCTTCCCTTGCTTGAGGCTGTTGAAGCAGTCGGAAACGAACATGGATAGCAGCTTCTGTGCTTCTTCCTTCGGGAGGTCGTTCTTCTCCGACATATAATTGACAACCAAATCATTATCCTCTCGTAAATTGGCATCGAAGACGATCTCGCTCGAAGGCATGGCGAAGTAATTCGCCACGGGATTCACCTTGGCTGAAACGGGCTTCTTCACAAAAGCGCCCAAGCCAGGCACCACCACGGTATCGCGCACAAACAAGAGGTCTGATATGGCTTCAGCAATCGAAATCATCTTATTCTTTCAGTTGATTCTGAGCGAATTGTAGGGCCTTCTCAAGGTCTTCCTGTGTGTCAATGGAGATGCTTTCGTGTTGTGTAATGCCCATACGGATGCGCAAGCCGTTTTCCAACCAGCGCAGTTGCTCCAACGACTCAGCCTCTTCAAGCGGAGTAGTCTGCATTTCAGCAACTTTACACAAGGTCTCGGTCTTGTATGCATAAAGACCGATATGCTTGTAGAATTCACCCTTTTGCAACCATTTGCCATGGTCCAGATTGCGCATGAATGGAATGGAATTACGACTGAAATACAGCGCGTTACCTTGTTTATCCATCACCACTTTCACCACATTGGGACTGAAAAGCTCGTCCTCATCCTCAATGCGTTTGGCCAACGATGCCAACTGCGTGTCGTCGCGGCTGATCAACTCGATGACTTGGTTGATTTGCTCAGGGTCGATGAAAGGTTCGTCTCCTTGGATATTAACCACGGCATCATACTGGCCTTCAACCATATACAGAGCCTCGCGGCAACGATCGGTGCCACTGCGATGGTTGGGGTCGGTCAGCACGTATTGGCCACCAAACTTCAACACTTCGTCGGCGATGCGCATGTCATCGGTGGCTACCACGACAGCATCCAATTTCGATTTCCAAGCCTGTTCCCAAACACGTTGGATCATCGTCTTCCCTTTAATCATGGATAAAGGTTTGCTCGGGAAGCGTGTCGAGGCATAACGTGAGGGTATGATTCCTATTACTTTCATATTCAGAACAATCCATTCAATGAGGCCTCAATACGGTCGACGACAGTACTGAGATCCTCGGGGTTTTCGAGTTCAAGGTTATCAGTGTCGATGATGAGCAGTTTGCCCTCATGGTAGTTGTTGATCCATTCCTCATAACGCTCGTTGAGGTTGGTCAGGTAGCTGATGCTGATCGACTGCTCAAACTCGCGGTTACGCTTGGCGATATGCCTGATCAAGGTCGGCACCGAAGCACGGAGGTAAATCAGCAAATCGGGCGGCTGGAGGAACTTCGTCATCAGCTCGAAGAGTGACTTATAGTTCTCGAAGTCACGGGTTTCCATCAAGCCCATGGAATAGAGGTTGGCCGCAAAGATATGGGCGTCCTCGTAGATGGTGCGATCCTGGATGACGTCCTCACCGCTATTGCGGATGTCCATCACCTGACGGAAGCGGCTGTTGAGGAAGAAGATCTGGATGTTGAACGACCAGCGTTGCATGTCCTCGTAGAAACTATCGAGATACGGATTGTGCTCCACCTCCTCGTAATGAGGCTTCCAGTTGAAATGCTTGGCCAGGAGTCCCGTCAGGGTCGTCTTGCCCGAGCCTATGTTGCCAGCTACTGCGATATGCATAATACTCTTGTTTTAGGGTGATAAGAAGTTGCTAAAATAAAGAAAAGTCGGCAAAAGGAGCCTGTTTTTTTGCAGAAAAATAACAACTTACTGAGTTTCAGCTTATTTTGGTGCTTTTATCAACAGATAGATGCCTAGCACGCAAAAGATGAAATTGGGGATCCAAGCGGCGAGGAAAGGCGACAAGCTGCCAGAGATGGCAAACGACTTTGAAATCTGCATGAAGAGGATGTAGGCAAAGGCGATGGTGATGCCGATGCCGAGATGCATGCCAATGCCTCCCCTTATCTTCCGGCTCGACAAGGCGGCACCGATGAGCGTAAGGATAAGCACGGCGGCGGGTGCCGACATGCGGGTGTGCATCTCCACCTGATAGGCCTTCACACCCTCCGAGCCTTTCTCTTTCATGCCACGGATATGGTCGCGCAACTCGAAGTAGTCCATCTCCTCGAAGTCTTCCTTCATCTTGTAAAGGTCGGTCGGATACAGGTTGATGATGGTGTCGAGGTTACGACCTTTCACAATACTTTCCTCCCTCCCGTCAATGTGGCGGATGGCATACGGGTCGATTTTCCAACTATTGAGGGCCAGCGTGTCATGATAGAGCATGTCTGCCATCACCTTGTATTTCAACTCGTTGCCATCATATTTCTCCCATGAGAACTTGTAACCGTGTTGTTTGGCGATGTTATAACTCTCCACATACACGAACTCGTCCTTGCTCATCTGCACATGCACATTGCGTCCCGCGCTCTGGCTCAGCTTCTCCATATACTCGTCCTTGAACTGTCGTCGGATTTCATTGGTCTTGGGAATCAAGAAGTTACCAAAGTACAGCGACATTACAGCAATGCAGATTGCCGCAAACATATAGGGAACGAGAAAGCGCCAGAAACTGATGCCGCTACTCAAAATGGCAACAATCTCGGTGCGGGCAGCCATCTTGGAGGTGAAAAACACCACGGCAATAAAGGCGAAGAGATGGATGAACAGGTTGATGTAATAGGGCACCGACATGATGTAATAGTCGACCACCACCCGTTGCCAAGGCGCATGGTGTTTCAGGAAGCTGTCGATGTTTTCGGACAAGTCAAAGATGATGACGACCAAAAGCAGCATCGAGATGGCAAAGAAGAAAGTGCCAAGATACTTCTTGAAGATATATGCGTCTATTTTTTTCATTCATATTTGTTTAACCAGGGCCCTTCGACAGGCTCAGGGACCCTGATGAAATCACAATCTCCTTGTAACTTTTTGGAGCATCAGGTCGCGCCATTCGGCGAAGTCACCGGCGATGATGTGCTTCCTTGCTTCGCGCACCAACCAGAGGTAGAAGCCAATGTTGTGCAAGCTGGCAATCATGGGACCAAGGATCTCGCCTGCGACGAAGAGATGACGCAGATAAGCCCTCGTATATTGTGCATCGACGAAAGTTTCGCCGTTGGGGTCGACGGGCGAGAAATCGAGTTTCCACTTCTCGTTCTTGATGTTGATGATGCCTTCGGAGGTGAAAATCATGCCGTTACGGCCGTTGCGGGTAGGCATCACGCAGTCGAACATGTCCACGCCGCGCGAGATGCTTTCAAGGATGTTGGCAGGCGTGCCCACCCCCATCAGATAACGGGGCTTGTCTTTCGGCAAGATGGTGTTCACCAATTCGATCATCTCGTACATCGTCTCCGTCGGCTCTCCCACAGCCAGGCCACCGATGGCATTGCCGACAGCGTTTTTTGAGGCGATGTATTCGGCCGACTGCTCACGCAAGTCACGGTAGACGCAACCTTGGACGATGGGGAACAACGCTTGCTCATAGCCATACTTGGGCTCAGTGGCATTAAACCGCTCCAAGCAGCGGTCGAGCCAGCGGTGGGTGCGTTCCATCGAAGGCTTGGCATATTTGTAGTCGGCCGTGCCAGGCGTGCATTCGTCGAAAGCCATCATGATGTCGGCACCGATGCTGCGCTGGATGTCCATCACACGCTCGGGGGTAAAGAGGTGCCGTGAGCCGTCGATATGCGACTGGAAGGTGACGCCTTCCTCTTTCATCTTGCGGATGCCCGTCAGCGAAAACACCTGAAAGCCACCGCTATCGGTCAGTATGGGACGGTCCCAACCGTTGAACTTGTGAAGCCCTCCGGCGGCTTCGAGCACGTCAAGCCCTGGACGCAAATACAGATGGTAGGTGTTGCCCAAAATGATTTGCGCCTTCACCTCGTCGCGCACATCACGCAGATGACATGCCTTCACCGTGCCCGCCGTGCCTACCGGCATGAAAATCGGGGTCTCGATGGGACCATGGTCGGTATTCAGAATGCCAGCACGAGCATTGCTTTTCGGGTCGTTTGCAGCAATTGTGAAATTCATTGTTGTAATTTTGCGCAAAAGTACGACTTTTTTTGATTGTAATTTTTCGGTATCGGCCAAGGCCGAGAAATCTTTCAAAAATATTGTTTTTTGCTATCAAGAAATACGCTTTTTTATTACCTTTGCAAAACTAAACATATCGAAGCGATGCAGTTCAATTTTAACTATAACAGCCTAAGTTTCATCATTTTAATCGTCTTTGGCATTTGTCTTATCATCCAATTGCTCTACCATTGGGGCTTTTTCACGAAAGTGGCCTTATACAAGAGGAGCGCGCGCCCGAAACTCGACGAGGAGCTTGAACCTGTCTCCGTGGTGATCTGCGCCCGCGACGCCTACGAGTACCTCATTGAGTTGATCCCTGCCCTACTTAAACAAGACTACCCTGATTTTGAAATCGTTGTGGTGAACGACTGTTCCGACGATGAGACCGAGGAATACCTGAAAGACCTGGAACGTAAGGAAAGCCGTGTGAAGCCAGTGCAACTCAAGCAGCACCTTAACTTCTTCAACGGCAAGAAGTTCCCACTCTCAATGGGTATCAAGTCGGCACAAAACGACCTCATCATCCTCACCGACTGCAACTGCATGCCCGTCAACGACCAATGGCTGCGCAGCGTAGTGAACCGCTACAACAACAAAACCGAAATCGTCATCGGCTACAGTCCCTACGTGCAAAAGAAGAGCAGCCTGAACCGCATCATGCGTTTCGACTCCCTCCAAAACGGCCTACTCTACCTTTCGGCTGCCTTGAACCGTCACGCCTATATGGGCATCGGCAAGAACCTATCGTATCGTAAAGAGCTGTTCTACAGGAACCAAGGCTTCATTTCACATTACACCACGGCCGTCGGCGACGACGATTTGTTCATCAACCAAGTGGCTACCAGAAAGAATACGGAAGTCCTCATCGACGCTGAAGACGCCATCCTCACCACCCCGCCCAGCAGTTTCCACCTCTGGATGCGACAGAAGAGCAGCCGTTACTCCACCGTGTCGAAATACGACTCAAGATCACGCCTGATGCTGAGTCTGTTTTACGTTTCACAGTTCTTCTTCTATGCGTCCTTTATTGCGCTGCTTGCCCTCTGCGCCAAGCCTGCCTTCACCATCACTGGCGGCGAGGTATTTTATATTCCCATCTTGGTATTTTTCTTCCTCTTACGCTTTGGCAGCCAGTTGTTTATCTACCATAAAGCTTCCAAGCGTTTAGGCGAAAAAGGCCTACTGCCAGGACTCATCCTTTATGATTTCCTGTTCGCTTTCCTCTCGCCTTGGCAAAGATTGATGGGAAGAATGAATGTGGGCGTGGAATAAAGTTATCCCTTGATTTGAATCACAAATCCTTCGTCGATGAGCGGCTGCACAAATGCTCTCATCTCATCCACCGTGAACTTTTGTAAGCCTTCCTCTGGAGTCGGCCTATCGATGGTGTAGACCATGATTTCGCGGGGCTTTAGCTGACGGACGATGTCCATCCAGCCATTTAAGACTTCAGCACTTGACGAGTCGAAGTCCTTGCTCTTCAAGAACATAGTCTGAAGGATGAAGTCACCGTTAAACTGTTTCAATGCCTCTACCACGCGATTGATGTCGTAGCCCGGCGCGGGATGGTTGATCTTTTCAATCCATTCGTTAGTTGGGGCATCGATTTTCATCGTTGGATTGTCGACCTTGCGCAAAGCGTTGAAAACCTCAAGTTTATGTACCATCGTGGCGTTCGACAGCACAGTGATCTTCGAGTTGGGATAATACTGATCACGAAGCCTTATCGTATCGTCAATGATTTGCGGAAACTCTGGATTGATGGTCGGCTCACCGTCGCCACTGAAAGTGATGGAATCGATGTTCACACCATCTTTTTGGCATTGTTGCAACTTGGTTTCCAAGGCTTTGCGAACCTTTTCTGCAGAGGGCAATTGGGTGTCGTTACGCCCGTCCTTGTTCCAACCGCACTCGCAATAAATGCAGTCGAAAGTGCAAATCTTGCCCTTTTCAGGCAACAAATTGATTCCCAACGAGCTACCGAGACGACGGCTGTGGATGGGACCGAAAACGACTTCTTCTCTGATCATAGATTCTGGTTTTGAACAAGTTGGCTGTTTGGCTTTTAGCAGTTAGCCATTAGCTATTAGCTCGGTTGCCCGTAAGCTAACGGCTAATGGCTAATAGCTAACAGCCAACAAAGATAAAGTTACTTTGCGTACTGGACGGCTCTCGTTTCGCGGATGACCGTGATCTTGATCTGGCCCGGATAGGTCATCTCAGTCTGAATCTGCTTCGAGAGGTCGTAGGCGATGCGGTCGGCGTCTTGGTCGCTCACCTTGTCGGCACCCACGATGACGCGCAGCTCACGGCCAGCCTGGATGGCGTAGGTCTTCACCACACCCGGATAGCTCATGGCCATCTCCTCCAACTTATTGAGACGCTGGATGTAGGCTTCCACCACCTCGCGACGGGCACCCGGACGGGCACCAGAGATGGCGTCGCACACCTGCACGATAGGCGAAATCAGGTTGTCCATCTCGATCTCCTCGTGGTGGGCACCGATGGCATTGCAGATGTCGGGTTTCTCTTTCAGGCGCTCGGCGACCTTCATACCCAAGATGGCGTGCGGCAGTTCTTCCTCATTTTCAGCCACTTTACCGATGTCGTGCAACAGACCAGCACGCTTGGCAGCCTTCACGTTGAGGCCGAGTTCGGCAGCCATAGTGGCGCAGAGCTTGGCGGTTTCGATGGAGTGCTGCAACAGATTTTGGCCGTAGCTGGTACGGTACTTCATACGACCAATCATCTTGATCAGCTCGGGGTTGAGGTTGTGGATGCCGAGGTCGATGGAAGTACGCTTACCCGTCTCCATAATCTCTTGATCCACTTGCTTTTCCACCTTATGCACCACCTCTTCGATACGGGCGGGGTGGATACGGCCGTCGACGACGAGCTTCTGCAAGGAGAGGCGGGCGATTTCGCGGCGGATGGGGTCAAAGCCAGAGATAAGGATGGCATCCGGGCTGTCGTCGATGATGATTTCGACACCTGTGAGCGACTCGAGGGTGCGGATGTTACGACCTTCACGACCGATGATACGACCCTTAATCTCGTCATTTTCAATATTGAACACGCTGACGGTGTTTTCGATAGCCGTTTCCGAAGCCGTGCGTTGGATGGTCTCCAGCACGATCTTCTTGGCCGTTTGGGCAGCGCTCATCTTGGCCTCTTCGGTGACTTCCTTCACATAGACCATAGCGTCGGCCTGGGCCTCTTCCTTGATCAACTCGACGAGCTGTTCCTTGGCTTCCTTGGCCGAGAGGCCCGAGATGGTCTCCAATTTCTTGGAGGCTTCGCTGTGCATGCGATCGAGGTCGGCCTTTTTCTTGTTGAAGGTCTCTATCTGGCTCTCCAGCTTCTGCTGGGCGGCTTGCACCTCTTTGGCTTTGCGTTGTGCCTCGTCCATCTTCTGGCTGGCGTCCTGCTTCAGTTGGTTGGCCTTCTGCTCCACCTTTTGGGCGGCGCGGTTGCGTTCTTCGCAAGCCTTTTCGTGCTCGTCCTTCATCTGAAGGAACTTCTCCTTGGCTTGCAGAATGCGCTCTTTCTTAATGACTTCGGCCTTTTCCTTGGCTTCTTCGAGCAAAGCCTGTTCTTCTTTGGTGACCGCTTTTTTCAGCAGGGTGGCCGTGATGAAATAACCCACCGCAAGGCCCACGACCAAAGCAGCCGCTGCGGCAATAATAATCCAAGTAGTGTTTGTGATGGTGAGTAATAACATTTTAAACTCTGTTTTTACTCGAAAAATGAGGAGGAAACAAAGAGAAACTGCCTGCTCTTGGAGATGCGTAAACTCCAAATAATACGCTTGTGGCCACCGCGTTGCGCAAACGTCCACCGGCACCAGAAGGTACTTCCCCGAAGGGAATGAGGCCTGTTTTTACAAAGCGCGAGTAGACCGATTGATGTGTTGATAGTGTTGAGTTTACCAAATGCGCTGAACAGGCAGTTCCAGATCTTCAAAGAACGATTCCACGGGTTGGCGTGAAACTATGATTGTTCGCTCAATAAGTCGTTCAAGTCTTCCAACTTGCGTTCCAGATTCTGATTACGATAGGTCAGTTCAGCATCCATCTTCACCACCGAGGTGGCAAATTGCAAGGCGGTCATCGAAAGCAAATCCTGCACATCCTTGTAGGCGTAATGCTTCGAGTAGTATTTGATCCTCTCGTTGATGAGGTTGCCGGCCTTGCGGACCTTCTCTTCGTCAGCGCGGGCCACCGACAAGCGGTAGGGCCTATCCAACAGGGTGATATTGATTGTAATCTCATCCATCTCGCTGACTATCAAGTATCTGAGTTATTCCTTACTATTCAAAATCGAAACGCACCGGTCAATTTCTCTCACCAACTCTTTAATGAGCTTTCTTCCTTCTTCTACTTCTCCCTCGTTGTCGAGTGCGTTAACAATTGTAGATTTATTTATTTTGTCCTGCAACTCCTCCACCGAACGGCGCAGCGTCAGATTCTCCTGATCCAACGTGGCGTTTTCCTCGGTGAGCCGCTTGTTCTCCACCGCCAACTGATTCTTCTCATCAATCAATTTCCTCAATTTCAATTCAATCTCGGATACTATGATGCTCAAGTCGGCCATGTTACAAACGGTCTTGGAATTGTGCCACAAAAATACGCAATTAAACGTTACCCCGCCTCGATTTGAGAAATTTTTTCCTTAAATTGTCGCACAAGGCCGAAAAAGTCCTACTTTTATGGCTTTAAAAACCAACATTCACAATGAAAACAAAAAGACTCACCCTAATGATTGCAATGACAGCCATTTTAGCCTCATGCGCTCCAAAAGAGACCACCTTGACACTCATCGAAACCACTGATACTCACGGCCGTTATGACGAATTTGCCAACGATGTCCATGTCATCAAGCAGATGAAAGCTGAACTTGGTGACCGACTCATCCTCTTGGACAACGGAGACGACATGCAAGGCACGCCTTTCCAATATTGCTCCAACCAAGATGCTGAACATCCCAATTTGGTTTCCGAAGTGCTCAACTTCTTCCCTTACGACGTAGCTTGTGTAGGCAACCATGACATAGAGGCGGGTCGCAAAGTGTTTGACCGTGTTTATTCCGAGACCCAAGTGCCCGTCCTCACCGCCAATGTCATTGACGAAACCACGGGCGAGCCCTATTTCACACCTTATATAGTCTTGGAACGCGAGGGTTACAAAATCGCCGTCCTCGGTCTGCTGACGCCCTACGTAGTCACTTGGGTACCAGACAGATTACGTCCTGGACTACGTTTCGACAATCTGGAAGAAGCTGCAGCCAAATGGGTGAAGATCATCCAAGAGAAAGAGCATCCCGACCTGATGATAGGTCTCTTCCACTCTGGCTATGAGCCTCAGGCACAGAATCTTCCCGAGGACCATCCGCTTGGGCGTGAGAATGCCGTGAAATGGGTTGCCGAGAACGTGCCTGGCTTCGACCTCATCTTCTTTGGTCACGACCATCGTGCCAAAGCCGAGAAACTGACAAACCCCAATGGTGAGCCCGTTTATGTGCTCAATTCAGGCTGCCGCGGGCAAGGATTGGCCAAAGCCGAAGTGACGCTCAAGAAAGGCCAAAAACCGCAAATCAGCGTCGAACTCATGCCCACCGAAGGCGATGAGAAGGACGAAGCTTTCCTCGCCATGCTCCAACCCTATATCGACCGCGCAGAAGCCTACCAAAACAAGGAGGTGGCCGAACTGCCCGTCAGCATCAGTAGCGACGACATTTTCAAGGGGCCTTGCCTTTGGGTCGACGAAATCCACCGCTGCCAACTGGAGACCGTCGAAGCCGAAGGCGTCCATGCCGACATCTCGATGGCGGCTCCTCTCGGTGGCGGCAAGACCCTCGAAGCGGGTATGCTGAAAGTCAAGGACTTCTTCACTTGGTACCCCTTCGAAAACTCGCTGGCCGTCATGGCCTTGACCGGCAAGGAAGTGAAAGACTTCATCGAATACGCATACGAAATGAAGAACCCCATCTATAACTTCGACTGTGCCGCGGGCATCCGCTACGAGGTGACCGACAAGAACCCCATGGGCGAACGCATCACCATCCTCAGCATGGCCGACGGCACGCCCTTCGACACGGAGAAGACCTACAACGTGGTGATGAACTCCTACCGCTCGATGGGCGGCGGCAACCACCTCATCAACGGCATCGGCTGGGCGCAGGAAGAGATCAAGGACCACGTGGTCTGGCAGAGCGACCGTGACTTGCGATCCCTCTTCATCGACTGGGCCACAAAGAAAGGTGTTTTGGACTCTGAACCATTGAACTGCTGGAAAATCAAATAATCACAAAACCGACAAAACTAACAAAACCCAATGAAAGAAGTGTGGCGGCACCCAACCGGGTTGCCGCCGGAAAGCGGGCCAGTTGGCCGCTTTCCCTACCCGAAAAACAAGTTTTGAACGTTTTGCAGGTTTTGTGACAAAAAAGAAACAATGAGAGAAGAATTCCTATACTACATTTGGGAGAATCGCCTGACCGACAAGGACTTGAAGACCACGGAAGGCGAGTCGGTTGAAGTGGTGACCACGGGCTACCGCAACACCGATTCGGGTCCCGACTTCCTTGAAGCCAAAATCCAAATCGGCGACAAACTCTGGGCTGGACATGTGGAGATCCATGTGAAGTCCTCAGACTGGAACCGCCATGGCCACCAAAACGACAAGGCGTACAAAAACGTCATCCTGCATGTGGTATACGAAAACGACCTGCAAGTCAACGACATCCCTACCTTGGAGTTGAGGGGGCGTTTCGACGAAAGCCTCTTTGCACAATACCAGAGACTTATTGCCTCCAAGACTTGGATCCCCTGTGAGAAAAGCATTGCACAAGTACCAGTTTTCACCAGGCTTTCGTGGCTCGACCGTATGGCTGTGGAACGCTTGGAGAGCAAGTCGGGCGCCGTCACCAAGACACTGGAAGCCAACCAATTTGATTGGGAGGACGCCCTTTACAAACTGCTCATGCGCTATTTCGGCCTGAAAGTCAACAACGAGGCTTTTGAGTATTTGGCCAACATATTGCCTTTCAAGACCTTGCTGAAACATGCCGACAACCTGCTTCAGGTGGAAGCCATGCTTATGGGTTGTGCGGGATTCCTCGAAGATGACTTCACGGAGGAATATCCCCTGCTGCTCAAGCGTGAATTTAGCGTGATGAAAGCCAAGTTCAACCTGCTGACCATGCCTGCCGAGAGGTGGCGGTTTATGAGAATGCGACCTTCAAATTTTCCTACCATCCGCTTGGCACAAATGGCGCAGCTCATCCATAAAAACGGGCCTCTGTTCTCCAAAATCAAGGCAGCGAAAGACACCGCCAAAGCCAAGGCTTTGTTTGACGTGGCTGCATCGGAATATTGGGAAACACATTGGCGGTTTGGTGTTTCAACCGAATCGAAACCCAAACACCTAGGTGAAACAACGGCTGATGTATTGATTATCAATGCCGTGGCGCCATTACTATTTTGCTATGGCAAATTACACAAAGACGATTCCTATTGCGAGACCGCGTTACAATTCCTGGAAGACACTGAGGCCGAAGACAATGCCGTCATCCGCCATTTTGCCCAATGCGGCATCACGGCAGAAAATGCCATGCAGACACAAGCCTTGTTACACCTTTATTCCTATTTTTGCAAACGCAAACGGTGTCTTGAATGCCGTATCGGAAATGTTTTGTTACACAAAATCAACCAAATATCATGAAGAAACCCATTTTCACCCTTCTCTTGGCCCTTTGCTTCAGTGCATTATTTGGCCAATCCAACCATCTTCAACACGTCATCGTGATGATGGCGGAACGTTACGACGACAGCCAGTTATCGCAAAAGATCGCCTTGATGACCAAGGAGCAACGCCGCGACTTCGTCATTGCCGAACGAAAGTCGTTCTGTCAAGCTTCACAAGCCCAAGTGCTTGATTTTCTTGATGGTTTTAAAAGCGTTGATATGGTTAGCGACCTAAAAACCTTCTGGTCGTTCAATGGCTTCAGCTGCTCGGCCAGCGCCGAAGTTATCGCACAACTCGCCCAGCGCAAGGATGTTGCCATGATTATCCCTGACGAGATGCGTCAGATGATTCCTCAACACGAGATGAGTGACTCGGCCAACACAAGAGCTAATGCCTGGCATGTCGACAAAATCAACGCGCCAGCGGTTTGGAACTACAACGGCACGGGCTATACGGGCAACGGCGTCATCATCGGCCACATCGACACGGGCGTCAACTACAACCACATCGACATCGCCAACAGTATGTGGGACGGTGGCAGCGAGTTCCCTCACCACGGCTATGACGTCTTCTATCAAGACAACGACCCCATGGACGACGATGGTCACGGCACACACACCGCTGGCATCTTGGCGGGACAAGGCACGGCAGGCACCCAAACAGGCATCGCCCCAGGTGCCAAGATCATGTCCATCAAGGTTTTGGGCGAAGACGGTCAAGGTGAAGCCACCCACCTCATCCAAGGTGTTGAGTTTGCCTTGGAACATGGCGCCCATATCCTCAGTCTCTCACTCAGCGACGTAGGCGCTGGCCCTTGCTACTACTACCGTGACGTCTTCGCAACCTGCCTCGAGGCGGGCGTGGCAGCTGCCGTGGCATGCGGCAACGAAGGCCAAACGCAATACACCTTCCCCGTTCCCTTCAACATCAGCGCTCCAGGCAACTGTCCTCCGGCTTGGCTCCACCCCGACCAAAGGAACCTCATCGAAGGCGGCTTGACCTCCGTCATCAGCGTGGGCGCCACCGACTCCAACGACGAGCGCTGCGGCTTCTCCTCCGTAGGCCCCACGACTTGGGCCGCTGGATCCAATGTCGGCAACTACAACGACTACCCCTACGAAAACGGCGACGTCAACCAACCGGGCTTGATCCGTCCCGACATCTCGGCTCCTGGCGCCAACATCACCTCGCTGAACTCCCTGACCACCAACGGCTACACCGAGCTGGACGGCACCTCAATGGCTACACCCTGCGTGGCAGGCGTGTTAGCCATGCTGCTTGAGGCCAACCCTGAGCTGAGTCCTGCCGAACTGGATTCCATCATCGAGCTCACCTCGGTGCGTGTCGGCAACACCATGAAAAACAATCGCGTAGGCTCAGGTCGCATCGATGCCTTGGCCGCCATGAACGCCTTGTTCCACCACGGTCCCACTAACCTCACCGCCGACTTCGACGGCGAGCAGGTCGTCCTCAACTGGACAGCCGCACCCGAAGGCATCTCCTACGACGTCTATCGCGATGGCATGCGCATCGCCAACAACCTGACAGCGACCACCTATACCGACCACATCAGCTATGCAGGTACCTACACCTATTATATTATCGCCCATCTGGAAAACGACATGACCTCGCTCCCCTCCAATTATGTTACTCTGACAAAAGCTGTTGAGATTGAGGCTGAGGTCATCAACAACACGCGCGTCTCTTTGTCGTGGAACCTGCCTGCGGGCATTTACGATGGCTTCGAGTCGGGCGACTTCTACCAAAACATGTGGATCAACGATGCCACCAGCCCTTGGGTCATCACCACCACGCAGCCCAACACAGGCACCTACTGCGCCAAGTCGACCAACACGGGTATGTTTTCTAACAGCAAAATCTCGTTGGCGGTCAACCTGCCCACCTCATGTGTGGTAAGTTACTATGCCCGTGTCAGTTGTTTCCCACTCAACGGCTGTGGCTTCTTCATCGATAACGTGCAGTATGGCGAGACCTTGAAGGATGAAGTGCCGTGGACGCGCTACACCGTTGCTATCGGTCCTGGCAACCACATCCTGGAATGGAAATATGCCAACCAACTCGCTGAGGGCGAATACGATAACGCCTTCTATATCGACGACATCACCGTGGGCAACACCTACAGCATCTACCGCGCCAACTGCGATGGAAGCAACGCCGAGCTGATCGCTTCAAACGTCGCCGACGCCCATTACGTAGATTATGGTTGGGATGCCTTGCCGATTGGACAATACAAATACGGCATCAACACCGATGGCGGAAACACCATTGCCTGGTCGGAATGTTTGGACAAGGATGTGATGGCCGTTGATGAGAATAACGCGATGGAAATCAAGGTTTATCCCAATCCCACCAACGGTATTCTGTTTGTAGAGACGGTGTGCACACCGTCTCTACCAGAGAAAACCGAATATTTCATCACCAACGTGACAGGCCAAACGCTGCTGTCAGGCCACATCACCAATGAAATCCAACAAATTGATGTGACTGGTTTGGCCGAGGGAATGTATTTCGTTAGGATACAGAGTGACAACGCAATCCATACTTGCAAATTCAATGTAATACGATAATCTACAAATACCATCCATAATGGAAAACGATCAATTCAAACTGCCCGAGAACGCGCAACGCGAACTGAAGCCGGGCGAAGAGTATGAGCCTATACTCTCGAAAAACAAGAAGTACCAGGAAGTTACGGTATGGTCGGTGTGCATCGGCCTGCTGATGACCATCCTGTTTTCGGCTGCCGCCGCCTACCTCGGCCTGAAGGTCGGACAGGTGTTTGAAGCCGCCATCCCGATTGCCATTATCGCCATCGGCCTCACGGGACTGGCCCGCAAGAACGATGCCTTGTCACAAAATGTCATCATACAAAGCATCGGTGGATGCTCTGGCGGCGTGGTGGCAGGTGCCATCTTCACCTTGCCCGCTCTCTACATCTTGCAAGGCAAGGGTTACCAAATCGAAATCAACTTCTGGCAGGTGTTTATCGCCTCCTTGCTCGGCGGCATCCTGGGTATCCTGTTCCTCATCCCCTTCCGCAAATACTTCGTCAAGGAACAACACGGCAAGTTTCCCTTCCCCGAAGCCACGGCCACCACACAGGTGTTGGTCAGCGGACAGAAAAAAGGCAAGGACTCCCTATTGCTGGTTGTCAGCGGCTTGATTGGCGGTTTGTACGACTTCATCGTCTCCACCTTCGGCTGGTGGTCGGAGACCCTCACCACCCGCATGATGGGTTGGGGCGCGGCCGTGGCCGACAAAGCCAAGTTGATGTTCAAGGTGAACACTGGTGCCGCCGTGCTCGGCCTGGGCTATATCATCGGTCTGAAATATGCCTTCATCATCTGCTGCGGCTCCATGCTGGTGTGGTTCATCATCATCCCGGGCATGAACCTCATCTGGGGCGACCAAATCGTTGACCTGATGAACACGGGCGTGCTGCAAACCATAGGTGAAATGTCACCCGAACAGATTTTCAAGGACTATGCACGTCACATCGGCATCGGCGGCATTGCCATGGCAGGTGTCATCAGTATCATCAAATCATGGAAAGTCATCAAGTCGTCGGTGAGCCTTGCCGCCAACGAATTCAAAGGCAAGAAAGCCTCGGCTGAGCCTGTCGATCGCACCCAAAGCGACATCTCCATGAAAGTTGTCGTGATTGGCATCGTGGCCGTACTCATCGTCACTTTCTTCTTCTTCTGGTTTGGCGTGGTACACAACGGCTGGCACGCCTTGATTGGCATCCTGGTCGTGGCCGTCATCGCCTTCCTGTTCACGACGGTGGCAGCCAATGCCATCGCCATCGTGGGTAGCAACCCCGTGAGCGGCATGACACTGATGACCTTGATATTGGCCTCCTTGGTGATGGTCGCCGCTGGACTGAGCGGTCCTAGTGGCATGACCGCCACCTTGATCATAGGTGGTGTGGTCTGCACAGCCTTGGCTGTGGCAGGTGCTTTCATCACCGACTTGAAAGTGGGTTACTGGATTGGCACGACGCCCAAGAAGCAAGAGATATGGAAGTTCGTCGGCGTGGCCGTGGCCGCCGCCACCGTCGCTGGTGTCATCATGATTCTGAACAAGGCCTACGGCTTCGTGGGCGACGGAGCCTTGGTCGCGCCACAGGCCAACGCCATGAGTGCCGTCATCGAGCCCATGATGTCGGGCGGTAGCGCCCCCTGGCTGCTCTACGGCATCGGTGCCGCCATCGCCTTGATCCTCAACTTCTGCAAGGTGCCGGCATTGCCCTTCGCCTTGGGTATGTTCATCCCCATCGACCTCAACATCCCGTTGCTCATCGGTGGCGCCATCTCATGGTTCGTGAGCAGCCGCAGCAAGGACCAGAAACTCAACGATGCCCGCTACAACCGTGGTACCCTCATCGCCTCGGGCTTCATCGCCGGTGGCGCCTTGATGGGTGTGGTGAGTGCCATCCTCAAGTTCTGCAATGTGGATGCCGTGGCACGTACTGCCGATGGTGGCTTCTTCAACGAAACCCCATGGGCCGGCCTCATCGCCTTGGTGATGTACATCGCCATCATCATCTACATGATTTGGGACTCGAAGCGAGCGAAGGTAGAAGAAGAATAATTTTGTATCTTTGCGCCACAATTTAAGAACACTGTGGCAAGCATAAAGTACCAACCTTATAAAGCTGATGCCCACATCGACGCGATAGTCAAGGCTTTGCGCGATGGAGGGCATTTGCTTTGTTCGAACCTGGCGGCTTCGTCGAAGGCCTTCGTCGTGGAGGAAACCTTCCGTCAGATAGGCGGCCAGCACCTCATCGTATGCGCCGACAAGGAAGACGCAGCCTATTTTTACAATGACCTCGAGAGTCTGCTCGGCGAGCGTGGCATGGACTACAGCAAGAAGCAGGTGCTCTTCTACCCCACCTCTTACAAGCGTCCTTACGAACCCGAGAAGCCCGATAACACCTATATCCTCTCGCGCACCGAGGTGCTGCAACGCGTCTCCACCTCCGAACGCAAGACCTTGATTGTCAGCTACCCAGAAGCCTTGAGCGAGAAGGTCTTCACCCGTAAGCTCTTGGCCAAGAACACCTTTAAGCTCAAGGTCGGCGAGAAAGTCAACCTTGATTTCCTCACCGACTTGCTTTACGACTACGAGTTTGAGAACGTCGATTTCGTGGTGGAGCCGGGACAGTTTGCCATCCGTGGCGGCCTGGTGGACGTGTTTTCTTTCGCCAACGACTACCCCTACCGTATCGAGTTCTTTGGTGACGAGGTCGATAGCATCCGTAGCTTCAACATCGCCGACCAGCTCTCCATTGAGCAGCTGAAACAAATTGTGCTGTTGCCCAACATGCAGGAACGCGCCTTCATCGAGGACCGCGAGGCCATCCTGCAATACCTGCCCGACACCACCACCGTGTGGCTCACCGACATGGCCTTCTTTGCTACGCAGGTCGACAAGGAATACGACCGCGCCGTGGAAGCCTTCGAAAAGATGCAAGAACAGGACGAGGAAGTGAAGGCTTTGAAACCTGGACAACTGTTCAGTAAATCGGATGAGTTGTTGGCAAGCCTTACAAAACACACAACAGTAGAGTTTGGCGTTTCCAGCAAATTGTCAATTATCAATTCTCAATTATCAATTGTCAATTTCCACACCAAGCCTCAACCGATATTCAGCAAGAACTTCAACCTGCTCATCGACGACATCTCCGAGCATAAGGAGGAAGGCTACCGCGTCATCGTCTTCTCCGAAAGCAGCAAACAACTCTCTCGTATCCAAGCGATTCTGAACGACATCAATCACAACGAAGAAAGCCATCGCGACTTCGAAACCGAGACCATCGCCATCCACGGCGGCTTCATCGACGAAGACCTGAAGGTGTGCTGCTACACCGACCACCAGATCTTTGAGCGTTACCACCGCTTCCACCTGCGCGACAACTTCTCGACCAAGCAAGCCATCACGCTGAAAGACCTCTATGAGCTGAAGCCCGGTGACTATGTCACCCACATCGACCACGGCATCGGTCGCTTCGATGGCTTGGAGACCATTGACAACAACGGCAAGCCGCAAGAGGCCATCCGTCTGATTTACAACAACGGCGACCTGCTTTATGTAAGCATTCACTCGCTGCACCGCATCGCCAAATACAGCAGCAAGGATGGGACCGAGCCCAAACTCAGCACCCTTGGCAGTGGCGCTTGGAACCGACTGAAGAACAAGACCAAGAGCAAGGTCAAGGACATCGCGCGCGAACTCATCAAACTCTACGCTGAACGCAAACGTACACCTGGCTTCAAGTTCTCGCCCGATAACTACCTGCAAAACGAGTTGGAGGCTTCGTTCATCTACGAGGACACCCCCGACCAACTGAAAGCCACCAACGATGTGAAACGCGACATGGAGAGCGAGAACCCTATGGACCGCCTCGTGTGCGGCGACGTGGGCTTCGGCAAGACCGAGGTGGCCATGCGCGCCGCCTTCAAGGCATGCTGCGACTCGAAACAGGTGGCTGTGCTCGTGCCGACGACCGTGTTGGCCCTGCAACACTACCACACCTTCACCGAACGCTTCAACGGCTTCCCCGTCACCATAGAATACCTCAACCGCTTCAAGACCACCAAGCAACAGACCGAAATCTTGAAACGCTTAGAGAAAGGCGAAATCGACATCATTATCGGGACGCATCGCCTCACTGGAAAGGATGTGAAATTCAAGGACTTGGGCTTGCTTGTCATCGACGAGGAACAGAAATTCGGCGTGGCCGCGAAGGAGAAACTGAAAGAGATGAAGGCCAATGTCGACACACTGACCTTGACCGCCACGCCTATCCCGAGAACCCTGCAGTTCTCCATGATGGGTGCCCGCGACCTCAGCGTCATCACCACACCCCCACCCAACCGCTATCCCGTGCAGACCGAGTTGCGCGGCTTTGACGGCGAGCTCATCCGCGACGCCATCCAGTTTGAACTCGCACGCAACGGACAGGTCTTCTTCATCCACAACCGCATCCAGAACATCATGGACGTGCACGACTTCATCCTGAAGTACGTGCCGGGGGTGCGCATCGCCGTCGCCCATGGCCAGATGGAAGGCTCGAAGCTCGAGGACATCATGCTCGGCTTCATCAACGGCGACTATGACGTGCTGCTCTGCACCACCATCGTCGAGTCGGGTTTGGATATTCCCAATGCCAACACCATCATCATCAACGACGCGCACCGTTATGGCCTCAGCGACCTGCACCAACTGCGTGGACGCGTAGGCCGTTCCAACAAGAAGGCCTTCTGCTACCTGCTGACACCTCCGCTCAACACCTTGACCCAAGACGCCCAAAAACGACTCCGCGCATTGGAAGAGTTCTCCGACCTCGGCGAAGGCATCAACATCGCCATGCGTGACTTGGACATCCGTGGCGCAGGCAACATCCTCGGTGCCGAACAGAGCGGTTTCATCAACGACATCGGATTCGAGACCTACCACAAGATCCTCGACGAGGCCATCCTCGAACTAAAAGAGACTGAATTTCAGGATATCTTCGATAAGGAAGAAGAGAAATCGTATGTCGCTGACTGCACCATTGAGACCGACATGGAGGTGCGTTTCCCCGCCGACTATATCAACTCGACGCAGGAGCGCGTGAGCCTCTACAGCGAACTCGACCGCACCAAGACCGAGGAGAGCCTGATGAAGTTCACCGACCACCTCATCGACCGTTTCGGGCCTATCCCCAAGCAAGTCAACGACCTATTGAACACCGTGCGCCTGCGCTGGATTGCCAAAGACCTTGGCTTTGAAAAGATCTTACTACGCCATCACAACATGACGGCCTATTTCGTCAGCAACCCAGCCTCAAAATACTTCGAGAGTAGCACCTACATGCAGATCATGCAGTACATCATGAGCCACCCGAAGCGCACTGCACTCAAGGAGACCAACGACAAGCTGCAGTTGACCGTCAAGGAAGTCAGCACAGTGACACAGGCGCTGGAATTGCTGAGAGAGATGCAGAATTAATCTCACGCAGAAACCGCAGAATTATATGAAATTAGGTTGCGTCCGGCAGGTTCTGCGCTTTCTGCGCATTCTGCGTGAAACAAAAACTCATTCCGCGTGACGCGACTCCCAAAACTCCGCACCCTTGGCACCGATTTCCTTCGGGTCGAAGACGGGTTCCTTTCCTTCCTTCTTCTGGCGTTCGTATGACTTCAGTGCCTTGAACGCCTTAGGTGAAAGCAACAGAATGGCGATGATATTGATCCACGCCATCATGCCCACACCGATGTCACCAAGGTCCCACATGGCCTTGGCCTCATAGAGGGAGCCAAAGAACACCATACCCACCACGCCGAGACGCAGCACCCATATCAGGACATGCTCCTTGCGGCCCTTACCGAAAAGATACACGAGGTTGGTCTCCGCATAGTAGTAATATGCCATGATAGTCGTGAAGGCAAAGAAAAACAGGGCGATGGAGATGATGATGCCACCCGTCTTGACGCCAAGCAGCGTGCCTAATGCCGCCGTTGTGTAGCCTACACCTGGAGCGCCCATCTCCGTGCCGTTGGCAGTCAGAAGAAGATTGCCCGAAGCATCGAAGACATTGTAGGTCTTACAAGCCAAAATCATTACGGCCGTAGCGGTGCACACCAACAAGGTGTCGATATACACCGAAAATGCCTGTACCAGTCCCTGCTTGACGGGGTGAGACACCTTGGCTGCGCCCGCCACGATGGCACCCGTGCCCTGCCCCGCCTCGTTGGAATAGATACCACGCTTCACGCCCCAGGCGATGGTCGAGCCCAAGATGCCGCCCAAGACCTGATGCATGCCGAAAGCGCCACGAATCATGTCCATAAAAACGGAAGGCACCACTTTTGCATTGACAATCAAGACAACGATGGACAACAAGATATAAAGGATGGCCATGAAAGGTGCCACGATCTGCGCCACGTTGGCGATGCGATTCACGCCACCAATCACCACGATGCCAATGAGCACCGCCACCACGGCGCCAACCGCCACGGGGCTGATATCAAAGGTATTGGAAAAAGAGGCCGCGATGCCGTTGCACTGCACCGGCGGCAAGAGCAAACCGCAAGCCACCACGGCGATGATGGCGAACAGCACGCCGAGCCATTTGCTGTGCAAGCCTTTTTCAATATAATAAGCCGGACCACCGCGGAACTGACCCTTGTGTTCTTCCTTATAAATCTGCGCCAAGGTGGCCTCGGAGAAGGCCGAACCCGCACCCAAGAAAGCGATGATCCACATCCAAACAATGGCACCAGGTCCGCCGTAGCCGATGGCCGTGGCCACGCCTACGATGTTACCTGTACCCACGCGTCCCGACAGCGCCATGGAGAACGCCTGAAACGAGGTGATGCCCGTTTTCTGGCTCTTGTCCGTCGAGAAAAGCAGTTTGGCCATCTCACGCAGGCGGCGCACCTGCACGAAGCGTGTGCCGACGGAGAAATAGAGTCCTGCCAAAAGGCAGATGGCCACCAAGGCCGGGCTCCACACCCATCCGCTGATTGTTTGTATGATTTGTTCCATATTGCCCTGTTTTGAAGGGTCAAAGATAGAGAAATAATGTAAACAAAGCCCCTTCTGATTCAAAAAACACTATCTTTGCATTTTGGTAAAACGATGACGAAAATGAAAAAATGCGAAGATCAACAAGGATATGTTTACATTCTGACAAATCCTAGCTTCAGAGAAGATTGGGTAAAGATCGGCAAGAGTTCCAGACCCGTTGATGTCAGATCAAAAGAACTTGACAATACTGCTGTTCCATTACCATTTGAAATCTATGCCACTTTGCAAACCTCAAAATACGATATAGTAGAAAAGAAAATCCACAAGCAAATCGACCGTTTAACAGATCTTCGCATCCGTCAAAACCGAGAGTTTTTCAATATCCAGCCCGAGCTTGCTTTTGAAATTCTTAAAGATGAGGCTTCATTGTTAGATGATGCTGTAGTTACTAGATACCAAAACAACATGCCCATCAAAGAAAACGAATTCATTGAGTCTGATGACGAAAACAAGGTTACCCACAAGAAGCCAAAGCCCAATTTCAAGTTCAGCATGGTTAACATACCTATTGGGGCGACGTTAGTTTTTATCCCGACAGGTATCACCGTAAAGGTTGCAAGTGATAATCAAATTGAGTATGAAGGAAGGATATATAAATTATCTCCTTTTGTAGGGACATTTATGCCTGCTGAAAAACGTAATACCTCTGGAGCATATCAAGGTCCCAAGTATTTCACCTATAATGGGAAAATCTTATCAGACTTACGCCAAGAAGTTGAAAGCCAAGAAACAGAGGAAGAGTAGGCCTTTTCTGGATCATGCAACGACCCAAAAATGAGTGTTTTTCGCCATCCCTCTTGCGGGTTTATTAAAAAGTTGTAATTTTGCACTGTCGTTCTGAGGGGGAGTATCTCTCAGGTAAAATCGACAATGAGTGCAGTCCTGCCGATTTACGAAAGAATAGCCCAGTTCATCTGGGCTTTTTTCTTAAGTCAAAAGCAGAAAGAAGAAATGTCTTGTCCTTCCCATTCCATTTCTTTTGGATAATGACTCTAAACATTTGGCTTTCCAAAGTGATTTTCTTGTCATCAGATTTCTTCTCTTTCAACTCTCCAAATTGAACAACGATAGGCACAAAATCCTCCACTTCAAAACCAAGTTGCTTTATTTCTGCCTCATGTTTGTCAATGATATGAGACAATCCAAATCCTTTATGTTTTATTGTATCTGTCACTTCTCCCCAAACAATATCAATGTCACCAATGTCATCACGGTGTAGAGATGCGATGCATTCACCTTGTTTCTGCTGCCTTAGGAATTTAATAGCCTCTTTTGGTTTGCCCCTGAATTGTGTGAAGATAGGACCAAACTCTCCTAATTGTAATTCTTCCATTCTCTTTGCTCTTATCTGATTTTGACGCAAAGAAACACCATCCGACAAGACCAACCCGTTGATTAAACGTTTGTAGTCGACAGCAGTCGTTTGTTGTCGTTTGTTGTCGGGTATAGTATTGAAAAAGAACAAGAAGAGAAATCGCCATTCCCGTGTAGGAGATTGACTACGTCGAATCTTCGATTTGCGGATCAAGTCCGCAAATCCCCGATTCGACGATGCAAAGCGAGTCAATGACGGCGAGGACACTAGTGTAGTAAGAGTCACATAGCAACACAAAAAGCAAAGTCCTGAAGGGACGACCCGAACACACCCCGATATGCAATGTCGGGTCTTTATATTACCGTGTCAAGCAAGCATCCAAGTCCTTCACCAAGGCATCCTTGTCCAGATGCTGGCCGATGAAGACGAGCTTCTGCATGCGGTCGCCGTAGGTGTCGTCCCAGTCGCGGCGGAGGGTGGGCTCGCGATCCATCATCATGGCCAACTCGTTGGCGGGCATGGTGGCAAACCACAAACCTGCATCGCGCAGCTGCACCTGCTTGCCTGCCTGCTCGAAGATGTAGCAGTTGTCCATTTCGTTCTTGAAGTAGCAGATGCCCTTCACACGAATGACATTCTTCGGCATCTTGCGCGCCACAAACTCATCGAAACGCGCCATATTGAACGGCTCACGACGGTAGTACACGAAGGTGCCGATGCCGTATTCCTCCACCTCACCGCCTTCATGGTCATGGTGATGATGGTGGTGATGGCCATGCTCCTCTTCCTCGTCATCATCGTCATGGTCGTGATGATGGTGATGATGCTCATGTTCGTCCTCGTCATCATCGTCATCATCGTGATGATGTTCTTCTTCCTCCATAGCACCTTCCACACCCTTAATCCATGCGGCAGAGGTGGCCACCTGGTCGAAGTCGAACATCTTAGTATTGAGGATCTTGTCGAAGTCGACATCGCCATAGTCGCAAGTGATGATCTCGGCGGTGGGCTGCAAGGCGCGGATGATGCTCTTCACACGAGCCAACTCTTCAGGCGTGACCTCTGAAGCCTTGTTGAGCAAAATGATATTGCAGAACTCAATCTGCTGTATGACAAGGCTTTCCAAGTCATCCTCGGCCAGATTCTTCTTCATCAGGTCATCACCGCACCCAAACTCGCTCTGCATACGCAACGCATCGACCACGGTCACGATGCAGTCAAGAATCGGAATACCGTCCTTGGTGAGTTGCCATGCCATGTCGGGGAACGAACAAATTGTTTGGGCGATGGGCTCCGGCTCACAGATACCGCTGGCCTCGATGACGATATAGTCGAACTTCTGCATAACGATGATCTCATGAAGCTGCTGGATTAAGTCCATCTTCAAGGTGCAGCAGATGCAGCCATTCTGCAAGGCGACCAAACTGTCGTCCTTCTGACCTACCACGCCACCTTTCTCAATCAGGTCGGCATCGATGTTCACCTCGCCTATGTCGTTGACAATCACGGCGAATTTGATGCCTTTACGGTTGTTCAATATCTTGTTGACCACAGTGGTCTTGCCGCTACCGAGGTAACCGGTGAGCAGCAATACGGGAATATCTTTCTTCATTTTACATGCTTTTTTAAACGAGGCGCAAAGGTAAGAAAAATCAAGATTTAAAGATTCAAAATTTAAGATTTAAGATTTTCATTACTTTTGCAGTCCAAACCCGTCTCGAAGAGACGACACTTTATTTACCCCACACCAGCGCAGCGCAGTGTGGGGGCCTAACAAGCAAAACATGGACAAACAAGAAGACTACAAACTCCTCCTCGCCCAAGTCAAGGCGATGGTAAAGGACGAGACCGACGCTGTCGCCAATATGGCCAATGTAGCCGCACTGATCCAAGATGCCTTCCACTTCTGGTGGACGGGCTTCTACCGTGTCATCGGCGAGCAGCTGGTGCTGGGTCCCTTCCAAGGCCCTGTGGCCTGCACCCGCATCGGCTTCGGCAAGGGCGTTTGCGGCACTTCATGGAAAGAGAAAAAGACATACGTCGTGGAAGATGTCGAGCAGTTTCCCGGACATATCGCCTGCAGCTCGGAATCGCGTAGCGAGATTGTAGTGCCTTTATTTAAAGGAGAGGAAGTCATCGGCGTGTTGGACATCGACAGCGAGAAACTGGCCACGTTCGATGCCGTCGACAAGGAATGGTTGGAACAGATTGCCGAAGTTGTTTCGGCTGCGATTTAGTTTTTATGCGAAACACGGGCCCTTCGACGGGCTCAGGGACCCTGCTAGTAGTCTCACGTCCCCAGTCTCACGTCCCACGTCCCTTATAGTCTCAGATAGTCCGCACGGATTACGCCGTCGAGGAACTCCGACGGCACCACCGTCTTGATGGCCTTGACGACGATGTTCATCATGCGCTCGTGCACATAGTCCTTCCTGAACACCAGGCCTATCGTTCGCTGAGGCTCTGGGTTGACAATCGGCCTGATACGGTCTTTTACGGACTCTGGCAACAAATGCAAATGCGACTCTGGCACGATGGTGATGCCCCCGTTTTCATCAGTAATCTGAATTAACATACCCACTCTACCACCTTCATACAACTTATCGTATTTAATCTCCTCCTCCGACCTCACCTTTGAACGGTCGAATAGCCTCACGCCTTCTTTCATCGTCCATACCTTATGCTCTAGCAGATGCTTTCGCTCTATGCTTTCCGCTTGATACAAGGCATCTTGTGGTGATACGTAGGCAAAAAACCGTTCGTGAAACAAGGGTATCTCCAACAAATCAGGGTCATTGACAGGATAAGTCAAAATCCCCATGTCGATTTCAGCTTTCTTCACCTTATCAATTATCGTTGCCGATATCATCTCTTCCACTCGGAGTTGAATCGCCGAATGTTTCGTTCGCATATAATGGAACAGACCCGGCATGATCACGGGAGCCACTGTAGTCGTCAAAGCTATGCTGAGGTCACCCGAGGCTTGTTCCTTTGCCGTACGGGTCAACTCCAGCAGCTGCTTCGTGTGATAGACCGCCATCTTCGCCTCGTCAATCACTCTTCTTCCCATTTCGGTGACCGTGACAGGATGCGTGTCACGGTTGAAGATTTTGACATCCAACTCCTCCTCCAATTTCTTAATCATCAGACTCAGTGTTGATTGCGTCACGCCACAGGCATCAGCCGCGTTGACGAAATAGCCGTGCTGCTCCACGGCAATGATGTATTCCAATTGTTGCAAAGTCATCTCTTTATTGATTTTATCAATGCAAAGATAAATATTATTGCATTGACTCATAAAAAGCACCGAAATATTTTTGCTTCTGTTTTTCAAAATCGACGATAAATGAAGAAATGGAATACTACCATCCGCTATGCAGGTTTCTCTTTGATAGGTGTTGCCTTACTTATGTTTATTTCAGCGTTCATCGCCTTCAGGAACAACATGGACGACAGTTTCAATCCTTTGGTCTTTTCAGGCATGGCTGCACTTCTCAGCGGGATTTTTGCCATCATCACCACAAAGCCACAAGAGAACATGAGCGTAGAGGAAGGCTATCGCATCGTCACGGGTTGTTGGATTGCGGCTTGCGTCTTTGGAGCCTTGCCTTTTTTGTTTTATGGAGGTGAGTTCACCGTGGTCAATGCCTTCTTCGAAAGCGTGTCGGGCTTCACCACCACGGGAGCCTCCATCCTCAACGACATCGAGGCCTTACCCAAGGGCATGCAGTTTTGGCGCATTGCCACGGCCTGGATGGGTGGCATTGGCATCGTCACCTTGGTTTCATTGGTCATCTCTGGGCAGCACGACCGTCATTCCGTGTTGGCCAGCGCTGAGCTTTCGGACCTTGCCAAATCATATTATGGCGGGCGGAAAAAACACTTTGTCTATAGAATGATTGCCGTCTATCTGATCATCACCTCCTCCTCTGCCATCGCCTTACGTCTCACAAAGATGCCCTGGTTCGACGCCACCACTTTGGCCATGTCGGCCTGCAGCACCTGTGGCTTCTGCACAAAAAACATCAGTGTAGCTTTCTACGACAACGTCGCCGTTGAAATCATCCTAATCGTGGCCATGCTCATGGGCGCCACCAATTTCAGCCTCATGTTCTCTACCATTTGGCCCGACAAACGCACTCGTAAGAATCTTTTCAATACCCAAGTCGTCAGATGGTTTCTCTCCCTCGTCGCAATAGCCATCCTTGGCGTCACGGCCAACCTGTATTTCAGTGGTTACTGCGCCACTTTCCCACGAGCCCTACGTTTGGCTGCCTTCCAAGTCTGTTCGCTCAGTACGACCACGGGATTTGCCACCGCAGACACCGACATCTGGCCCACGGGCAGCATGGGCATTCTTTTGCTTTGCTCCTTGGTCTGCGGCTGCTCAGGCTCCACCTCGGGCGGCATCAAGATGGACCGTTTCGTCATCGTCGTCAAGAGTTTGAAAGGCTTGGTAAGTTCACTCGTCGGGGTCAAGAACGTCAACCGGACCAAACTCGACGGGCAAGTGAAAACAGAAGAAAGCATCACATCTATCATCGCCTTCATGGGCATGTACGTCCTCATCATCGCCATTGGCGCACTGGTATTTGGCCTCAGCATGGATTTCAAAACCTCCATCACGGCTTCCTTTGCGTGCATAGGCAGCGTCGGACCTGGTTTTGGCGAAGTTGGCTCCATGGGCAATTATGCGGGATTTCTAGGTGTTCAGAAGGTGGTTGCCATGCTCATCATGCTCCTGGGACGTGTCGAAATCTTTCCCATGCTGATTGCGGTCAGAAGCATTTTCACCCGATGACTCTTGCGCAATTCAACTTTTTTGCCGTTTTTTGCAGATTAAATAATCAATCCTGCCATGAAAAACATCATCCGAAGGATTCTCATATATTTGAAATCGCTCATCCACATCGCCGATGAGATTGACTACGAGAACGCCAGCACCAGCATCCGAAAGAACATCGCCTTCAAAGGCACCAATGTCTTCATCCTGGCCTGCGCCATCATTATCGCTTCGGTGGGTTTGAACGTCAACTCCATCCCTGTCATCATCGGCGCCATGTTGGTCTCTCCTGTGATGGGCCCCATATTGGGCTTTGGATTGGGTTTGGGCACTGAGGACAACCACCTTGTGAAAGAATCATTGAAGAACTTCGGCGTGATGGTGGGCATCAGCATCATCGCCTCTTCGCTGTTTTTCCTACTCAGTCCTTTGAGTCTGGCCAACCCCTCGGAACTGTTGGCCCGTACCAACCCCACCATTTATGACGTGCTCATTGCCCTCTTCGGCGGTTTGGCGGGCATCATTGAGACCTCACGCAAGGACAAGGGCAGCGTCATCACGGGCGTGGCCATCGCCACAGCCCTCATGCCGCCTCTCTGCACTGTCGGCTATGGCATCTCCATTTGGAAGGGAACGGTCATCTTTGGCGCGCTTTATCTTTTCCTCATCAACAGCATCTTCATCGCTTTGGCCACCTTCGCTGCCGTGAAATATTTCCGTTTCCCTGTCGTCCAAAATACGGATGAGAACCACAAACGCCTTCCCAAACATTGGCTGGTCGTCATCTTGCTCATCGTCATCGTGCCCAGCATCATTTCCGCTATTTCGGTCATCAAGGAGAACAACTTCAAAATACACGCAGAGAAGGTAGTAGCCGAAAACAAGAACCTCGGCAAGTGCTTCATATACGACCACAAGGCTACCTATTCGCGCAAAGCGCCAAAACTGGAGCTGTTCCTAGCAGGCGAAACCCTAACTGACGAAGCCAAAGCCAAATTGTACAAAAACGCAGAGGAATACGGCATCACGCGCAGCCAAATCGTCTTCCACGAAGATGCCACCAGTATGCGTCAAGAATTCTCTGAAACCGAGATGATGAAAGGCTTCTTGGAACACAACGACCAACAAATCAAAAATCTGAACGACAGCATCGCCAAACTAACGACAACGCTTTCCGACTATCAATCGAAGGAGATCCCCGTCGATGCCATTTCCAAAGAATTGTTCACGCAATACCCCAACATCATTGAGGTCAGCCTTAGCCGTGGCGCTGCAATCAGTGTAACCGACAGCATTGCCTCCGAACAGATTGTCGCTTTCATCACCACCCAAAAACCAATGCCTACAGAGAACCACGACCGCATCGAACGCTGGCTGAAGGTGCGTCTGAAGAACGAAAATGTCATTGTGGTCAACCAAATCGCAGAAACAAAGAAAGCTGCCAATTAGCAGCTTTCTTATTGATTTCGTGGAGATTACCGGACTCGAACCGGCCACCTTCAGATTGCGAACCTGACGCTCTACCAGATGAGCTAAATCCCCTTTTGAGTTTGCAAAAATACAACAAAAATGCTTATCAGGGCATTCTTGAAAGAAATTATTTACAATCCAACCAAAACACTCAATTCTTTGAAGAATAAAACGTATTTTTGCAGACCATTGTGAGGCAACGCCTGCAATGAGGCCTATAGACAATATGATTTAAAAAACATACTACAATGACTATTGAAGACTATATCATTTTTAGAGTAAACGCACTACTTCATGCCCACGATGCCAAGATCGTGATGCGCCTCGAAGGTGGCATGAGCAACTACACCTACGTCGTTGAAAGCGGCGGCAAGAAATACACATACCGTGTACCAGGCAAGTTTGCCGAGAAGTTCGTCGACCGCGAAGAGGAATGGGCCAACATCCAGGAAGTCAACCGCCTAGGACTGAACAATATCACGGAATATGTCGAGATTCGCTCGGGTGAGAAACTGGCCGAATATGTGGAAGGCACCATCATGAGCACCACCGATGTGGTCTCCTACAACGAGATGTCGGTGAAAGCACTGAAGAAGATCCACAACAGCGACATGAAGTTCCGCGACTACAACGCTTTTGGGCGCCTCGATGCCGACCAGAACTACTGCCTTGAGACGGGTTATGTGTTCCCTCAAGAATACCTCGACCTTCGCAAGAAGCTCGACAACATCCGCGCCACTCAAGTCAATGTGCCCAAGGTACCCTGCCATTGCGACTACCAGCCCACCAACCTCGTCATCAGCGGTGACAAGCTGTATGTATTGGACTGGGAGTTTGCAGGAATGAACGACCCCTTCTACGACATCGCCTGTTACGGCAATGTAGGTTTCGATAAGGCCTTGTCGCTATTGGAAGCCTACGTTGGTCACAAGCCCACCAAGGAAGAGCTGCAACGCCTTTATTTCCACCGCGCCTTCCAGTGCCTGCAATGGTTCAACGTGGCCATCTTCAAGGATCGCGTGGGCCTCAGCAAAGACCTCAACATGGACTTTAACGCCGTGGCGTTTATGTTCCTTGGAATGGCGAAGGATTTGCTAGAAAACTACGATAATCTCTAGCAGGTTTTAGAAGGCATGTCATCCCAACGCTGGCAAGTGTGCGAGCATGGGATCTATGGCTTCTAAAACCGTCAAAAGAAAAATCCTGTCCCTCACAGATTCCCGCAGCGCACATACCTCTGCTGGAATGACATGAGAGACAGGATTTTTCAATACAGGAAGTCTGCCGCAGTAAAGCTTCCAAAATCCCCATCCAAACCCAATTCAGCTTTGGCTTCGTCGGAGAGCATGTCGATGCTCCAGACGGGATCGAAGGTAAGCTCCACATCAACGTTTTTCACGCCCATGATGGCCTGTACACGGTTACGCACTTCAGCAGGCAAGGTCTCGGCAACGGGACAGTTGGGCGCCGTCACCGTCATGACAATCTTCACATTACCCTCTTCATCGACGTCTACACCATAGATCAGGTGCAGTGTCCAGATGTCGACGGGGATTTCAGGGTCATATATCGTTTTGAGAACCGAAATAACAGTCTCTTTCAAGGTGTTGATCTCTTCCTGTGTCATGCCTGTTCCTCCTTCAGTTTAAAAGCTTCTGCATAAAGCAGCATTTGTTTCAACATAGCCAACAATCCATTTGAACGTGTGGGTGACAAGTGTTCCTTCAACCCGATTTTGTCCAAGAACGAAAGGTCGGCGGCAAGAATATCCTCCGGTGTCTGACCAGAGAACACCTTTATTAATAAGTTGACAATACCCTTGGTGATGACCGCGTCGCTGTCGGCGCTATAATATACTTTGCCTTCCTTTAACTCGGCATTGAGCCACACGCGTGACTGGCAGCCGTTGATAAGGTGAGCCTCATCGCGGTATTTGTCATCAATGATGGGGCACTCCTTCCCCATCTCTATCAGCATGGCGTAACGATCCATCCAGTCGTCAAACATAGAGAAATCTTGTACGATGCTGTCTTGTATCTCCTTGATGGTCATAGTCTGAAATTTGGTTGCAAAAATAATAAAAAAGGGCGGCACCCCAGTGGGATGCCGCCCAATTTTTCATCGGGTCTTGTAGAGACGTGGGATGCCGCCCAATTTTTCATCGGGTCTTGTAGAGACGGTGCATGCACCGTCTCTACATCAACCGATTGTCATTTATTGCATGACAGTGACGCGCTTGACGGTCACACCTTCCTCAGTGTAGACACGCACCATGTACATGCCAGCGTTGAACTGGGCCATGTTCAAGGTGTAGGTGTCGGCATTGACTTCGGTGTCGTAGACCACCTGGCCGAGCACGCTCACCACGGTGATGCGGCTCATACCAGCAGCCTCGATCGTCACGTTGCCCTTCGTCGGGTTAGGATAGAGGGCGACATTGCCGTTGTTCTCGCCGACGGCGTCGACGCTGGCGCTCACGTAGTTCACGCTCGGATCGTCGTAGGCCGCAGCGGGCTCGGACTCGCATTCGTTGTCATACACTGCAGTCACCTGGTAGTAGTATGTACCAGCCGTGGCAGGTGTGTCGATGTACTCGTAGTAGTTCGGAGCGCTCTCCTCGGTGACCTCACCAATCAAGGTGTAGTCGCCTGTGGCGCTGGTCGAACGGTACACGTTGTACTTCACGATCTCGGCACGGTGCATGAAGCTCAGGTCGGCAGGCTTGCTCACCACCTCGGTGTGGCTCAGC
>ONKA01000009.1 GCA_900318265.1 uncultured Bacteroidales bacterium | reverse complement strand
TTTTGCAGCAATGAAATACTGGTCGATGACCGCAACGGGTAGCTTCACGCCATTAAGGTGAGATTATTGTCGGTTCAACTCCGACCGCCAGTTCAAAGAGAGCGATTTCAATCGCTCTCTTATTTTATTAGCACAAATTGAGGGTTCTCAAGAGACTCTACACTAACAAATCCCCAAGATTTTGCGGCATTAATGATGGTTTTTCCATTCAACCTATAGTTTGGATGCACAACGACTTTCACCAGTTTACTTTGTTCGAAAGGATGAGTGAACACATAAACAAGCTCTTTCTGAGCAGTATCTTCATAGATGTGCAATGGAGTTTTCAATGCGTTTTCAATCAAATCATATTGCTCTATCGGAATTACTGCTCCTTTTTTTGACTTTGGATGATGCACGTATTTGAACACAGTTTGCTGTGTCACTACGATAGACTCAGATTGCAAAACCATGCCTTTATTGTTCATATCCTTAATAATTGCGTCATCAAGTTGGGCAACTATGACCATTTGCCCATTGCCCCTTCCCTTTGCCAACAATTCCTCAGCAAATTGCCTAAGACTTCCCTGATAATACTCCATATCAACTCCCCCAATTATCCCTATCCAGACTCCTATAATTAATAGCCTCTGCCAAATGGCCAGTCTGAATGTTCTCGCTGCCGTCCAGATCGGCGATAGTACGGGAGACTTTGAGAATCCTATCGTATGCACGGGCAGAGAGTCCCAACCTGTTCATGGCATTTTTGAGGATGGTGCGGCAGTCCTCATCCAACTCGCAGTATTTCTGGATGAGTTGCGAGGTCATCTGTGCATTGGCATGAATAGCCGGATATTGGACGTAGCGTTCCTCCTGAATCTTCCTAGCCTTGACAACACGCTCGCGCACTGCCGCGCTTGATTCACCTCTTTGCTTGTCGGACAAGTCTTTATAGGCAACGGGCACGACTTCGACGTGCAAGTCGATACGATCCATCAAAGGGCCGCTGATGCGATTGAGATACTGCTGTACCATGCCTGGCTTGCAGGTGCATTCCTTGTCGGGATGGTTGTAATAGCCACAAGGGCAAGGATTCATAGCCGCCACCAACATAAAACTGGCAGGGAAATCCACGGTCATCTTGGCTCTTGAAATCGTTACGACCCTATCCTCCATGGGTTGCCTCATTACTTCTAAGACAGTGCGTTTAAACTCTGGGAGTTCGTCAAGAAAAAGCACGCCGTTATGTGCAAGTGAGATTTCACCGGGCTGTGGATAGGTACCTCCGCCAACGAGGCCAGCATCGCTAATGGTATGGTGCGGGCTGCGGAAAGGCCGCGTCCTAACCAATGTGGCGTTACGCCCAATCAATCCAGCCACAGAATGGATCTTGGTGGTTTCCAAGGCCTCGGCCATCGTCAAAGGCGGCAAGATAGTGGGCATGCGCTTGGCCAACATCGTCTTTCCGCTGCCTGGAGGGCCAATGAGAATGACATTGTGTCCGCCTGCGGCCGCGATTTCCAAGGCACGCTTGATGTTCTCCTGTCCTTTAACATCACTGAAGTCGAACTCGAAACTGACGTCCTGCCATGATTCCGCCATGTCGACGGTCACGGGCTGGTTGAGGAGTTCTCCATTCAAGATTGACACAACATCATGAATGGTTTCCACACCATACACATCCAAACCTTCCACAACAGCGGCTTCACGTGCGTTTGCTTTCGGTACGATAAGGCCACGAAAACCGTCTTGTTTAGCCTTGATGGCGATGGGCAAAGCCCCTTTGATGGGTTTGAGCGTGCCGTCAAGCGAGAGTTCGCCCATGATGACGAACTGTTCCAAAAGATCGGTGCTGACCTGTTCCGAAGCCGCCATAATCCCAATGGCGATGGGCAAGTCGTATGCCGAGCCTTCCTTTCGGATGTCGGCGGGCGCCATGTTGATGACGATTTTCTTGTGAGGATAGTAATACCCTAGATTAATGATAGCAGCCTGAATGCGCTGCTGACTTTCCTTGACTGCGTTGTCGGGCAGGCCGACCAAAAAGAAGTTGATACCTCTGTCGATGTTCACCTCAATGGTGACTTGAATTGCTTCGATGCCGAAAAGGGCACATCCAAATGTTTTTACTAGCATGATTCTTCGTTTTTAAAGTTTCATGCTGCAAAGATGCAACCCTTGTCAAGAAAAAGCCGTTGAACAAACGTTTGTAGTCGACTGTAGTCGTTTGTTGTCGTTTGCTGTCGGATATATTTTTGATAATCAATAATATAAAAAACAGGCAGACACATAGGTCTGCCCCTACTCTAAACTCTAAACACTCAACTCTAAACTATTTCTTCGGTTTATAACCCGAATCCTGGAAAATGTTCTGCAAATCCTTTCGTTGCATCAGGTCTTGCAGCGATACCTCATTGTTTGAGAAAAAAGAGCGTATTATGTTTAAACCAAAAAACTCGCCCAAGCGTGAAGGAGCGTCATTGCTGTATGCCTGTGTGAAAGGTCCATCACCGAAGAACATCATATAGGTATCCAAACCTGCCTCGTAAAGCCGACGGTTGCCCACAATGTCGGCCCATACCTGTCCTTCATTCTCAACGGCCCATCGCCATTGGTCAGATGAATAGCCAAGCAAAACACTATCGGGAAGTTCAGGATACATTGCCTCGATGAATAAATTGCGTCGGCCATAAAACACCATCTCTCCTATCACCTGACCTTGCTTGCGCCATTCGTACAAGTAATACATATAGAGTTGTTCTGCCACTTCCTTTGCCAAGGTCAACTTATTTCGACGCAACGACATGTATCTTGGCATCCCTATTTGGTCGTATACCTCTTCGTCGTCGAGATACCAATCCAATGATATCACCAACTGATTGTCAATGATTTGAACTGGTGGCTCATCGGGATGGACACCCGTTATGCAAGTAAAAGCCTTTTTGGGCAGCTCAATGTCCGGATAATAATAATGGAAATATGCAAACACATCTTCCACTACAGGCTCAACTTGTTTGAGGTCGGGAAAAGCGGCTTTCGCCTTTTTATACAGGAGGATGCTGAATGGATCAGTAGCAAAATCTTTCAAGTATTGCACTGCTTCTGGATTATTGAGGTCGCCGCTGAGAAACACACGGTATCGGTCCTGTATCTTCATCAGTTCCTCTTGGAAACGAGCTGTGTCAAGGTTAAAAAGCACCTCTTCGTATCGGTCGAACTCAAGGTCATACGATTCGGGATTAATGTTCAGTTTCGACTTGTAGACAGCCTCTTGCTCATGACAGGAGGCCATGATGAGAAAGAGGACTAATAGGGTTAAAGCTTTAGTTATATTTTTCATTTTCATCCAATTAACTCTTGTCTAAGCATCTCATAAGCAGCTATCGTTGCGCGATTAATGATATTCTCGCGGTCCTTGCCGAAGTTGAAGCACTTGGAGACGACACCCGAGGCCGAAGCCACACCGATCCACACAGTGCCGACGGGATTCTCATCCGTACCACCACTTGGTCCAGCAATGCCTGTCGTAGCCACACCGTAGTCAGCATCCATCAAACTGCGAACACCCGTGGCCATGCTTTCGACCACATCTTGGCTCACCACGCCACACTTCTCTATCATTTCGGAAGGTACACCAAGTACTTTTGTCTTTGTCGCGTTAGCGTAAGTGACCGCTGCTCCTTTAAACACCTTTGAACTACCTGGAATCAGGGTGATGACATGGGCAATGTTGCCACCCGTGCAACTTTCAGCCAAGGCGAAAGTCTTTTCCTTATTAATTAATAGGTCGAAAACCGTTCGCTCGATGGGTTGGTCCTGCATAGCGAAGATATACTCAGAAATCAACCGAGTTAATTTTTCGACCTGGTCGTCCAAAGTCGCGTGAAGCAAACCGGCATCCTCATGCCTGCCGCTCAAGCGCAGACGCACCATACCATGTTGAGGCAAATAAGCCAAAGAAAGGAAATCGGGCAAAGCTTCTTCCCAATCCTTAATCTTATCGGCCAAAAACGACTCACCTATACCAGTGGTCATGATGACGCGCTTTTCGTAGGGTACGGCATGGAAGCGTTGCTTGATGCGTGGCAACAACTCATCAGTAAAGATGCCTTTCATCTCGAATGGGACGCCAGGCATAAACGCAAATGCCACGCCTTTCTTTTCGAGCCACATGCATGGCGCAGTGCCGTATGTGTTTGGGATATATTCACACGCTTTTGGCAACATCGCTTGGCCTCGATTACGCTCACTCATTTGGAAGCCTCGACGTTTGAACAAGGCAACCACATTGTCGTAGGCCTCCTGACAAAACCCCAATTCCGTATCAAAAAACTTGCATACGGTCGGCTTAGTGATGTCGTCAGCCGTTGGACCCAACCCGCCAGTAACCAAAACAAGATCAGCATCCATACATGCATTGAAGGCATCTAGTATGGCTTTCTCGGAATCGCCGATAGTCAACGAAGAATCCAGCTGAAAGCCCGATGCGGACAAATGTTCGCCAAGCCAGGCCGCGTTCGTATTAATCACCTGACCAATCAGTAACTCGTCACCAATAGAGATATTTTTAATGACTATTTCTTTCATCACCTTTCAAATTTGCGCAAAGATAGTCCATTTTTCGGCTGCCATCGTGAAAAAAACGTCATTTCAAATTATTTCGTATCTTTGCAGCTTCAAAATGAAAAAGATATGAGCCAACCCATTCCCGCATCACAACTTGTCCTCAATAACGAGGGCGCAATATATCACTTAAACCTGCATCCCGACCAGTTGGCTGATGATGTCATCTTGGTTGGCGACCCAGGCCGCGTTATCACAATTGCCTCATACTTCGACAAGATTGAGATTGAACGACAAAACCGAGAACTTGTCACTAGAACAGGATATTTCAATGGCAAACGCATCACCGTACTTAGCACTGGCATGGGCACCGACAACCTCGACATCGTGATGAACGAACTCGATGCCTTAGCCAATATCGACTTGAAGACAAGGATGCCGAAGGAAGAGCATCGCACTCTGAACCTCATTCGCCTTGGTACCTGCGGCGCTTTGCAGCCCGATATCGAAGTCGACGACAGCTATGTAGCCACCCGATATGCCATCGGCTTGGACGGTCTGCTGTATTTCTACGAGAAACATAAAGAGGTGAATGAAACCGCCCTCCGCGACGCCTTCATCGAGCAGATGAACTATCCGAAAGACCTGCCGCTCCCCTATGCCGTAGAAGGTTCAAAGGAATTGTTCGAACGTTTGGCCCAAGGCTATTACCAAGGCGTAACCGCAACTGCCCCAGGATTCTACGGGCCTCAAGGTCGCACTTTGAGGATGCACCTCAGCTATCCCGAGAACAACCGCAAGATTGAAGCTTTCAACTACCAAGGATGGCGCGTTTGCAATTTCGAGATGGAATCATCGGCTCTTTACGGACTCGGCAAGATGATGGGACACAACTGTCTGACCATCTGTGTGGTCGTGGCCAACCGGGTGACGGAAAAATTCTCAATAGACTATCATCCTTACGTAAGAAAACTCGTATTGAACACTCTGGAACGGCTTTCTGCAAAATAATTAATTAAGAAAAAACACACTTTTTTCCGATATTATTCAAATGGTATAAAAAAAATGTCTATTTTTGCAGTTCAATTTGGAGAATTGAATATTAACACAATAGTACATTAGAAGCAATGAAGAAAGTATTTATCACAATGGTTGCATTACTTGCAGTTTCCAGCTCTGTGATGGCTGCAGGTCATGTGGATTCGGTTCGTTATTTGACGACCAAGGCTTGGAAAAACTGGTTTATCTCCGCTGATGGTAACGTTGACTGGTGGAAAGGTTCTGACAAGAATCCTGCCGGTAACTATACTGACATCCAGTGGGGCAAGCCCAGTTTTGGTGGAAACATCAATGTAGGTAAATGGCTCAACCACTGCATCGGTTTGCGCCTCTCCTATGATGTGAATGGTGGCAAGAGCTACATCAATGGCTTGCATGTTGGCCGTCCCTTGTTCCACTTCCTCTATGATGGTAAATTCAATTTCGATGAAAATGGAAACTTGATTTCATACGACGGTTCCGCTCCGGATGAAAACGGCTACTACAACACCTCTTTCGTGTACCACAACCTGCACGGTGATGTGCTGTTCAGTCCCATCGATTTCTTCCAGGGCTACTACAACCCCAACAGAATTTGGACTCCCGTCATTTACCTCGGCATGGGTGTAGCCAGTGTCAGCGAAGGCATCCTGATCAATCCCAATCAATGGTACAACTGGCAACACAAGGGTGAAACCATCACCATCAACGGCAGACAAGCCGGTGATGAAAAAGGTATTAACTACGAGTTCTCGGCTGCCGCTGGTTTGATTAACAACTTCAGACTGGGCAACCATCTCGACCTCCATCTTGACCTCAAGTGGTCTGCCCAACGTTGGAACATCGATTCTTGGTTCTATGAACCCGGTAACCAACAAGGTGGTTGGGTCTATCCCGACGGAACTCCCGCTCAAGGCAACATCTCCAATGAGGCCGGTCAAATGCCCACCTATTACAACCGCCACAGAATCGATCAGAACCTCAGTGTCGGTCTCGGCTTGACCTACTACTTCAGCAGAGAATACGATCTTCCCAAGGATTGCCCCGAGATTATGGAGAAGAACGACAGCATCATCAAGGTTATCGAAACCGTTCATGACACCATCGTGAAGTTTGTCAATACCAATGCCGAGGATGTCTTGAGCTATCCTTTCTCAATCTTCTTTAACCGCGACTCTTATCAGCTGATGTCGAGAAGAGATATCGTCAACCTGAGAGAAATCGCTAAAGTCGCCAAGGATAATGGTTACAAGCTCCTTCTGACGGGTTCGTGCGACAGCGCCACCGCTACTCCAGCTTACAACCAAACCCTGTCGGAGAACCGTTGCAACAAGATTAAGGTTGAACTTCTTGAATTGGGTGTTCCTGAGGACCAAATCGTCATCGAACCCATCGGTGGTGTGAAGATCCTTGACCCGACGGAATATGACCGCCGCGTGCTCATCCAACTTCTCAAGGAAGCTGACAAATAATCAACACGCAACCTTACAAAGAAAAAGCCTGACGGAATCCCGCCAGGCTTTTTCTTTGTGCCTCTAAAAGGAAAACTATTTCCTTAATGCATGATGCCAAACTCAATGCCAATGTAATTGTTACGCAGAATGCTACCCGTCTGCTTTTCCAAAACACTGACAAAAGCATTTGAGAAAGCATGGTCGAAAGACAATTGGGCAAAAACAGAGAAATCGCGGTTGATTTCATATTCGGCACCTAAACCAAAAATCATGGAAAACTGAAGCGGACGATACTGATTGGTGCAATCGACATAATTCTCACCCTCGGATGTCACCCAATAAAAGCTATAACTGTCCTTGCCATAGTCCTTACAATTGAAGCTCAAGCCTACACCCGCCTCGGCATAAGCCTTTAACGATTCAGCCACATCCAGCCTAAACTTGCCTTTCAGCGGGATCTCAATATTGGTGGCTTTTACACGGCGCGACACAGGCACATTTGCCTCTTCCAAGAAGTCCTCAACTCGACGGCGATCGGTGAAAGTGTACTTCATCCGAAGGAAATTGAGACTCACGCCAGACGAAACCGCGACATTACTTGTAACATAGTAGTCGCAGACCAAACCCACGCTACCTCCCAACCTGAAACCATCGTTTGTGGCCGCTGTAGAACCCGAGCTTGCCCAATCAAAAGTAGGCCCTAATTTAATGCCAAACCTGGCATTCCCAGTTTGAGCGTTGGCACCCACGGCCATAGCCGCTACCATACTGAAAATCAACAATGTTTTTCTCATAATAACAGAATTTAGACCTACAAAGATAATTTATTTTGCCGACATTTCCTCAAAATCCGAAAATGATTCTTATTTTTGTCGCCAAATCATTCTAAATCATTCACTAAAACAAATCAAAATGAAGAAGACATTCTTACTGATTGCAGCCCTCTTGATGATGGGTAGTGCAGCTTTCGCTGGCGGCGGTATCGACCTCGCCATCGGACCTAAAGTCGGTTTCCAAACCGCTTCCCTTTCTTACCAAAAAGCCGACATTAAGGCTGGTTTCTCCAACCATTTCACGGCTGGTATTTTCGGCCGCGTCACCGTTGGCCGCGTCTATGTCCAACCCGAAGTGCTTTATTTCAAGACCTCCAATGTCTTTGACGCCCATGTTATCGGCGTGGAAGAAAACGAGAACTTGTTCAACCTTCCTACAGGCGCCAATGTAAACCTCACTTTGAACCAGATGAATCTTCAAGTACCTATTTTGGTTGGCTTCAACGTCATCGACCTCGATGTGGTCACCCTGCGCGCCCAAGTGGGTCCCACGGCAAACTTCGTCTTACAATCTAAGACCTTGTATGACCAAACCTATACCCTTGAGGGACAAACAGCCGAAATAGCCAATACCACTACCGATGAGAAGTTCAACCCCAAGAGCATCTCATGGGGCGTTCAAGCCGGTCTCGGCGTCGACGTGCTGAAGCGCATCACCCTTGACATTAACTACAATTTCGGCCTGAGTAAGATGTTCGACGCGCTGAATGAAACCACCCTCGGTGAGACCTTCGATTTCAGCAACATCGACAATACCAAGCAGAACATGTTCATGGTGACCGTGGGCGTCAAACTGCTTTAATCGGACAAACATAGACAAACAAAAAGAGAGCGACTCAACGAGTCGCTCTCTTTTTGTTATTGGGTAATCTAAGATTAGAAGAAGATACCCACTTCGATACCGATTCGGTTCTGAAGGACATTCAACTTGAGGTCACGTTCTCCCAAATCCTTGTCGCCACCATAGTATTTCTCATAGTTGGATGAAACCAGACCTCCTCTGCTGATGCTGTTCAAGAAGTCGTGAGAGAAGTAAAGGCCGGCGAAGACACGGGTCGTCTCCAGCAGAGTATACTCTGCACCTGCACCGATACGCAATGAAGCGTGGAAGGGGTTGTATTCACCCTTGGTAGCTCTGAAATCAGTGTCTTTGAGGTCACCCAAAGTGAAAGTGTCCATCACCTTTACGCGTTGCGTGTAACCAAAAGCACCACCCACTTGGGCATAAGCACGAAGTGGGAGGTTACCCAATTGCGGGGTGACCATCTTTAACATCAACGGGATTTCATAAACCGTAGTCTTAAATTGTCTTCCAACCGTACCAAGCTGATAATCGGCAATAGTGTCAATTGCGCTTATGTTACGCATATCTTCGAAGTTGTATTGACCTCTCAAGAAGTCAACACTAACACCTGTAACGATGGCATAGTTCTCGGCGAAATAATACTCGGCCACAACACCAACGTCAAAACCGGTCTTGGTACCTTGATTGACAGCTGCGCCTGTTTTTGAACCAGTCCAGTCAAAGCTGGGACCCAATTTAAATCCAAAGGAGAATCCTTTGTACTGTGCTGACGCAGTCAGCGACATGGCCAACAGAAGGCCAACGATAAGTAAACTTTTCTTCATTTGATTATAGATTTAGGTTAGTAATTTGGTGACAAAAGTAGTCTTTTTTTTGATAGTGTCAATAACATCGTGGAAAATTTCTAATTTTGTAGGACTAAAAAGCAAAACGATTCCATTATGAATAATCCCATTTCCAACCGTCTTTTTATCAGGAACAGGGCAAACCTCGCAGCACAACTGCCGTCCAAATCCGTTGCAGTGTTCACTGCCAACGAGCCCATGCCACGTAATGGTGACGAATTCTATCCTTTCCGCCAACAATCAGACTTCTTTTACCTTACTGGCATTAACGAAGAAAACGCCTATCTTATCATCGCGCCCGATTACCCCGATGAAGCCATGCGCGAGATCCTTTTCATTGAGCCCTACGACGAGGTGAAGGCCACCTGGCAAGGCGAGATGCTTGATGCGAAGCAAGCCGCTGAGTTGTCAGGCATCAAGACCGTCAAAGGCAGCGACGCCTTCTGGATGACCTTGAACGACATCGTCTTCTCCGGCTATGGCGAGACCATTTTCCTGAACAGCTACGAATACCCGAAATACGAATGCAACACGGAGACCATCCAACAACGCTTCGTAAAAAAGGTCAAATCACTGTACCCGATGCACAACTTTGGCCGCACCGCCCCAATGTTGAACGCCTTGCGCATGGTGAAATCGGAAGACGAGATTGACGTCACACAACAGGCCTGCAACATCACGGCCAAAGCCTTCCGCCGCTGCTTGGCAACCGTGAAACCTGGCATGTATGAATATGAAGTACAGGCTGAAATCGAGTATATCTTCAAACAAAACAATGCCTCTGGGCACGCTTATGCCCCCATCATCGCAGGAGGCAAAAACGCTTGTTGCCTGCATTACTCCAAAAACCAAAGCCTCCTCCACGACGGCGACCTGCTGCTCTTCGACATCGGTTGCGAGTTGAAGAACTATTCCTCTGACTTGAGTCGAACCATACCTATTAATGGCAAGTTCACTCCGCGGCAAGCCGACTGCTACAATGCCGTGCTCCGCGTGATGAAGGAAATCACCAAACTCTACCGTCCAGGTGGCACCATCAACCTCATTAATGAGACCACACACCGCCTGATGGAACAGGAAATGATCAAGCTCGGACTCTTTACTGCTGAAGACGTGAAGAACCAAGACCCTGACAAACCCTTGGAACGCAAATACCTGATGCACGGAATGTCGCACCATATAGGCCTAGATGTGCACGACAGCATCGACAAGTTCAAGCCTTTTGAGCCCGGTATGATCCTCACCTGCGAGCCTGGCATCTATATCCGCGAGGAAGGCATCGGCATCCGCATCGAGAACGACCTGCTCATCACAGAGGGCGAGCCCATCAATCTGTTTGAGGGGTTGCCAATGGAAATCGAGGAGATTGAGGCGGCGATGCGATAAAATTTCTATTTTTGCAAAACCATGTAGGGACGCGGTGCGCCACGTCCCAACAAACAACGAATCAACAACAAAAACAAACCAATATGTTCAATAAAGACGTTTATAGTGGCCGTCGCGCCACACTGAAAAAAATGATTTCGAAGGGCATCGCCTTCTTCCCTGCCAACAATGAGGCGCCCTTCAACTATCCCGACAACACTTACATCTACCGTCAGGACAGCAATTTCTCCTATTTCTTTGGGCTTAACCACCCCGACCTTGTCGGCGTCATCGACTTTGAAAGCGGCGAAGAGATCCTCTTCGGCGTGGAAGTCACCATCGACGATGTGATCTGGTGCGGTCCCCTGCCCTCGCTGAAGGAGCAAGGTGAAAAAATCGGCATCACCGACTGCCGCGACTTCAATAAGTTTGGCGAATACCTCCAAAAAGCCATGGCCCAAGGCCGTCAGATCCATATCCTGCCCACCTATCGCGGCGACACGCAGATCCAATGCTCGAACTGGCTGAATTGCCACGTCAGCCAAGTGAAGGAATTTGTCAGTCTGGAACTCATCAAGGCCGTCATTGCCATGCGCGAGGTGAAGAGCGAACTCGAGATCGCCGAGATGGAACGCGCCGCCAACACGGCTTATTACATGCACACCACCGCCATGAAGATGTGTAAACCCGGCATGGTCGAGCAAGAGATTGCCGGTGTAGTTGAAGGCCTCTCTTTATCGGGCGGCGGCCCCGTGTCGTTCCCCGTCATTTTGAGTGTCGACGGTCAGACGCTACACAACCATGGTCACCACAACGTGTTGAAGGAAGGCCGAATGATGGTCTGCGATGCCGGTGCCGAGACGGAGAACTACTATGCCTCCGACTTCACCCGCACCACGCCTGTGGGCGGTGTGTTCAACCAACGCCAACGCGAGATCTACGAAATCGTGCTCGCCGCCAACCAGGCTGTGGCCGCCAACACGCGTCCCTACATGCCTTACATAGTGATGCACACTTTAGCCTGCCGCACTTTGATTGAAGGATTGAAAGGCGTCGGCCTGATGAAAGGTGACACCGAAGAAGCCCTGATGAACGGCGCCCACTGGCTCTTCATGCCTCACGGCCTCGGCCACATGCTCGGCATGGACGTGCACGATATGGAAGGCCTTGGCGAGACCTACGTGGGTTACGACGACATCACGCCACGCAGCACCAAGTTGGGCTTCAGCGGACTGCGCTGCGGCAAGACCTTGAAACCAGGCTTTGTGGTCACCGATGAGCCAGGCATCTACTTCATTCCCACCCTCATCGATATGTGGAAGGCCGAAGGCAAGTTCAAGGAGTTCATCAACTACGACAAGTTGGAGACCTACAAGGACTTCGGAGGTATCCGCATCGAGGACGACCTGCTCATCACCGAAGACGGTTGCCGTATCCTCGGACGACCGATCCCCAAGACCGTTGCAGAGGTTGAGGAGATATGCGCCCAAGGCCGTGAATGGATTAAGATGACAGCAATGTATTAAATGAAAAAAGCGAGGCGTTGCCTCGCTTTTTTCATTTTAGAACTCCATTACCAACTTCACGTTGACATAACGCGGTGTCAAGTAATTCGGTGCGCCATAATATCTGTTGTCGATATACTTCACCCAATTGTAGGAAATCACATTGGGGATGTCCAAAAGGTTGAAAACATCCACACTCACGTACATATTCCTCACATAGCGCAATGGATTGCCTTTGCTGAAACTGCTGGCCTCGCTGATGAGTTGCTTACTGAAGCCGATATCGACACGGCGGTAGGCTGGATAACGACTCGAAGTGGAATAGAAGTCCGAATTGTTGTCATTAATGGGCAGACCCATGCCGAAGGTCAAGGTCATATTGACACGCCATGTTGGGGCATTGGGGATGTAATCTTGGAAGAACAGCGAGAAGTTGACCAACTGGTTGGAGGGACGATAGTGCCAACCCAAGGCAAGAGTGTCGGCAACCTCGGCATCAATGTGATTGTAAAACGGAAGCGTATCGCCATGAACACCAACCAAAAGATAATCACCACGGATATCTTCTCTTGCCCGCATGAATGAAAGACTTGCCCAACTGTCAATGCCCTTCACGAACTCGCCATTCACCTTGAAATCAAGACCCGTTGTATAAGCCCTAGCCGACTGGTCGGCATAGTATCGAATACGGACATTATCAATATCGTAAGGGATGACATGGGTGAACCACTTGAAATACAGCTCCGAGGTCAGGATGAAAGGCCGGTTGAAGGCGCGGAACTTGAAGTCGTTGCCTGCCACAACCTGATATGACCGTTGCGCCTCAGCATCCTTGAATAGGCTGCCGTCGCGGTTACGGATCTCCCGATAGAACGGGGTTTGGTTATACACGCCTCCCGACAAACGATAAACCGTTTCACGTTTCTCATTCTCAGGTTTATAGGCGATACCCGCCCTCGGACTGACATACACCTTTTTATTATAGCCCCAATAATTGGCCCTCAAGCCACCCGTAATGACAAAATCGCCCTTGTCTTTATAGGGAATAGTCCAGGAGTTCTGCACAAAGCCATCAAGATTATTGACAGACAGCACATTATTCGACTTATGCACAAAGTCCATCCCTATCTCGGGTAACACATCGGGATAGCCACCTATGATGTCGGGAACATGAGGCAAACTGTAACCTGCCGAGTCCATCATCTGCCATTCGTTCACTACGTCGTCGATATCCTGATGCTGGAAGCGGAAGCCCCACTTCAGCAACTTGTTGTCGAAGGCATAGAGGCCTTTATGGTCGAGGTTATAGACCTGGGCATAGAAACCATTGCGAGCATGTTTGGTGAGTGTGCCTACTTCATGGTTCTCAATCACCTCGCCAAACTCATCGGAGCCGAAGGAAGTGTTACGGATGCCGAAGAAATACTGTTCCCGGATGTCGAAAGTTTCAGTCTCGTAAGCAGAATAGGCTGAAGCTATCCATTTCAAATTCAGGTCTTTGTTGGGTTTGTAAGACAAGGTCATGGCTCCAAGACCCGTGGCATAGTCGTCGATTTCCTGACCGTCGAAATACACATTCAGCTGCAACGGCAAGTCGATAGTGCCAAAATTGACTTGTGCATTTTGGGGAATCAGCATGTAACGGTTCTTGGAGTAATAGCCCAAAAACGACAAGCTCCATTTGTCGTTAAAATGATAATTGAACAAAGCTTGAGCATCAGTGAAATTGGGCTTGTAGTCGCCCTTGGTGTTCATCATGCCCAATGCCAATGCCGTGTTTTTGTAGCGCGCACCGACCAGGTAGCTGAACTTCTCGTTTTTCGTAGCGCCTTCCACATGGGCTTCTGCGCCCAAAAGGCTCAACGAAAGCGAGCCTGCCATCTCTTTTGGGGTCTTATAGGTCACGTCGAGCACTGACGACATCTTGTCGCCATACTCCGCTGCGAAGCCGCCTGCCGAGAACTCGATGTTGTTGACCAATTGCGAGTTGACAAAACTAAGACCTTCCTGTTGTCCCGACCCGACGAGGAAAGGACGGTAGATCTCTATGCCATTCACATAAATTAGGTTCTCGTCGAAGTTACCGCCTCGCACACGATACTGCGAGCTCAGTTCATTGTTCGAAACCACTCCAGGCAAGGTCTTGATTAATGTTTCGACACCACCGCCCATCGTTGGGAGCATGGTAGCCTGCTTGGCGTCAAGGCGCGTCAGGCTTGAGGCCTCGGTGCCACGGTCGCTGATGACAGCATCAGGAAGTACTGTGGCGGTGGAATGCAGTACCATGTCGAGTTTCCGTTTCTCGCCTTTCTTGAGACGCACCGTAGCCTGCTTCTGCTCGTAGCCGATGAAGGAGAAATGAATGGTCCAAGTGGAATCCGACAGCAGCGATAGCTCATAGTATCCACGCGAGTTGGTCGTGTAGCCCACCAAAAGTTCGGGGACCACAACATTAGCCATTTCAATAGGATGACCCTGCTCGTCGATAACCTTGCCGTAGACCGTAGCAATCGGCAGCTGTTGTGCCGAAGCAAACAGAGAGGCCATCAACAACGCAATAAGGAGAAACTTCGCTCGCATGAATGGATAACTGAAATTGTCGGAAATTATTATCTTTAATAAGCGGTTTGAAGCCTATTCAAACAAAAAAAAGCCGCTGCGCAAGGCACAGCAGCTCTGATATGATTCACATCGGCAATGGATTACCAACGTTCAAGGTTACCCTCTGCAGAGGCATCCAAAATGGCTTGGTAGATACCCTTCTTGTTGATGGTACGCATACCGGCAGCCGAAACCTTCAGCACAACCCATTCATCCCATTCCGGAACATAGAACTTCTTGATTTTCAAATTCGGTTCAAACGTTCTCTTGGTCTTTTTGTTGGAGTGAGAAACATTGTTGCCGTGCATGACCTTCTTACCTGTAATTTGACAAACTTTTGACATGACTCTTATCCTTTATTATTTATACTTGTCTTTTTTCTAACGGGCTGCAAAAATACAATTTTTTTCGTTTCAAAATCCCTTTCAGCAAAAAAATATGGCAAAAAAATTCACGAAACGCTAAAAATCTTGACTTTACGAGGTCTTCAACTCTTCATGTGAACATCCATTTGAGGGAATGGGATGTGCAATTCCTCCTTCGCAAAGGCTTTGTAAACCTTCTCGTTCATGCTGAAAAACACCGGCCAATAGTCTTTCGAGTTGACCCAAGCGCGCATGGTGATGTCGACAGAGCTGTCGTTGAGTTTGCCCAATTCGATAAAAGGCTCGGGGGTTTTAAAAATGCGCTCATCGGCATCACAAAGCCTACGCAAGACCATTTTTGCCTTGTCGTAGTCGTCGCCGTACGAGATGGAATACACCCAATCGACGCGACGCGTCTTTTGCTTCGAGTAGTTGGTCATCACCCCTGTGGCCAAGGCTCCATTAGGCAAGATGACCTCCTTGTTGTCCAACGTAAGAAGATGCGTATTGAAAATCTGGATCTCATTCACCACGCCTTCCATACCTTGTGCGCTAATGAAATCGCCCACCTTGAAAGGCCTGAACATGATGATTAATACTCCGCCGGCGAAGTTTTGCAAGGTGCCGCCCAGCGACATGCCCACAGCCAGACCTGCCGATGCCAGCAACGCTACCAACGAAGAGGTATTAATGCCCAAGATGCCGACGATGGCCATGATGAGGAAGAAATACAGCACCACCGAGACCAAGTTAGACAAGAAACTATGCAAGGTGGCATCGCCATGACGGCTCATCAATCCGTTGGCCATCCATTTCTTGATCAGTTTGATGACCCACCGGCCCAAAAGCAAAACCACAATAGCCGCGACAAGTTTCAATCCAAATGGAACAAGATATTCTTTCACCAAATCCGGAAGCCATTCCGAAACCGGTGTTGTGGTGAGTTTTTTGATACCATCGGTCATGGTTGCAAGTGCGGAGGTGTCTTGTATCGTTTCCGTCACCTGGGTGGCAATCGTGTCGTTTTCCATTTTACAACTATTTTAGGGTGCAAAGGTACGGATAATTCAATAATTTCGTAATTTCGCCACCAAATTTCTATCATGAGTCTCGATAGCATCAAGGCATATTGCAAGAACCCAAAAAACCGAAGCACGGTCAACGTAGGGCTTTTTATCCTATTGATCATCAGCTTTCATTTCCTCTATTTGGGGTGGCAAGCCCTTGGTTATTGGCCCATCGGCAAATGGATTGACATGCTGATGGTGTGGTCTGTCGACATGGTCTACAGCCAAGCCTGTTGGGTGCTCGACAAGCTATTGCATATCGACATCACCACCATCGATGCCCGAAGGCTCATCTCTGCCATCAACCATGACGGCGGCTGGGCCAGCGTCATCATCGCACCTGAATGTGCCAGTCTGAAACAATGGATGCACTGGCTCTTCCTCATGCTGATCTTCCCTGGTCCTTGGAAGCACAAAGCCTGGTTCATTCCCGCAGGTCTGGTCATCATCGAATGGACCAATGTGGTGCGTATCTGTGGCGTGCTGCTGATGCAGGTCGTTTGGCCCAACATCCACATCCACCTCTTCGGAAACGACATCAACACCTTCCACTTGGCTCACGACTATGTCTTCAAAGTGTTCTTCTACCTCATCATCTTCCTCATGTGGGTGCTCTGGGTGGAAAAGTTCTACAATCCGTCATTAAAAGCAAAACAACATGAATAACAATCCTGTCATCTTCATCCTCGACGCTGGCGGCACGGGCTTCAAGTTCTCAGCCGTGCAAGACTGGCACGAAATCATCGAACCTTTCACCATTCCTTCGGCAGCTCCCACGCTGGAAGAAGTGCTTCAAAAACTCATCACGGGCTTCCATGAATGTGAGACTCGCTGTGGTACCAAGGCGGCAGCCATCAGCTTCTGTTTCCCCGGTCCAGCCGATTATCCCAACGGCATCATCGGCGACTTGGAGAACCTGCCTACATTCCATGGCGGAGTACCGCTGAAAGCCATGCTTGAGAACGAATTCCATGTGCCCGTCTACATCAACAACGACGGCGACCTATTTGCTTACGGCGAAGCCCTAAACGGCTTGCTACCCGAAGTGAATAAGCTGCTTGAGCAGCAACGCAACCCAAAACGCTACAAGAACCTGTTAGGTGTCACCATCGGCACGGGTTTTGGCGGCGGCATAGTTATAAATAAGGTGTTGCTCAACGGCGACAACTCGGCAGGCGGTGAAATCAACCGTCACCGCAACCCGCTCTACCCCACCACCAGTGCCGAAGACAGCATCAGCATCCGAGCCGTGCGCCGCGTGTATGGCCGCGAGGCTGGCATCGAGTTCGACAAAACACCGCATCCCTACGACATCTACAAGATAGCCATGGGACAGTTGCCTGGCGACAAGGAAGCAGCCTTGAAGTCGTGGAATGAAATGGCCACAGCCTTGGCCGACGTGTTGGCCAACGCCATCTCTCTCATCGATGGCATCATCGTCATCGGCGGAGGTTTGTCAGGAGCTTGGCCTGTCTTCATGCCCACGTTAATCAAAAAGATGAACGAGCCCTTTACCGGCCTCAAGGACGGTCACTCATTCAGCCGAATGGAGACCGAAGCTTATAACCTAATGGATGCCCAGGACATGATTCGCTTCACCGAAAAGTCGGGCAAAATGATCAAGGTGCCGTTCAGCAACCAAGAAGTTTGGTACGACCCCACCAAGTGCGTCGGCGTGGGCGTCACCAAGCTCGGCACATCATCAGCAGTGGCCATTGGCGCGTATGCATTTGCAATGGAACAATTGAAAAATTAAACAACGTTGTAGAGACGCGCCATGGCACGTCTCTACAGCGTGCCAAATTCAACCATTTTTTCCCATTTTTTCATATCCTTTTGACAATCAAAAAGGAAAAATTTATCAACACGTATTGTTGATAAAAATAGCTGTAAAAAGTGGTTTTGAAAAGGCATGATTTGCCCTTCTTTATTAACTTCGCAGATTGAAAAAGAGCAAGAATAGCCCTATTGCATTTGCTTTTAATTTATTAAATATCAACAAGATGAAACCAAATCATACTCAAATGGAATTTGAGGGTGACCTGTTTAGCGGACTTGAGGAACCGGAATTGCAGCCGGAGAGCAAACCATACGACAAGATTATTGAATCACGCAAAAACACCTCTTTTGCGGCTGAACAAATTGAAAGCCAAGACGAGGTACAGGTAGTGGAAAGGAACGATGCCGCTACGGTACAGCCTATCGCAGAGGAAAAGCCAAAAATCGAATACCACACCTACCCCTTGGACGAGGTGAAAGCCGCCGCAAAAGAATATTTCCACGGCGACTCCCTCGCCGGTGACGTGTGGACCAACAAATATGCCTTGAAGGACAGCGACGGCAACATCTACGAGCTCACGCCCGACGACATGCACCATCGCATCGCCCGCGAAATCGCCCGCATCGAGCGCCGTTATCCCAACCCGATGAAGGAAGAGGAAATATACGAGGTGTTGAAGGACTTCCGCTACATCGTGCCCCAAGGTAGCCCCATGACCGGCATCGGCAACGACTTCCAAATCTCGTCGCTGTCGAACTGTTTCGTGATCGGCAACAATGGCGATTCCGACTCCTACGGCGGCATCATGAAGACCGACCAGGAGCAGGTGCAGCTGATGAAACGTCGCGGCGGCGTAGGTCACGACCTGTCGCACCTCCGCCCCACCGGCAGCCCCGTCAAGAACTGCGCCTTGACTTCCACGGGCGTGGTGCCTTTCATGGAACGCTATTCCAACTCCACCAAAGAGGTGGCTCAAGATGGACGTCGCGGTGCGCTGATGATGACCATCAGCATCAAGCACCCTGATTCAGAGGCTTTCATCGACGCCAAGATGACCCAAGGGCGCATCACCAACGCCAACGTTTCGGTGCGCCTCACCGACGAGTTCATGCAGTGCGTGAAAGAGAATAAGCCTTTTGTCCAGCAGTATCCCATCGACTCGCCCAACCCGAAATACACCAAGGAAGTGGACGCCCGCGCCTTGTGGAACAAGATCATCCACAACGCGTGGAAGTCGGCCGAACCTGGCGTGATGTTTTGGGACACCATCATCCGCGAGTCCATCCCCGACTGCTATGCCGACCTTGGCTTCAAGACCTTGAGCACCAACCCTTGCGGTGAGATTCCTCTCTGCGCCTACGACAGCTGCCGCCTCTTAGCCATCAACCTCTACAGTTATGTTGACCACCCGTTCACCACAGAGGCGCGTTTCAACCACCAGCTCTTCTCGAAGCATGTGGCCATCGCACAGCGCATGATGGACGACATCGTCGACCTTGAAATCGAGAAGGTGGACGGCATCATCGCCAAAATCAACGCCGACCCCGAAGACGACGAGGTGAAACGCACCGAGCTGAACCTGTGGAAGAACATCAAGGCAAAATGTCTGCAAGGACGCCGCACGGGCATCGGCATCACCGCCGAGGGCGACATGCTGGCCGCTTTAGGCAAACGCTACGCCTCCGACGAAGCCATCGCCTTCTCCACCGAGATTCAAAAGCTGTTGGCCTACAATGCCTACCGTTCGTCCGTCAACCTGGCTGAAGAGCGTGGCAAGTTCCCCATGTACGACGCCAAACGCGAAGAGAACAACCCCTTCATCAAGCGTCTGCGCGCCTTGGACGAAGACCTCTACCAGAAGATGACCCGTGTGGGTCGCCGCAACATCGCCATGCTGACCATCGCCCCCACTGGCACCGTGAGCATCTGCACCCAGACCACCTCGGGCATCGAACCCGTCTTCATGGTGGCCTATAAACGCCGCCGCAAGGTGAACCCTAACGACAAGGACGTCCACGTGACCTTCACCGATGTGACAGGCAACTCGTTCGAGGAATACAATGTGTTCCACCACAAGTTCATCACTTGGCTCGAAGTGAACGGCTACAACGTGGATGAGGTGCTACATTATGATGATGAAAAACTCAACGCTGTCATTGAAAAGTCGCCTTACTACAAGGCCACAGCTAACGATATCGACTGGGTCAACAAGGTGAAGATGCAAGGCTCGATGCAGAAATGGGTCGACCACAGCATCAGCGTCACCGTGAACGTGCCCAAGGAGACGACAGAAGAACTCGTCAGCCAGATCTACATGACCGCATGGGAAAGTGGCTGCAAAGGTATGACCATCTATCGCGACGGCTCGCGTGACGGTGTGTTGGTCTCCAAAGAGGAGAAAAAAGAGGCTCCGAAAGCTGACAGCGGTGCCCGTCCCGACGACATCCGTGAAACGGCTGCACCGCAACGTCCAAAGGAGCTGGAATGCGACGTGGTGCGTTTCCAGAACAACTATGAAAAGTGGATTGCCTTCGTCGGCAAGCTGCACGGCAAGCCATACGAGATTTTCTTGGGCAAAGCCGAGGACTTCTTCCTTCCGCCATACGTCGATAAAGGTGTGATTATCAAGGAGAAAACAAAAGGTGAGATTACCCGCTACGACTTCCGCTACACCGACAAGGACGGCTATGAAGTGCTGATGCAAGGCCTGTCACGTTCATTCGACAAAGAGTATTGGAACTATGCCAAGCTCATCTCAGGCATCCTGCGCCACGGCATGCCCATCCAATATGTGATCGAACTGGTGCAGAACCTCAACGTGGAGGAAGAGAGCATCAACACATGGAAGAACGGCATTGCCCGTGCCTTGAAGAAATATGTACCCGACGGCGTCGTCGACGAAAAAGAGAAATGCCCTAACTGCGGCGAGAAGCTCGTCTTCGAAGACGGCTGCAAGCACTGCAAGAGCTGTGGCTACTCCAAGTGCGGGTAAGTCAAAAAGGAAACAGTTGTTTTTTTATCTTCATAATGGTGGGTCGCCGGCGCTTGCGTCGGCGATCTTTTTATAAGCCGAACAACACCTTGGCATTCGTCGTTGTGACCTCAGCAAAGTCATCCAATGGCATTTGCAGAACATCAGCAATCTTCTGCGCCGTATGGACCAAAAACGCCGGTTCATTACGCTTGCCACGGCAAGGCACAGGCGCAAGATAGGGCGAATCTGTTTCCAAAACAATCCTATCCAAAGGAAGATTAGGCAGGTAATCCTTCACGCCGCAATTCTTATAGGTTGTCACGCCTCCCAGACCAAGGTGAAAGCCCAATTCGAGATAGACTTTAGCCTCTTCTTCAGTCCCCGTAAAACAATGCATTATGCCGCGCAATCCGCCGTCTTGCTTCTTTTCAAGGATCTTCACCATCTTGTCAAAGGCATTGCGGCAGTGGATGGATAGCGGCAAACCCAGTTGCTTGGCCCAATCCAGTTGGGTCTCGAAGGCATCAAGTTGTTGCTTCTCATAGGTCGAATCCCAATAGAAATCGAGGCCGACCTCTCCTACTCCAACGTATATGCCATGTTCCAATTCCTTTTCCATCATAGAAAGCACCTCTTTATAATCCTCCCTCACCTCCTCGGGCTGCAAACCCATCATCACTCGGGTGCAGTCGGGATATTGCTCGTGCAGTTCAAGCATCGGCGCGATGGTAGAGGCATCCACATTAGGGAGGAGCATCATTCCTACACCAGCGTCCAATGCGCGTTGCATGGACTCGTTTCTGTCGAGGCTGAATTGGTGGTCATAGACGTGGGTATGGGTATCGACTAGATACATGATCAATACAAGAAGTTATCGTATGGGTAGCGAATTGCATGCATATCACGGATTTCCTTATAGAGCAAATCACGGAATTCTTGGTAGTTGTCGCGGTTCTTGGCAGAGATGAAGATGCAGTTTTCGTTCATCTTGGCCATCCAAGTCTTTTTTAGATCCTCGTAGGAGACATTGCGCTTGGTGGGCGGCGTCAGGTCGTCGGGGTCTTTCTCCTCCCAAGTGTAGGCATCGGTCTTGTTGAAGACGACGATGGTCTTCTTGTCGGCACAACCCAACTCGGCCAAGGTTTGGTTCACCACCTCCATCTGCGCCTCGAAGTCGGGATGCGAGATGTCGACCACATGCAACAGGATGTCCGACTCTCGCACCTCATCCAAGGTCGACTTGAACGATTCCACGAGATGATGCGGCAATTTACGGATGAAACCGACAGTATCGGAAAGCAGGAAAGGCAGATTATCCACCACCACCTTGCGCACCGTAGTGTCCAAAGTGGCAAAGAGTTTGTTTTCGGTATAGACCTCCGACTTGCTCAACAGGTTCATGATGGTCGACTTGCCCACATTGGTATAACCCACGAGGGCCACGCGCACCAGCTTACCGCGGTTCTTGCGCTGCACAGTCTTCTGCTTGTCGATATCCTTCAACTTCTCCTTCAGCAAGGCGATGCGTTCCAGAATCAAGCGACGGTCGGTCTCAATCTGGGTCTCACCAGGACCACGCATACCGATACCACCACGTTGGCGTTCCAAGTGGGTCCACATACGGGTCAAGCGAGGCAGAAGGTATTGGTATTGCGCGAGTTCCACCTGCGCCTTGGCGTGTGCCGTATGGGCATTGGAGGCGAAGATATCCAAGATGAGGCTCGTACGGTCAAGGACACGACATTCCAAAGCCTGCTCCATGTTACGGGCCTGCGTGGCACTCAACTCGTCGTCAATGACGGCAATCTCTATGTTCTCCGCCTTGATGTATTGGTGAATCTCCTCCAACTTGCCCGAGCCGAGATAAGTCACGCTGCTTGGTCGGTCCAAAGGCTGCACAAAACGAGCCACTGGGATACCGCCTGCCGTCTCCAACAGGAAAGCCAACTCGTCTAGGTATTCCTCCGTACGCTCGCGGCCTTGTTGTTTGCTGGCAACAGCGATAAGCACAGCCCTTTCGGGAATCTTTTCGTATGTGATGAAATCGCCCATTTTATTGAATTATGAATGTGGGGTGCTGAATGCTGAATGGGGATGAGACACGATCATTCAGCATTCTGCATTCATCATTCAGCATTAATACTGTCTAAACCCAATAATCTTCCTCACCTCGTTCAAGGTCTTCGCCGCGCTCTCGCGGGCCTTCTCGGCGCCCATACGGGCGATACGGTCGAGGCGTTCGGTCTCTGATGAGAACTCTATGATGCGCTCACGAATCGGAGCAACGGTCTTCTCCAAGTCCTCTGCCAGTTGTTTCTTCATATCACCATAGCGGATGGAGCAGTCGTTCCACTTTTCGTCGAAGTATTTTACCGTCTCGGGCTCGCTGACGATGTTCATCATCGTAAAGAGGTTCTGGATGACTTCGGGCTTGGGGCTGTTAGGCTCGGTCGGGCCGCTATCGGTGACGGCACGCATTACCTTCTTACGCATGGTTTTCTCATCCTCGAAGAGGTAGATGCAGTTGCCATCGCTCTTACCCATCTTGCCGCTACCGTCCAATCCCGGCACCTTGATGGCATCGCCACCGAAATAGTAGTTCTGGGGTTCGGGGAAGAACTCGACCTGATAGATATTGTTGAAGCGGCGTGCGCACTTACGGGCCATTTCCATGTTCTGCTCCTGGTCCTTGCCCACGGGCACCCATTTGGCGCGATGTTGCAGGATGTCGGCTGCCATCAGCGTGGGATAGGTAAACAAGCCAGCATTGACGTTGTCGGGCTGTTGGCGAGCTTTCTCCTTGAAGGTCGTCACGCGACCCAACTCACCAATGTAGGCGTTCATGTTGAAGTAGAGATACAGTTCGATGGTCTCCGGCACATCACTTTGGATGTAAATGGTGGCTTTTTCAGGATCGATGCCACAGGCGAGGTATTCGGCCAAAATCGTGCGGGCCGAACGCTGTATATTTTCTGGCTTGGGGTGCGTGGTCAGCGAATGCCAGTCGGCGATGAAGAAGTAGCAATTATAGTCTTCCTGCATCTTCACGAAGCTACGCACGGCGCCGTAGTAATTGCCGAGGTGAAGGTTTCCTGTGGGGCGAATGCCGCTCAAAACGATGTCTTTCATAGTGTGCTGATTTTGGGTGCAAAGATAGGAATTTATGGGGATTTGCTTCGCAAAGAAATCTGACAAAAATCAATTCAAAAATTAGAAAACCTGTTTGAAAGACTTTTTATGGATTTTTGAATGATTTTTGAACTATTTCTGCCCTTTAGGGCATACCATAAAAAAGGCTCGTCGTGCAGACGAGCCTTCTGAGGTTTTTGGGCAGTGACTTCCTTCGTTAAACATTAGAGCTTAATGTCGTCGCCATTGGCGTTCTGGAAGTTGTACTGCAAAACATGGAATTCGGGCATCGACTGCACCTTGAATTTTTTGCCGTATTTCTTCATCCATTTGCGGCGAATCGAAAACAGGCCGTCCAATGAAAGGTAGGCGTAGATGAATGGATGCACCTGCAAGGTCAAGTGGTTCTCGTTTTGGTCGACCATGAGGTACTTGAGGTGGTTTTCGATTTCGTCGATGAAGAGGATGGCGGGGCGAATCTTGCCTTCGCCGGCGCACACAGGGCATTTCTCCTGCACCTGCACCTCCGTCTCGGGACGCACGCGTTGGCGTGTGATTTGGATGAGGCCGAACTTCGTCGGGGGAAGGATGGTGTGTTTGGCACGGTCGTGGGCCATGGCCTCGACCAAGGCGTCAAACAGATCCTTGCGATGTTTGGCTTCGTGCATGTCGATGAAGTCGACGATGATGATGCCGCCCATATCGCGCAAACGCAGTTGGCGTGCGATCTCCTTGGCGGCTTCGACGTTGACTTGGAAAGCGTTGTCTTCCTGCGAATTCTCCTTGTTCACACGATGGCCGCTGTTCACGTCGATGACGTGCATGGCCTCGGTGTGCTCGATGACAAGGTAGACACCGTTTCTGATAGTGACGATCTTACCGAAAAAGCCTTTGATTTGCTTTGTGACATTGAAATAGTCAAAGATGGGCTCTTTGCCTTTGTAAAGCTGCACAATGTCGGCCTTTTGCGGCGCGAAGGTCTGAATGTTTTTCTGGATCTCTTCATAGAGTTTCTCGTCGTTCACATGAATGTTGTTGAACGACTCGTTGAGCAAATCGCGCAGCATGACGCTGGTTTGGTCCATCTCACTGACCATCCTGCCGAAGGTCGTCATCTTCTTCATCTCGATGATGCACTGTTCCCACTTGGAAATCAAGGAACGCAGGTCGGCGTCAAGGTCGGCCACTTTCTTGCCTTCGGCGACGGTGCGGATGATGACGCCATAGTTGGCAGGTTTGATGCTTTGGATCAGACGGCGGAGACGGTTGCGCTCCTCGCTGCTGCGAATTTTTTGGGATACCGAAATGCGGTTGGAGAAGGGGACAAGCACGAGATAACGGCCCGCGAAGGAAACTTCGGCGGTGATTCTCGGTCCCTTGGTGTGGATGGGTTCCTTGGCGATTTGCACGGGGAGCAGGTCGCCCACGTTAAGCAAATCACCAATCTTGCCGTTCTTGGGAAGGTCAGGATCAAGCTTGAACTTGTCCATGGGCACATCGTCGCCACCGACGACCGCCTTCTTGTACTTCATCAACGAATTGGCCTGCAGGCCAAGGTCGAGATAGTGTAGGAAGGCCTCTTTGGGATAGCCCACATCAACGAAAGCAGCGTTGAGGCCCGGCAGGATCTTCTTCACCCTACCCAAGTAAACGTCACCAACCGCAAACTGGTTGTTGGTCTTTTCTCTGTGAAGTTCGACAAGCGAATTGTCTTCCAGAAGAGCGATGTCAACCTCCGAAGCGTGCGAATTGATGACCAAGTCGCGCGTCACTGTCTTCACTTCCACTGCAACCTCTTGCTGTTGTTCTTCAGACATAGTGTTTTTCTTTGGGGTTAACGTTTTGATTGATAAAACAATAACACAACAATGGGGGAAACCAATGCTGTGTTATTGTCGTGTTTAGGCTCAAGAAGAGCTTATTTCTTCTTGTGTCTGTCCTTTCTCAAGCGTTTTTTGCGCTTGTGAGTCGACATCTTGTGTCTTTTGTGTTTCTTACCGTTTGGCATAATAAAAGATTTTATTTGTTGTTTTTCTTATTTGACAGCGTTCATGAAGGTCTTAGCAGGCTTGAAGGCCGGAATCTTGTGGGCCGGGATGGTGATGGCGATGTTCTTGCCGATGTTACGGCCAGTCTTTTCAGCTCTCGTCTTGATGATGAAGCTACCGAAGCCTCTCAGATAGACGTTTTCACCCTTAGCCATGGCATTCTTCACAACTTCCATAAAGTTCTCAACAACATTCTGGACAGCACCTTTCTCAATGCCGGTCTTGCTTGCGATTTCAGCAACGATTTCTGCTTTAGTCATTTTTTCTCTTATTTAATGGTTAGTTATAATGTTTGTTGTAAATTTGCGGCAAAGGTACGAACATTTTCAATACGCAGACCCCATTAATGCAAAATTTTTCTTCTAATGAGTTATAAATAAAGAATTTCGCCTCGAAAACCACGATGAATATCCTACACGACACCTTAATTAATTGGTACGCCGAAAACCACCGCGATTTGCCTTGGCGGCACGACCCTACGCCCTATGAAGTGTGGCTCTCCGAGGTCATCCTGCAACAGACGCGCGTCAGCCAAGGTATGGACTATTACCTGCGTTTCATTGAGAAATGGCCTACCGTGACCGACCTCGCCAAAGCCTCTGAAGAAGAAGTCCTGAAAATGTGGCAAGGCCTGGGTTACTACTCACGCGCCCGCAACCTGCACCAGTGCGCTAAACAAGTCGTGGCAGAATATGGAGGCATTTTCCCCGCTGATTTCGAGAAACTTAAACAACTAAAAGGTGTCGGCGACTACACTGCGGCAGCTATTGCTTCCATCGCCTACAACCTACCCCATGCCGTTGTCGATGGCAATGTGTACCGCGTTTTGGCTCGGCTCTACGACATCGACACACCTATTAATAATAATGAAGGTCCAAAAACCTTTGCCCGACTCGCCGACGAGCTCCTCAACCGCAAACAGCCTGGCCTCCACAACCAAGCCATGATGGAATTCGGCGCCTTGCACTGCACACCAAAGAATCCCAACTGCCTGCTCTGCCCCCTCCAAGCCCAATGTCTGTCATTTGCCCACCAAACCGTAATGCATAGACCTGTGAAACTTCCTAAAGTCAAGGTCACCACAAGGCACTTCAACTATTTGGTAATCAGGGTAAAAAATAGCATTTACCTGCACAAACGCAGCGACAACGACATCTGGAAAAACCTTTACGATTTCCCCTGCATCGAAAGCGAAAAGCCCTTATCGGTTGAAGAAGTCATTGCCTCAGATCAATTCAAACAATGGATTGAAAACAAACCGTTTACCATCGTAAAAGTGTCCCCTGTCTTCACCCACAAGCTAACCTTGAAAAAAAATTGTTGCGGATTGAAACAAAAGATTTATTTTTGACGCCCGAAACGGATTTGGGCAGTTTTCCCATTCCACGCTTAATCGACTTATACTTAAACAATTAAAAACACTACACTATGGCAAGCTTGAACAAAGTCATCCTTATAGGCCGTCTCGGGAAAGACCCAGAAGTGACCACCTTCGAAAACGGCAACAAGAAAATCTCAGTCACGATGGCCACCTCTGAACGTTACCGCGACCGCGACAACAACTGGGTGGAACAGACCGATTGGCACAACATCGTGGTTTGGGGCAACCTTGCCAACGATATTGCCGAAGGACGTCGCAACTATACCAAAGGTGACCTCATGTACGTGGAAGGCAAACTGCGCACCCGTCAATACACCGACCAGCAAGGCATCGTGCGCTATGTCACCGAAGTGCATGCCGACAAAATGATGCAGATGGCACCCGCCCGTCCCGCCACACAGTCGTCCTACGGCCAACCCTACGCTCCCGCCCCAGAACCGGCACCAGGCTACACGCCTCAAGCACCCGCTCAAGACGAAGGCAACGACCTGCCATTTTAAGGGAATGATGCGACATGTCAGAAAAGTTTCGTAATTTTGCAGCCTGAATTTTAAATCATAAGATTTTGGAAACACCTGACCCTGACCCTCTCATAGGACTTCTCACCGTTGTTTCAAACAACTTCTACAAAGGATTTTCCGAACAACCCATCGGCGCCATCATTGGATTGGTGGTGCTTGTCCTATTGCTTATCGCCTCGGCCTTGATCTCAAGCAGCGAGACAGCTTTCTTCTCGCTTCAACCCGCCGACGTCGAAGACCTTGTATCGCGCAGCGACGCCAAAAGCAAACTCGTGCTGAAGCTCCGCGAGAAACCCAAAACCTTGCTGGCCACCATATTGATTGGCAACAACTTCGTCAACGTCACCATCACCCTGCTGTCGACCTACATCATGGCGCTGCTGTTCGACATGGTGAACTACCCTGTGGCGGCTTTCCTCTTGGAAGCGGTAATGGTCACCTCCATGATTCTCATCGTGGGCGAAATCACACCGAAGATCTATGCCGGCAAGCGTCCAGTCAAAGTTGCCCGTTTCATGGCACGACCCCTACGTTTCCTCATCGGTCTATTCAAACCCTTGAGCAAGCTGCTGGTCAACTCCACCTCGTTCATGGACAAGCACATGGAAAAGAAAAAAGGCGAAATCTCCATGGAAGACCTCTCCACTGCCGTTGACATTGCCACTGAAGAGTCGACCCAAATGGAGGAAAAACAGATGCTGAAAGGCATCGCCTCGTTCAGCGAGAAAGAGGTGAGCGGCGTGATGATACCGCGCGTCGACATCATCGGCGTGGAGAAAAGCATGGAATTCACCGAGATGCTCGCCATCGTCATCAAGAGCGGATTCTCAAGGATTCCCGTTTACGACGAAACCTTGGACCAGGTGGAAGGCATCCTCTACGTGAAAGACCTTCTCCCCTATCTAGATGCCCAGTCCTACGAATGGCAGAAACTCGTCCGCCCCGCATTCTTCGTGCCCGAAAACCGCAAGATCAACGACCTGTTCCAGGACTTCCGTGAGAAAAAGATCCATATCGCTATCGTCGTCGACGAATACGGCGGCACCTCTGGCCTTATCACGATGGAAGATGTCATAGAGGAAATCGTTGGCGAGATCAACGACGAGTTCGATACAGCCAACGTGGAAGAGCACTTCACAAAACTTGACGACGGCTCTTATCTCTTTAAGGCTCAGACAAGTATCGTCGATTTCTGCAAAGTATTTGGTGTCGACGAAGACTACTTCGAGCCCATGCAGGGCGAAGCTGACACCTTGGCCGGACTCATCCTAGAAATCGAAGGCCGTATCCCCGAAATTGGATTCAAGTTCAACTTCGAGAAGTTCCACATGGAGATCACCGATGCTGACACCAAGCGCATCAAAGAAGTAAAGGTTGTTTTTGACGAAGAATAAACCGGTGCTTCGACAGGCTCAGCAACCTAAGGTCACTGAGCCCGTCGAAGGGCCGACAAATAGAATAAACATGAGAATCAGCAAGTTCATAATTCCATTGGCAATCATGGTTTTAGCCTTTATTGCCGCATCATGCGACGACGAAGCTGCCTACCTACCCAAGCCGCGCGGCTATTTCCGTATCGACCTACCCGAGAAGTCGTACAGCCGCGTCGACACCATCGAACGTTACAGTTTCGAGTGCCCCGACTACGCCATGCTCACTTACGACCGCTATTCACCCAACGAGAAAAACTGGGTCAACGTCGAGATGCCGCAGTTCAAGGGCTCCATCCATTTGACGCACAAGCCCATCAACGGCAACTTGGGCGAGTACTTGGAAGATGTCCACACCATGTTGACCAAGCACCTACAAAAAGCCAATGGCTTGCGCGACAGCTTGATTGTCAACGACGAGCATAAAGTTTATGGCCTCTTTATCGAGATGGATGGCAAGGGCGTGGCCACCCCGATGCAGTTCTACCTCACCGACAGCACCCGCAACTTTGTGCGCGGTGCCCTTTACTTCAATTTCCAACCCGACAACGACTCGATGCAGCCCGTCATCAACTTCATCCGTGAAGACATTGACCATTTGATCAACACGTTCGAGTGGAAATAAAACCTACAAATTTGCATTTTTTGCAAGTTTTGTTCTCCCTTTTTCAACAAAAAACACTATTTTCGCGGCGCGAAACAAATTTTGCGCCGATGTAAACAGCGTATTCACTTTAAAAGAAAGGGGGAAGGCCTATGATTAACAGCCTGAAAATCGGGGACTTGACTTGGCGTCATCTCAATAACCCAACGGAAGAAGACTTTGAATTCCTGAAAGACCGATTTCACTTCCACCCTTTGGACATCGAAGACTGCAAATCCGTCAACCAGCGCCCCAAAATCGATATTTACGACGACTATTACTTCCTCATCCTTCATTTCCCCAACTTTGATCGTCAGAACAAGTTTGTGAAAATCAAGGAGGTAAAGATTTTCTGGGGCAAGGACTACATCATCTCCATCGAGAAGAACCCTTGGGGCGTGTCGCAACTCTTCGAGGAATACGAGGAACGCATCCAAAACGGGGAGGACATGAACTTCCGCAACTCCGACATCCTGCTCTATCGCATCCTCGAAAAACTGATGACCGAGTCAGTGTACCTGCTGCGCAAAGTTGGATTGGACGTGGAGTTGATCAACCGCGAGCTTTTGCAGGAGAAACAAGTGAAGATCATCGAGCGCATCAGCGTGACACGTAAGAACCTCATCCTCATCAACACCATCTTCAAGCCGCAGCTCAGGCTCTTCCACCTCTTCGAGACCGGTAAGGTCAGAGGCTTCACCGACGACATCGAGTACATGGAAGACTACTGGGGCAACATCCTCGACTACCTGCAGAAACTGTGGGACATGACCGAGGACTACGAAGAGTTGATCGAAGGCCTCTCCATGACCTTCGACTCGATGCAGACCAACAAGACCAACGAGACAATGAAGATCCTGACCCTCGTGTCGACCATCATCCTGCCTTTGACCTTCATCACGGGCATCTACGGTATGAACGTCCAGTTACCCTTCCAACAGCAGGCCTGGGCCTTCTGGGGCATTATGGGATTCATGGCGGTGGTCGCCGTCGCGTTCTATATCTATTTCAGACACAAGAAAATGATGTAGGGACACACCGCGTGTGTCCGCATGAACAAACGACCGTTTTATGCGGACGCATGCGATGCGTCCCTACATACGTCATTTTACCAATAATTTCTCATATTTCACCACATTCCCATTCCGCATCAATTTGACGATGTAGCAGCCTCTATTGAAATCGGAGGGAATTGTCACAGTAAAATCACCAACTGCACTACCCGTAGCCTTGAACATCGTGCGCCCACACAAGTCGCAGATGGCTACGGCATCAAATTGATGGGCATTGCCACTCAGATGCAACACCTGGCCACGTTCGATGGGATTGGGGAAAAGATAGACAGAGGTGTTGTCCTCGTCCACTGTATTCCAAGTCGGATCCCAAATCATACGAGCGTATTCAGGATGGTCGACAAAGGGATTGCGGTTGCGCTGATAGTCATTATAAATGGCGTTATTGCGGTCGATTTCCTTCTGGCTGACAGGGTCTTGCTCATTCCATTTGAGTAACAGCTGTATGGCCCAAGGCTTCAATTCCGATTTGGTAGTCATATCGCTCGAGCCCCAACTGCCATCCTCGGTATAGTAGCGCACGCTCATGTACATCAAAGCGCGGGCAAGGTCGCCCTTGTATTCGTCGATGGGCTCAAAGGCCGTTCCCGAAAAGCCCGGGGTCTTGCAAGTGCCCAGCTTCGAGCCATTGCGTGAAGTCCAAGAGGCCGAGCCCACCTCACCGTAGGCATAGTTGCTGCGGCGACCGTTCACATAGCCGTCGGTTGGAAAAATATGGTGCAAGTCGGTGCGTGGCGTGGTCTGGTCGTTGAACCAGCTCTGAGGCCACGAATGTTCACGGTTGTAGCACGAGCCTTCAGCGGTATAGTTGCCACACTGGTCCTCGCCAAGATGATAGACGTAGGGCGGCGTGCCATGCGGGTTGTCGGAATACATGTCCCAAACGATACCGTTGCCCTTGTTGTCGGTGCTCCAAAAGGCATTCCACAATTGGGCATACGAGATGGAGGTGTGCCCCTTGATGATGTTGTGCAAGGCCGACTTGAGCTGGTTGCCCGTCAGTCCGTTGGCAGAGTTATAGTAATTAGATGGCGCCTGCGCCGAAACCATCAGCGCAAAAGACAAAGCAATTACGAAAGAAAACAACTTTTTCATCACCTCAAATTATCAATTCTCAATTGTCAATTATCAATTATCAATTATCAATTATCTATATCAGATCCGTAAACAGATACAAAACCGCAACCACCACCATAAACACCGCGGCGGAGAACTCGATGAAGCTCATCTTCTTCATCACACCCCGATTGAAGGCAATGCGTGTCACGATGAAGGCCCACAAAAATCCTGCCAGAGCCACAGCGGGAAAGAACCATGCACCCGATGGCATCGCCGGAAGGAAAAACGGCCCTGCCAACGACACAAGCAGAGCATTGAATGCCGCCATGATGGACAACAAGAGGAAGTCCCAATCGCCACTGACCGTATAGAGCATCTTGCCTTTCAGCACCCTTATGGCGTCGACAAACATCTTGACGGCCACCACAATCATCAAAGCGAAGACCAGATAGGGTGCAAACTCGTCGACGAACAAGTGACGTATCAACTTGCCAATATAGTAGCCTGCCACAGCCATAACGCCTTGGCTGAGACCGAAAATCAAAGGAATCCAAATCTTCTTCACGGGCTTGTCGTCGGCATTGACCAAGCCCACCGCCCGCGTGACCACCGGAGCGGCCAGGCAGAGGACAAAGATGATACTGATGATGATTGCTGTAGTACTCATGAGCGTTGATTATGGAATGCAAAAGTAAGCATTCTTATCAAATACGAGCCATATTCCATAAAAATTCGGGGAAGCAAAAGCTTCCCCGAATTGTTCATAAATCAAATTGCCTTGATTATCCCAGTCTCTTGAACTGGCAAGTGAAGTGACGCATCAACTCGGCTTCCCAAGTGATTTCAAGACCGCGCTTGATTTCGTTGCGGCGGTCGTACACATTCTTCAGGGCAGCAGCAATCACGTCCATGTGGTTGTTGGTGTAAACACGGCGCGGGATGCAGAGACGCACGAAGTCGTTGCCACCGAAACGGTTCTGACGCGTGACCGGGTCGCGGTCGGCAAGCACATAACCGATCTCGCAAGCACGGATGCCAGCTTCGAGGTAAAGCTCGCAGGTCAGTGTCTGAGCCGGGAACTCTTCCTTCGGGATTTGGGTCAACACCTTGTCGGCATCGACGAAGATGGCGTGGCCACCAGCAGGACGCTGGTAAGGAATGCCATACTCATCGAGTTTGGCAGCGAGGTAGTGGACTTGTTTGATACGGGTCTCAACCATGTCGAATTCGATGTTTTCCTTCAAACCGACAGCCAAAGCGTCCATGTCGCGGCCATTCATACCACCATAAGTGAGGAAGCCTTCGAAGGGGATGCAGAACAGCTTGGCACCTTCGTACCAATCCTTCTTGTTGGTGGCGATGAAGCCGCCCATGTTGACGAGACCGTCCTTCTTGGCAGACATCGTCATCGAGTCGGCATAGCTGAACATTTCAAGGGCGATTTCCTTCAAGGTCTTGTTTTCATAACCCTTTTCGCGGGTCTTAATGAAATAGGCGTTCTCGATGAAACGGGCGCTGTCGATGTTGACCGGCACGCCGTACTTGTGGCAGAGTTCGCAGGTCTCGCGGATGTTCTGCATGCTGACGGGCTGACCGCCGACCGTGTTGTTGGTCACGGTGAGGACCATGAACGGCACATTGCCTTGGTTTTCTTTCAGCACCTTCTCGAGTTTCTCGAGGCTGACGTTGCCCTTGAAAGGCACTTCCAGTTGGGTGTCGTAGGCCTCGGGCACGGTGACGTCGATGGCAAAGGCCTTACGGCTCTCGATATGGCCCTTGGTGGTGTCGAAGTGGGCGTTGCCAGGGATGACCTGACCAGGCTTCACGAGGTAGGAGAACAGCACATTCTCGGCAGCGCGGCCTTGGTGGGTGGGGATGACATACTCGAAACCGGTGAGTTCGGTGATGGTGTCCTTCATGTGGTAGAACGAGCGGGCGCCGCCGTAGCTCTCGTCGCCCTGCATCATAGCGGCCCACTGACGGTCGCTCATGGCGCCGGTGCCGCTGTCGGTCAGCAAGTCGATGTAGACATAGTCGCTCTTCAGCATAAAGACATTCTGGTGGGCTTCGTTGAGCCACTTCTCGCGTTGTTCGCGGGTGGATTTCTTAATGGGTTCAACCATCTTGATTTTCCACGCTTCTGCAAATGGTAATTCCATGATTTATAAGTTATTAGTTATTAAGTTGTTCAGTTATTCAGTTGAAGGTTTAGGGTTTAGAGTCAGTTGTAAGTTGAGAGTAGAAAGTTGAAAGATTGGGGGAAAAGGGTATGTTTTTTGAAACAAGAATGACTAATTCAGCATTCAAAAGAACCTGTCGCGTTCCTTGATGTTCAGGTAAACCATATTACCAAAGATGTGGGGCATATTAATAAATGGTGCTTTCAAAAAACGCTTCAAAGATAAGGATTTTTTCGATATTGCAAACGGATTAAGCTGGATTTTTATATTTTTGCTCCAAATTTGGAAACCATGAAAAAACTACTCTTAACACTGCTCATCTGTATTACGACTACTTGCGCTTTTGCGGGCAACATCCTCGACGAAAGCTTCGAATACGCCAACCACGACCTCGAAAGTCCTGTGGGCTGGAATTGCAACGACAATTCATGGCTCTGCGGCTACCTCGAGAAAGACCACAACCGCATCCCACATACGGGCAATTGGTATGTCTTTAACGACACCGAAGACGCGTGGATGTACATGCCCATGTACCTTATCCCCTCCATGCGATACCGTTTCTCCTGCTGGGCCATCTCCGACGGAGCTTACCAATTGGAGTTCTGGGCCGGCACCTCACCCAACCCCGACGACATGCACATACAACTCCTCTCTGCCACTGTGGCCAGCGGCGAGTACGAGAGATTCACGAACTTCGTGGAGACCATCCCCGACAATTGTGAATACATCGCCATTCACGCTGTCGGCTTACGTGGCAGTTACATCACCATCGACGACATCGAAGTCGACATGGTGGAGCAATACCAATTTGAGGCCGAAGCCATCTCAGGTGACACGGCCATGTATCCCGGCACAGAGGCCGTCTTCCGTTTCCGCGTCCATAACACGGGCTATGACCCTGTCGATATCTCGGCGCACCCGTCCAATGAGTTTTTCACCAACTTCAGCTTCTATTCTAACGGCGTCATGACCTCGACCTTCCCCACCCAACCCGATGAATACGTCGAGGTGACATGCCATGCCACACTGCGCCCCGAGGTCGAACCCGGCACGGTGGCTTGGCTCGACGTTCACATGACCATCCCTTGCAACTGCAACACGGCCATGGTCACCTTCTGGGTAACGCCCATGGACATAACACAAACCGAAGAAAACGAAGCGGCAAAGATCTGTGTATATCCCAACCCCACCACGGATTTTGTAACGGTTGAAGCGGAAGACTTACAATCCATCACACTCTACGACATAAACGGAAAAACCCTCAGCAGCATGGCTGCCAAGGGCAATTCCGTTCGTTTCGATGTTAGCGACTTAAAAGCAGGCGTTTACATCATCTCTGCCAAAACACGCTCCACTTCTTCTTTCGTGAAGTCGATCTTGAAGATGTGATTCGGCTTCAGGTAATGGAGCTCATGCTCGGCCTGGAAGCGCTTTTCGCCGCCACCAGTGATGTTCAGCATAATCACATCATCGGCTTTCACCATTCCCTTTTCAATCGCCTGTTGCAATGAAGCCATGGCCACGGCAGCGGCATGGTAGATATCGATGCCTTCGGTCTCCTCAAACAAGGCTTTGGCGGCGTTGGCCTCGGCATTGCTGACGGCAAGGATGTCACCATTGGTATCCTTCAAGGCATCGTAGAGGCCTCCGGCAAGGCTGTAAGGCGGCTTGCGATTGGAAAGCACGGGGGCGCAAATCTCGGCAGCGTCCTTGCGCGCTTGGTCGGCATCGTAAGGCAACATGGGGCGTGAGTCGGCACGCCAAGCATCGTACATCGGCACAAAAGGCTTGTTTTGCGACACCATCAAGCGGGCTTTGTTCGTACCAAAGCGACCATCACCGATGAAACGCAGGTTGACCTCCCAAGCGGCGATGGCACCCGTGCCGCTACCCACGGCCTGGAAATAGAAATCAGGCGTACGGCCGATGAAAGTGGTGGCCGACATCATCGTAGTGCTCATGCCGTCGCGGCGAGCGATGTTTTTGGCACCGCCTTCAGCAAGGTAGCCTTTCATTTCGCAAACCACATTCGAGAGGTTGATGGCATCGAAATAGTCGCTGCCCGACTCGGTGGTGATGAGCTTCACACAGGGATTCAATGGCTTGTCGAACCACAAGGCATTGATATTGTCCTGAGGCACGCAGAGCAGCAGTTTGATGCCATTGTCGGAGCACACCTTGGCGAAGGCGCGGGCCGTATTGCCAGCCGAAGCTACTACCAACACTTGGTCTTTCAGTTCCTCGCCCAAGCGGGCGCACACCGAATAAGCCTCCATCTCCTTGAAGGAACAGGTAGTCATACGGGCATTACGCTCAGGCCACCAACCGTTGAAAGTGATGTAGAGGTTGTTTAGGCCAAGGCGTTTGGCCAACTTCTCGCTTTTATAAGTTATCGGCTCGGAAGGATTGCTGAGCATGGTCTTGATAGGCAGCCAGTCGGCATAGCGATAAAGGCCCAAGTCCTTGTCTTCCTTCACGTGAAGCTGTTTCTTTTCGTAAATGGGGCGCACCATGCTGGGCGAGGCACATTCCTTGTCGTCGAGCGTCCAACCTTGGTCGTCGAAGACACGACCTGTGGCCACCGTTTGCAATTGGTATTTCGTTGGTGTGAAGTTCATCTCTCTTTGTTTTGCGAATTAACGTGCAAAGATACAAAAAGTAAGCATACGGATAGTAAAGGCATTTACTATTTTCATAAAAAAAAGGGCGGCAGCAAATGCTGTCGCCCATAGTTTGAAGATGTGTGATCTTAGTTCTCCAAGGCACTGCCTTTCAGTGTCGTGTAGTTGATACGGAAGGCACCCACCTTACGGAGTTCCTGCTTCACGTCGGTGACAACACCCATACGGGTATCCTTGTGCACCTTCAGAGCCGTGGTCAGCAAGGGGATGTCGGCGGGGTTACGCGAGTCGCGCTCCTTCTGGATCCAGTCGGCGATGTCGGCCGGGGTGGCGAAGGAGTCATCCAATTGGATACGCGATTCGGTACCGAGCTTGCTGTCGCGCGGGGCACCGATGTAGATGGAGCTCACCAAAGCCTTGTGCTCGAGCTTTTGGATCTCGGTGGCCTTCGGCAGGGGTGACGACTTCACCTTCAGTTCGACGTCACGCATCGTGGTCGTAATCATGAAGAAGAATATCAACATGTAAACGATGTCGGGCAACGAAGAGGTGCTCACTTGTGGCACTTCCTTTTTACCTTCTTTTCTAAATTTTGCCATATTTCTATCCTCCTTTACTTTTTGTAATCAACAGGCTCAGCCTCACTGACACGCACAGGCACAGCCTCGTTGAGAGCCTTGGTTTGATCTTCACTGAGTTGGTCAAGCGACTTGTGCCAAGTCTTTTGGGCCAGTTCTTCCTTCATTTCATTGAAGGCGCGTGCCAACTCATTCTGCACACTGATATACATAGCATACGAGGTACCGCGGTCGTTCTGGAGGGAGATAACACCCTTCGAAACGAGGATGTCGCCAATGCCTTCATTGAAGGTCTTGGTCTCCACTTCAGGAGCGGTTTCGTCGCCAGGACGCGGGGTCATAAATTCTTTGGCGAGATCCTTCAGCATGGAGATGTCAGAAGGACGGCCGTTGACCAGCAACCTGTCGCTCTTGTTCACCATTACATTCATCACATTCCTTTCCTTGACCTTGACGTCTTCGTCATTTTGCTCAACCGGAGGGGGCAGACGACGGGTGATACCGTAGTCCACGTAACACAACAGCAAGAATGCTATGTCAGCCTGCGAACTTGAATTGATTTCCGGAGTTTTTCTTGCCATGATGAAATGTTTTACTTTTTAACTGCCTTGTAGATAACAGAGAACAGGATTGAAAGGATGGCGACGCCAAGAGTGACATAGAAGAAATTAAGGCCAAGTTCAACCCAACCGTGCGTCTTGCCCGAGTAAGTAAGTTCTCCGGCTTGGTACGGAACGTTGAAAGAGCCTTTCGACATTAAGTAAGCTACAACTGCAATAATAGCGAATGCAATGATGGCAATCAATAGTGTCTTGCCGTTGACGCCTTTGACGGCGGCTGTGAAGATGACTGAAATCAATGCAATGACAATACCAAGTATAATCAAGATGTAGCCCCAATTCAGGAATAAGTTGGTGCGGCTTTCATCAGTGAGGCCAAGGTAGAAATAAATAGCCAAGCCCACCGTGATCAAAGCCAACAGACCAAATACCCATTTACCGATGTTTGAAAGCTTACCGTTCATGATTGATACTTATTATTTGTTGTTGTACTTAGCAAGGATGTCCATGAACGAGATGGAAGCGTCTTCCATATCGTTGACGATGTTTTCGATCTTAGAAGCGATGAAGTTGAAGAAAATCTGAAGGATGATAGCGGCGATCAGACCGAACACGGTGGTCAACAGAGCGACCTTCATACCGGAAGCAACGATCTGCGGGCTCATGTCACCAGCGGCGGCGATGTCGTCGAAGGCCTGGATCATACCGATAACAGTACCCATGAAACCGAACATAGGAGCCAAGCTGATGCAGAGGCCGATCCAGCTCAAACCGCTTTCAAGCTTACCACCTGCGACGGAACCGTAGGAAACGATAGCCTTTTCGACTTCGTCCAGCGACTGACCATCTTGATAGCGAATGAGGCCTTGAGTGAAGATGCTGGCCACAGGACCGCGGGTGTCCTTGCAGAGCTGCTTGGCGCCTTCAACGTCGCCATTCTTCATCTTGGCTTCGATGCCGGCAAGAAGTTTCTTGGAGTTGGCGGAAGCTAAGGTCAGATAAATGATTCTCTCGATGGAGATGGCCATACCGATGAGCAGGATGATCAACACGATACCCATGAAAGCGGGACCACCATCGATGAATTGTTTCTTGATGGACTCACGGAAAGTCGCAGGTTTGGCAGCGTTATCGACAGCGGGAGTAACTTCTTCCACGGTCTCAACGGGAGCGACTTCGGGTTGTTCAGGAGCAACGGTCTGTTCCGTCTGCTCGGTTTGCGCTTGCTCTTCTTGAGCAACGACGAGATTGCTAAAGCCAAAAGTCATAAGGCCAGCAACCATGAGGAAAGCAATTAATTTTTTCATAGTTTAGCTTGAATGTTTTAATTATTACTGTTATGAATTACTTTGTTCTAATTAAACTATTGTATCTTTCCGCGGAGAGAGCGGGATTCGAACCCGCGGTACCCTTTTGGAGTACACACACTTTCCAGGCGTGCTCCTTAAACCACTCGGACATCTCTCCAAATGCCTTCCAACCCCTCAGACCCTATCTGAAATCGTTGCCAAAAGTACACAATTTTTCATTTGGCAAACAAAAATATTTGATTTTTTATTACAACAATTTCCCAATTGCTTGAATCATAGCATCAAAGCGTCATCTCGCCTCGGATGGAATTTTGCATTATTTCGAGGATTCTAGGCTTCGGCAGCCCTTCACCTACCAGATACATCAACTTGGCAACGGCAGCCTCAGTGGTCATGTCGTGACCGCTGATGACACCTATGCGGGCCATGTCGAGACTGGTCTCATAACGTCCCATCTCCACCGACCCAGCCTTGCATTGGGTGATGTTGAGGATAAGGAGACCTCCATCGATGGCTTCCTTGAGGGCGGCCAGGAACCACTCGGCAGTGGTGGCATTGCCCGAACCGAAGGTTTCCAAAACCAACGCACTCAGATGAGGCGTCTTCAGCACGTGACGCACGAAGTCTTCCGAAATGCCTGGGAAGAGCTTCAGGATGCCGACGTTGCGATCCATGTTGGTATGCACCTTCAGTTTCTTGAAATTAGGCTTCAAGATACGCTCCTTATTATATTTAATGTGAACGCCCACATCGGCCAGATTAGGATAGTTCGACGAGATGAAGGCATTGAAATTCTCCGCATTGAACTTGGTGGCTCGGTTGCCGCGTAACAGCTGGTTTTGGAAGAAAATGCTCACCTCTGGGACAATGGATGTGTCTTCGTCCTTGGCAGCGGCAATCTCAATGGCTGCCAAGAAATTCTCGCGGCCATCGCTACGCACCATGCCCATAGGCAACTGCGAACCCGTAAGCACGACAGGCTTGTTGAGGTTCTCGAGCATAAAGCTCAGCGCCGATGCGGTGTAGGCCATCGTGTCGGAACCATGCAGCACCACGAAGCCATCGTAATGCTCATACTCCTCCCCTATCTTCGTCGCCAATCGAACCCAAAAGTCGGGCGACATGTTCGACGAGTCGATGAGCGGGTCGAAGCTATAGAAGTCAATCTGGTAGCCGAAATTCTTCAGCACAGGCAGATGAGTGTAGATATTGTCGAAATCGAATGGCACCAAGGCTCCCGTCTTGGGGTCTTGCATCATACCAATGGTGCCGCCGGTGTAGAGCACCAAGATGGAAATTTCTTCGTTGCTTTGCATGGTATGCATATTTTTGAGGGTGCAAAGGTAAGGCTTTTTTCGCATGCACCACAAAATTTTAATTACCTTTGCAGCATGAAAGTAATCGCCCGCATCCATACCGACTTCCCGACCAAGTTCGGCATCCCGCGACAGAGCGGCATCATCGCCTCGCTGCAAGGCCGCATCGTGTTCGAGCCCGACTACCGTAATGCCGAGGCTGTGCGCGGTTTGGAGGCGTTTTCGCACATCTGGCTCCTTTGGGAGTTTTCGAAGGCTGTACGCGACAGCTGGTCACCAACGGTACGTCCACCACGCTTGGGTGGCAACGTGCGCAAAGGCGTGTTCGCCACGCGTTCGCCCTTCCGCCCCAACCCCATTGGGCTGTCGTCGGTGCGCCTCGAAAAAGTGGACCTCGACCCAAAACTCGGCCCTGTGCTCTACGTTTCGGGCGCCGACCTGATGGATGGCACACCCATCTACGACATCAAGCCTTATATCGCCTACACCGACAGCCATCCCGACGCCGTCAGCGGCTTCGCCTCAACACCAGCAGAATACCTTCTGGAGGTGGATTGTCCCGAGGAACTACTTAAGAAAGTACCTGAAAACCAAAGAGAAAGCCTTATCGAGGTATTGGCCCACGACCCCAGGCCGCAATATCAAGCCGACCCCGAACGCGTCTATGGCATGGCCTTCGGCGAGATGGAGGTGAGATTCAAAGTGGCAGGAATACATCTTACTGTGTTGGAAGTAAAATAAACGCAAGAACACCGGAGCTTCGACAGGCTCAGCAACCTGTAACTCTTATTTCATGGATTGTCCTTTGACGCCTGGCTTCAAATAGGCCGGACGGAAAGACACATCCATATTCTTCAGCTGCACGGCATCATCAGAGGGATTGAAGACAAATATTTTGACCTGTTGTGCCTCCCGCATGACCGAGTCGACGGGCAAGTCGAAAGTGGCAAAATCCCATTCGCCAATCTTCTGGATCTGCGGCTTCACATCAAGATAGAAAACTAGAACATTGTCATTCGCAACAAGCGATTCTACAGCGAGTTTCGTATCATGCAAAGTGTCGGCTTGCTGCATCATGAAGGCGACATTTACACGCTCCCAATCCGCACGAAGACTGTCGCCCGGCAAGGTCAACGCAGGACCGTATGGCGTGGCCGCATCAAGTTTGCTCACCTCGTCGCCGAAATAATAATGCCCCGCATCACATTTCCAAACCACGTTTCGGTATTCATTGGGATAATAGGCTTTCAGTGCCTCGGCCACATGGCCTGCAATGATGCGGCGGCCATCCTCATAATAATGCTCCGTGGTCCAATCTTGGTCAATGAAGTCTACGTCGCGCACCAAATTGAGGTTGTCGACCACGGTCACGCCTTCAAGATTGCCATAACGGTTCAGCAGATAGTCGTGATTCTGCTTCATCAGGTACATCAAGTCCTTGCCCACATATTCATTGGCTTTATCCACATTCTCCGCCATCAGATTAAAGACCAGATGCCAACCCCGTTTGCGACTCAGGGCGACGATGTCGTCAAAGTCCTTCAAGCGCGGATTGTCATCCCTAATCTGAAAGCCATAGCTCTTGATGTAATGGCACGCCAATTCCGTCCATTTCGGGTCGTATTCGCCTTCGTAGTTGTGGAGTCCCCGCCATGCCGTAGCAGAGTCCCACTTATACACATTATCCCATTCAAATTCATACGGGAATACCAAAGGATCTTCACGCCAATGCTGCCGCGTCAGCGAGTCCAGTTCCTCCTCGCTCCTGATGGGATAAGCCTTCAAGGCAAGCAGGAACCTGTTCATAAACGGAGGATAGTCCTCCATCAGCACCAGCTGTTTGCGCAGCGGGGTCTCAAGATTGGAATAGATCCAACGGGCATCGAACGAGCGGAGGTTCATGGTCACCACCACGGTCTCCACCGTCGACTTCCTATGAATGTTTTTCAGCAGGTAATAATAGGTTTGCGCATGCGAGGCCTCCTTGGTCATGTCGCCCGTCTTCACGTTGGGGAAATACTCCGCAAGATACTCACTTATCTTCTTTTGTCCAGGTTCCTCAGGGCCATGGGTGTTGTTCGACGACTCGCCCAAATAGACGATGCGACAGCTATCGGCCTCCACCTGCCACACCAACTCAAGAATGTCAGAATGTTCCGCCACGTCCTTTTTGAAGAACCACTTGGTGTAGATCCAGTTGAGGACGAAAAGCAGCGCGGCAGCCATCAATATGCGTATCAGGAACTTCTTCATGGTCAGAACTGGAAATAGATAAACGGAAAACTATTGACACTTGAGCAGGCCACCGTCATGAAGATGAGCAGGCCATAGATGAACCACCGAAGTACAATGGGCTTGTTGTCGCACCAAGCATCGAAGCGGGTGTTAAAGAGCAACAGGTCGGAGAGGATGAAAAGGCCGAGGTAAAGCCAAATCTCAGGCTTCACGCCGAGGCTCTCTCCACCGCCGAAGTTGGTGACTGCTGCCACAAACATGTCTTTCATGTTGGCGAAGTCGGTGGCACGGAACATCACCCAGAACAATGTAACCAGCACAAAGGTCTTGGCGATACGCAAAGCATCGAGACTGACACTCAGCCACTTGGATTTCATCTCCTTTTCGGGAAAACGGTTGCGCAAAGCCTTCTCCAAGATATGCAGCAAGCCATGGGCAAAGCCCCAAAACAGGAAAGTCCAATTTGCGCCGTGCCAAATGCCACTGAGCACAAAGACGACCAGGATATTGAACGCCCAGCGCCCAAACTTGACACGGCTACCGCCGAGTGGGATGTAGACATAGTCGCGGAACCATGTGGACAATGAGATATGCCAACGGTGCCAGAACTCTGCGATGCTCTTGGCCAAATATGGCGTGCGGAAGTTGTCGCTGATGTCAAAACCCATTAGCTTGGCGGCACCCAAGGCGATGGTGGAATAGCCGAAGAAGTCGCAATAGATCTGGAAACTATAGAACGCCATAGCCAGCATCACGCTCCATGAGTTGAAGCTCGATGGGTCGGCATACACCTTGTCGACGTACGCCCCCAAATGGTCGGCCACCACCATCTTGATGAAGAAGCCGTAGATGATGAGCCGCATGCCCTTCGAGATGTTCTCATATTGGAACTCCTTCTTCTCGTGAAGCTGCCGCAAAAGGTTGCCTGGTCTTTCGATAGGGCCAGTGACCAACTGAGGGAAAAACATCACATAAAGAGAATAGTAACCAAAATGGCGCTCCGCCTTTTGGTGGCCGCGATACACCTCAATCACATAGCTCATGCTTTGGAAGGTGTGGAACGACAAACCGATAGGCAAAATGATGTCGGTCACCCAACGCCGCTCAATGCCCAACTGAGCACAAAGCAGCGACAAGTTTGCCGTTAGGAAGTTCAGATACTTGAAAATCATCAGCACCATGAGCGTGCTCACGATGCTGATGACTAGGAAGGTTTTCTTCAGCTTGGCTCGGTCGGCATATTTCTCCATGAGCACTCCTGCCGAGAAGTCGATGATAATAGTGACCAGCAGGATGAGAATGTACTTGGGCACAAACCACATGTAGAACGTGCAGCTGGCCGCCAGCAGCATCACCCATCGCAGCTTTTGTGGCAGCACATAGAAGAGCAATACCACAATGGGCAGGAAGATGAGGAACTCTATGGAGTTGAAGACCATAAGACCTTCAGGATCAGATTATTTGATTTTCTTTACCGTCGTCTGCAGGATCTTGTCACCTTGGCCCTTGTCGTAGACGTAGACCATCAGGTAACACTCGTCAGCATTGTAAGCGGCATCAAGCTCCTTGCTGTAATTGAAATGGGACGTGTCGTGGGCATCGACATGGATATTCTCAAAAGCCTCACCACTAGCGCCATTGAGCGTACCACGGAACACGTTACGGAACACATATTCCCTATCGACGCCACTTGGGGTGGTTTGCCATCCCACGATATTGTCTTCAACCAGACAAGCCGTGATATAGAACTCACCATCCATAGCCGTCAACGCCACGACGTTGACCGCCACTCCCAATTGGCGACTGGCTTCGTCATAATTGGGAACAACCGAAATCTCGAACGTCTGTTCCTCTTCCAAAGCGGCAGCCACAGGGGCGTCGATTTGCTCCACGCTGAGCGTGTTGCCGTCAGTCAGAGCCACATGGTCAACAGAAAACAGCGGGTTGGAGTCGTGGTTGTTATACCATTCGGTGCCTTCATCGGTGAGGAAATCGGGGAACTGTCCCAAAGGTTGGGCCTGGTAACCCGCATGGACACTCATGATGATGACATGGTCCTCGCCCAGCTGATGCTGGAGGTTATGGGCATATTCGGCAGCGGCAGGGCAGTTGACACAACGCGCACCGGTGAAGTCTTTAATCAGCACCGTCTTGCCCGTGGGCACTATTTCGCCACCTTCCACAATGACTGTCACGGTATAAATTGCCGTAGTGCCGTTTTGTGCCGTCACGGTATAGGACACAGGATTGGTAAAATCCTGGGCCTCACCCGATGCGGGGCTGACCGTAGCGCCTTCCGAAACCTCGATGGTCGGGACAAGTTCGGTGACATCAGTGCCCTCTGGCATCTGCACCGTCACCGTTTTGCTAAACTCATCAATCACGCCTTCCACATCGTCAATGACGAATGAGCGTATGCTTTTCTCGTTGTCGGCATCATGCACGACCGCTTCCACCATATACTGAGCGGTGGTGCCATTCATAGCTGTCACGGTATAGTAGACAGGGTTGGTAAAGTCCTGTTCCACACCCGATTCGGGCTCGATGGTAGCGTATGTTGAAATGGTGATGGTTGGCGTCAGATGGCTCACGTCCGTGCCTGCAGGGAAATCTAGCACCACGATCTTTGAGCTTTCGTCAACCGTGCCAATGACATCATTCACCTCGAATTTCAAAATCGCTTTCTCATCGTCGGCACCTTGGATATAGGGTTCCTTTTCGACATCGCAGGCGTTCATGCCAAACATGACTGCCAGCACCATCAATCCTATTCTTATAATACCTTTCATTGTTCTGATTTTTAGGATTTAAACATCAATTAAAAACTCGTCGAGACGGTCAGCGAAACGCCGCTGGATGCGGGCACCGTGCGGCACACACCGCCCACGCAGACCACACCTTCACTCTGGCGTCCAGCGCTCAGCATGACGCGAGTGGCATCGTGGATATAGGTGACCGTGCCCGTGAAATAATGATCGCGGTACTCCTCCACGGGGTTGCCGTAGTTCCATTTGTCGGCGATGGAGAACGACCAATGCGGGTTGACGGAGTATTCCACCAAGGCGGCAGCCCAGTCACCACGCTTCTGATAGTCTTTCTTCTCGCTTTCCTCGTACTCATAGCCTTTGTGGACTTCGTTTTCCCACAGGCCTTGAAGCTCGAGGCGCAGGCTCTGGCGTTTGTTGATCTTATACGTCACATCCATGAAACCAATGTTGGCCTTCACGACGGGTGCACCGGCATGGCCTTCGATGGTCTCGATGTCATAGTACAGGTTAATGTATTGCGCAGTGATGTGCCAGTCCTTGCTGATCTTCTTGTCGACCTCAAAGTTGATGTCGCGGAAGAAACGATGGTCACTGACGGCAAAGAACTTAGAAGTGTAGCCCAAGGTTCCAGCTTGGTTCAAACCCATCTCGTTGCCAAACCTAACGGAGTCGCGAACGATGTCGTTCACCTGGCTCATATTGAAGGCAAGCTTGGTGCCATATTTACCACCCAGGGCCGTACCCTTAGGGATGGTATAGTTGACCTGCAACTGGGCAGCCATCTCGCCGTTAGGCTGGGTCGAATAGGTGTACATCGACGGCAGGCTGTGGGTGTGCGTGTAATTAATAGGTGGGATGAAGTTGATGTCCAAATCGTTCTGTTTGCCCGTATACATCGACTTGAAGCTCATGTTGTCGGTGCGCTTCACCTGCAACACGGCGCCGAAACCCTGCTGCGAATAGCTCAACGACGACATCAAAGCACGGCCTTCCTTGTAGATGAAGTTGTTGATGGCCGACGGGTCGTTAATCTTATAGGCATACTCGGTGCTGAAGGCAAAATTGCCATAACCCAAGTTGATGCGAGCAGCAGCGGCACCCACGTTTTCAGGGATGTTGTAGAACGAGCTCTGGTCGGCCTGTTTCTTGCTGACGAAGCTGCCGCCGAGGCTCATCTTGAACTCGGAGTCGTTGAGTGAAGAAATGCTCTGGTTGAGGTCCCATTCGGCATCCACGCCGCGCACAATGCCACGATAGTCGTCGGAGCCCATGTCGCGTTCAAGATAAGGTGCCCAGAAGAAACGCTGGCGACCATAGACGCCTTTCAATGTGACGCCTTGGGTGGGACGCAGCACCACGCGCGCACCGCGCAGGGCGTTATCCATGCCCAGCGACCATTCCTCGTATGTGCGGAACACGAGGCCGCTACCGAACTGGTCGTAGATGTCGCCTACGGTCATGCCAATGAATCCGTTGTCGTAAGTGGCGAAGAAGTTGGCCAAGCCTACACCGTTCAGCTCACTGCGGAAGCCGTTCAATTCCGGCATGAAAGCTTCAAAGCGGATGCCCGCCGAGAAGTCGCCGTTGGTGTAGTTCACCTTGCCGAAGCCATTGAGGCCAAGTTTCTTGCCGTTAAGGTCGTTAATGCCAATGCCCTTGTCAAGCATGTAGTACTGTGCGTCGGTCTGGAAGCTGCCGCTCACCTGACCGCCTTCTACAAATGACTGAGCACTCGCTCTGAAACTAAAGCCCAGGGCGAGTGCGAGTAAAACTAGTATGTTTTTTCGCATATAAGTATGTTTTTACTTTTTCTTCTTTGCGAGTTTTAGGATTTCTTCATAAAGGTCGTCTTCGGCGCCTTCAAAATAGCCCGTATGTTGATACACAATCTTGCCATTGCCGTCAATCAGGAAGGTGTGAGGCGGATTGCTCACGTTCATGGCACGTTTCAAGTCACCATTGGGATCGAGCAACACTTCAAAGCCCCAGCCCTTGCCATCCACCACCGGCTTCACCTTAGCGGTCGAACGCGAGTCGTCGATGGAAACGGAATAGATCTTCACGCCCGTCTCAGCTTTCCAGTCTTCGTAAACATCGTTGAGGGCGTTGTGTTCCTTAATGCAGGGACCGCACCATGTGGCCCAGAACGTGATGACAATGGGTTTGCCACCGTTGTTGAGCTTGGCGATATTCACATCCTTACCCTTCAGATTCTTCAAGGTTATGCTCGGCAAGTCCGATTTCGTTTGCGCATGAAGGCCCGTTACCATCAGAGCCATCAGCAAGAGTGTCATTACTTTTTTCATAGATTTAAGGTTTTAATATTCAATAATTTAAAAATCGCTTTCTTCCAATTGGCAATACACTTCAAGTAGTTTGCAATACTGTTCCGCCCTGATGCTCACCTTTTTGATGGCGTTGGGAACCAGGACACATTCTCCTGCTTTTACAAAAACCGCGCCATTTTCCCAATTCAACGTAAAAAATCCTTCCAAAGGCATCAAAATGACGAAAGAATCAAGGTTGGAATAATCCTTTTCCATCTCGCCTTGAAGTTGCAAGAGATTAGTGACAAAGTATTGGCAATCAACGACAGAGACCGTCTTGTTCATCACATCGAGGACCTCAGTCTTGTAGTTTTCAGGCATTGTTCCGTCAATGGCTTCCACCGACTGCGGGATATGCAATTCGCGGCGCATGCCGGCCACGTCGATACGATCCCAGTCGTATATGCGGTAGGTAGTGTCGCTCGTCTGTTGGATCTCTGCCACCATGATGCCAGGGCCCAAAGCGTGAACACGACCTGCAGGGATAAAAAAGACATCGTCTTTCTTCACCTGCTCGTGATTCAAAACGCTTTGCAGCGTATTGTTTTTCAATATATTGGCATAATCCATCCGCGTTATCTCGCGGTTGAAGCCCATGACGAGTTCAGCATCCTTGTCGGCTTGCATCACATACCACATCTCGGTCTTACCGTTGCCCAAGCCTCGTTTCTCAGCCAACTCATCATCGGGATGCACCTGCACCGAGAGCCAGTCGTTGGCATCGATGATCTTCAGCAACAAAGGGAATTGCTCGCCGTATTTGTCGAAGACACTCTCGCCGACCAAGTCACCCATGAAAGTTTCCACCAAGTCGTTGATCTCGTCGCCCTCAAAGTCGCCGTTGGCGATTTCGCTCTGCTCGTCCCAAAGGCCAGAGAGCAGCCACACCTCGCCACAGTTGGGCAGCGGACCATAGTCCATTCCAAGGACTTCCTTGATCTTTCGTCCGCCCCAAATTTTATCTTTGAAGATGGGCTTGAATTTCAGTGGATAGAGTACGGTTGACATTTGTATTCTCAAAAATTTGGGGGCAAAGATAAGACTAAATCCCAAACGCATTACGAAAAAGCGTAGTTTTGTAGCAAAAATCGTCGTATGCAGAATCTCATCGAACTCCGACATATCCTTCACGCGCATCCCGAGCTTTCAGGACAGGAGGCGCTAACCAACAAAATCTTGAACGAATGGGTGAAGCAGACCCTACCCGACCAAATCATAGAGAAAATCGGCGGCTATGGCTTGGCGGCTATCTATAAAGGTGCAAAGCCCGGCAAACGCATCCTCATCCGTGGCGACATTGATGCTTTGCACATCCCCGAGCCCAACGACATCCCCTATCGTTCACAAAACCAAGGCGTTTCGCACAAATGCGGACACGACGGCCATGCCACAATCCTCTGCGGATTGGCGCAATGGCTCGGCGAACAGCGTCCCGACCAAGGCGAGGTAGTGCTGCTCTTCCAACCTGCCGAGGAAACTGGTCAAGGCGCACAGGCCATCCTCAACGACCCGCAGTTTGAGCAAATCAAGCCTGATGTGGCATACGGGCTGCACAATTTGCCTGGCTTTGAGAAAGGCCAAATCATGGTGCGTGAAGGCTGTTTTGCAGCGGCTTCGTTTGGCTTAAAGCTCGTTTTTGACGGTCGCACGGCGCATGCCTCGCAACCCGAGACAGGCCACAGCCCTTCGGAGTTGCTGGCCCAACTCATCCACCATTTGGAGAAAAAACGCGAGCAACTGAAGGCCGTGAAGCCATTGACCACCTTCGTCATCACTCATGCCACCTTAGGCGAGGAGACCTTCGGCGTCGCCCCTGGCCATGCCGAGATTTGGCTTACCTTGCGTAGCTTCAATGACCGCAATCTGGAACTGATGTCGACGGAAATCATCGAGTTCTGTCGTGCCAAGGCCAAGGACTACCTCTTCGATTTCAACTTCTCGATGCACGAGGCCTTCGCCGCTACCAATAGCGATGCCGACTGCGTGAAAACCATAGAGCAAGCCGCAAAAAATCTCGAGTTAAGCCTTGGTCATTTGGAAGAGCCTTTCCGTTGGTCGGAAGACTTCGGAAGGTTTGGAAGCGTTTGCCCTATTGGTTTCTTTGGATTGGGTTCAGGCCTGGATCAACCCGCTTTGCACGACCCGATGTTTGACTTTCCAGATGACATTATTGAAATTGGAATGGGGATGTTTTGGGAGATTATTAGAATTAGATTAGAATTGGAAAACTAGTATCGTCGAACCAAATTAAGCATATCTACTATGGAGGAACAAGTCAGCAACCCATTAGTCGTCCGTTGCAACAATTGCGGAGGCGACCAATATTATGATATATCCAAGCAAAAATATTGCTGTTCACATTGCGGTTCCGAAGCCGAGTCCTCGGAAAAAATAGCCGAATACCGGCATTGGAAAAGCATCCATCATGGCATCGTCCTTCAGGACCTCACCAACGTCAAGACTTTTTCTTGCCCAAGTTGTGGGGCACAGACCATGGCCACTGGCGAGGATGCCTCGGCACAATGCCCCTTTTGCCAAAACACCATGATCGACGCCGAGTTTGCTGGCAACGATGTGCCAGAGGTAATCATCCCCTTCAAACTCAACAAAGAAGAAGCCCTGGACAAGCTGAACGCCTGGCTGAACCAAAATAAAAGCAACCCTGCGGCCAAACTGATCGAGAAGAACCGTCATCGTTTCACAGGATGTTATCTGCCTTATCACATCGTTCGCGGCGCATATAATGGAAAAATGGGCATCACCCTCCAAGACGGCACAGGGGCGAATTATCCGTTTCGCGCTTATCTGAACCATACTGCCGTGAATGTCTCCAAAGACTGGGACAACCTGTTTCTCGACGGCATCGAGCCTTTCGACTTTGATGAGGCTCGCGCATTCGACTTCGGCTACCTGAACCACCAAAACGCCAAGATCCAGAATGTGGCTGGGGAAGCGTTGAATGCCCGCGTTTCAGAAGAAACCCGTGCAGAACTATACCAAAACCTCACAAAGAAAGTGGGCACCAAAGAACTCACCGTCATCCTTGACGATGACGAAAACGAGTCCATCCCCGCCCTCTTGCCCGTGTATCTAGTGAAGTGCAAAGGTGGCATAGCCGCAGCCGTGAACGGACAAAACGGCAAAGTATCAATTGCCACGGGCAAAACGAAAAACCTGACCAGCAAATGGTGGCTATGGCCCTTGCTTTCCACTCTGGTGGTCAGCATTTTGGCTTCGTTAATTATTGGAGAGGCGCTTGCTGGTTTAGCTGTCGCCGCCGTATTCGGCCTCGTCTTCTTCGCCATCGCCCACAACCGCCACCACAAGGAGCTCATTCAAGAAATCATCACTTTGCCCAAAGAAAAAGCCAGCCACAACGACACCCAGACGGAGTTTGTCGCCGACTTTGGCCAAGGCCCCGTGCCTGCCAAGCTGAAATTCTTCACTCCTTGGCGCATCATAAAAACCGTGTTGATTATCCTTGCCGTGATTTTCCTGCCTGTCCTTATCGCCATACCTATTCAAATATTAAGATGGCAGCCACTTTCAGACATCCGCATCGGCTACGGCGCGGCATGGTACTGCATCCCAGGCTTCTTCGCCATCCTGGCGGCTGGCGGACTGGCCGAAGCGATGATGTATGGCGCCCCATTGTATTACGAGATCCTCCCCAATGGGAAAACAAGACAGAGAAAGGCGGTCGACCAGAAACGGCCTTCGCTGAAAGAGCTGCTCTCACACACCAAACTCGCCCTCAAGTCCAAACTCGGATGCTTGGTCATTGGATTTATAGTGTTTCTGCTGGTGGGTAGTGTGTGTGCGATGATTATGTAATCATCATAGCAGACGCATGATTTCCTGGACGATGGCCCTTGAATAGGCATTGGCCACCTCAATGATGAACTTGCCGAAGTCGACGCGTGCATTGTGATTAGCAGTGTCGCTTATGGTACGGATCACCGTGAAGGGCGTGCCGAATTCCAGACAGACTTGTGCCACGGCGGCGCCTTCCATCTCGACACAGAGCACATCGGGCAACAAGCCCAAGATCTCCTCGCGTTTCTCATCGCTGTTGATGAACTGGTCGCCACTGGCAATGTCGCCGAAATACAGAGTCGGTGCGAGATTGAACTCCTTGACGGCCTCCTCGCCCACCATGTACTCCACGCCTTTCTCCAACAGACTGCTCACGGCCTTGCCGGCCAGCTCGGTCAATTCCGGGTTGCTGTCAACATAGACACGGTTCAGCAAAGGCAACTCGAAGCGCGAAATGATGGGGCGGGCATCCAAATCATGTTGCACCAAGCGCTTGGAAATGACGATGTCGCCCACCTTGAGGCCATTGGCCAGGGCCCCTGCCGTGCCGATGAAAATCAAATCCGTCACGGCGAACTCTTGTATTAATAAGGTAGCGGTGATGGTGGCGGCCACCTTGCCCCATTTGGAGAAAGCCACCACACAGCGCACATTGCCGATTTTGCCCACCACGAACTCACGGTTCGCGATGTTGACGATAGTCTTTTCGGTCAAGAGGGCCTTCACCTCATCGATTTCCTGCGCCATCGCGCCTAGGATGCCTATGTTTCGGGTCATTTTATTCAGGGATTTAAAGATTCAAAATTCAATAATTCAAAATTTAAAGATTCATTGTCTTATTGTAATTGGATTGCAAAGATAAAAAATCGCTTCAAATCCTCTCATAAATAAGACATTCAACTTTTTTTCGTACTTTTGCGCCCTCAAAACGGCGTTATCATTTAAAACGCTAATATCCTCAAAATCAAATAAAAACAAATTTAATAACAAATACATCAACAAAAACAAATGAAAAAACTAGCACTGACAATTGCAATCGTCATGAGCATGGGCTTGAGCTTGACCGCCCAAATCGACGAAAACATGTACGAAACCAAGGGTGGCCTCCTCGGAATGGGCCAGACCATGTTTGAAAACCCCAACGACGAGATGTTCCTGCCCTTCGAATACGCAGAAGAGGAGACCTTCGTCCCTGAAACGTACTTTGGAATGGATGACAACGGGAATGCAGGATTATTCGGCCTGGGCACCACGATTGGCGGCAACAGAAACGGCACCAATGGTCTGATTGACCTGCCTATTGTACACGGTTCTAACGATGACCAAAACGGCCCCTTGGGCACCGGCATCCTGCTCCTCGCCGGCATGTGCGCAGCCTACCTGTTGAAGAACAAGAAAAAAGACTGAGCCATGAAGAAGTGTTTTTATCTCCTACTCGCCCTCCTGGCCTTCACGACGACAGCTTGGGCACAATGGCAGGGCACGGGCACCGAGACCGACCCCTATCAAATCAGTTCAATGGCCGACTGGAACACGTTTGCCGACAAGGTGAACAGCGGCACACCCTACTTCGGTGAGTTCTTCATAATGACCGCCGACATCGGCACCTCCGACAACCCCGTCAAAAAAGCGGTGGGAGCCAGTGACAAATCTTCTCCTGGATGCGGCTTCTCCTATGGAGAAGACAGTCGCAACAAATACTTCCGAGGCACCTTCGACGGCAACGGCCACACGCTGACAGTTTCATATAGTAACAGCTATGGTAATACTAACAGTTGTTATGCCGCCCCTTTCAAGTTCGTCAAGGACGCCACTATCAAGAACCTGCACGTGGCTGGCAAGATTACAACCCATGCAGCCTATGGCGCGGGCATTGTTGCAAAAGCCTACGGCACCGTCAACGTTATTTCCTGCCGCTGCAGTGTGTATCTTGATTTGAGAGATTCAAATTTGAGAAGTGAACCAAATGTGTTTGATGCAGGCATTTTGTCTCGTGCTATCGGCGATATTAACATTGTCAACTGTCTTTTCGACGGCACAATAAAATGTCAAAATGAATATGTGTGCAATATTGGAGGCATCAGCGGCAAAGGTGGCCCTGAATCCACCGTCAACATCGCCAATTGCCTGTTCGCACCAAAAAAGCTTGAATATGATGATGATGAGGACTGCGGAACCATGTACTATATTCATTATGGCAACTATAAATCCATCTCTGTCACCAACTGCTACTACACCAAGAAGTACGGCAGCAAGCAAGGCACCAACGCCAAGGACTGGACCAACGAGCAGCTCCTCGCCGCCCTCGGCAGCGGCTGGCAAGAGGTGGACGGCAAGGTGGTGCCCAATACCTCGCTGAGTCCCTGCACCTTCACGGGCGACGGCACCCAGGCCTCGCCCTACCAGATTGCCACAATCGACGACTGGTGCGGCTTGGCCCTTAACATCAGCGCCTTCTGCCAAAACTACAGCGGCAAGCACTTCCAGCTGACCGCCGACATCACCCTCACTGATACCACCTCCGGCACCATGTTGGGCGTGAGCGAGAACATGAGCTTCCGTGGCACCTTCGACGGCGGCGGCCACAACCTCACCGTCAACTATACCGACAACCGCAACGAGCATTACTGCGGTCCCTTCCGCTACATTAACGGTGCCACCATCGCGAACCTGCACGTGACCGGCACCATCGTCAAGGCGCAGAAGAAACACGCGGGCGGCTTCGTCGGCAAGGCTTACGGCCAAAATCAAATCCGAAATTGCCGTTCCAGTGTGACCATTGAGTCCAACACCGACGGCGACGGCTCGCATGGCGGCTTCATCGGCGACCTTCGCGAAGGCTACACCGAATTTGCATTCTGCCTCTTCGATGGCAAGATGCAAGGGCCTAACGGTGCCAACTCGCGAACCACCAAATGGGGCGGCTTCGTCGGCTGGGTGGCAGATGATGGAGAGGCCAACTTCAAACACTGCTTGTTTGCCCCGACCGATATTAAGATCGACAACAAGAGCGGCAGCCGCACCTTCGCCCGCCGCGACGACGGCGATGATGTCACTTTCAACAACTGCTACTACTTTGAAGCCCTCGGCAGCAGCCAGGGCAAACATGCCCGTAGCATCAATGACAATGCGAATGTCACCATGACTCCCTATGGAAATCCTAATCCATTTAACGTCAGCGGCATCACCCCTTACAGCACCGGCTCTTACTATTTCAATTCAGGTCTTGGTTATGGTGGTAAGTATTACGCCGGCAACGGCGACGAGGTGCTCCTCAACCTGAGCCAGAACGGTGCAACCCCCAGCGGCTCTATTGAGGGCAGTTTCCTTGCCCTTCCCGGTTCCCTCAGCGGCACGGGAGAACCTTATTACACCCTCTCCATGCCCGATGCCAACGTCACCATCAGCCTTGCCACCATCGACTGGCCCGGTGACGGCACTGCGGCAAATCCGTACCTCATTTATAATCTCGGACATTGGGCACTCCTTGTCGAGCGCGTGAATAACGGCAATAACAGCGGATACTCCAACACATACTTCAAGTTGATGGCCGACCTCAACCTTACGGAGACCATTGATAATGGCAATACTCCCACCTATCTGATTGGCAACGGCGGCAACGACAGCAAGAAATTCCAGGGCAACTTTAACGGCGGCGGCCACACGATTACGCTCAACATCACCGACAACCGCAATGCGGACTACACCGCACCGTTCTGCTATATCAAGGACGCCACCATCAAATTCCTGCATGTGACAGGCTCCATCACCAAAGCCGATGTGGACAAAAAATATACCGGCGGCCTTGTCGGAAAAGCAGAAGGCAACAACTCCATAAGCAACTGCCGCTCCAGCGTTTACATCCTCATTAACAAAAGTGGCGACGTGTCGAGTGGTGGCTTCATCGGCGAGCTTCGCGACAACGGAAGCACCACCTTCAACAACTGCCTCTTCGACGGCAAATTGCAGGGAGCAAGCTCCATCAAATGGGGCGGCTTCATCGGCTATGTGGCCGAAAACCTCATAGCCTCCTTCAACAACTGCCTGTTTGCCCCTACAGAGATAGCCTTTAACATGGAAGACAACAACGACAACAGCAAAACCTTTGCCCGCAAGCACAACAACAGCACTGTCGATATCAGAAACTGCTACTACAAGACTATGATGAAAGATGCCCAGGGCGCCACGGATGCCAGCGACTATACCAACGACGTGCTTGTCGATTCCCTCGGCAACGGATGGGAAATCAATAACGGCAAAGTGGTGCCTATCATGACCCTCTATCCGCTCACGGGCGAGGGCACCGAAGCGTCGCCCTACCTGATTGATTCCACCGCCGACTGGAACAACTTCGCCAACCATGTCTATCTCGGCGAGACCTACACCGGGTTCTTCCAACTGACCGATGACATCAGTGTCAGCCGCATGGTGGGCACTGGCACCATCGACCCCCGACATGGCACCTATTCCTTCAGCGGCACCTTCGACGGTGACGGCAACACGCTGACCTTCACGGCCACCTCAAGAGATTACATCAATGCCCCGTTCCGTTTTGTGGACGGCGCCACCATCCAAAACTTGGTTGTTGACGGCACCATCACTGCTGCCCATCCGTATGCCGCTGGCATTATCGGCCGTGTTGACGACAACACCACTATCACCAACTGTCGCTCCAGCGTGGTCATCAACAGCAGTGTTGAAGGCCAAGGCAAACACGGCGGCCTGGTAGGTCTTGTCCGTGGCGGCGGAGCGCTTTCCGTCACTGGCTGTGTCTTCGACGGCAAGCTGCTCGGCAGCGGCACCACCCATTGCGGCGGACTGGTGGGCGAAGCTTTCAAAGACCAGTCCTATAGCTCCACTGTAAACATCACCAACAGCCTTTACGCGCCTGCTGAACTCGCTGAGGGCGAGATTTGGGTCGGCAACACTGGTAGCAGCACCTTGGCCCGCTATACCAACAATGACCAAGTCATCGTTACTAACAGTTATTATATGCAGGCTCTTGGCGCCACCGAGGGGCAGGGCAAGCAGGCCCGCAGCATCAGTGCAGGCAATTATGTCACGGTGGAGAAGGAAGGCACGGCCACCGAATATAATGTCATCGGCATCAACAGCTACGGCACGGGCATTGGCCTCACCTCCACCATCCTCTCCGGGGAAGAAGAGGAAGAGGTAGTGGCGCTTTATGCCGGCCTCGGCGACAACGTGAGCCTCAATCTCGGCTACGAGCTGCCAGAGGGCTACAGTTTTAATACCTATACCGCCAGCAACGGCGGCACCGTCAGCGGCTCCGGCAACCCCTACACGCTCACGATGCCCGACGAGAATGTCATTGTCGGCGCCAACTATACCGTTGAATGGCCCGGCAACGGCAGAGAGGAAACGCCTTACCTTATCTATACCACCGAGCAGCTCGACCTCTTGTCCACCCGCGTAAATGGCGAGAACAGCGCCACCTACAACACCAAATACTACAAGTTGATGGCCAGCATCGCCTACGACGATGCTGTGGCGAACAACTTCACCGCCATCGGCACCGCCATACAGAACCAGTTCGACCACAACTTCAACGGCCACTTCGACGGCCAGGGCCACACCATCAGCGGCATCAACAGCGTCTTGGCTGCATATAATGGACTGTTCGGCCATACTGGCAGTGGCGCGGAGGTGATGAATGTTAACCTCGCCAACTCCAGCATCGGCGACGGCGAAAGGACTGGCGGCATCGTTGGCCTGAACGAAGGTACCGTGAAGGAATGCCATGTCTCCTCTTCCGTCATCGTCAATGGCAATGCCCAGACCTCCTACCTCCACGGCGGCATCGTAGGCTACAATATGGGCATTGTCAGTCGTTGCGTCTTCGCAGGTACCCTCACCAAGACCTTTAGCATTCCCAACGAAGCTGCCCCCTACTACTATGGCGGCATTACCGGATTCAACATCCAAGCCGCCGAATTGAGCGACAACCTCGTTATTGGAGCCACCATCCCTAGCACTCCTTGCTATGGCGCTGTTGCAGGAGGCGGCAACGGCACCCTTACACGCAACTACTACTCCGCCTGCTCTGTAAATGGCATTGACAATGCCACAAACGTGGGCTGCTCAAGTCTGTCCAGCACCGCTATCACCCACGGCGATGTCACCGAAAATGACGGTGCCGTGCCGGGCAATGTTCGCACTATTGCAGCACCTACGGATTGGAATAGCCAAAGTCCTGACGGATGGGCCTTTATCGCTTCGCCGCTCTATGACGATGTTAATCCCCAGGCTTCTGATACGGTTGAGATGATTTTCAACGGAACGGATTACGACCTCTACCGCCTCAACCCGGGCACCGCGAGATGGGAGAACTGGAAAACAGATGAAAACAATAACAATGCCGCTCCAGGCTTCTATCTCGAAAACGGCAGAAGCTACCTCTATGCCACACAGACAGAGAAAACGGTCAAATTCAAAGGCAATGCCGATGCCTTCAACCTGAGCGACACCACGGAAGTGGAGTTGGGACAAGGCTTCAACCTTGTGGGCAACCCATTCCCAAGGGCAGCTTGGATCGACAAACCCTATTACACGCTGAACTCCAACGGCTCCATCGTTTTGACCGATCCAGAATCTACCTCGACGCCCATCTCACCCTGCTACGGTGTTGTTGTGGAAGCCCAAAGCGATGACGAAACCGTCACCTTCAGCACCACGGCACCAAGCACTTCAGGCGCAGTCCCCAACAACGGCAGCATCCAGATGACCCTCGCCCAAGCAGTGTCCACCCGTGGCAGCGCTTCGATGAAGACCCTTGACAATGCCATCGTGAGCTTCAACGAAGGCTCTGAACTGGGCAAGTTCTATTTCGGAACGCAGAATGCCAACATCTATATCCCGCAGGACGGCAAGGACTACGCCATTGCCTGTGTAGGTAGAGACGGTGCATGCACCATCTCTACAAACGAGGTACCCGTCAATTTCAAGGCCAAGGAAGACGGCACCTACTCCCTCACGGTGAACCCCGAGGGCGTGGAGATGGCCTACCTGCACCTGATTGATAATATGACGGGTGCGGATGTTGACCTGCTGGTTGCGCCGTCCTACACCTTCACCGCCAAGACAACAGACTATGAATCCCGTTTCCGCTTGGTGTTTTCCAATTGCGGGGACGCAATTGGCGACAATGGGGCCTTCGCCTTTATCAGCAACGGCAACATCATCGTCGATGGCGAGGGGACCTTGCAGGTGATCGATGTGATGGGGCGCATCGTCATCAGTAGAGACGGTGCATGCACCGTCTCTACAAACGGAATGGCCCCTGGCGTGTACGTTTTGCGCCTCATCAATGGGAATGATGTGAAGACGCAGAAGATTGTCGTGCGATGATTTGACTATTAGGACAATACATCCCAAAAAAATGGAGATGATTATCGAAATCGTCTCCATTTTTTTCGTAATTTTGCGCCCTCAAATCCACAAGAGGGCACATCTTTCTAATTTACAGATTATCAACATATAACTCAATACTAAGAATGAAGAAAACCTCTATTCTCATCCTCTTCGCCCTCCTCGCCTTCGCGCCGATGGCTTGGGCTTGGAACGGCGACGGCTCCCAGACCGAACCGTACCAAATCAGTTCAACTACAGACTGGAACACGCTAGCCACCAACGTGAACAACGGCAACAACTACAGTGGTAAGTTCTTCCAATTGACTAACAATATCAATGTCAGCACCATGGTGGGCAGCAGCCGTGACAAACGTTTCAGCGGCATCTTTGACGGCAACGGTCATACACTAACTTTCAACTACACCGACAACAGCAGCAACGATTATTGCGCACCTTTCCGCTTTATCAATGGCGCCACCATCAAGTATCTGCATGTGGCGGGAACCATCGTCAAGAGCAATGGTAAGAATGCTGGTGGTTTAGTCGGACTGGCCGAAGGCGACAACACCATCGACAACTGCCGCTCCAGTGTGGACATTTATTTCACCAAGAACGGCGATGTGTCTTCCGGTGGCTTCATCGGCGAGCTTCGCTATAATGGCACCACCACCTTCGACAACTGCCTGTTCGATGGCCAACTGCGTGGAGAAAGCGCCGAGAAATGGGGCGGCTTCGTGGGTTGGGTGGCCAGCGGACGCACTGTCACCTTCAACAACTGCCTGTTCAATCCCGCACAAATTAGTATTAACACTGATGGCTGCAAGACCTTCGCCCGCAAGGACGGCACTGTCGTCGTCAACAACTGCTACTACACAACCTCGATCAAAGACACTCAGGGTGCTACGGATGCCAGCAGCATGAACAACGAGCAGTTACGCGCCGCCCTCGGCTATGGCTGGGAAACCGTCACGGAAAACAGCGATGAAAAGGTGGTGCCCATCATGACCGTCTATACGTTCACGGGCACAGGCTCTGAAGGCTCCCCCTTCCTGATTGCCTCCACCGACGATTGGAACAAATTTGCCGCCAACGTCTACTTAGGCAACACCTACAGCGGCAAGGTTTTCAAAATGACCAATGACATCAGCGTCACCCGCTCAGTGGGTGTGAATGGAAAAGCATTCAACGGCGTATTCGACGGCGACGGACATACATTGACCGTTAGTCTCAGTAGCGATGCTGACTGGTGTGCTCCGTTTGCCTTCACCTACGGTGCTACCATTAATAACCTCGCCACGGCAGGTACTATTAACACCTCTGCATGTTTTGCCGGCGGTGTAGTGGGTCGTAACGGTACTGCCAAACTTTATATGACCAACGTGACCAGTAGCGTGACCATCAACTCCACCCACAACGGCGTGGCTCGTCACGGCGGTTTGGTGGGCTGGGCCATCAACGCCACCCTTACGGGCTGCGCTTTCACCGGCGAACTGCTCGGCACAAGCTCGATCCAATGTGGTGGTTTGATGGGATGGAAAACAAATACAGCTAACTCCAGCGTGGAGTTCAAAGATTGCGTCTTCGCTCCAACCCAAGTTACCGTTGGCACCGAACGCTCTAAAACATTTGTTGTGAATAATGGCACTGTTACCTTCGACAACTGCTATTACACCGAGGCTTTCGGCACTGTGCAGGGTGAACTTGTACACAGCATTACTCCTGGCACTTATGTCACTGTGGCGTACAACGGCAATGCCACCGCCGCATACAATGTCAGTGGCATCGCCCGTTATGCCACCGGCATCATCATGTTAAACAACGTGCTCTATGCCAGCAACGGCAAAACCGTATCCCTCATCCTCGGCTACACATTGCCGGAAGGTTGGGAGTTCCAAAGCTACCAGGCAAGCGCTGGATCCCTCACCGGCTCCAACAACCCTTACACACTGACCATGCCTGATGCCGATGTTATTGTCAATGCTTCCGTCGTTATCAATCCCTGGCAGGGTGAAGGCACCGAAGGATCCCCATACCTTATCTCCAACACCAGCCAGTGGAATCAGCTGGAAGAAGGCGTGAACAACGGCAACACTTACAGCGGCGTGTATTTCCAGCTGACCACCAACATCAGCGTCACGACGATGGTGGGCAGCGATGGGCATCGGTTCAGCGGTCATTTCGACGGCGACGGCAAGACGCTGACCGTGAGCTACAACACCAATGAACCGTATACTGCCCCGTTCCGCTACATCGAGGGTGCCGAGATCAGCAACCTGCACATCGCCGGCGACATCACCACCTCGAAGCAGTTCGCAGCTGGCTTTGTGGCTAACGCCCAAGGCGACAACACGATGACCAACTGCCGCAGCAGCGTCACTATCAACAGCTCGGTGAGCGGCGACGGCACGCACGGCGGCTTCGTGGGCACCAATACGGGCGGCCAATTCAACATGAAGGGCTGTGCCTTCGACGGCAGTATGTTAGGCAGCAGCACCACCAAGTGCGGCGGCTTCGTGGGATGGAACGAGACCAACAGCTCGCCCGCAGGCGTCGTCAAGTTCGAAAACTGCTTCTTTGTCCCGACGAGCATCACGGTGACCCTCGAACATACCTACGCCCGTTCGCGCACCAACGACGGCGCTCATGTGCAAATGTTCTATAGCAACTGCCGCACCAACATCGGCGACAACCAGGAGTTCCGCGCCTACAGTATCACTGCTGGCGAGGGCGTCACCGTGGCGACGACACAGTCCGCAGTAAACACCTATACCGTCAGTGGCATCACCATATACAACGTCGGCATGATGTACGACGGCGTGCTCTACGCCCGGAATACTCAAGGAATGAGCCTCAACCTCAACTACACAGGCGCAGGCACCCTCTCCGGCTACGTCAGCTCTGCGGGCAATCTGAGCGGCGACAGCAATCCCTTCACCTTAACGATGAGCACAGCCGACGCTGTCATCAATGCTGTCATCAACGGCAGCGGCTCAGGCTGGAGCAGCAGCGGCTCAGGCACCTCGGGAAGCCCCTACATCATCAGCACCACAGCCCAGTGGAACGATTTCGTCGACAATGTGAACAACGGCGTCTTTGGCTTCAACATCGCCTACTACCAGCTCACCGCCGACATCACCGTCACGACGATGGCGGGCACTGACAGCCACAAGTTCAAAGGGCACTTCGACGGCAACGGCAAGACGCTGACGCTCGCCTACGGCACGGCTGACGCGCCCATCGCCGAGAACTACTGCGGCCCGTTCCGCTACATCGAGAATGCCGAGATCCACGACCTCACCGTCGCTGGCACCATCTATACCTCGGCGAAGTTCGCCGCAGGCCTTGCAAGCTATGCGCTCAACGACAACACCATCACCAACTGCCTCAGCAGCGTGACAATCAACAGTAGCGTCAGCGGCGACGGCACGCACGGCGGCTTCGTGGCCGACTGCCAAAACAAAGTTGATTACAGAACAACCGTCACCTTCACCGGCTGTGCCTTCAATGGTCAGTTGCTCGGCAGCAGCACCAACAACTGCGGCGGCTTCGTAGGCTGGGAAGAGAGCAACGACTGGGCTGCCGTCAAGTTCACGAACTGCCTCTTCGCACCCAGTGTGGTTAACGTTGATAGCGACGGCAGTGCCACCTTCTCGCGTGGACGCTACAACAACTTGTCGGAATACATCATCATTGAAAACAGCTATTACATCCAAAGCTTCGGCACCATGCAGGGCGAGATGGCCTATATTACGCAACCCGACAACATGACTACTGAGGCAAAGACCATCGCCTGCATCACCGTCTATGTGAGAAACACACCGGTGACCAACGTCGCCGCCACCGGCATCACCCCCAACACCGCCACCATCAGCTGGACGGGTTCCGAGGGGTGCAGCAACTATCAGGTGCGCTACCGTGTCAAGACAGACAATACATTATATTCCACCGACTTTGAGGGCGGGATGATGCCCAACGACTGGACGACGTTCGACAACGACGGCGACAGGAACAACTGGGAATACAGCGACGGCACGAAGAAAGGCATGTCCCATAGCGGCGATGGCTGTATGTATTCGGCCAGCTATATCAATAATGTTGGCTCATTGTGGCCCGACAACTGGCTTGTTTCGCCACAGCTCACGCTGGGCGGCACGATGAAGGTGTGGCTGAAAGGTCAGGACGCAGATGAGTACAGGGAGCATTTCGCCATCTACCTCTCTACTGCAGGCGGCAGCAAGGAAGATTTCTTGGAGGGCGAAAGCCTGAAGAACGGAGTCGTTACGCTGGTGCCCGAGACCGAGACCACCAACCAATACCAGGAATACACCGCCGACCTAAGCGCCTACAACGGCGAGGGCTATATCGCCATCCGCCACTTCAACTGCCAAGACGAGTTTTACCTCGTGGTCGATGACTTCGGCCTCTACGATGACAATGCAAGCGGCGCTTGGACAACCGTGTCCGACGCCTCGCCCGCCGGAACCACGCTGGAAGGCATGATAGCTGACACCACCTACGAATACCAGGTGGTATTTCAGTACGGCGGCAAGACCTTCAACACATCGACAGCCACCCTGACCACCCTGAACGACAACATCGCTCCCTTCGACCTCAGCGCCACCGCCCTCAGCGCCAACACGGCCAGCCTCAGCTGGACGGGCTATGGCGACAGTTACAACCTGCGCTACAGCCAAGGCGGAACGGCCAAGGTGACACTCTATGTGCCTAACGATGTATGGGAAGACGGTACGGGCTATCAGATGCTTCTCGATGAAGACCACAACACCTACGGCTCCGTTATCCCCACAGAGGGTGGACTGACTGGTTCTGGAGATGCTTCACCCGAGACGTATGCCCACTTCGAGTACAAGATTCCCGAGAATGCCGATGGTGCCTTGAATACCTCAAACGTGGTTAACGGCACTGATGTCACCGAAGTCACCATCACCATCCCCGCCGGCACCTATGACTGGTGCATCACCAACCCCTCGCCCGGCGACCGCATGTGGATTGCCTCAGAAAACGGCAATGTAGGCGGTCGGCAGAATGATTTCGTCTTCGAGGCGGGCAAGCACTACACATTCACCGTTACGTTAGATCAAAGCAGTACCAACGACTGCGTGAACATGACCGTCGAAGACGATGATGCTCTCGCCCAAGGCAACGTGACAAACGTCACGGGCATCACCAGCTTGTCCTACACTTTGAGCGGCCTCACCGCCACGACCGGCTATGCCGTTTACGTGCAGTCCGTGAAGGGCGAAAAGACCTCAGAATGGAGCAACGTTTTATTCACCACGCTTGGCGAAGGTAGCTTGTATGTGGCTGGCTACGGCGACACCAACGGTGGCTGGATGTTCATCGCTTCGCCTGTGGCTACTGAAGGCGGCATTGCCCCAAGTGACGTCAGCAACCTCTTCCCCATAGTGAACGATGAGCCAGACCCAACTTCACATGACTACGACCTCTACCGCTTCAACCAATCCCCAGCTGAAATCAATGGCGAATTTAAGGAATGGGAGAACTACAAAGCCCACAATTCTGACTTCAAGCTCGTCAACGGCCGTGGCTATCTTTATGCCCGCAAGTACAGTGAAACATTGGTGTTCACTAGCCCGTTCAACATAGAAGAGACAAAAGTCGTGGAAATCCCCTATGACGCAAGCAATCCCGATGCCAATATGCGTGGCTGGCATTTGGTGGGCAACCCGTTCCCCGTGGAAGCCTACGTCAATAGAGCCTATTATAAGATGAACGCTGAGGGCACCACTGTTGAAGCGGTTTCGGATTACCAAACCACAACCATTCCACCTTGCACGGGCATTTTGGTAAGAGCAGAATCAACGGAAACAGAACCAGCGGTTACCTTTACCAAAGCGACACAACAAGGCACTGCCAACCAAGGAACATTGCAAATGACTGTGGCTCAGCAAGCCACCAACCGTGGCGGTTCATCCATGCAGGACAACGCCGTCATCAGCTTCAACGAGGGCATCTCATTGCAGAAGTTCTACTTCAACGAAAGCCTCTCCAAGCTTTACATACCACAAGACAATAAGGCATACGCTATCGTCAATGCCGAGAGCCAAGGCGAGATGCCGCTGAATTTCGAGGCCAAGGAAAACGGCACCTACACGATTTCGGTCAATCCCGAAGGCGTAGAGATGGCCTACCTGCACTTGATTGATAACATGACTGGCAATGACATTGACCTGCTGGCCACCCCGAGCTACACCTTCACCGCCAAGACAACCGACTATGAAAGCCGTTTCCGTCTGGTGTTTTCCAATTGCGGGGACGCAATTGGCGACAATGAGGCCTTTGCGTTTATCAGCAATGGCAACATCATCGTCAACAGCGAGGGTGTGTTGCAGATCATTGACGTGACGGGACGCGTCATCGTTCAGGGAGACGCGATAAATCGCGTCTCTACAAGCGGGATGACGCCTGGCGTTTATGTGTTACGCCTCATCAACGGGAATGATGTCAGGACGCAAAAGTTAGTAGTGAGATGATGTCACAAAACTAACAAAACATACAAAACAATTGCAAATTATTTGGCGGCGAAATACATTTTTTATATCTTTGCCGCCAAATAATTTTATATGATTTATGAGAGATTCCATTATCGCGAGAGAAACTGAAATCCATCAGTTGGATGTCCTTATGGAGGAGGAGCTTCCCCAGTTTGTCGCCGTGTATGGTAGGCGGCGTGTAGGCAAAACTTTTCTTGTCAGAGAGTATTTCAGCGATGAATTTGCTTTTTTTCATACTGCCATATCTCCTCGTGAGTTGAAAGACCGACAGCCAGAATTGCTTTACAGAATCCAACTGGACGAGTTTGACAAGACACTGAAACTGTATGGGTATCACGATGACACCCCAATAAAAGACTGGTTCGATGCTTTTGAAAGACTTTGGCGACTTATAGAGCAACACCCTGCCGACGAAAGACTGGTACTGTTTATTGATGAACTGCCTTGGCTGGACACACCTCGAGCAGGTTTTATGAGTGCTTTGGAACACTTTTGGAACCGATATGCTTCTGGCCGACACAAACTGTTGTTTATTGCCGCAGGAAGTGCCACCACGTGGATGTTGGACAAATTGATAAACAACAACGGAGGACTATATGACAGGACATCCCGTGACATCCACCTTCATCCCTTCACACTTTCCGAGACGGAAACCTATTTTCAGAGACGGGGAATTCTGATGGATCGTTATGATATTGTACAATCTTACATGATTGTCGGAGGGATCCCATATTATCTTTCCTTGTTCGAGAAAGGGAAGTCGTTGGCCCAGAATGTGGACGCTGTTTTCTTCAGCCGCGGCAACAAATTGGAAAAAGAATACGAGCGTCTATTCCAGTCCATGTTTGCAGATAACGACAAATTCAAGAAGATTGTTGAATGTATCAGCAAATACCGCTATGGCGTCTTACGTCCCCAAATCTGCAAGGAACTTGGAATTACCGACGGAGGAAACATTTCAGAGATTCTTCTTTCTTTGGAAGAGTGTGACATCATCACCTCATACTTCAATTTCGGGGAATCCAAAAGAAATAAATACTATAAACTCGCCGACCCTTTCTGCCTGTTTTACCTGACTTTTGCACTAAAGCATCCCACCAACAACAAAACATTCTGGCAAGACAACCAGAACTTGCCCAAACTCAGCCCTTGGCGAGGACAAGCGTTTGAGGACGTCTGTTTCGCACACCAGGAGCAAATCAAACGGGCATTAGGCATCCAAGGCGTTCACACAGAGATATATCCCTGGAGGCTCATTTCGGAAAGTGATACACCAGGCGCGCAAATCGACATGCTCATCGACCGGGCCGACAGAGTTGTCAACGTATGCGAGATGAAATTTGTTCAGGGAGCGTTCGCCATCGACAAGGACTATGACGAAAAACTCCGCAACAAAATAGTTGCCGTCACCGAAAAGACAGGACGTCGAAAAAATCCACAGTTGACGTTGATTACCACATACGGTCTGAAAAATGGCATCTATAGTGGAAGGTTTCAGAAAGTGGTCACGATGGATGACTTGTTCGTGGCGAGCAAGTATGTCTGAAGTCCTACAAAGGCAATGTTATGGGAAGCCTGCCCCTCTTTCCGAACATGATTCAGAACGGAGGCTTCCCGTCGGCGAGCCGGTTGGCAAGCCGGCCTGACAGAAAGTAAGTTTTGTGAGTTTTGTAGGTTTTGTGGGAAAAAAGAACGAAGACAAACTTAGGCGCAGAAGATGGTGATTGAATAAAAATCATTACCTTTGCAAAAATTTACCAGATGAAGAAAATCTGCATATTTTGCGGCAGCAGCATGGGCTTCGACCCCATTTACAAGGAGAAAGCCGCTGAGTTGGGGCACGTTTTGGCTGACAACGGTTGCGAGCTGCTTTTCGGCGGTGGCAGCGTGGGCCTCATGAAGATCATCGCCGATGTGATGATGGAACGCGGCTGCAAGGTGACCGGCACCATCACCCAACACCTGCTCGACATGCACGTTGGTCACCCCGACATCGACGAGCTCATCGTGGTGGAATCGATGGCCGAACGCAAGAAAATCCTCGAGGACATGGCCGACGGCTTCATCGCCCTCCCTGGCGGCATCGGCACCATGGACGAGTTCTTCGAAGCTTACGTGCTCAGCCAGCTGCGCGTCTTCGACAAGCCCGTGGCCCTCTACAACGTGAACGGCTACTATGACGGCATCGTCGCGTTCATCCAACACATCGCCCACGAAGGCTTCATGCGCAAGGAACACGCCGACAACCTCATCGTCAGCGATGACGCGAATGACCTGCTCGAGAAGATGCGGCAATTCCGACCTGCTGATGTCACGAAGTGGGTGGTTGAAATCAAGGAACAAGTGAAATAGTGTAGAGTTGAGAGTTTAGAGTTTAAAGTTTAGAGAATATGATTATTATTGGTATTACAGGTACACTAGGTGCGGGCAAAGGCACCATCGTCGACTATCTAGTCAAGGAAAAAGGCTTCGTGCACTACTCGGTGCGGGCCTATATCACAGAAGAATGCCAACGCCGCGGGCTTGAGGTAAACCGCGACACCCTCACCATGGTGGGCAACGACCTGCGCGCCGCACACTGCCCCAGCTACATCACCGACCAGCTCTTCGAGCGGGCCAAGGCCGAAGGCAAGAACGCCGTCATCGAGAGCGTACGTACCCCAGGCGAGATCCACTCGCTGCGCGAGAAGGGCGAGTTCTACCTCTTCGCCGTCGACGCCGACCGTAAGATCCGCTACGACCGCATCTACCTGCGTGGTTCGGAGACCGACCACATCGACTTCGAGACCTTCGTCGCCAACGAGGAACGCGAGATGACCGCCTCTGACCCCAACAAGCAGAACCTCGGCGCCTGTATCAAGGAGGCTGACTTCGTCTTCATGAACGACGGCACCATCCCAGAGCTGCACCAACAGGTGGAAAAGGTGTTGACCCAGCTGCATGTGCGTCCTTCCTGGGATGATTATTTCCTCAACCTGGCCGACACCGTCAGCGAGCGCGCCACCTGCAACCGTGGCCGCAGCGGCTGCGTCATCGTGAAGGACAAACAAATCCTGGTAACAGGCTATGTGGGCTCGCCCAAGGGTCTTCCCCATTGCGATGATGTGGGCCACCTATTCCGCAAGGTCATCCATGAAGACGGCAGCGTCACCCAGCACTGCGTGCGCACCGTGCATGCCGAGCAGAACGCCATCTGCCAAGCTGCCAGAAGAGGTATCGCCTTGGACGGCAGCACCTTATACTGCCGCATGACCCCCTGCCGCACCTGCGCCATGCTCATCATCAACTGCGGTATCGTCCGCGTGGTCTGCGAACGCCGATACCACGACGGTGCCGAGACCGAGGAAATGTTCAAACAGGTGGGCATCGAATTGGTCTACAAATATGATGAGGTGCAGCAATATGAGGGACAAAGGTGCGATAATACCGATCCAACAAAATAAACAACTAGGAATAACACCTTTTGTAGAGACGTAGCGCGCTACGTCTCTACTTTTTTACCGACCAACCGAACAATCAGCCATAGCACCACAAATCCCATCAAAAACGCCACCCAAGAAGGCAGGCCTAATGCCGTGGGCAAAACACCCAACAGCACTGCCACGCCACCCACGGTGAGGGCATAGGGCATTTGTGTCCTGACATGCTGCAAGTGGTTGCAGCTGGATGCCAAGGAACTCATAATCGTCGTGTCGGAAATCGGACTGCAGTGGTCGCCCATGACGGAACCCGCCAGCACCGAGGCCACCACGTTATAGAACAACGGCATCGTCGCATCAACGCTCATGCCCTGTTCCTGACAGAGTAGCCACAAAGCCGGCAGAATCAAAGGATAAAGGATGGCCATCGTGCCCCATGAGGTGCCCGTTGAAAAACCAATCAAGGCGGCCAAAAGGAAGGTCAACACGGGAACCACCACGGGCGACAGCGACCATTGCACCAGCAAATGAGAGACGAACTCTGCCGTGTGCATATCCTTGGTTACCAAGGCGATAGACCAAGCCATGGTCAGAATCAACACCGCGTTGAACATGCTCTTGAAGCCTTCTACCATCTCCTCCATGATCTTTCCAAACTTCATGTCGCCTCGCAACAAAGTCATCAGAATGGCGGTGAGTAGTGAGAGCACCGAAGCCCAAAGTAAAGCCTTATAGGAATTGGCTGCACCTATGGTTTCGGAGAGTTTGGAGAAGAAATCCGTTTCCGCCTGCCACACCGAGGCGTCGTAACCCGTGGCTATCAGTCCGATGATAGTGCCAAAAATCAGCACAGTCAATGGAATCAAGGCATCGATGATATGGGCAGGTTTCGCCACGCTGTTCGACATGTCCGTTTCCATGGAAGAAGCTATGCGTGCTTTACGTTCAGCCTTCAGCATTGGGCCGAAGTCGCGACCGCTGAAGATGAGCATCAACACGAAACCGAGGGTTAAAAAAGGATAGAAGCTATAAGCCAAAGAACGGAAGAATACCGAATAAGCCGAGACATCCAATCCAATGGCGTTGATGCCATCTTGAATGTAACTCAGTTCCGCACCAATCCAAGTCGTCACGAAAGCCACGGCCACTACGGGCGCCGAGGTGGAGTCGACGATATAGGCCAGTTTCTCGCGCGACACCTTGAGTTTGTCGGCGATAGGACGCATCGTGTTGCCAACCACGAGGGTATTGGAGTAGTCGTCGAAAAAGATACAGAGATCCATAAAGAAAGTCATCAGCTGTCCCGAACGTGGTCCTTTTGCCTTTCGAGACAGCCAGTTGACCACGCCCTGCATGCCACCGTTTGCAGTGATAATACGCACCGTACCGCCAATGAGCAGCGTGAAAACGATGATCGTCACATGGTCGGCGTCGAACAACGAGCCCACGACGTAAGTGTCGACCACGCGCAGCAGTCCGCCGCCCAAGGCCGAAGCTGGGCTGGATCCGCCATACAAGGCCATGAGGAAGGTACCCGTCAGGATGCCGACAAAGAGCGATGAAATCACCTCTTTTATTAATAAGGCCATCGCGATGGCCACCAAAGGTGGCAGGATTGACATCCACAACGGCATCGGACCCTCAACGGGACCAAGTACATAAAGCAGCACCATACCTATTGCCAAAACGGCAAGCGCCACTACCCAGGGCATCCATTTCTTCTTCATAGACACAAAATGAGGCTCAAAAATACGATTTTTTACAGAAAAAGCGTTTAACCAAAGCATTTTGGCCTTATTTTTGCACTTTATTATTATTTGGACATCAACAAACATAATAAATAGCATCATGAAAAAAACACTTCTTATTGCATTATGCAGCTTTGCAGTCCTCTTTGCAGCCTGCACAAAACCCGAACCTGAACCCACGCCCGAACCCGTCGACTACACCGCCGATTATATTGGCGACTATCTCGGTCAGTTTACGCTCACCATCACCTCGATGAACAACCAGGAGCAAACCGGCATGGCCTTCCCCATCGACGGCATTGGCATGGTCATCACCAAAGGCACGGAAAACAATGCTCTTATCGCTTCCATGACCGTTGACGACCAAACGCATCAAGCTATGGGTACCGCCAATAACGACAAGGCCTCCTTCGACCCACTCCACCTTGTCATTGACGAAACCCATCAGCTCAGCAACCCTTACCTATTCAACCTCGACCTGCAATTGGAGGGCACCAAAGCCGCGAGCGACACCTTGAACATCACAGGTTCCTTTACGGGCAATGGATCGGCCACCTTCATGGGTCAAGAGCAGATCTTTGAAGAAGTGTCGGGAACGCTGACTGGGAAACTCGTAAAACAATAACTTAAAACGCATATCATCATGAAGAAATCCACATTTTTCCTGGCTTGCTGCATCGGACTGATGCTCTTTGCCAGCTGCAAAAAAGACCCAATTGCTCCTACCATCAACATTTACGCTGGTGAGGGTTGCGTGACCGAAAACGCCCAGGTGTATTCTGGCGACGAATTTGTGGTCGGCTTCACGGCCACAGGCGAGAGCCTGGCCAAAATCGACATCACCCTCTCGCAAAATGGCACCGTTTTGGTCACCTATACCGACGACCTCAACAGTCAAAAGGACGAGCCCGTGGCACCATACCTTTGCAAGCACAACTTCGTCGTCAGGACAAGCGGCACTGTGACCATCACTGGCACCGTCACCGATTATGCAGGACAAACCGCATCCAAGAGCTTCGAAATCCTCTGCAACGAAAAGCCCTGTGCCATTTTCTTGGGCGAATACCAAGGCAACGTCCTCTTCAACGGCACCATGGAAGCCAGCGTTGCAGGCATGGATCCCGTACAACAAGAGGTCACCGACAACGAGACACCAGTCATCCTTAGTATCACTGAAGGTGAGACTGTGGATGAAGTCGTCATCGTATTCAATGTGAATGGCCAGGAATCGACGGTCACGGGAACCGTGGAAGGCGACAAAGTCATCATAGCGTTGACCGATGTCCCTTATTCCTTCAACTATCAAATGAATGGATTTTCCATTTCGCCCACGATGGTCATGAACCTGAACCTCACAGCCACGCTGGTTGACGATCAACTGATGCTTGACGGAACCTGCCACGGCGATGGCGAGGTCAACGTGTTCTTTGCCACCGGTACCATCACTATCGATGGCACTATAGGCGGCAGCCTCACCAATCTCGGTCTTATCCAACAAGAATAAAGACAACCCGAACAATCATCATCATGTCCAAACCAGTTCCATACAAAAGCATTGCGGCCTTTGCCGTGATGCTTTTTATGCTTGTGGCGGGCGTGGGCTGCCACCCTACCAAAGGCATCGATCTCCTTTCGATGGACCTCGACGACTACCAGCCGATTGACGAGTTTGTTGAGGCCTACGATAACCTCAGCAGCCAGGAACAACTACAGTCGGATGCGCCCTACGACTTGGAGCAGACCATCCGCATCATCAACGCCATGGAGCTGGCACAGATGCATGCCGAGAGCTTCGACGACTTCCTCGACTACATGGCCAAACAGGACTACACGGGCGTGGCCCCCGACGTGCTGGAAGCCAAACGCAAGCTCTTTCCCCTGCTGGAATACACCTACAAGCTGCAACAACAGGACGAAAAACTAAGCAACATCTGGATGCTCATGCGCAGCGTGGCCCGTGGCAGCGAAAACTTGATGGGCGACACTTCCCTCGTTGAACTGATCATGATGATGCACAGCGACATCTTCGCCCTCTTCCACTTGGCATCGGGTGGCGACATCGAAAAAAGCCTCGACGAAGCCTTCGCCCAATACGAGAAAGACAACAAGCTGAAGGCACAGATCCGTGAGGACCTCGACCGTCTGCGAGAGTCGTACCGCAGTTATCTGGAATATTACGTTCCCATCTACAAGAAATACATGGGTGAATATGATGCCCTTTGCGTCGAGAAAGACCGCGCCTACTTAGACCTCTATGGCGGCAGAGCCGACGAAGCACTGGAACACACCCAAAACATACTCGACAAATATCCCAACAACGCCGAGGCCATGCTCTTGCAGTCGATGGGACTCATCCTCGAAAGCGCTTCAGAGGCCCAACCCAAGCCCAGCATCAGCATGAACGACATTGAGACCGGACAGCCACGACCTGAAGATGAGGAAGAAGAGTTGCCTCAGCTGCCGATGAGCGTGAAACAGCGTCAGGCTGACGACATGTTGAAACGCTACACCGAGCTCTACCCCACCCGCACCGCACCGGCACTCATGCTCGAAGGTCTGCTCTATCAGCAGCTGGGCGACCAAAACACCGCCATGCTACGTTTCCATCAAGCCTCCGTGGAATACCCACGGCAAGCCGAGCGACTCACCGACATGCTCGATGCATACAACATGCGCACCTACCTTACCAAGACACCTGAGGGACAATACCTGCGCCGCCTCTATGCCTCCACCATGGAAGGTTATGGTCTCTTCAGCCCTAACCTGCAGAAGGCACGTTACCACGCAAGCCAAGGCGACATGGACGAGAGCCGAAAGGAGATCTTCAACCACTTCTTCCGCCGTGGCAACCAAGGCATCTACGACGAGCTGCTTTCCGATATGCAGTTCTGCGAGGAAAACCTCTACGGTCCCTTCAAGAGCCTGCTCATCGAACAATCGTACATCGACGTCAGCGTTGAACCCACTTCGAGCTGGGTCTTCTGGAAAGACAAGAGCGAGGTGCGCGTCAGCCTCAGCAACCGTTCCGACCTGCGACTCGAGAACGTGCGCGTCTTCCTCTGCATCCACTACACGGACATGTACAAAGACGAATACGACGTGGTGAAGGTGCCCAAGACGCAAAGCGTCATCGAGCCCCATACCACCGCCGACCTCGACGTGGTCGAACTGAGCTATCAAGACAAAAACTACGACGACATCACCCGCATCCGCGCCATCGCCATGACCGACGACCGCATCTGCTGGATCGACGAGGTGAAATACAAGCAGGCCAAAGCCCTTGCGCCCAACCGTGGCGACAACAGCAACCTCAACGCATGGCAGCAGCGTGACCGCGAGGAATACCTCAGCAGCTACTCGCTGGAGCCGCAGAAACTGCAGCAGACCTTGCGCACAGGCATCACCGTGTTGCCTCCCGAGGTCGATCCGACCGAAGAGAGAAGCACCTGGAAATCCATCAAAGGCTGGTTCAGCCATCCCGACAACACGCTCAGCATCGAGCTGCCGCGCGCCCTCGTGATGGCCGACCCCGTATTCTCCATCCGTCCCTTAGATGCCGCCGATGCCTTGCAACCCGACGAGAACTACCTCTCAGGCACAGCCATCCACCTGCATTTCGATTACGAGCCCAAGCTGGACGAGGTCCTACCGCTGTATATCTACACTGAAGCTGCTGACTTTAAGGTTGACATCTTGTATCGTGGGAAGGACTCAACGGTGCAGGCTGTGACTATACTTAGACAATAGTTTAGGCCGTGTGTCGGAGACACACCATTCTATTTACCCCACATATAGTGTGGGGATGACACCATCGAGGCATCTCTATGGCGTGTCGGAGACACGCTACTGGAGTGTGTAGAGCCTGTATGTCAGACTCATACTGATGTGATAGAGTGGGACTGCTCCCTATGACCCCACACTCGGTGCGGGATAAGATAGCGTGTCTTCGACACGCGCTTCAAGAGAGACAATAGAAACGAAAAAAGGATGGCCAAGGCCATCCTTATCGTTGGTAGCGGGGGGAGGATTCGAACCTCCGACCTCCGGGTTATGAGCCCGACGAGCTGCCTCTGCTCTACCCCGCATCGTGCGAAAAATCTCGGAAAACAAAAAATTTCGCTCCCGAAATCGGCTGCAAAAATAATAATTTTGTTTCTTTGCAAGGCAAAAAACAGGAAAAATTTTTCATTATGACGCATAAAGCAGGCTATGTCAACATTATAGGACGCCCAAATGTGGGCAAGTCCACCCTCATGAATCAGCTCGTAGGTGAGAAAATATCCATCATCACCTCGAAAGCGCAGACCACCCGCCACCGTATTCTCGGTATTGTGAACGGCGACGATTTCCAAATCGTCTTCTCCGACACCCCCGGCATCATCAAGGACCCGGCGTACAAGATGCATGAGGTGATGAACCAGTTCGTCAACGTGGCCCTCATCGATGCCGACCTCATCCTCTTCGTCGTCGACATCACCGACAAGAAAGTCGAGGAGAAGACCGTCGAAAGGCTTAAGACGACTGACATTCCTGTCTTCGTTCTCATCAACAAGATCGACCTCTCTACGCAGGAACAAGTGGAACAAGCCGTGGAACAATGGCGCGAGACCCTGCCCAACGCCACCGTGTTTCCGCTTTCGGCACAGTACAACGCCAACGTGGAATTCATCTTCAAGCAGATTCTGGAGAAACTGCCCGAATGCCCGCCTTATTTCCCCAAAGACGAACTCACCGACCGCTCGATGCGTTTCTTCATCACCGAGATCATCCGCGAGAAGATTTTGCTCAACTACCAACAAGAAATCCCCTACTCCGTGCAGGTCGAGGTGGAGAGCTACGAAGAGACCGAGCACCGCATCCATATCCGCAGCGTCATCTATGTGGCCCGCGACTCGCAGAAGGCCATCATCATCGGCAAGGGCGGCAGTGCTATCAAAAAACTCGGTATGCAGGCACGTACTGACATTGAGGAGTTTACAGGAAAGAAAATCTTCCTTGAGCTTTTCGTCAAGGTCGATAAAGACTGGCGCGACAACGAAGCGGAACTGAAAAGATTCGGATACGAGGCATAATAAATGCTGAATGTTGAATGCGGAATGCGGAATGCGCGAAGCTTTGCGACATTCCGCATTCCGCATTCATAATTCCGCATTAAAAAATTGCTTATTTTTGCAGCCGATTTAAATTCAAAGCATTATGTCAAACATTGTAGCAATTGTGGGGAGACCCAATGTGGGAAAATCAACGCTTTTCAACCGTCTGCTGAAGCAGCGTATGGCCATCGTGGAAGAGACGAGCGGCGTGACGCGCGATAGGCACTACGGCAAGAGCGACTGGAATGGAAAGGAATTCACCGTCATCGACACGGGCGGCTATGTGGTAGGGTCGGACGACATCTTTGAAGAAGAAATCCGCAAACAAGTAGATTTGGCCATCGACGAGGCCGATGTCATCGTCTTCATCGTCGACGGGCGCGAAGGTCTGCATGTCCTCGACGAGGACGTGGCGGTCATCTTAAGACAACAAAAGAAGCCTGTCTTATTGGCCGTCAACAAGATAGATGAACCCAATAAGGAAATCTTGGCAGGTGAATTCTATGCTTTGGGTCTGGGTGAGCCCTTCCCGATGTCGGCCATGACTGGCACAGGCACCGGCGAACTTTTGGACAAAGTCTGTGAGCTACTGCCCTCCGACACCACCGACTTCGACACCGACCTGCCCAAGTTCACCGTGGTGGGTAGACCCAACGTAGGAAAATCTTCATTGATCAATGCCTTCCTTGGCACCGACCGTCATATCGTCACCGACATCGCTGGCACGACCCGTGACGCCAACTACACGCGCTATAAGGCCTTCGGCATGGAGTTCATGCTCGTCGACACCGCCGGTCTGCGTAAGAAGAGCAAGGTGGAAGAAGACATCGAGTTTTACAGCGTGCTGCGTTCCATCCGCGCCATTGAGGACAGCGATGTGGCTATCCTCATGCTCGACGCGACACAAGGCTTCGAGGCCCAGGACATGAACATCCTCCGCCTCATTGAGAAGAACAAGAAAGGCCTGGTGATGGTCGTTAACAAGTGGGACCTCGTGGAGAAAGACTCCAACACGCACAAGGCCTACGAAGAGCTGATCCGTTCCAGAACGGCACCCTTCACCGACTACCCCATCATCTTCACCTCGGCCATCAACAAGCAACGTATCTATAAGGTGCTGGAAACCGCTCACAAGGTCTATGAGAACCGCGAGCGCCGCATCCCCGTGCGCGAGCTGAACGACAAGATGCAGGAACTCATCAACTCCGTGCCGCTGCCGACGGCTTCGCGCGGACGTTTCCTGAAGATCAAGTACATCACCCAACTGAAGAGCATCGCTCCCCAGTTCATTTTCTTCTGCAACCTACCAAAAGACGTGAAAGAAAACTACAAGCGTTTCTTGGAAAACAAAATCCGCGAGACCTGGGACTTCAACGGTGTACCGATTCAACTTATCTTTAAAGAGAAGTAATTCTACGGGATTGCTTCGCAAGAAATCAATCAAAAATCATTATTAAAATCATTCAGAATATTATTGTTTTGTTTGTGCAATTTTAGATTCGATTTTTGAAAGATTTCTTGGCCGCAGGCCAATCCCAAAAAGAACACGCAACATGGCCGAAGAAGAAAACAGCGTCAGAATTGACAAATGGCTGTGGGCGGCGCGTCTCTTCAAGACGCGCAGTCTGGCCGTGGATGCCATCAAAGGCGGCAAGGTGAAGGTGGACGACAACCCCGTGAAGCCCTCACGTGAGGTGAAGGTGGGCGATGTCATCCAAGTGCAGATTGAGCAACTCCACAAGGTGGTGGAAGTGAAGACTGTCATCAAGAACCGCGTCTCCGCCAAGCAAGTGCCCGAGGTCTACAACGACCTCACACCCAAAGAGGAATACGAACGCATCGAGTTCATGCACGCCTACAAAGCTGAGTGGCGCGACCGCGGCGCAGGTCGACCGACCAAGAAGGAACGGCGGATGATTGAACGATTAAAAGATGATATGTAACACAACAAAGGCGACCCCAAAACGGAGTCGCCTTTGATTTTGAATGGTCGTATTCTCGAAATTACACCATCAGTGCGCCCACAAGGCCCAAGATAGCATAGAATTCAGGCAGAGCGGCGTAGATCAGCGTGTTGGTGAACACGTCGTGACCTTGGCTCACGCCGACGATACCGTTGGCGCAAACCTGTCCCTGACGGATGGCCGAAATCATGCAGGCGAGACCCACGCAGAGACCCACGCCAAACACGATGAGACCCGTCAGCTCACCTGCCCTCATCTTGTTGAGGAGCATGAAGAAAGCCACGAAGCCGTAGATACCCTGGGTGGCCGGCAATGCCGACAGCACCATGAAATTGCCCGATGCCTCAGGACGTTTCTTGAGACCGCCCTCGGCAGCGTTGCCCGCCGTCGAAGTACCGATTGAACTTCCGATACCTGCCAAGGCCAACACGAGGCCAAGACCGAGATAACCTAATACTGTTTCTAACATGATGTTTAATTGTTTATTTGTTGATTTGTTTAATTGTTGTTTATCGACTTTTTGACTTCGGGACTCCGGGACTTCGAGACTTCGGGGATTGGCTTGTCCCGTAGTCCCGCAGTCTCGCGTCTTTATGATTGTAAAGGTTTATATTTTCTACCAGCACCCTCATAACCCGAATTCTTGAAGAACTCAAGAAAGTTGAGTCGCAAAGGATGCACGAAAGCGCCCAAGATACACATAGCGATGTTGAGCACATGGCCAATGACCACGATGAGGATGAACCACACCCAACCGACACCGCCATCGCCCAATGCCTGTGTGCCAATGGCGTTGAAGGCCTCTCCCAGCTTGGCACCCGCCAAACCCAAAGCGTAGAGACGCAGGTAACTCAACACATCACCGAGCAAACCCGTCGCTGTGTTGTAGGTCTCCCACAAACCCGAGCCCACATTGAGCAAGGGGTTACGGTGCAGGTTGTTGAGGAAGAAGATACCCAAAGCCGAGAGGCTACCCAAGCCGATGATAACCCACTTTGTCACTGCCTTGTCCATGACACCCATCAAAGCGAGACCACCTACGATGACGCCGCCCACGATGAGCAAAGTCCAGCCCCAAGTGCCCAAAGAATTGGCAAAGCCTTTCACCTTGGTGCTCTGGTAGGTCTTCACAATCATTGCCAGACAGATGTGGACAATACCAACGAGCAGGGCCAACACCATCGTGCCGTCATAACCTGCAATCGTGGAAGGCAACATGCACTTCTTTACGGCATCAGGAATCCAACTCCATTCAAGCATATCCATCGAGAAGAAGGTATGGAACAACAGGCCGATGATGGTCGTGGCGATACCCAAGGTGACGCCCAATGGCGCAATCTTGCCCAACTTCTTCTTCAGTGCAAGACTGCCGAGAATGAGCACGAGGCCATAGCCTGCATCGCCCATACAGAAGGCGAAGAACAGCATGAAGAAGATGGAAATGAATACCGTCGGGTCGAATTCATCGTATTTGGGCCGACCATACATATCGGTCAGCATCTCAAACATCGACACAAACTTGTTGTTTTTCAGTTTGATGGGTGGATTGTCTTCCGTCTTGGCCTTGTCTTCCAGATAGAAAACATGTTCCTTCTCGAGCATATCGCGCAAAGCGGGTACGTTGACTGCAGGAGCGAAGCCCTCGAAGACGGTGAGGTAGTCCTCGGCAGCCTTCTCGCCCGACGCATGCGCCAAATGCAGGTCGAGTTTCGACAAGGTCTTGTCCAACTCACCTTGCAGCACTGGCTCATGCCATTTCAGTTGGGCCAAACGGTGGTCTTTCTGTTTCACGGCGGCATCCACCTCGACGATCTCCTTCTCAATTGCGGCATAGTCGCTCTCGGGCATGGGCAGTTCCTTCAAAGGGAAGTCGTATTCATCGCTATCGGAGACGACCACGAAATAGGTGTAGCCCTCCACCTTGGAGATCTCGCTCAAGGCATATTGTTCCTCCCATTCGGGCTCTATGGCCTTGGCTTTGTAGAAGTGTAGCTTCAGCCCGTTTTCCTTGAGTCGGTCGAAACTCGTGGCATCGAACTGTCCCCAAGGACGGAGTTCTTCCACATCCTTGTAGAGTTGCGAGAGGCGTGCTTGCAAGGTTTCCCTGTCGCGCACGGTCTCCATCACCTCCACGGCAAAGTCAGTGGGTTTCTCGCCTGGATCGGCGGCTTTCTCGACTCCCTTCAGTTGCGAGAGAGCCTTACGGTAGACTTCGGCTCGCGCCGACAGTTTCTCCGATTTATCGTCGACAGGCTTCAGCGAACGGGTGATGTCGACCACGCCCACCGATTGCAATTTCTCGAGGAAGGCATCGGCGTCGCCACTCATGAGGATGAAGTCATATTTTGTCATTTCAGTTACCATGGTCTTCCTCCTCTTCTGCTATGTGTTTACCTTTCACGATCTTTTGTGAAGCCTTGGAGAGGTTCTCCTCGTCTTCCATATATCGTTTGATCTTACGTATGGCTTCGTTATAGCCAGGAATCTGAACCTTCTCGTAAAGGTTGACCTTCTGGGTGGTCTTCTTCCTCTGGTAGTCGAGGATGCGTGCCACCTCGGTGTAAACCTCCGACTCGATGCCCAGTTGTGCAAGGTTTTTCAATATCTGCACGCCGTCGGCATACCACATGGGCTTGGTGAAGAGATTGATGTCCTTCACGTCGAACAGCACCTCCTCCAAGGCCGGCACGGGCACACCTGCAATCTTGACGGTCTTCAACTTGACATCGGTCACCGAAATCAGTCCTGGCTCAAATTCATTCCAAAGCCGGGCCATGTACTCATACGACTTGAGTTCGGCCTCTAACTGCTCTACAAGGCCTTCCGAACGCTGCTTGGCTTTCTTCACCTCAAGGCGCAGCGCGCTCTCCTTGCTCTTCAGCGTGGGGAGAGCTTTCACCCGCGTTTTCAGCTGCTTGTTCAGCTCGTTCAGCGAGGTCTTGTTATATTGAAATTTGATGGCCATTGATTATTCTTTAGAAGCATTTACTTTTGCAATTCATTTTATATCAATACTAATAATTGAACTTACCGCCAAGTGCAATATAGTATTCATAAGTATCTTTTATCGATTTTATCTGCTTTGCTGTTAATGTGCGTGTGTCATAATACTGTTTCCCATTCATTTTGACTTTTACAGATTTAGCGTTGGCAATGCTTTTAATAAACTCTTCGTCAATACCATTGACATTTGATAAACTACTAACAAACTCATCACACCATTCCCATATCATTCCACCGTCTCCACAATCAGTCTCCATTTTTGGCACAATGGTAATATTGTTTTCTCCATCAAAGTTGAATATCATGTTTTTGATAAAGAGCCAATCATCAGCATAATACTGATAAACAAATCTGAAGTTGCTAGCAATACCATTTTCCAATTTAAAATAGCAATAAACTCCATTTCTATTCCTATACTTTGGAGCATCTTTTGGTTCAACCCATGTATAATTACTAAACTCATCTTTCTTTTCTATAAACAACGATTTATGGGTTTTGATTACTTCAGCATTTTTTACTCTTGCAATTGAATCTTCGACTCTTGCAATTGAGTCAAAAACAAATTGTCTTCTTTTTACAATCGAATCTCTAATAGATTCAGCTCTTGCAATTGAATCCTTGACATATTGTTCTCTCTCCAATTTTGCTGACTTTGAAGAATCTCCGCAAGATGAGAATAATAACGAAACGATAAGGATTGCTATTAAACTAATACACCTATTCATATTCATAAATTTAGATTAGTTTCCATTTTATTATTCCTTATCTTTCCAATACTTTTCAATGAGTTTCTCCTTCAGACCCGTCTCGGCCTTGGTGAAATACTTGCCAAACAACTCCCAGCCCGTATCAAGCATCTCCTCGATGGAGATATTGACGTCGATGGCCAGCAGGCGCGTGGCGTATTCCTTGGCATAATCGAGGCAGCGCAGGTCGTAGTCGCTCAAGTCGAAGCCGTTCTCCAACTTGGTCTTGGCGTTGGCGGCATCGGCATAGAGTCGCACAGAGGTGTTCATCACGGCGCTGTGGTCCTCACGGGTCTTCTTGTTCTGCACCAACTGTTTCAAACGCGACAACGAACGGAACGGGTCGACGATGACCTTGCCCGAGTCGGGGTCGGCACGGAGGAACAACTGACCCTCGGTGATGTAACCGGTGTTATCCGGGATGGCGTGCGTGATATCGCCGTCGTTCAAGGTCGTCACAGCGATAATGGTGATGGAACCGCCATCAGGCAGCTGCACAGCCTTCTCATAGATCTTCGCCAAGTCGGAATACAACGAGCCAGGCATGGAGTCCTTCGAAGGGATCTGGTCCATACGGTTACTCACGATACTCAAGGCGTCGGCATACAGCGTCATGTCGGTGAGCAGCACCAACACCTTCTCGTTCTTATCCACAGCAAAGTATTCAGCGGCAGTCAGTGCCATGTCGGGAATCAACAGACGCTCGACAGGTGGCTGGTCGGTGGTATTCACGAAGCTGATGATCTTGTGCAAGGCACCTGCACTCTCAAACTGGTTCTTGAAGAAGAGGTAGTCGTCGTTCGAGAGGCCCATGCCGCCGAGGATGATCTTATCCACATCGGCTCGGAGTGCCACCATGCTCATCACCTGGTTATAGGGTTGGTCGGGGTCAGCGAAGAACGGGATCTTCTGTCCAGAGACCAAGGTATTGTTCAAGTCGATGCCGGCGATACCGGTCGGGATCAGTTGCGAAGGCTGGCGACGCTTGAAGGGATTCACTGAAGGACCACCAATCTGGCGTTTCTCGCCTTCCACGGCTGGACCGCCGTCGATGGGCTCGCCGTAGGCGTTGAAGAAACGACCAGCGAGTTCATCGCTAACGTTCAGTGAAGGCGGCTCACCAAAGAAGGTCACTTCGGCATTGGTCGGGATGTCTTCCGTACCGCCAAACACCTGCAGGGTGACGGCATTGTCTTTAATCTTCACCACCTGCGCCAGACGACCTGCCACGAGGGCGAGTTCGTCGTTGGCCACGCCTTGTGCCTCAAGGGTCACAGTGGCCTTGGTAATGGCGCTCAGCTTGGTATAGATGCGTTGAAAGGCTTTCTCACTCATGTTTCAGTTCCTCCTTTAACTGTCCAAGATATTTTTCAAATTGTTCCGACTTGTATTCCGAGTAGTTCATCTGACGGCAGATGTTGATCAAGCCCTTGAAGTAGGTCGTGCACTCCTCGAAGTTGTCGAACTTGAAGCTGCGGTCGCAGATTTCAAGTACAAGGTCGAGCATGAACTTCTGACGCTCGAGCGGCGTGGAGCCGTCAATGTCGTCGAAAGCGTCTTGTTGCAGGATGACGAAGTCGACAAGTTCTGACTTCCAGTATTGCTCATGGTACGACATCGGCACACCGTCGTCGCCCAAGATGTTGATCTGCTCGTAAGCGTCCTTGCCTCGACGGATGATATATTTCGTCTTCGTCACCTTGTCGACCCAGCCCTTCTCAATCTTCTCATCAAGATACTCGATGATTTCGGGGTATTCGAGGTATTTCGAATAGGAGTCGACAGGGTCAACGGCGGGATAACGCTTCTTGTCGGCACGGTTCTGCGAAAGGCCGTAGAAGCAACGGGCGGCCTTCTTCGTGGACTCGGTGACAGGTTCCTTCAGGTTACCGCCAGCAGGCGACACCGTTCCGATGAAAGTGATGGAACCCGACTGACCGTTGTTGAGTTTCACGTAACCAGCACGAGCGTAGAAGTTGGAGATGATGGCCGAGAGGTCGACGGGGAAACCGTCCTGACCGGGCAGTTCCTCCAAACGGTTACTCATCTCACGCAAGGCCTGTGCCCAACGCGAGGTGGAGTCGGCCAGCAGCAGCACCTTCATGCCCATAGCGCGATAGTATTCGCCGAGGGTCATGGCCGTGTAGACCGAAGCCTCACGGGCGGCAACCGGCATGTTGGAGGTGTTGCAGATGATGATGGTACGCTCCATCAGCGAGCGACCCGTGTGCTTGTCCTTCAGTTCGGGGAACTCGGTGAAGATCTCCACGACCTCATTGGCACGCTCACCGCAGGCCGCCATGATGATGATGTCGGCATCGGCTTGCTCTGCGAGGGCGTGTTGCAGCACGGTCTTACCGCAGCCGAAAGGTCCAGGGATGAAGCCCGTGCCGCCTTCGGCGATGGGATTCAGCGTGTCGATGCAACGCACACCCGTCTCCATCACCTTGAAGGGACGCGGTTTCTCCACATAGCCGCCCACGGCCACCTTGACGGGCCATTTCTGGGTCATCGTCACCTTCACTTCCTCGCCATCAGCGTTGGTCAGCGTGGCGACGGTGTCGGTGATTTTGTATTGTCCAGCGGCGACCACATTCTTCACGGTGTATGTCCCTTTGAAGTTGAACGGCACCATGATTTTGTGAGGCAGCCAGCCTTCCTTGACTTCGCCCAGCCAGTCGGCGGCAACCACGTGGTCGCCCGCCTTGGCGAGGGGCGTGAAGTCCCAAAGTTTCTCTTCATCGAGGGCCTTGGTGTATTCACCGCGTTTCAGAAACACGCCTTCCATGGTGGCGAGGTTGTTCTGCAGGCCGTCGAAGTTGCTCGAAAGCAAACCAGGTCCCAAGGTCACCTCAAGCATGTAGCCTTGGAATTCCACCTTGTCGCCGATCTGCAGACCGCGGGTGCTTTCAAACACCTGCACGGAGGCCTTGTTCCCGTTCACCTTGATGACCTCTGCCATCAGCTCGACGCCGTCGAGGTCGATGAAGCAGATCTCATTTTGTGCCACAGGGCCGTCCACCTCAACAGTGACGAGGTTTGCAATGATTCCTGTAACTTTTCCTGTTGTTTTCATATTTTGTTGTTTCTATTACTTTCTTATACTTTATTCTCTGGATTGACTACGTCGAATCTTCGATTTGCTTCGTTCCTCGCAATGACGCAAAGCGTCTTCGTATCGTCATTGCGAGGAGGAACGACGAAGCAATCTAGACACTTAAGTCCAGATTAGCACTCGTTCCCCTTATCTCCTGCACGAGTTTCTGGAACATCTCCTGTCCCTTGGAGGCGTCGAGTTCGGCCCAGCGCTGAACCGTCTTGGCCTTAACCAAGAAAGCGAGGATGGCGTTCATGTTGAAGTAGTCCATGCGGGCGATGTCGCTGGCTTTCTCCCATTTCAGCTCGTCCATCTTCTGCTCACGCTCCACAAAGTCGGCATCGGCGAGGATTTCCTCTATCTGCTTGCCTTCTTCGAAGTCGGCCTCGGGCAATTCCAAGGTATAGTCTTCGGCTTTCTTGCCGAGGCGCTTGGCCAGGTAATTCACCTTCATGTTGCGCAGGCGACCGTCGAAGTCGAAATACTCGCGGATGAAACGGTTCTTGCTCTTGGCGGCCTTGTCGTAAAACTCCGCGCCAAGGCTGTCCTCATTGAAGCCTTCCTCCATGAGTTCGACCAGCTTTTGGTCCTTCTCGGAGAGCAACTCCATAATAGACTCCTTCACGGCGGCATAGTCGAAGCCCGTGTTCTCGAAGCCCGAGGTCAGTTCCGGCAAGCCGGCCACGATATAGACGTAGTTATCCATCAGCCGAAGAGGATTTTCTTGGTGGCAGGACGCAGATAGTTGGCGATGAGTTGGGTGAACTCGTCGTCAGTGAACTGGAGCACGTAGCCGCCATCCTTGGGTGCGACCTTAAAACCGCCGTTCATCTTCTTGGAGTAGTCCACCTTCACCTCGCCCTTGAACTGGTTGGCGATTTCGTTCTTCACGAAAGGCTCCACCTCGGCTTTCAAGGCTTCGGGCAGAATGAGGTTCAAGTCGACGGGCGATGCATTCTGCGGGTTGAAAGCCTTCACTACACTGGTAATCAGTTCCTTCACAAAGGCAGCATTGCCCATGTTGGCCTTCACGCCTTCGGTGGCAGTGTGGGTCACCACCATCTTCTCAATCTCCTGTTTCGTCACGGCGATGCTTTGGGTGGCCGCCATCTTGATGTCGGCATTCACCTTGGTCTTCATCTCCTCAGCCTCTTTGTTGGCCTGGGCGATGATGCGGTCGGCCTCAGCCTTGGCGTAGGCCACGATGCGGTCGGCCTCTGCTTGTGCCTTCTGCACGAGTTCTTCACCGTCGTGTTTTCCTTTCGACAAGCCCTCGTTGTAAAGCCTGTCGGTCAATTCTTGCAGTTTGTCTTGCATATATTTTCGTTTTGTTGATTCTATGATTTAAGGGGGCAAAATTAAGCAATCCTAACAAGAAAACGAAGAGAAAAAAGAAAAAAATCTTGCATAAAAGCGTTGTCATACCTTTTCAGGTTTTTTTTCTTCTTTTTTGCCAAAATCTGTCGAACGGACAACATTATTTGATACATTTGCGGCTTTGTAATCTCATTTTCTGAAATAGAAACAACAACATACAACATGTCAAAAGGAACAATCACACAGATTATCGGCCCCGTGGTTGACGTCTACTTCGAGAACGGAGAAGCCAACCTCCCGAAGATCCACGACGCCCTTGAGGTGATCCGCCCCAACGGCAGGCGTGTGGTGCTCGAGTGCCAGCAGCACATCGGCGAGGACTCAGTGCGCACCATCGCCATGGACTCCACCGACGGCCTCATGCGCGGCATGGAGGTCAACCTGCTGGGCAAACCTATCTCCATCCCCATCGGCAACCAGATCAAGGGCCGCCTGCTCAACGTGACGGGCGACGCCATCGACGGCATCGGCAACCTTGACCGCAGTGCGGAATATCCCATCCACCGCGAGGCGCCCAAGTTTGAAGACTTGGCTACCTCCAAGGAGGTGCTCTTCACCGGCATCAAGGTCATCGACCTGCTGGAGCCTTACCTGAAAGGCGGTAAGATCGGCCTCTTCGGCGGCGCCGGTGTGGGCAAGACGGTGCTCATCATGGAGCTCATCAACAATATCGCAAAAGGATACAACGGCTACTCGGTGTTCACCGGCGTGGGCGAACGTACCCGTGAGGGTAACGACCTGCTCCGTGAAATGATCGAGTCAGGCATCATCAAATATGGCGACGAATTCGTCAAGGCCATGGAAGAAGGCGACTGGGATCTCTCGAAGATCGACAAGAAAGCCCTCGCCTCCTCGCAGGCCACCCTGGTGTTCGGCCAGATGAACGAGCCGCCTGGAGCACGTGTGAGCGTGGCCCTGTCGGGTCTGACCGTGGCCGAGTCGTTCCGCGACGAGTTGGACGACGGCGTGAGCGACATTCTGCTCTTCATCGACAACATCTTCCGTTTCACGCAGGCAGGTTCCGAGGTATCGGCCCTGCTCGGTCGTATGCCTTCGGCTGTGGGTTACCAACCCACCCTGGCCACGGAGATGGGTCAGATGCAGGAGCGCATCACCTCCACCAAGAACGGATCCATCACCTCGGTGCAGGCCATCTACGTGCCTGCCGACGACTTGACCGACCCCGCTCCTGCCACCACCTTCTCGCACTTGGATGCCACCACAGTGTTGAGCCGTAAGATCGCCGAGCTGGGTATCTACCCTGCCGTCGACCCGCTCGACTCCACTTCGCGCATCCTCGACCCGAACATCATCGGCGAGAAGCACTACAATACCGCCCAGCGCGTCATCCAGCTGCTGCAACGCAACAAGGAGCTGCAGGACATCATCGCCATCCTCGGCATGGAGGAACTCTCGGAGGAGGACAAGATCGTCGTCCACCGCGCCCGCCGTGTGCAGCGCTTCCTGTCGCAGCCCTTCCACGTGGCCGAGCAGTTCACCGGCTTGAAGGGTGTGATGGTGCCGATTGAAGAGACCATCCGTGGCTTCAACATGATCATGGACGGCGAAGTCGACCAATATCCCGAGGCCGCCTTCAACCTGGTGGGCACCATCGACGATGCCATCGCCAAGGGCGAGGAACTCCTCAAAAACGCCAATAATTAATAAGGTGAGATGAAAGTAGAGATCATATCACCGAGCGATACCTTGTTTGAGGGCGAAGCCAGCTCCGTCACGGTGCCGAGCACAATGGGCCCTTTCACCCTGCTCGAACATCATGCCGCCATCGTCGCCATCCTTGAGGCCGGCAAGGTCAGCCTCACCGACGCCAAGGGCGAGCACCACGAGTTTGCCATCAAAGGCGGCTTCACCGAGAACCACGACAACCAACTGACCATCTGCGTAGAGCTATGAAAAAGAACGTTTTGACCAAATACCTGGCAGTCTTCCTGCTCCTCTGCATTGTCCTCGACGGCATCCTGCTCTGCAGCTTTGCCGAGAAGGAATGGTGGAGTAACTGGATGATTACAGGGCCCAACCTTTATATGGTCCTTGGCGCCTTCTTCAGCCATCTCATGGTGAAAAACACCGAGGCCCATCCCGGCAAGCTCACCTGGCTCTATGTCTACAAAGGCATCAAGTTCGCACTGACCGCCATCGCCATCGTGCTCTACCTCGTGTTTGTCAAGGAAGGTTTCAAGGCTTTCGTCATCATCACGACGGCGGCCTACCTCATTTATTTGGTTGCGGAGACTTTTATCTATACCCACTATCTCAAGCACAACAACCCGAACAAAGAAAGCATCGAATGAAAAACCTTATTCGTCATATCACGCTTGTCATCATCGTCGCCGCAGCCCTGCTGACGCCCCGATGGGTCCTGGCTCAGGACAGCATCGTGCCTGCGCCGACGGAAGAGAGCCAAGCCCCCGCGCCCGAAGGGAAGGAGAAGTTCGATGCCAAGTCGTTCATCTTCGGCCACACGGGCGACTCCTATTGTTTCCACATCACGGAGATCAAAGGGGAGCCGGTGTGCGTGTGGCTGCCCGTCATCGTGAAGTGCAAGGACGGCGGCAGCTGGCACTGCTTCTCGTCGAAGCACGTCTGCGAGCTGAAAGAGGGCGAGACTTTCAACCACAAGGGTGCCAACTTCTACGTCGCCCCCATCAACGCCGACAAATACCCAGGCAAGCTGGTGGAGGTGAAGGCCGACGGCAGCCTCTCGCGGCCCTTCGACATCTCGTTCACCAAGAACGCCTTCGGCATCTTCCTCGTCTGCGCCTTCCTGCTGGCATTCTTCCTGCCCGCCGCAAAGAAATACAAGAAAGACCCCATGGGGCAACCCACCAAATACCAGGGCCTGATCGAATGGCTCACCTATATGGTGCTTGACGGCATCATCCGTCCCAATGTCCCCGAGAAGAAAGTGAAGAAATTCGCGCCTTATCTGCTGACGGTGTTCTTCTTCATCTTCTTCGCCAACCTGTTCGGCCTCATCCCGTTCTTCCCCTTCGGAGCCAACGTGACAGGTAACTTGAGCATCACCATCGTGCTGGCGCTGCTGACCTACTTCTTCGTGAACCTCTTCGGCAACCGTCACTACTGGAAGGACATCCTCTGGCCCGACGTGCCTATCTTCTTGAAGGCCCTCCCGCTGATGCCCATCATTGAGCTCATCTCCACCATCACCAAGCCCTTCGCCCTGATGGTCCGTCTGTTCGCCAACATCTTGGCCGGTCACATCGTCATCATGGTGCTCATGGCGCTGATCTTCATCATCGGCGGCATGTATGGCGCCGGCATGGGGGGCGTGATGAGTATCGTCAGTATCTTCATGACCATCTTCATGACGGCCTTGGAGCTGCTGGTCGCTTACATCCAGGCGTATGTGTTCACCATATTGTCGTCGCTGTTCATCGGAATGGCACAGCATGAACCCGAGCATAAGAGTTGAGAGTTTAGAGTGTAGAGTGTAGAGTGTAGAGTTTGAAATTGAGAATCAAGTAATTAATAAATAATCATCCATTAACAATTCTAAAATTAAACATTATGTTATTAGCAATCCTTCTTGATGCGATGAATTTGGTGCCAGGTATGGCCGCCATCGCAGCAGCTATCGCAGTCATCGGTGCCGCTCTCGGTATCGGTAAAATCGGTCAATCCGCCATGGAAGCTATGGCGCGTCAGCCCGAAGCATCGAGCAATATCCAGTCGGGTATGATCATCGCTGGCGCTCTCGTTGAAGGTGCAACGCTGTTCGCCATCGTCGTGTGCCTGTTGGCCGCTCTGGGCTAAACCGCTTCGCGAGACGCGAGACCATAAGACGCGAGACACGAGACTATCACTCCGTGAAAACGGAAGTCCCGTGTCCCGCAGTCATGCGTCCCGATTCAACAATCAACGATTCAACAATTAAACAAAATAACACATGGATCTATTTCTTCCCGAAAGTGGATTAGTGATATGGATGCTCATCGCCTTCCTCATCGTCTTCTTCATCTTGGCAAAGAAAGGCTGGCCGATGATCATGGGGGCTGTTGAGAAACGCAACGCCCACATCTCCGACTCACTGCTGGCCGCCGAAGAAGCCAACAACGCCCTTGCCGGCATCGAGCAGAAACGGCAGGAGACCATGGCGGCGGCACAAGCCGAGCAGATCAAGATCATGAAGGAGAGCCAGGACCTGAAGAACCAACTCATCGAAGAGGCGAAGACACAGGCCCGTCAGGAAGCGGAGAAGATTGTGTCCGATGCCCGCCTGAAGATCGAAAAGGAACAGGCTGAGGCCATGGCCAACATCAAGAACGAGGTCATCGCCCTCAGCGTCGACATCGCCGAGAAGGTGCTGCAACGCGAACTGAGCGACAAAGCAGCGCAGACTGCCTACATCGAGCAGCTACTCAAAAACAACCCAACCCAGATTCAGGCCTAAGCTATGGACAACGGAAAGATATCGGTGAGATACGCGCAGGCGCTGTTTCAAATCGCCCAAGAGCAAGGTTGCGAAGAAGCCATCTACAAAGGCCTGATGCACTTTGCCCACAACTACAGCCTGGCCATCGCCCAGTTCAACGAGGTGCTGGCCGACCCCATCGTGGCCCCAGAGGAAAAAGTGAAGCTAATCGAAATGGCCGTGGGTGAGCCCATGCACGACACCCTGAAACAGTTCATCGCCTTCGTGACCGAACAAAAACGTGAGGACAAGATGTTCCTCATCGCGCTGAAATACATGGAGATGTACCGCACCAAACACGGCATCCTCAACACTCGCGTCACCACCGCAACAGAGCTGACGGAGTCAAGCTACGACAAGATCAAGGCTTTCATCAAGGAGACCTTTGATGCCGATGCCGAGATTGACGCCAGGATCGACCCAAGCCTCATTGGCGGCTTCATCCTCGACATCGAGAACACGCGGATGGACGCTAGCGTGGTGGGACAGCTGAATGCGCTGAAAAACAGGCTGAAAAGCTCTTAGCTATTAGCCATTAGCTGTTAGCTCAGTTGCTGCCAAGCTAATAGCTAACAGCTAAAAGCTAACAGCCAAACAAAGACAGATAACAAACAAACACACTATATATGTCAAACATCAAACCAAGTGAAATATCAAGCATCCTGCAGATGCAACTCCAGAACATGAGCAACAAGGTGCAGTTCGAGGAGATCGGCAAGGTGCTGCAAGTGAGCGACGGTGTGGCACACGTCTACGGCCTCGACAAGGTGCAGTCGAACGAGCTCGTCGAGTTCGAGAACGGCACCATGGGCGTGGTGCTCAACCTTGAGGAAGACAACGTCGGCGTGGTGCTGCTCGGTCCCACCGAAGGCATCAAGGAAGGCGAGACGGTGAGACGCACCCAGCGCATCGCCTCCGTCATGGCCGGCGAAGGCATGCTGGGTCGTGTGGTCGACGGCCTTGGACAACCCATCGACGGCAAGGGCCCCATCCAAGGCAAGACCTACGAGATGCCCCTCGAGCGCAAAGCTCCTGGTGTCATCTTCCGTCAGCCCGTGAACCAGCCTCTGCAGACGGGCCTCAAGGCCATCGACGCCATGATTCCCATCGGCCGCGGCCAACGTGAGCTCATCATCGGCGACCGCCAGACGGGTAAGACCGCCATCGCCATCGACACCATCATCAACCAAAAGGAGAACTTCAAGAATGGCGACCCGGTCTATTGCATCTATGTCGCAGTGGGACAAAAAGGTAGCACGGTGGCCAACCTCGTCGACACCCTCGAGGCACATGGTGCCATGGACTACACCATCGTGGTGAGTGCCCCGGCATCCTCACCCGCCGCCATGCAGTTCTATGCCCCCTATGCTGGCGTGGCCATCGCCGAATATTTCCGCGACACGGGCCGTCATGCCCTCATCATCTACGACGACCTCTCGAAACAAGCCGTGGCCTATCGTGAGGTGTCGCTGATCCTTCGCCGTCCCCCGGGACGTGAGGCCTACCCTGGCGACATCTTCTACCTCCACAGCCGTCTGCTCGAACGCGCCGCCAAGATCATCAAGAACGACGACGTGGCGCGCCAGATGAACGACCTGCCCGACAGCATCAAGGACATCGTGAAAGGCGGAGGCTCCATCACCGCACTGCCCATCATCGAGACGCAGGCTGGCGACGTGTCGGCTTACATCCCCACCAACGTGATTTCCATCACCGACGGACAGATCTTCTTGGAAACCAGCCTCTTCAATGCAGGTATCCGTCCCGCCATCAACGTCGGCATCTCGGTGTCGCGTGTCGGTGGTAACGCCCAGATCAAGTCCATGAAGAAGGTGGCCGGTACCTTGAAACTCGACCAAGCCCAGTTCCGTGAGATGGAGGCCTTCTCGAAGTTCGGCGCCGAACTCGATGCCGCCACCCTCGCCATTCTCGACAAGGGCCGCAAGAACGTGGAGCTGCTGAAACAACCACAATACACGCCCATGCCCGTCGAGAAGCAAGTGGCCATCATCTTCTGCGGCACCAACGGCCTGCTCAGCAAAGTGCCCGAGAACAAGGTGCAGGAGTTTGAGAAGCAGTTCCTCGACATGATGGAGGTGAAGCACAAGGAAGTGATGGAACAGCTCCGCGCCGGCAAGATCGACGACGACATCAAGGCAGTCTTGAAGGAGGAAGCTTTGAATTTGAGTGAACACTTTAATTAACCATGACCATTGACCCAGACCATGACCCGCTCAACCTAGGGTAAAAGCGGTCAGGGTCAGGGTCAGCGGTCAGGGTCAAAAATAAAAACCATGGCATCACTAAAAGAAATACGAGCCCGCATCAGCTCCGTTGCCTCGACACAGAAGATTACGAGTGCGATGAAGATGGTGTCGGCGGCCAAGCTGAAGAAGACCGAAGGCATCACGACGCGTTTTCTGCCCTACAAGAACAAGCTGAGCGAGGCCCTCGCCAACTACCTCGGCTCGCTTGAGGGCGAAGTCAGCATCCCGCTGGCCGAGCACCGCGAGGTGAAGAAGGTGGCGCTGATGGCCTTCTCGTCGAGCAGCGGCCTCTGCGGCGTGTACAACTCCAACGTCAGCAAGCTCTTCAAACAGGTGTACGACGAATACGTCGAGAGCCTGGGCGCGAAGAACGTCACCGTCTTCCTCTTTGGCAAGAAAATCAACGACTACGCCAAGAAGTTCGGCATCAAGGTGGAGAAGGCCTACGAGCCTTTGGCCGAGAAGATGTCGTATGAACTGGCTATGGAGGTCAGCGACATGATGGTGGACTTGTTCCTCAGCCATAAGGTCGACCGCGTGGAGTTGGTCTTCAACCACTTCAAGAACGCTGGCGTACAAGTGCCTACGCGCGAGGTGGTGCTACCCCTCAAGGCCGAAGCCGCAAACGGAGGCATGAGCTTCGACTACATCGTGGAGCCCGACAAGGAGACTTTCGTCAACCAACTGATTCCCAAGGTGGTGCGCACCAACTTCTACTCCATCATGCTCGACACCCTGACAGCAGAGCACGGCGCCCGCATGACGGCCATGCACATCGCCAGCGACAACGCCGACCAGCTGTCGCAGGAGCTGAAGATCCAATACAACAAGGCCCGCCAAAACGTCATCACCAACGAGCTGATCGATATCGTCGGTGGCGCCGAGGCTTTGAATGGTTAAAACTGAGGTCCCTGAGCCTGTCGAAGGGCCGACTGTGTCGATGTCGGCCCTTCGACGAGCTCAGGGACCTGGTTTTTACTGCTTTTCCGCATTATTCTTGATAGTAGACCCTCTTGACCCGTTGTGAGACACGTGTCATGATTTCGTATGGAATGGTCTGACATGCCTTGGCGATGTCGTTGATGTCGTGCTCGGCATCGAAGATGACCACGGTGTCGCCCTCGCTGGCCTCCACATCGGTCAAATCCAACATACACATGTCCATACAGATGTCGCCCACAATCTTCACAGGTTTGTTGTTCAAGTAGAAGGTGCCGTTGCCATTGCCCAACAGGCGCGAGAGGCCGTCGGCATAGCCGATGGGCACGATGCCGATACGCATGTCGTGCTCGGCACGGCCGTGACGGTTGTAGCCGATGCTGTCGCCCGCAGGGATGTGCTTGATCTGGTTGATGGTGGTCTTGAGCGACACCACAGGCTGCAACAAGCCCTTGTCGGCCTCGCAGGTGGGCACGCCATAGAGGCCGATGCCCAAACGCACCATGTCGAACTGGTACTGCGGAAAACGCGAGATGCCCGCCGTGTTGAGGATGTGACGCAACACGTGCGGGAAAGCCTCCACGATCAGCTGGCTGCCTTCCTCGAAGTTATGGATCTGGCTTAAGGTGAAGGCATCCTCGGCAGGATTGTCGGCCGTGGCCAAATGCGAAAACACACTCCTCACGTGCAGCATGGAGTTGGCCTGGATGCGACGGATGAGCTCAGGCAGTTCGCTGTTGGAGAAGCCCAAGCGGTGCATGCCCGTGTCCAATTTGATGTGCACATTCAGGGGATGCGCCTCGGGCAAGGCAAGGTTCTCGATGGCCCGTTCGATGAACTCCAGGTTGCGGAAACTGAACACCTCAGGCTCCAGGTGGTATTTGATAATGTTGTCGTAGCTGTTCACCTCAGGACTCATCACCATGATGGGCAAGTTGATGCCCGCACGGCGCAGCTCCACGCCTTCGTCGGCAAAGGCAACAGTCAGATAGTCAACGTTATGGAATTGAAGCACATTCGACACCTCGAGGTTACCGCTGCCATAGCCGAAGGCTTTCACCATCACCATGAGTTTGGTCTCAGGCTTGATCTTGGAGCGGAAGTGGTTGAGGTTGTTGACCAAATGGTTGAAATTGATCTCCAGCACGGTCTCGTGCGCCTTCTCCTGCAGCTCCATACCGATCTGCTCGAACTCGAAGGCACGGGCGCCTTTCAGCAGGATGGTTTGGTTGTTGAACTTCGAGAAGGGGAAACGCGCCAAGAAGTCGGGCACATTGGGATAGAAGTGGCACTCCATGTCGAACTTGTTGGCCTGGCGCGAGATGCCTTCGCCGATGCCGATGAGCATGTCGACCCCCTTGGTCTTGAGCAGCTGGGCCACCTCGGTGTAGAGGTCCATCTCGTTGCGCCCGCTCTGCAGGATGTCGGACAGGATGACCACGTTGCGTTGGTGCTGGTGTTGCTGCCGCATCACGTCTAAGGCGATGGAGAGTGAGTTGACGTCGGAGTTGTAATAGTCGTTGATAATGGTGCAGTTGTTCATGCCCGCCTTGATCTCGAGGCGCATGGCGATGGAGGTCAGCGACTGCAGACGGCTGGCGATGAGCTCGGGACTCATCTTCAGAAGCAGCCCGACGGCGATGCAGTGGATGGCGTTCTCGACGGAAGCCGCATCGGCGAAGGGGATGGTGAAGGCATGCGTTGCCCCTTGATAGCGGCATTGAATCTGCGTCTGCTTGTCGCCCATGGCCACTTCGGTGACGAAGAGGTCGGCGTCGTCGAACTTACGGCTCCAAGTGAAGAGTTTTACCTTGGAGGCCATACCCGAACGTATCACAACCTGCTGTATTTCAGAATAATCCATGCAATACACCAGCGACTCTGCCTTGGTGAAGAGGTTCATCTTCTCGCCCACCTTCTGGGCACGGTTAATGAAGTTCTCCTCGTGGGCCTGCCCGATGTTGGTGAACACACCGATGGTGGGACGGATGATGTCTTGCAGCGCCATCATCTCGTCGGGTTCGGAGATGCCGGCCTCGAAGATGGCCAGCTCGTTGTTCTCGTTGGTCTGCCACACCGACAGCGGCACGCCCACCTGCGAGTTGTAGCTCTTGGGGCTGCGCACGATGTTGTAGTCAGGGCTGAGCATCTGGTAGAGCCATTCCTTGACGATGGTCTTGCCGTTGCTGCCCGTGATGCCGATGACGGGGATGTCGAACTGCTGGCGATGATAGGAGGCCAAGGCTTGCAGGGCTTTCAGCGTGTCGGGTACCACGACGAAGGAGGCGCCGGGACAAGGCGTGTCGGGCTGGCGGCGCACCACAAAGGCGCGCACACCTTTTTCATATAGGTCTTCGATATATTTGTGGCCGTCGTTGCGGTGGCTCTGCAAGGCAAAAAACAAGGTTTGTGTAGGGTCCATCAAGTGGCGACTGTCAATAAGCAAGTCGCTGATTCGGCGGTCGGCCTGTGCTCCCACAAGCTGCCCATTGACGACTTCAGCGACCTTCAGCAAGGAATAATACTGATGCATAAATTGTTTTAGATTTTGTGCAAAGGTACTGCTTTTTTGAAAAAAGCAGTACCTTTGCACAAAATAAAACGTTATGTCCATCAAGCAACACATCCCCAACGCCATCACCTGTGGCAACCTGGTTTCGGGCTGCATGTCCATCCTTTTCATCGCTTGCGGCATGCCCGTCAAGGCGGCTGTGATGATCTTCGCGGCGGGACTCTTCGACTTCTTCGATGGCTTTGCCGCGCGGCTGCTCCATGCGAAGTCGGCCATCGGGGCCGACCTGGACTCGCTGGCCGATGTGGTCTCGTCGGGGGTGGCACCTGGCTTCATCATGTATTGGATGATGGTGCATGCCGCCGACCTTCCCGATGTCAGTTGGTTGGGTATCAGCGTGTTGCCTTGCTTGGCATTTCTGTTACCCGTGTTTTCGGCCATACGTTTGGCCAAGTTCAACAACGACGACACGCAAAAGACCTCATTCCGCGGCCTGCCTGCCCCGGGCATGGCCATTTTCGTCGCCTCATTGCCTTTGGCACTCAGCCAAGTGGGGCATCTCACCGACGGCGCTTTGGGCTATTGGACCTGCCTCGGCATCACTTTAGTGTTCTCGTTCATGATGGTGAGCCGCCTGCGTTTCTTCTCGTTCAAGATGAAATCGGCAAAATGGAAAGGCAACGAGGTGCGCTGGATCTTCCTTATCGTAGCCGTGGCTGCCGTGGCCGTCTTCCGCTTGGTGGCCCTGCCTTTCGTCATGGTGCTTTACATGTTGCTTTCGGTGTTTTTTGCTGAGAAAATGGAATAGATTTCACCGAAGAGGAGCCTCCATGCAAAGGGGATCCAAAACATCCATTTTACATTCTTTTTCTACTAAAATAGCTAAAAATAGGTAATTTTACCTATGGCTATTTTGCTTTTTATACTTAACTTTGAAGCGGTAAAAGTGTAAAATAGCACGAAAAAAAATATCTATTATTAAAATATGTTTCACTAAATCAAATTGTTATGAAAAAGATTGTACTATTTGTCATGGCGGTGATGGCTTTCACCGGCATGAGTGTGGCCCAGGATGTTTGGACATCGGGCTACTACACAGATGCGAATACTGGCAGGCAGCAAGCAGCCGTTTATAAAAACGCTGCAAAACAGTATTATTCCACCTATGTTGAGGGCTACTATGGTGAGAGTTCAGATTTGGATGTGTACAATGGAGATGTATATTGGGCGAGTAATGCCTATACAGCTTCCAATAATGCTTTTAATGATGCCAAAATCATGAAGAATTCATCGAATTATTCTTCGTTCTATGGCGGTAATGCCCACATCTATGATTTGTACAGATTCCCTAGTGGTGTTTTGATAGCTACGGGCTGCAAGACGATTGGTGGAGTGGAGACCGCCGTGGCTTGGAAAAACAGTGGCACTGATGTGCACCGTCAGATGGGTGACGGAACCTACTCGAGTTGTGCCTATGGTGCCACGGGTCTCGATTTGTATTTGTACACTTGTGGTGTTCAGTACACGAGTTCAAGCGACTATCATGGTGTAATTTGGAAAGAAGACGCTGTGTTCCACAGCTATCCTGATGGCACGGTGATTTATGATATTGCCCACTTTAATGGCAATTTCTATGCCGTGGGTACTGCCGTGCAGGATGGTGCAACCAAGCTGAGAGTATGGGAGACCCCCGACGACGGTTCTACGGGTTCACATGTATTGTATACCCTTGCCAGTTCAAATGCGTATGGTAGTAATCGCATCAAGATCTATGTTGACGAAGCTGGTGACATCTATGTGACAGGCCAGGAAGGCTCTTTAGACAAGGTGTGGAAAAACGGTAGTCAGCTTTACTCCACAAGCGATTATTACACTTCGGTGCTTGCCAACACCAACGGCGTTTACTATGTGGGCGGAGTCTCTGGTGCAGGTAAGGTGTGGAAAGATGGCTCCGTGCTTTACTCCCCCACTGATGCTTACAGAATCACGAACATCCGTATGGACACGCCTCCTTGCAACAATACCGAGGTACGCGGCCTGCCTTTCACCGAAGACTTCGAGAACGGTTCCACCAGTTGGCCCTGCTGGACCGTGATTGACGAGGACGGTAACAACAATTCCAAATTGGCGTATTGGTTTAGGAGTGGCTCCAGGCTTGGTAAAATCTCTGGCAACTATAGCGCGCGCCACGAACCTAATACCGATACCTATCAAAAAGGCTGGCTGGTCACTCCGAGACTCTTCCTGCAACCTGGTCAAGACAACGCGACGTTGTCCTTTAAGAGTAATGTTGATGGTACTTACACCTTAGGTGTGTGGGTTACCACTGATGAAAACCCCACTGCTTCAAGCTCATGGACTCGAGTGGTTAACGAGAACCAAAACAGTGGCACCCAAACCTATAGCGTCAACCTTAACGATTATATGGGACAGGCAATTTACATTGCCTTCAAGTACACAGGTAACTCGGACCGTGTTTGGATGATCGACGACGTGAGCGTTACTGAGTCCTTCACGCCGTGCTCTGTGGCTGAGGCGCCGTACAGCTGGAATTTCGACTCAGGCTACGGCTCCTGCTGGACTGGTTATGATGCCGACATGAGTGGCGATGAGAACTGGCAACTATACGAATGGTCAGATGGAACCAAGAATATTTGGCACAAGCCTAGCTCCACGGCTCAAGTGGGCTGGCTCTATAGTAGGAGAGTGACATTGCCTACCGGCAACTTCAACTACACGTTGACCTACTTGTCCAAGAATTCTGGAAATAACGGCACGGGCGAGTCGCACACCGTGTGGATTGCCGTCGACAAGACGGGAGCCTACGTCCCGGCTGACTACACCCTGCTCTACACGGAGCCTGACTATACCTCCAGCTGGACCGAACGCACTATAGACCTGACCCCATACAAGGGCCACACCATCAGCATCGCCTTCAAGTACATGGGCGCCAACGGCCACCATTGGAACGTCGATGACTTCGCCATCTCACAAGCTGCCGCCGAATACACCATCAACGTCAATGCCAACAACAACAGCTGGGGTACGGTAAGCGGCGGTGGCACTTATCCCGCTGGCGCCACCTGCACGTTGCTTGCCTCGCCGGCCAGTGGCTACCAGTTCGACTGCTGGAAGTTGAACGGCTCCGTGGTCAGCAACTCTCCGCAATATAGCTTCACCGTCACGGAGAACGCCACCTACACGGCTTACTTCGCCGAGACGCCTGTCGTCTACTACACCATCACTACCGAGGTGACACCTTCCGGTGCAGGCACCATCACGGGCGGCGGCACATATCCTGCAGGCTCTAGCATTACCTTGGAGGCTGTCAACAACCCAGGTTGGACCTTCGCCCACTGGCAGGACAACAACTCCAGCAACCCGCGCACCATCACCGTCACGGGCGACGCTACCTATACTGCCACCTTCACGCAGGACAACTACGTCATCACCACCAACGTCAGCCCCGCTGGTGCTGGTACAGTGACAGGCGGCGGTGCCTACCACTACGGCAACGTAGCCACCTTGACAGCCACAGCCAACAGCGGCTATGAGTTCGCTGGTTGGAACGACGGCAACACCGACAACCCGCGCTCTATCACTGTCACGCAGAGCGAAACCTATACGGCCTTCTTCAATGAGGTGGGTACCACCATGTACGCGGTGACAGCCACTGTCAACCCCGTTGGCGCAGGCACGGTGACCGGTACGGGTACCTTCCCTGCAGGCACAGTCACCACACTGGAGGCCGTAGCCAATGCAGGCTACACCTTCGACCATTGGCAGGACGGCATCACGGCCAACCCGCGTACCGTCACGGTCAACAACAACATGAACTTCACGGCTTACTTCACGCGTAACCAATACATCATTACCGTGGTGGCCAGCCCGAGCAACGGCGGTATCGTCAGCGGTGGCGGTGCCTACTACTACGGCGACTACACCACGCTGACGGCCATTCCGAATAGCGGCTATGAGTTTGTCGGCTGGAGCGACGGCTCGAATGAACCCAACCACACAGTGATGGTGACGGGCAATGCCACCTACACGGCTACCTTCGCCGCAGGCGGCTCGACCTACTACACGGTGTCGGCTTATGTATCACCTGCTGGCGCAGGCACGGTGAACGGCACGGGTACCTTCCCCGCTGGCTCCACCACCACGTTGACGGCCATTCCTAACAGCGGTTATGCGTTCGATCACTGGAACGACGGCAGCACGACCAACCCGCGCACCGTCACGGTGAACAACAACATGAGCTTCACCGCCTACTTCAACTCCGACATGTACACCATTACGGTGAACGCCAACCCAACAGCAGGCGGCACGGTGACGGGTGGTGGCAGCTATCCTTACGGTACCTCTGTCACATTGACGGCCACGGCTAACAGCGGCTACAGCTTCTTGCGTTGGAACGACGGCAACACCAGTAATGTACGTACCATTACGGTGACGGGCAATGCCACCTACACCGCTCTGTTCATGGCAGCAGGTGGCGAAACCTACGTGCTGACGGTGACCTCTGGCAACCCGATCTTAGGCCAAGTGACTGGCGGCGGCATCTATCCTGCCGGTGCACCAGCCGAAATCAGGGCCATTCCTGCTTCCTATGCCACCTTCTTGAGATGGAACGACGGCAACACCGATAACCCGCGCACGGTCATCATGAACAGCGACCTCGAGTTTGTGGCCGAGTTTGGCGCAGCCCAGACCTACACCATCACGGTGTTGAGCTCCAACGAGGAAATGGGCCAAGTCTTCGGCGGTGGCACCTTCGTCGAAGGCAGTACGACTGAAATCAGCGCCCTTGCCTACGAAGGCTACATGTTCACTGGCTGGAACGACGGCAACACCGACAACCCGCGTACCATCACAGTAACGGGCAACGCCACCTACACGGCACAGTTTGCCGAGAGCTCGACGACGACCTACACGCTGACACTGATCTGCAACACCTCCGAAGGTACGGTGAGCGGTGGTGGTGTCTATATGGCAGGCGCCACGGCCATCATCCAAGCCTTCCCGAACCCGGGTCACGTCTTCTCGAAGTGGAGCGATGAAAACTCGCAGAATCCGCGTATAATCACGATGAACAGCGACATGACCTTGGTGGCCTTCTTCGCCACTGGTGTGGGCGAAAACGAGCAGCCCAACCTGGTGGTCTACCCGAACCCCGCCAAGGAGAGCATCCGCATCCTGGGCATCGAAGCCAACACCTCGGTTGCGATCTACAACAGCCTCGGCGAATTGGTGAAGGTGGTCAGCGCCAGCGAGAACCAAGAGATCAACGTGCGCGACCTTGCCGCGGGTCTCTACATGGTACACTTCGGCAACGCCACATTGCGCTTCGTCAAGGAGCAATAAAAAACAAATAGTATTAGTTTTTTTCAAGAATCCCGCGGCAGAGCAATCTGCTGCGGGATTCGCATTTTTAAAGGGCGGCAAAGCATGCTTTGCCGCCCTTTAAAAAGCTTCTTTACATCTCCTTCTTGTGAAGGATGAAATTGTGCCCCAGATACACCTCGCGGACATGCTCGTCGGCAGCCAGCTGCTCAGGCGAGCCCGACATGAGCACCTTGCCATCGAAGAGCAGGTAGGCACGGTCGGTGATGCTCAGCGTCTCATGCACGTTGTGGTCGGTGATGAGCACGCCGATGTTTTTGCGCTTCAGCTTGAAGATGATGCGTTGGATGTCCTCCACGGCGATGGGGTCGACGCCGGCGAAAGGCTCGTCCAAGAGGATGAAGTTGGGGTCGACGGCCAAGGCACGCGCGATCTCGGTACGGCGACGCTCACCGCCTGAGAGTTGTATGCCCTTGCTCTTGCGCACATGCTGCAGACCGAACTCGTCGAGCAAGCCTTCCAGCTTCTCGGCCTGCTGCTGCTTGCTGAGCCCTTTCTTGAACTGCATCACCGAGGCGATGTTGTCCTCCACCGTCATCTGACGGAACACCGAGGCTTCCTGCGCCAGATAGCCGATGCCAATCTGCGCTCGGCGGTACATGGGCAGGTCGGAGATGTCTTGATCGTCGAGGTACACCTTGCCGGAATACGGCTTGATGAGCCCCACCACCATATAGAACGTCGTCGTCTTGCCCGCCCCGTTGGGACCCAGCAGACCGACAATCTCACCTTGCTCGAGTTCAACATTCACCTGGTTAACCACAGTGCGCTGACCGTATTTCTTGACCAATTCTTCTGTTCTCAACTTCATCTTGAAATCCTCAATTATCAATTGTCAATTGTCAATTATCAATTCAAAAAATTCCTTCTTTCAAAATATCATGCAAATGAATAATCCCAAGGTATTTCCCCTCATGCACCACAGGCAATTGGGTGATGCTGTTCTCGCGCATTTTGTGCAGGGCGTCGACGACCAGGGCCTCCGTGTCGATGGTCTTGGGATTGGAGGTCATGATCTGCGAAGCCTTCACCTGCTCGATGTTGGGGTATTTCATCAGCATGCGACGCAAGTCACCATCGGTGATGATGCCCAACAGGCGTTCGTCCTGCATCACCACGGTGGCACCCAGACGTTTGTGGGTCATCTCGATGATAACACGGGTGAGGCTGTCGTCGGGGCCCACCTCGGGGCGTTCGTTGTTGACGTAGAGGTCCTTCACGCGCAGGTAGAGCTGCTTGCCGAGGGCGCCGCCGGGATGGAACTTGGCGAAGTCGGCGGTGGAGAAGCCGCGACACTTCATCAATATCAGCGCCAAGGCGTCGCCCATGACGAGTTGGGCGGTGGTGCTGCTCGTCGGGGCCAGGCTGCCCGGCATGGCTTCCTCGTCGACGGTCACGTCGAGGACGAAGTCGGCCTGCGCGGCGAGATACGACTGACGGTTGCCCACCATGGCCACGATCTTGTTGCCCCTCAGCTTGATGAGCGGCACCAGCATCTTGATCTCAGGCGTCTCGCCACTCTTCGAGAGGATGACCACAATGTCGCCCTCGCGTACGATGCCCAAGTCGCCGTGGATGGCATCGGCGGCGTGCATAAACACGGCCGTGGTGCCCGTTGAGTTCATCGTGGCCACGATCTTCTGGGCGATGAGGGCGCTCTTCCCGATGCCCGAAAACACGAGGTTGCCCTTGTTCTCGAGAATCAAAGCCACGGTTTCGGCGAAGTCGCCGTCAAGTTTGGCTTTCAGGCTATTGATTGCATTTGCTTCATTCTCAATAATTTGAGTAGCAAATTGAATTATTTCTCCATTTTTTGTCATCTTTTCTCAAAAATTACTTGCGCCGTATAGGTGAAATGCTATAACTTTGTGTTTGCTGATTTGGGAGCGGAAATGCTCTCAGGCAATAACGTAGTTTTTCAATTCAGATTGCAAAATAACGCAAAAAATCGGACAATACCAAAAGGAGATCGTCATGGCAAAAAAAGCAGACCTTGAGATACACAAGCTACTGAAGAATGTTTTCGGTTTCGACCAGTTCAAGGGGAACCAGGAAGAGATTATCAAAAGCATCCTAGGCGGCAACAACACCTTCGTCTTGATGCCCACGGGTGGTGGTAAGTCGTTGTGCTACCAGCTGCCGGCGTTGATGTCGAAAGGCACGGCTATCGTCGTCTCGCCGCTCATCGCCCTGATGAAAAACCAGGTCGACATGATCCGCAACTTCGGCACGGAGCTGGGCATCGCGCATGTGATGAACTCGTCGCTCTCGAAAGCCGAGCTGCTTGAGGTGAAGGAAGACCTGAAGAGCGGCAAGACCAAGCTGCTCTATGTGGCACCCGAGTCGCTCACCAAAGACGAGACCACCGAGTTCCTGCGCGGCCTCAAGATCTCGTTCGTCGCCATCGACGAGGCACACTGCATCTCGGAATGGGGCCACGACTTCCGTCCTGAATACCGCCGTCTGCGTCCCATCATCAACGCCATCGGCGACAACCTCCCCATCATCGCCCTCACCGCCACCGCCACGGTGAAGGTGCAGAACGACATCATGAAAAACCTTGAGATCATGGATGCCAAGGTCTTCAAGTCGTCGTTCGACCGCCCGAATCTGTATTACGAAGTACGACCCAAGACCAAAGATGTCATCAAGGACATCATCAAATATATCAAGCAGAACCCAGGCAAGTCGGGCATCGTGTACTGCCTCAGCCGCAAGAAGGTGGAGGAGCTGGCCGAGACGCTCGCCGTCAACGGCATCCGCGCCCTGCCCTACCACGCCGGCCTCGACAGCCAGACGCGTAAGGAGAACCAAGACAAATTCCTCATGGAGGAAGTCGACGTCATAGTGGCCACCATCGCCTTCGGCATGGGCATCGACAAGCCCGACGTGCGCTTCGTCATCCACCACGACATCCCCAAGAGCCTCGAAGGCTACTACCAAGAGACCGGTCGTGCGGGTCGCGACGGCGGCGAAGGCAACTGCATCGCCTTCTACGACTATGAGGACATCCACAAGCTGGAGAAGTTCAACAAAGGCAAGAACGTCGCCGAACAAGAGATCGCCCGTGAGTTGCTCAACGAGACGGTGACCTACGCCGAGTCGGCCGTCTGCCGTCACCGCCTGCTGCTGCATTACTTCGGTGAGGAATATAATAAGGAGAACTGCGGCTCGTGCGACAACTGCCGCTCACCCAAGGAGAAATTCGACGGCAAGGAAGACCTCAAGCTCGTCCTCGAAGCCGTGGAAGACACCAAGCAGCTCTTCAAGACCAAACACATCGCCGAGCTGCTGGCCGGCAAGCTCACCGGCGACATCAAGGCGGCCAAACAGGAGAACAACGAGTTCTTCGGCGCCGGCGACGAACACGACGACAAGTATTGGACCGCCGTCATCCGCCAGGCACTGGTCAACAAGCTGCTGTCGAAGGACATCGAGAACTACGGCATCCTGAAGATCACCAAGGAAGGCAAGGCTTTCATCAAGAAGCCTTACACCATCATGCTGGTCAAAGACCACGACTACGAAGGCTCCGAGGACGACGATCCCGAGGCCATGGCGGCCATGGGCGCCAACAAGGACGGCGGCGCCGACAAGACCCTCTTCGCCCTGCTGAAAGACCTGCGCAAGACCATCGCCAAACAGAACGGCCTGCCGCCTTTCGTCATCTTCCAAGACCCGTCGCTCGAAGACATGGCCATCCAATACCCCATCACCAAGGAGGAGATGACACAGATCGCGGGCGTGGGCGCAGGAAAGGCCGAGAAATTCGGCGAGCCCTTCATCAAGCTCATCAAGGAATACGTGGAGGAGAACGAGATCACCCGACCCAACGACATGGTGGTGAAGTCGGTGGTCAACAACTCCGCGCTGAAGATCGGCATCATCCAGAACATCGACAAGAAGATCCCGCTGGAAGACATCGCCTACGGCAAGGGCCTGGAGTTCGACGAGTTGCTGTCGGAGATCGAGAGCATCGTGTCGAGCGGCACCCACCTCGACATCAATTACTACATCGAGGATAACATCGACATCTACCACCAGGAGGACATCTTGGACTATTTCCACGAGGCCGAGTCGGACGACGTGAAGAAGGCCCTCGAGGAGCTGGGCGAGGATGAATACAACGAAGAGGAAGTGCGCCTGATGCGCATCAAGTTCCTGTCGGATGTCGGCAACTGATGAAAGATGAAGAGGTTATCCGTCATCATCCTATGCTTTGTCCTTGCGACCGCATGCGGCCGCAAGGACAAAGGCTTTAAGCCCGACCGCCTGCTCACCGAGCAGGAGATGATCACCATCATGACCGACGTGCAGGTCATCGAAGCCGACATCAACTACCAGAAACAGCAAGAACGCGAACGCGACCCCAACGACACGACGCCCGTCGTGCCGAAAGACTACCTCAAGATGTCGCGGTTTTATTATGACCAGCTCTTCGAGCATTACGGCATCACCGACAGCATCTTCTCACAAAACATGCAGTATTATACGGAGCGCCCCGAGGTGCTGGAACGCATCATGGATTCCGTGATGCAACGGCTGCTGAAGGCTGCGAACGAGCCCCGACAATAATGCTGTCACCCCTTCGGGGTTCCCGATTATTTCCGGATTTCCGTTGCCACCAAATCGTTCAATTTTTTGGCGGCATCCAGCAAGATGCTTTCATCCGTGGGGACCGGCACCGGCTTCGTGTTCAAACGGCTCAGCGTTTCCGCCGAACATGCATCGCGGTCGCCCTTGATGGTGGTGTAGTCGTTCTTGAAGGTGGATTTCACCTCGAAGGGCATGGAGGCCAACGAACGATAACCGTAGGCATCGTAGTATTTGATGGCGCCCGTGACGGTGACGGTCTTGTTTTGCGAATGGTCGGTCACCTCGACGGTCTTGCCGCCATTGGTCTCCTTGAAGGTCACCTCGTCGAGGCGGTCGGGGGTGACTTGGATGTCGGTGACGACAACCCGCACCTCGGCGTCGTCGCTACGCAAATGCATGCGGCGCGTGGCCGACACCACGTTGGCCGGCACCTCACCCGCGTCGAAATGCAGCACGGCGTCGACGAAGCTGCGCAGCAGCGGCCGCTCGTCGTCGTTGTCGACCGACACCAGCACGCGTTCGGCCTGGCGCAGCAGGCTCTTCTTCTGCAACTCGGGCAGGCTGCTGTTGTCCTTGTTGGTGTGCCACAGCTGCTCGATGTAGTTGTCGGCCTCGAGGGCGTCGGCGGCCGAACCCGTGTTCAGCAGTTGGTTGGCCTTGGCCACCAGGAAGGCCTCGGCGTGGTTGCGGGCGACGGTCATGTCGTCGTCGAGGTCGAGCTTCACGTAGTTCATGCCGTTTTTCACCTTCGTCGGGAAGCAGGCCAAGGCGTCGTTGCGGCCTTTCATGCTGCAATAACGCTGGTAGATCTCGGGCCACACGTCGGGCTGACCCGTGGCCTTCAGGGCCTGGATGCGTTCGTGGTCGGCCTGGTTGGCCTTGTGGTAGGAGGCCGCCACGTAGTTGATATGCCTGGCGTTCATGTCACCGTCGCAGATGTCGGGCGCCACGCGCTGGATCACCTGGTCGTATTCTTGGGCTTCATAGAGTTTCTTGGTCGTGTTGCAGGCGGTCAGCGCCGCGCCGAGCAACAAGGCGGGAATCAGTCGGAGGTATTTCATAGGTGTTTGTTTTTTCCATAAAAGAAAAACCACAAATTTCGCTCCAAATTATCCGTTTCCAGCGAAAATCTTTAATTTTGTGGCATCGAAACCTCTATTTTCATGGAAAAAATCAAACACCTGCAACAACGTTTCGCCGATTTCCTGGCGAACGCCGACCTCAACGGACAACCGAAGGAGTTATACGAACCCATCGCCTATACCCTGCTCCAAAGCGGCAAACGCCTTCGCCCCATGCTCTGCCTCCTGGCCAACGAGCTGTTTGACGGCGACGAAGACGAAGCCCTCTGGCCCGCCTTGGCCTTGGAGACCTTCCACAACTTCACGCTCATCCACGACGACATCATGGACAAGGCCCCGCTGCGCCGCGGCATGGAGACGGTGTACCAGAAATGGAACGCCGACATCGCCATCCTCTCCGGCGACGCCATGCTGGCCCAAGCCTTCCAATATGCGCTGAAGCCCCAAAAAGGCGCCGAAGTCGCACGACAGCTCGGCAAGGTGGCCATCGAGATCTGCGAGGGACAGCAGATGGACCTCAACTTCGAGACCCTCGGCAACGTGACCATCCCCGAATACCTCGAGATGATCCGTCTGAAGACCGCCGTGCTGCTGGCCACCGCCCTGCAGATGGGCGCCACCGTGGCGGGCGCACCTGCCGACGACATCCAACGCCTCTACGACTTCGGCATCAACATGGGCATGAGCTTCCAGCTGCAGGACGACATCCTCGACCTCTACAGCGACGTGGCCGTGTTCGGCAAGCGCCATGGCGGCGACATCGCCGACAACAAGAAGACCTACCTCTACCTGAAAGCCCTCGAGCTGGCCTCGGCAAAAGACCGCCAACGCCTCGAATACCTCTTCACCCTGCGCGTCGACCACGACGAGGAGGAGAAGATCGAGGAGGTGCAGGCCATCTACGACCGCCTGCACGTGAAGGAAGCCGTCGAAGCGGTGATGCTCGACTACGACCGCCGCGCCTTCGAGGCCTTGGATGCCGTAGCGCTGCCCGAGGAAAGGAAAAAGCACCTCCGTACTTACTCCGAGATGCTTTCGGGACGAAAGAAATAAAAAAAAGAGGCTCGCTTGAGCCTCTTTTTTTTGCTTTGACTTATGGCTTATTTGGGATTGGAGCCTGTGGTCTTCTTTTCAGTCTGGCTGTCCTTCTTGATTTTCGGGCGGACGGCGTTGGGCTGAGGTTGGCCAGCATTCTTACGGTCGACCTTGGTGTCGGTCTTCACTCTTTCGTTTTTGTAGTCAGGCTTCTGTTCCTTCTTCTGGACCTTGACGTCGGGCTTCTGCTGAGGCTGGGCGGTTCTCATAGCGGGTTGGCCTTCCTTCTTGATTTCAGCTTTGGCGTCGTTCTTCTGGCCGGGCTTCACTGCCTTACCTTCATTTTGGCCGTTGACGTTGACGTTCTGTGAATTGGATTCCTTCTGCATCTTGCCAGGCTTCTGCATCGTGTTCTTCGAGGTGTTGCCTTTGGCTTTGTGGATAGGAGCACCTTTCTGGGTCTTTTCTTCTTGGTTCATTTGAGGCTTTTCCTTGGGCTCGTTGATGGCCTGAGTCGGTTTCGAAGGCTTTTGCTTCGAGTCTTGTTTCACAGCCTCTTTCTTAGCTGTCGTTCCATTTTGAGCATTCACGTTCTGGATACTCATGGCGCTCACGGCAAACATGGCCAGGACACCGAAAATGATAGATTTTTTCATGTTGATTAGATTTTAAGTGATTGTGTTACGTTTGATTTAATGTGTTACGTTGTTTTCAAAAAGCAAAAACCGTGCCAGAAAAAAAGGTCACGGCAAAAATAGGCAGCTGTCGCCATAGCTCAAGAAGCGGAAGCCGTGGTCGAGGGCAAAGCGGTAGCACTCGTGCCAGCGCTCGCCGATCAAGGCGGAGACCAACAGCAGCAGGGTGCTCTTGGGCTGGTGGAAGTTGGTGATCAGCCCGGTGATGACGCGCATCTTATAAGAAGGTGCGATCATGAGGGCTGTGGTGGCCTCGAGGCGCGTCAGGCCGTGGAGGTCGAGGTAGTCCATGACGTATTGCAGGGCCTCGGGGGCCGTGAGGAGCTCGTGAGGCTCGTAGGGGAACCATTGCTCCACGTGGAGCGGGCGCAGTGCGGTGCCTTGTTCCTTGAGCATCACCCCGATCCAATAGAGGCTCTCGAGGGTGCGCGTGCTGGTGGTGCCGACGGGCACGATGGGCTTGCCGTAGTGTGCGATGAGGTTGGCGATGAGGGAGCGGCGCACGATGACGGTCTCGGAGTGCATGGCATGCTGGCCGATGGTGTCGGTGGCCACGGGGCGGAAGGTGCCAGCCCCGACGTGCAGCGTCACCTCGTCGAAGCCGAAGCCACGCTCGCGCAAGGCTGCGATGAGGGGCTGGGTGAAGTGGAGCCCCGCCGTGGGGGCGGCCACGGAGCCGTCGAAGCGGGCGAAGACGGTCTGGTAACGGTCGCGGTCGGCAGGCTCGGCGTCGCGGTGCAGGTAAGGCGGCAACGGGATCTCGCCCGCCGCCTCGAGCACCGAGGCGAAGGGCAAGGCAGCGGGCGACCAGCCGAACTCGATGTCGGCATATTGGTCGTTTTGCGCGATGCGTTGCGCCGTGAGGGTGACGGGCTGTCCGCCTACGTTGAGTTCCATGGTGAGCGGGCCTTCCTTCCAGCGTTTGGCGTTGCCGATGAGGCATCTCCAGCGCACGGGCGACGCGGCGGCGAAGGCCACCTGGTAGTCCTGCTCGGGCTCAAGGCAAAACACCTCGATGCGCGAGCCTGTGGCCTTGTGGAACTGCAGGCGGGCGCGGATGACCTTGGTCTCGTTGAAGACCAGCAGGGCGCCCTCGGGCAGGAAGTCGCCGACGTGCTTGAACTGCGACTCCTGTATCCTGTCGTCCTTGAGCACCAGCAGCTTGGAGGCGTCGCGCTCGGGCAAGGGGTACTTGGCGATGCGATCCTCGGGCAGCGGGTAGTCGTAGGCCTCGATAGCGATGTCTTTTACCGCGCTCATCTTCTGAATTTTTCCGCAAATATAGGGATTTTCTTTTGGGATTGCCCTATCGGGAAAGAAATCTTTTTATGGGGGATTGCCTTCGGCAATTTTTTTGGGGATTGCCTTCGGCAATTTATTTGGGATTGCCTTCGGCAAGAAATCTTTTTTTGGGATTGCTTCGCAAGAAATCTTTCAAAAATCTATTCTAAAATCTTTACAAAATCTTTTGCTCCGATTTTTGACCGATTTTCAAACGATTTTTGAAGGATTTGGCTTCGCCGAATGCAGAGCATTTCTCGGCGTTAGCCGATTATTTTTTACAGATTTCTACGCGTAGCGTATCCCATTTTGAACAATTTATTTTTGACAGATTTCTCGGCGTCAGCCGATCCCATAATAAACGATTTTGACAGATTTCTCGGCGTCAGCCGATCCCATAATAAACGATTTTTGACCGATTTCTACGCGAAGCGTATCCCATTAAATTGTATTTTTGCAAGCAGAAAAGAAAAACCCGATGAAAGCCCTGCTGCAAATAGCGTTCGACCGTGCGTTCTTCCTGAAGTTCCTGAAGTTCGGGGTGGTGGGCTTGACGGGCGTGTTCGTCAACTTTGGCGTCACCTACGTGTGCAAGGAGTGGCTGAAGTGGAACAAATACCTGAGCAACATCCTGGGTTTCGTGGTGGCGGCCACGACCAACTACCTCCTCAACCGCATCTGGACCTTCGAGAGCAGCAACCCGCAGATCGGGGTGGAATACGTGAAGTATTTCGGCATCGCATTGGTGGGCTTGGGCATCGACACGTTCACGGTGTGGCTGCTCAACGGCAAGCTGAAGTGGAACTTCTACCTGAGCAAGGTCTTCGCCGTTGGGGCTTCAACGCTTTGGAATTTCTTTGGGAACTTGTTGTTTACGTTCGCGTGAACGTCGCTTTGCGCCGCGTCCGGAGGCGTCCCCCTTCTAAGGGGGGCAGGGGGGATTCAACACGCACCCCGGCAGGCAAATTAATCCTTATTTACAAAAAACCGTATCTTTGCATGATTTAACCTCCATGCCATGAATTTCGAGAACATTACCCCCGACTATCTTTACCAGCATGGCATCAATCCTGACGGATTGTTGTTTAGCAGATATCATCTTCCGTATAATCCAAAGCTTAGAGAATTCAGCAGGAACATGCGTCGAGACGGAGAAAAAGCCGAGGCAATGCTTTGGAAACGTCTAAAAGCCAAACAATTAGGCTTTACTTTCAACAGGCAGAAACCGATTCTAAACTTCATTGCGGATTTCTACTGCAAGGAGTTGAACCTCGTGGTCGAGATTGACGGAGCTTCCCATTTTTCTGCCGAGGCCCAGCAAAGGGACAAGGAAAGAGACAGACAGATGCAGGTGTTGGGTTTGGACATCCTGAGGGTGTTGGATGGTGATGTGCGTAAAGATGCAGATAGGGTGGCTTGTTTCATTGAGGAACAGTGCAGGGGGATTCAAGAGAGAATGGAACGGGAATAGGTTGTATGTTGACTCCCCCGCCCTGCGGGCACCCCCTCAAGAGGGGGACGCCTACCGGACGCGGCGCGAAGCGACGACAGCAAAAAAGGCGCCACCTTACGGTGACACCTTTTTCTATTTTGGATTGCCTTCGGCAAGAAATCTTTCAAAAATCTATTCTAAAATCTTTCCAAAATCTTTTGCTATGATTTTTGACCGATTTTCAAACGATTTTTGACCAATTTCTACGCGAAGCGTATCCTTTAATCAATTTTTGACAGATTTCTCGGCGTTAGCCGATCCCTTCAAAAACAATTTTTGACAGATTTCTACGCGAAGCGTATCCCATCTAAATCATTCCTCTCTGCGTTTCTTGGCCACGAGGTAGGCGCCGCCGAGGGCTGCCAGGACTGCGATACCCGTGCCGATGGGACCATTCTGGTTTTCCGTCTCGCCGTGGTTAGGCAGGGTGGGCATCAGAGGATCTTCTCCATCACGGAGTTCATACTCACCGGGAATGCCACCGCGTTTGAACAGACCACCTTGATTAGGATCGGCGAAAGTGGTGAGACCCAGTCCGAGGACGATTGCGATTGTTAATGCTAGTTTCTTCATCGTTTTATAGTTATTTTGTTTGTTTTCTAATTCTATGTTCGATCTTTGGTTTGTCAACCCTGACCGTTGACCCTGACCCTGACCTTCTGTTGAATCAAGTCAGGGTCTGGGTCAGTGGTCTGGGTCAATATTATCTCACCACCACCTTTTGGGTCTTCACGTTGTCGCCGTTGACGAGGCGGATGACGTAGACGCCGGCGGGTTGGTTGAGGTTGAGTTCGGCGTTGCCGTTGATCATTTGGTTGGCGACGGTGCGGCCGGTGACGTCGACCACCTGGAGGGTGGCATCGCCGACGTTGCTGACGGTCCAGTTGGTGCCGTTGAAGTAGGCGAAGGTCTCGGCGTTGTTTTCGTTGGTGCCGTTAGCCTTGAAGACGAGGCGGAAGCGGCTGGCGTAGTCGCTGGTCTTGGCATCGAAGGTGTAGCTCGGGGTTTGGAGCAGGTCGACATCCATGCCGGTGAGGTTATCGATGAGGTGGAGGTAGTTCATCTCGACGTTCTCGGCCTCGACGGCGAGGGTGTAGGTGCCGTTTTCGCTGGCGCGGAAGCTGACGGGCATTTCGGCCTCAGCGGCGCTGCGGACAATGGCATAGTCCTTATTGCCTTCAGTGACGTAGATCTTCGTGTTGTTCGGGTTGATTTGGAACTTGGTCAATGTGCGACCTCCGTCGAAACGCACGATAGCGCGGTCAACCATGCTATTGCCGCTGTTGACATTAATATTCATCTGCATGCCTTTGGCAGTGGTAGAAGCATCGAAGTGTGCAGGCGCGACATCACCGGTTTCAGGATCTTCTTCAGCGATGACAAACACACCTTCCATAGCATTGACGGTACCACTTTCTGTTTCAGCGTTCACATCAGAACCATCTGGATTCAATCTATAGAAAGGATAGTCCAGCGAAGCTGCAGTGCCGAAGGGGTTACCGATAAGGTTGAGACCAGGGAAGTCGATGTTTTCGTTGCCATCATAGTCGAGTGAAATTTCGCCGTAGTCATCATAAGCCGTGCCGGTAAATGTGAGGGTGACATCATTCTTATTGGCATAGAGGTAACCCTTGCCAGGTACTAAGTCAAACTCACCTTGTCTATAGTTAATCCATTCCTTTCCGTCTGCCGCTGATTGGTCGAAGTAGTAGAGGTCGTAGGAGGCATTTTCAGGAGTAGCATTAGCACCCTCAGTGTCGGTAATCATGCGGGCATCGAAAGGCGTGGTGCTGACGGGCGAAGCGATGAGGTAGTAGCCGCCAGCGCTGGTGTCGTAGCCGGTGATATCCTTGTAGAAGGTATAGTTGGTTTCGCCTTCCTTAACATAGAGGAAAATGTCAGATTGACCAGAAGCATAGCAGGAGAAAATTGAACTACCACTATTAAAGCGCATCTTATTGCTTCCTGTTGCATTTGCAACAATATTAGCACCATGTTCTGAATCAATGCTTATTGTCCATTGACCCTTATTGTCATTAAAAGTCTGAGTTTTTAAGTAGTTTTTATCATTTGTAACTGGTGCATAAAGATAACCAGGCTCCTCGGCATCATAGATGATATAGAAGCCCTCTGCATCTGGGCCATTTATGACAACCTCACGAACGGGATCAATGTTAGAAACAGATGCTACTCCTTCTTCAACAGTAATTTCTACTGCAGCTCTGTTATTTGTGTTCTGTGAACCCATTGCATAATATTCTTCACTTCCGCCCACAATAATGTAATGTTTGCCTGAAACAATTTCAGAGACTGAATTGACAAGCTGATAATTAGTATATGACAATTCACTAAATGTTGCAGAAACTGTAACATCATGTTCCGGCATAGTGAAGGTTCCACTATTACCACTCACTATTGCGTTTTCAGTGTTCGTTCCATCATTATATGTCATAGTTGCAAGATAATAACCATTAGATGGTGTTGTTTGCACCGTTACAGGTACCCCCGCAATTGCACTGGCTGGATTGCCTTCAGCAAACGAGCCATTTGTAAGGTTGGTTGCGTAGGTGATTACGTATTCAACACCAGGCACAGCTAAGGTAATGGCAACGGATGATATTCTGTTCTGTGCGGCAAAAGAAAAGCTTAATTGATCTGTGCCACCTTCCCATGTCTTAGTATCATTAGTGTAAGTTCCAGAATTGGCACTAATATTACCATTCCAATTTCCATCAGCGGTAAAGACGGTTTTTGTGATGATATATCCATCGGGTGCCATAATATTCAAATAAGAATCAGCATAGAATCGAACATGGTTAGCGCCATAATATGTCTTAGTTGTAGCACTAGAGGAACATCCAGCAACGAACACGGTGTTATTGGTGGTGAAAGATTGCTCTTCTTGATGATTACCCACTGTACAACCGAAAGCCACATTGTTTAAGGCAACATCAAATTGCGTCGGCTGAACATACTCGGTCACCGTGATTGACTGTGTTGCAGTCTTTGTAACATCATTCTCTGTATAGCTAACTGTAATCTCGGTGTCAGACGTCGACAGCGCTCCGTTGGGCGTCCATGTACAAGATGCCGTCACTTCCTCTGTACTGGCATCGCTATATGATGCAGTCACAACCATACCTGTTGGATCAAACGTCTCACCCACTGTATAGGTTGTTTTTGTCGGAGGAGTAGTGATGGCAATACTGCTTAATGTAGGAGCTTCATTGACAGCTATAGTAGCTGTGGCTTCGCCAGCATTATAGGAACCTGCTGCAGCCTGAGAAGCCAAAACAGTAACACTTCCCTCAGCAACACCAGTCAATGTACTACCATTCAAGTTAGCGTAAGAATTTCCTTCGGTAATAGTATAGGTGACTGCGCCTGAACTGTTACTGGTAAAGAGTGTACCCAAATCGAGTGTCTTACCAACATTTACGCTACCGTCAATGAATGTGATGGTAGGGTCAATTGTCGTGGTGCTTTCTGCCTCTGCAGTCACACCCCAAACCACAAATCGTTTTCCTGTTGTTGCTGTGAATGTAATATATGTAACATCAGTTAATGGACTTGAAAATGTAATCACTTTGTAATAATCTGAGGTATTAGCGTCGCCAGAAAAAGTAAAAGGTGAATTGCCAGAAATACCACTATTTGAAGTCAAAGATATAACACTTAAACCATTATAACCCGACGGTGTTACTTTTGTGGTTTCACCTTTCCATCCCGCAATATGCAGATGAAGGTACTTTGTGCCCGATGGAACAGTAATTCTAACAGCGCCAGCATTACCACTAGTTCCAGCCTTAATTCCATTATATGGTGAATTACCAATATTGATAACGCAGGTAGTGGCTTGGGTTCCTCCCGTAGTAGAAAGTGTCACATTACCAGTGTAATCAGTTGAATAATCACTTTGTCCCCACGCCACCATACTAGGTGTCATGAAGGCCAGCAGCGCTAAAGCTGCCAAGATTCTAGTAAATCTTTTTTTCATTTTGTTTTGGATTTAATTGTTTGATTATTATGTTTTTATGAATTTCGGATGTTATGGTTTTTGCGTTTTTGGCGTTTCCCTGGGTGGGAGGGGTTGGATTTTTAGGCCGCAAATATACGTAATTAATTGGTACGCGCGCGCGGAAAAACACGGAAAATTTTGTTTTTTTTCGAACACGGATGGACACGGATTTTACGGAAGAATTTTTGAATTGAGAATTGATAATTGAGAATTGATAATTAGTTTAGAGTTTATAGTGTAGAGTTTAGAGTCAGTGGTAAGTTGAGAGTTGGGAGTTGAGAGTCGCAGGGGAATTTGGCTGTCAGCTGTCAGCCTTGGTGCTACCGAGCTGATAGCTTACAGCTAAGAAAATTAACGGTCAATTAACGGGAATTAATGTGGAGAAATGGAGTGTTTTTGGAAGTAAATCTGGCGTAAATCTATAGCAAATAATTCGCTCGCGGGGCTCGCGAGGGGAAATCTGAAATAAATTGTTCGCTCGTGGACTCGCGAATTTTATATACGGTTGAGAAAAAAAATAACAAAGAAGGTGAGCATTTGGAAGGAATTTGTATTTTTGCTGTCGGAATTATTTGATATAAAACCGACAAAATGTATTGAAAAATATGTTAGAATCTATTGATGATAAGATACTTGCGGCGATAAAGAAACGCGGCAAGGGTTCGGTGTTTTCGACGGAAGAATACGCTCATTACGGAGACCCTGACGCCGTGCAGAAAGCTCTGAGCCGTATGGCACGGAAAGGGGTGCTGCTGCA
>ONKA01000046.1 GCA_900318265.1 uncultured Bacteroidales bacterium | reverse complement strand
ATGTACATCGAGAAGTTGTGGAGCTTGTTGGGCTTGTACTCGGTGTCGCACTCGCAGTGGCAGGGGAACTCGCAGTTGCACTTGCCACCGTCCTTGGTGCAGTTGCACTTGCACTCGATGTCGAAGTTCTCTTGCAGGGCCTTGAAGAAGTCCTTCGTGCTGAGGCCGTTGAGGTCTTTCACGACGCGGTTGTAGTCGATGACGTTCAACTGGTTGTCGGGGAAGATGACGGTCATGAAGTAGTTGTACTCTTCCTTACCGGTATGGGCAGGATTGTGCTCCTTCTTCTCCTGGCCAACGAGAGCGGCGGCAGCGCTACGGTGGTGACCGTCGGCGATGTACATGGCCGGGACCTTCTTGTCGAAGAGTTCAACCAAGCGGGCGATGGTGGCCTTGTCGTCGATGACCCAGAAACGATGGCCGAAGCCGTCTTCCTTGGCGATGAAGTCATAGATGGGCTTCTCAGCGGTGATCTTGCTCACGATGGCGTCGATTTCGGCGACGGCAGGGTAGGCGAAGAACACAGGCTCGACATTGGCGTTGGTGAGGCGGACGTGCTTCATGCGGTCCTCTTCCTTGTCCTTACGGGTCAGCTCGTGCTTCTTGATGACCTTGTTGACATAGTCTTCGCTGTAGGCGCATGCCACGATGCCATACTGCCAGTGGGCGTTGGCGTCGGTGGGGTTCATGCTCTGGGCGTAGATATAAAGCTTTTCCTCTTGGTCTTGCTTGATCCATCCGAAGTCTTTGAACGAGTTGAAGTTCTCGACGACTTTCAGATAGGTCTCGAGGTCGCTGTCCTTGTGGCCTTCGGGCAGGTCGATTTCGGCCTTGGTCACGTGGAGCAGGCTATAGGGGTTGCCTTCGCATTCCTTGCGTGCCTCTTCGGTGTTCAGCACGTCGTAGGGGCGGGAGGCGAGTTTCTGGACGATGTCCACGCCGGGACGCCATCCTTTGAACGGTTTGATAACTGACATTGTATTAGGTTTTAATTGATAGTTCTTTGTTTGTTTTCTGACAGTCAGACTTCTGGGTTATTGACTGAATCATGTTTCTGAAAAGAGATTATCAGTGCGCCGATCATTTTGGTGAGTTCCATCAGTTCGTTGCGGATGTCGTTCTCTTGGGTTTCGTCAATGAGTGATTGTTTGGAGGCCAAGGCGCAGAGCATCACGCATTTGCCGATATTCGACTTGGCTTTCTGCAAATACTCGATAAACTCCGTTTTTGAACGGCCAGCACCTTCGATGATGTTGGCAGAGATATGTCCGGCTTCATTGAGGAACTGGTCGACGATGATCTTTTGGGCGTTTGTTTGGACGGTGTTGCTGAGGGAGAGGATGGCATTGATGAAATCGACGGATTTGTGATATATGCGGAGTCCCTCAAACTTGAAAAAATTGGTGGGTTTTGTGTTTTCCGGAATCATTATCAGGCAATTAAGGAAAAGACACCACAAGACAAGCTTGCGGTGTCTTTCGCTGTTGGTTAATTATTTGTTCACTTGGAAGCGCTTGTTGCCAGTCTTGAAGAAATCAGCGATCTGGTTGGCAGCGGCCAGACCAGCGTTGATGTTGGCTTCTTCGGTCTGTGCACCCATCTTCTTGGGCGTGGCGAAGCGCTCGGCCATCAGCTTGAGCAGTTCGGGCTCGTTGATGACTTCCTTACGGGCGGTGTTGACGAGGATGCCACCTTTGTGCATCTTGTTCACCACAGCGTAGTTGATGCTCTGCTTGGTCTCGGCAGTGGCCGGGATGTGCAGGCTGACCACGTCGCAGGTCTCGAAGAGGGCGTCGCGGTTGGCGACGGCGTGAACGCCAGCCTCTTCAATCTTCTCGGCAGGGACGAATTCGTCGAAAGCATAGACATCCATGCCGAAGCCCTTGGCGATGCGGGCGACGTTGCGACCCACGTTACCGAAGGCCAACAGACCGAGCTTCTTGCCCATCAGTTCGCTGCCGCTCTTGCCGTTGTAGAAGTTACGGACGGCGTAGACCAGCATACCCATGACGAGTTCGGCAACGGCGTTGCTGTTTTGACCAGGGGTGTTCATGGCCACGATGCCTTTGGCGGTGCAAGCCTCGAGGTCGAGGTTGTCGTAACCGGCGCCGGCACGGACGACGATCTTCAGGTTGTTGGCGTGGTCGATGACTTCCTTCGTCACCTTGTCGGAACGGACGATGAGGGCATCGGCGTCGGCAACGGCCTTGTAGAGGTCATTGACATCGGTATATTTCTCGAGAAGAGCCAGCTCGTAACCGTTCTCTTCGACGACTTTTCTAATTCCATCAACAGCAACCTTTGCGAAAGGTTTTTCTGTAGCAACTAATACTTTCATGATTAAATTTTGAATTTTGAATTTTAAATCTTGAATTATTTGTTTGCTTTCTCAAAGTCCTTGCATGCACTGGACGAGGGCTTCGACGGCCTCAATCGGGCAGGCGTTGTAGAGGCTGGCGCGGAAACCACCGACGCTGCGGTGACCCTTGATGCCGACCATGCCGCGCTCCTTGGCGAAGGCCATGAAGGCGTCTTGCTTGTCCTCGTAACCGGGGGCCATGACCCAGCAGTGGTTCATGATGGAGCGGTCTTCCTTCTCGGCGGTGCCGACGAACATGCTGTTGCGGTCGATCTCTTCGTAGAGCATTTGTGACTTCTTGGTGTTGATCTTGTTCATAGCCTCGACGCCACCGATGGTGTCCTTCAGCCACACGAGGGTCTCGTGCATCATGAAGATAGGCAGTACGGGCGGGGTGTTGAACATGGAGATGTTCTTGGCTTCTTCAGCAGCGTGGGTGCGGAAGTCGACCATCGTCGGCAGCGGGTTCATATAGGCGCGGTCGCCAATGTTGCCAAGGATGCTCTTCTTCACGATGACGAAGGTCACGCCAGCGGGGCCGACGTTCTTTTGGGCGCCACCGTAGATGAGGCCGTATTTCTTCACGTCAACGGGACGGCTCATGATGTCGGAGCTCATGTCAGCGACGAGCATGATGGGGCAGTCCATGTCGTACTTGATCTCAGTACCGTAGATGGTATTGTTGGTCGTGATGTGGAAGTAGTCGGCATCCAGCGGGATGGTGTAGCCCTTCGGGATGTAGGTGTAGGTCTTCTCTTCGGAAGAGGCGACGATGTCGACCTTACCGAACAGCTTGGCTTCCTTGGCGGCCTTCTTGGCCCAGACGCCGGTCTGGAGGTAGGCGGCCTTGGTCTTCATGAGGTTGGCGGGCACAGTGAAGAACTGTGTGCTGGCACCACCACCGAGGAAGAGAACTTCGTACTCCTCAGGGATGTTGAGGAGGTCGCGCCACAGTTGACGAGTCTCAGCCATGATGCGCTCCCAACCCGGGGTGCGGTGAGAAATCTCGGCGATACCGATACCGGTGTTGTCGAAATCATAGAGCGCCTTGACGGTGCTTTCGATAGCCTGCTTGGGCAATACGCAGGGACCTGCGTTGAAATTAAAAGCCTGTTTCATTACAGTTTGTTGTTTAATTTGTTGGTTTATAATTTGTTGATTAAGTTTAACTCGTTTATTTTGCTGCAAAGATAAGAAATAAAACCATGTGCCCAACCTTTTTTGAAATATTTAGGTTTTTCTATGGAATAACGAGCATTTTCTCTAAAAAACGTTACTTTTGCAGCCAAAAATCAAAAAAAACGTAAAATGCAAAAATCTATCAAGACCATAGCAACGGTAATCCTAGCGATAACGTTAGTTTGCACAGCTGGATGCAAGAAACATAATGCCGGTAACGGCACATACAAAGGCCACGATTACATCGACCTCGGATTGCCGAGTGGCACGATGTGGGCGACTTGTAACGTGGGCGCCGAAAGCCCCGATCAATACGGCGATTATTTTGCTTGGGGTGAGACCGCGCCGAAAGCCACCTATAATTGGAGCACCTATAAATACTGCAAAAGTGACTACAACCTGCTCACAAAGTATTGTAGCAAATCTGATTTTGGTTTCAATGGTTTCACTGACGATTTGGTCACCCTTCAACCGAATGACGATGCCGCTACGGCCAACTGGGGTGAGGGATGGTGCACTCCGACCTATAACCAATGGGTCGAGCTGCTGAGAAAATGCACCCATTCTTGGACTACAATTAACGGAGTGAAAGGATGTCTTTTCACCGCTCGTAATGGCAATAGCATCTTCCTGCCTGCTGGGGATAGCCGTTATGACGAAGAGTCTCGCCTCATCGGCGACGAAGGCTCCTATTGGTCAAGTACGCTCCACAAGGACGCTCCTGACGGTGTAAAAGGCTTCCAATTCATCATCAGTTTTGAGGACTGCGACCTCTACAACACCTTTGGTAGGGCATACGGCCGGACGGTTCGAGCTGTTTGTTCTTCTCGTTAGGACTAGCTTGTGCCGGAGATTTGTTTAATTTGATCAACCAAAACCCAACAAATATGAATCAACCATTAATTAGTGTTATTGTCCCGATTTACGGGATTGAAAGATATGTGGGGCACTGCATCGAGAGCCTCATGCAACAGACTTATCAGAATCTCGAAATCATCTTGGTCGACGACGGGTCGCCCGACCGTTGCCCGCAGATTTGCGACCTTTATGCCTCCAAAGACAAAAGGATTAAAGTGATTCATAAAGAAAATGGAGGCATCGTTACGGCCAGGAAAGCTGGCGTAGCGATAGCCCAAGGCGAGTATATCGGCTTCGTGGACGGCGACGACTGGGTGGGCTCTGGCTACTTCCAGTCGATGTTCAACACGATTACAGCCTGTGATGCAGATATTGCTGTGGGCGGTTGCACGCGCGACCTGTATCGTAAGTCGATGTACCTGCAAAACGCATTGCCATCTGGGGTTTACGAAGGCGAATCGATGGAGTTTCTCCGCAAAAACATGATGTCGTACGGTAGTTTCTTTCGCTTTGGCGTGACCACCTACCATTGGAACAAACTCTTCCGTCGTGAGGCTATCATCCCGTTCCAAATGGTGGTGGAGGACGGATTTTCCGTGATGGAAGACGGAGCGGCGGTCTATCCTGCCATGCTTGCTGCCAAGAAGATTGTATTGACAGACAATTATTCCTACCATTACCGTCAACGCTCCGATTCGATGTTGAAATCGATGACAAGCTTGTCTATCGAAGCGGAACGACTAAAGTCGGTTTACTATTATTTGCAAAATGCGGTTAAGGACTATCCTGCTGAGTATGAGTTGAAAAAGCAAGTCGATGATGCGATGTTGGCGGTCTATATCGTGCGTTGTGGTGGCATTACCAATATTGCCAACGACATGGTGTTGAACAGCATTTACAATAGGAATATCGAAGGGAAGAAGGTCGTCATCGGAGGCGCTGGCACTTTTGGACAGCAGATGTACCGTCGGCTGGAGGCCACAGGCAAGGTGGAAATCACAGGGTGGATTGATCCTTATTATTGGGAGTACCGTCGAGTCGGAATGAATGTCGATCCAGTGGAGTCCATCGTCGATGCTGACTTTGATTACGTGCTTATGGCAGGTCTGGACAGCAGTTTCAAGTCATTGGTGACGCGCACGCTTGCCGATTTTGGTGTCAATCCCGAAAAAGTGCTCGCAGTGGAAATGAATTACGACATAAGGCGGGCAATTCTAATGAATTATTTGCATCCCGAGAAATCGTAAAGAGGCGTAATTTGTAGCGTAAATCATTGAAATTTAGTTTATTGGTGTATTGTGTAAAAAAAAATCTCCAAAACGATTGCCATTCCAATAAAATGTTGTACTTTTGCACACTCAAAATCAAAAGGAAAGTAAGCGATGAAAAAAGACATTCACCCTAAGAATTACAGACTGGTTGTTTTCAAAGATATGTCGAATGATGTGACTTTCATGTCGCGCTCGACCATCAACACTAAGGAAACCATCAAGTGGGAAGACGGCAACGAATATCCTCTGGTGAAGCTCGAAATCTCCAGCGCATCACACCCCTTCTACACGGGTAAGATGAAGCTCGTCGACAGCGCCGGTCGTGTTGATAAGTTCAACAACAAGTACAAGAAGTTCTTCGAGAAGAAGGAAGCCAAGTAAGTTGAACCATATCAAAAGAATGAAGCTCTTGCCAGTCGCGAGGGCTTTTTTTTTGCCTTGGCAT